>JBBITB010000020.1:0-68465 GCA_037440985.1 Microcoleaceae cyanobacterium bin_387
AGGTCCATTTTCCACTGGGGACTTATCTAAAACCCCTCATGCCACAAATGCCCATGAGCTTTCCTGGTTGTCTTACATATATATGTTGTGTGTGTGGGGACAGCCCTGGGCGATGTCTCTACTTGCCCCTATAGATGATCCGAATTTAAACCTTTTCGCTATCTTTCTCTATATTGAGACTGTTCCCACAAACTCTCACCATACCCAACATTAGTCCGTACAAAGGAAAAATAAAAAAAGGTGGATACGATCGCGGGTGCAAGGCTATGTAGAATATTGCCACTGACTATATATATGTTGGGTGAGGATATGAGAAAGGAGATACTTCCTACATTTGGTTTGTTGGTAACTTGCGCTTCACTACTGTTTGCTTGTAGTCAGACAAGTAGGCCCCAAGGTTCAACCAGTTCTCCTCGGGCCACGACGAGTTCACCTGGGGCTACAGCCCCAACCACCACACCCGCGGGATCTCCTGCGACAAGTGGGCCGGGTATTCCCATTGGGATCGGAGTGGCGCAAACAAGTAATGTGGCCTTATTGGGTCAAGAACAAGTCGCGGGCGCTAAAATCGCAGAAAAATATTTTAACGATCAAGGGGGGATTGACGGGACTCCGATTAAGTTGGTCTTCCAAGATACGGGGGGAGATGAAGCGGGCGCGATTAATGCTTTCCAAACTCTGATTAATCAAGATAAAGTTGTGGGTATTGTCGGTCCAACTTTGTCCCAACACGCGTTTAGTGCTGATCCGATCGCGGATCGTGCCAAAGTACCTGTATTAGGGCCATCGAATACCGCGAAGGGTATTCCCCAGATCGGAGATTATATTGCCCGTGTGTCAGCACCCGTGGCGGTAGTGGCTCCAAATTCCGTAAAAGCAGCCCTCAAACAAAACCCCAATATTAAAAAAGTCGCGGTATTTTTTGCCCAAAATGATGCTTTTAGTAAATCGGAAACAGAAACATTCCAACAAGCAGTTAAGGATTTGAATTTAGAATTGGCGACGGTTCAAAAATTCCAAACTACTGATACAGACTTCCAATCTCAAGCAACCAACGCGATTAATCTTAACCCAGATTTAATTATTATCTCTGGGTTGGCAGCAGATGGCGGTAACTTAATTAAGCAGTTACGAGAATTGGGTTACAAAGGTATCATTATTGGTGGGAATGGTTTAAATACTACTAATATTTATCCTGTTTGTAAGCAATTTTGTGATGGCGTTTTAATTGCCCAAGCTTATAGTCCTGAACAG
The DNA here is from genome assembly GCA_037440985.1 of Microcoleaceae cyanobacterium bin_387. GTDB lineage: Bacteria > Cyanobacteriota > Cyanobacteriia > Cyanobacteriales > Microcoleaceae > JBEDKD01. Next base: position 1,255 of record JBBITB010000020.1, read on the forward strand.
CCCAATGCTGTTAATAAGGCGTTCCACGATGCTTATGTTAGTCAATATAAGAAGGAACCGCCTCAATTTAGTGCTCAAGCTTTTACAGGGGTTCAAGTTTTTACCGAAGCCTTGAAAGCCGTAAATAGTCAGTCAAAAGTTAATAAAATGGCTTTGCCTGAACTTCGCACAAAATTGAATGAACAATTGTTAAAGGGTAAGTATGATACTCCCTTGGGTGAAATCTCTTTTACACCGGAAGGTGAAATTGTGCAAAGTAATTTTTATGTGGCACAAATCAAAATGGAAGCTGATGGAACTACGGGTAAGTTTGTTTTCCTAAAGTAAGAAAATACCACCCGGAACTTAAGTTCCGGGCTAATAGCTGAAGTCCTCTAAAGAGGACTAAAAACAGTTAGAAAACTCGCGAATTTTCCCTTTTTTGCTGAATTCCTCTAAGGAGGACTAAAAATGGTTGAGGTTTAGCGGTTTTTTAGCTCATTGAAATCGACTTTTGCTATCGAAGATTAACTTGTGTTTCGGGGTAACGACAAAGCAGACATCGGGAACATCCCATTTTTGCAAATATATGCTTAGGGCGAAGCATTCCGGCAGATAAGTTATTGGTTACAAGCAGAGATTTACTGCCGGAATACTTCGCCCCTACAAAAGTGGGATGCTCCCACCATGATCGATCTGTAAACGCTGAGGTAAAGTTTAATAATGGATTTAACAATATTTCTACAACAATTCTTAAATGGCTTGTCCATTGGGAGTGTGTACGCGATTTTTGCTTTAGGCTACACACTGATTTTTTCCATTTTGGGTATCATTAATTTTGCTCATGGTGCAGTATTTACACTGGGAGCCTATTTCACTTATACTCTTATGGGTGGTGCTTTTGGGTTTAATGGATTATTGGCTAATGCTAAATTACCTTTACAATTACCCTTCGCGATCGCGTTAATTCTGGGAAGTGCTTTCGCGGGAATGATAGGCGTATTAATTGAAAGAATCGCTTTTCGTCCTTTGCGTCATCGTCATTCCGATCCACTATTAACGGTGGTATCAAGTTTAGGAGTCGCGGTAGCCATTGCCAATATTATTCAATATCTTGTCGGGGCTGAAAGTTATTCATACCCCAGTAATATTTATGGTGATTTACCCGCGGCAATTAATTTTGGAACTGTGGAAAAAACTATTCCTATTCGGACAGTTCAAATTGTCATTTTTGGTGTTTCTATCGCGATCGTAGGAATTTTAACTTACTTGATTAATTTCACAAAATATGGTAAGGCAATGCAAGCTGTCGCGGAAGATGCTACTACTTCTAATTTATTAGGAATTGATACAGATAAATATATTACTCTGACTTTTTTTGTCAGCAGTTTTCTCGCGGGAATTGCAGGCACTTTAGTCGCGTCCAGTCTCAGTATCAAAAACCCCTACTTTGGTTTAGAATTTGGCTTAAAAGGTTTAGCCGTAATTGTATTAGGTGGACTGGGAAGTATTCCGGGTGCAATTGTAGGCGGTTTTGTCATCGGATTAGCTGAGGCTTTTGTGCCTTCTGATTTTTCAGGTTATAAAGACGCGATCGCGTTTGGTATCCTTTTTATCATGTTAATGGTTCGTCCTCAAGGATTATTAGGACGACGTTTCATTGAAAAAGTTTAACTCTGTTATGCACTTTAAGGTGACGACAAAATAATTGATTTATCTCTCAATTTAACCAAGAAAAATGACTGATTTTTTCTCAAATTATGGCTTTCTTATTGTGTCGATGATGATCGGCGCGATCTTGGGTTTATCTCTCTATTTACCACTAATGACGGGACAATTATCTTTGGCAAGTCCGGGGTTTTATGCTTTGGGGGGATATATTGCCGCGATTCTATCTACAACGGTATTTAAACCCGTCAGTGGTTCATTTCCTGTACCATTATTATTGATAGAAATGTTATGCGCGGGCATTGTCACGGGTATTTTGGGTATTTTTGTGGGTATTCCCGCGTTAAGATTACGGGGGATTTATTTGGCGATCGCGACGATCGCGTTTGTGGAAATCTTGCGTGTTTTCGCGTTAAATTTGGATATTACAGGAGGAGCAGTCGGGATTTTTGGTATTCCTCAACCCTTTCATTCACCAGTAGAGTATTTATGGATTGTTTTACCATTACTGATAGTGAGTATGGTAATTCTTTATCGGTTAGAAAAGATTAGAGTGGGACGTGCTTTTGCTGCCATTCGTGCCGATGAATTAGCCGCGGATGCGATGGGAATTAACCCGACAGTTTATAAGGTTTTAGCTTTTACTTTAGGGGCGATTTTAGCAGGAGTTGTGGGCGTAATTAGTGCTCATTTTCTTAATACTTGGAATGCCCGTCAAGGGACTTTTGACGCGAGTATTATTTATTTGACATCAGTGTTAATTGGCGGGAGTCGGACTTTTGTGGGTGCGGTGATGGGTGGCATGGTTTTTACGGCTTTACCGGAGATTTTACGCGCTATGGCGGATATTCATGGTTTGCCTGTTTGGTTGTCACAATTTCTCAAAGATGGAAGATTGATTATTTTTGGAGTTTTGATTGTTTTGGGAACAATCTTTTTCCCCCAAGGGTTAGTAACTCCTGAGTTTTTGAAGCGGTTTAAAAAGGGTTCTTTATAATTGAACCACAAAGGTACAGAGTGCACAAAGAATATTTTTTATTAGACAAGTTAAAGAGACAGATAAAAAGTGTTTATGCGTAAGGGATGGGGCGGGTTTATTTCATTTATCTGTGGGTATCAATGATTTCCGTGAACCCCCCCCTACAGAATGAAACAGCTTGGGTGAATTTAATCACATTTCCAAATCTTGATAGTTTTATCACTGCTTCCACTGGCAAAGGTTTCACCATCGGGACTAAACGCGATCGCGTAAACGGAGTTAGTATGTTCGTTTAAGGTGCAAATTTCTTGGGCATCTTTGACTCGCCAAAGTTTTATGGTTTGATTACTCCCACTGATAATATATTCTCCATCGGGACTGAATGCTAGACAATCTACATACCAAGAATGACGTTTAAATGTTAAAATTTCTTGCCCATTTTTTACCCACCAAATTTTAATGGTATGATCGTGGCTACCACTGGCTAAAAATTCACCATCGGGACTAAATGCGATACAACGCACCCAGTCGAGATGATTTTTTAAGGTTCGTATTAATTGAGCATCTTTGACTCGCCAAATTTTGATGGTTTTATCCAAACTACTACTGGCTAATAGTTGTCCATCGGGACTAAATACGATGCAATAAACTAAACTTGGATGAGCCGCGATCGTGTTGATTTCTTCACCATCTTTAACTCGTGAAATTTTTATATTTCCATCCCAACTACTACTAGCTAAAAATTCTCCATTCGGACTAAACACGAGGGAATAAATTGAGTTAGCATGAGGGGTGAGAGTACGGATATTTTTACCGTCTTTCATGCGCCAAAGTTTGATCGTTTTATCTTGACTACAACTGGCTAATAATTTACCATCAGGGCTAAAAGTCACACCATAAATTGAGTTCGTATGTCCTGTTAATGTTATGATTTCTTCACCGTCTTCGACATCCCAAATTTTGATCGTTTTGTCATCGCTTCCACTCGCGAGCACTTCTCCATTCGGACTAAACGCGATCGTATAAATAATTTGAGTATGTCCTGTCAGTGTATTAATACATTTCCAGTTATGATTGTGGGGGACGTTCGGAGTAATAATTTCTGTAATTTTCTTGGGTTTTGAAGTATTTTTTTTAATAGCAATTGGGATAGATTGTAATTTTAACGCGGCTTGAGGGTTTAAATCAGTGAGGACTTCTGACGCGCTTTGATAGCGACGATTAACGGCATTTTCGATCATTTTATCGAGAATTTTACCTAGTTCTTCACTGATAGCATTTCCGATTAAATATTCTCGCCATATCCATTTATTTTCACCTGGATCGAATAAATCAAAGGGTGAAACTTGAGTGAGAAGATATAAACAAGTGACTCCTAAACTATAAATATCACTGGCAAAAATGGCTTTTCCTCTGGTTTGTTCCGGCGCGATATATTCAGGACTTCCGATAGTTGTTCCGGTTTTAATCAACGCGGTTCCTGTCGCAAATTTAGCCGCACCAAAGTCCACCAAAACGAGTGATCCCCCCCTAGCCCCCCCTTGGTAAGGGGGGGAATTATCTCCCCCGAACCCTCGCGTATTAATGGGGGGGATTTGTTTGTTATTTAGAGATGAACCACAGATGATATTTTCAGGTTTTATATCACGGTGAATAACACTTTGTGAGTGGATAAAGTGCAAGACAGGAAGTAAACTATTTAGTAGTTCTTTGATTTGATTTTCGTTAAAAGTACCTTCTTTTTCTACTAATTGAGCTAAGTTGAAACCATCTATAAATTCTTGGACAACATATTGTCGTTTTTCTTGGATGGTATAGGCTAATAATTCAGGTATTTGAGGATGTTTACCTAATTGATCGAGGCGATGGGCTTCTTGTTCAAATAGTTCCGCGGCTTTTTTACTATTATGGTTATTGACAGAGGGAATAAGATGGGGATCTAGGGGGAAAAATTGTTTGATGACAGCCCGTGGTTTTGAGGGTTTATCTTCATCAATTGCCAGAAATGTTCGACCAAATCCTCCTTGGCCAATGGGTTTAATCGCACGATACCGATCGCGTAATAGTAATTTCGATTTACAGGTGCGACAAAGTTTGGCTTCTGTGGGGTTTTGGGGTTTAGTACAATTGGGATTTAAACAATAACTCATTCTGGATTGGAGATTAGGTCACTTTCTGATATTTTACTATTAAAATGAGTCCGGTTTCCGGCAATTTTGCCTTAAGTTTTTAGAATAGGAATATATATAAAGATAAATTGATTTAACCGCAGATGAACGCAGATGAACACAGATTGTTGATACACTTATCGTGATCTTGACGGATATTGGTCGGATAAATTAGGTAATGGGTAAGAGATAAGATAATTTACTCATGACAATTACCATTACCTATTACCCATTACCTATTAGCTATTACCCAACCTCATGCAACCAATCGGTATGGAAAAACTGACCGCGGGGTTTATCAATACGCTCATAAGTATGAGCTCCAAAATAATCCCGTTGGGCTTGGGTTAAATTCTGAGGCAAGCGATCGCGTCGATAACTATCAAAATAATCTAAAGACGCGCTAAAAGCAGGGACAGGTATCCCTAATTGATTTGATACCACTAACACATCTCGCCATGCTTGTTGACGATCTAAAATCGTCTGTTTAAACTCAGGCGCTAATAACAAATTTGGTAATTCGGGATTTTCTTTGAACGCGACTTTAATCTTATCCAAAAAACCGGCGCGAATAATACAACCACCCTTCCAAATTCGGGCAATTTCACTGAAGTCGAGGTCATAATTAAACTGCTTCGAGGCTTTACTTAACAATGCCATCCCCTGGGCGTAAGAACAAATCTTCGAGCAATATAACGCGTCACGGACTTTGTTAATAAAAGCCTTGACATCCCCATCATAGGTGGCACTAGGGCCGGTTAATTGTTGAGAGGCTTGTACCCGTTCATCTTTATAAGATGAAATAATCCGAGCATTAACCGCGGCAGTAATAGTGGGAATACTTACCCCTAAATCTAAGGCACTAACCACAGTCCAACGGCCTGTGCCCTTTTGTCCCGCGGAGTCCATGATTAACTCAACCATTGATTGATTGGTTTCGGGATCAAGATATTTGAAGATATTGGCCGTAATTTCAATCAAAAAAGACCCCAGTTCGTCGGTGGTATTCCACTGGGCAAATACTTCCTGTAATTGGTTGTGATCTAAACCCGCGGCATTTTTGAGGAGATCATAGGCTTCGGCAATTAACTGCATATCCCCATACTCAATGCCATTATGTACCATCTTCACATAATGACCTGCACCACCGGGACCAATATAGGTGACACAGGGACCATCATCCACTTGCGCGGCAATTTTGGTCAGAATGGGCTCTAATTTTTCATAGGCAGTTTTGGTCCCACCGGGCATTAAACTTGCACCATTAAGGGCCCCTTCTTCACCCCCACTAATACCCATTCCCACAAAACCCAGTCCTGTGGGTTCTAATGCTTTGGTGCGACGCTCGGTGTCTTCATAGAGGGAGTTTCCGCCATCTATGATCATGTCGTCGGGTTCCAGTAAGGGTTTTAATTGCTCAATAACTGCATCAACGGCTTTCCCCGCCTGTACCATGACTAAGATGCGCCGGGGACGTTCTAAACTTTGGACAAATTCTTCTAAGGTTGTAGTGGCCTTGACATTTTTTCCTTGGGCCCGTTTCGCCATAAATTCATCGGTTTTGGCGGTGGTGCGGTTGTACACGGCGACGGAGAACCCATTGCGCTCTACGTTTAGCGCGAGATTCTCACCCATTACAGCTAAACCAATTACACCAAAATTCTGTTTTGTCATGTAAGTCTCCCGCGAGTGACCAAAAATAGAAGCAAGGGAGGCGGCTGATACCGCGTTCTCTTTCCTCAAACATCTAAGATAATAGCAATCTGGTTTTAGTGTATTGTTCTTTTGAAGACAGCCAGGTGATGCAAAGACGGATCAAGCCAGTTGTAGGGGAGGATCAATCATGGAAGATTTACAGTATCTCGCGACTTGGGTGAAGGAACAACACGCCCATGAATATATTTTGACTTGGCTTTTGAGTGAACCCGGACTCTGGTGGTCCCAGGGGGAGGTTTATGACGCGGTTTCCCAAAAGTCGGGTAAGTTATTGAAAGAGTATGTCCAAAAAAAACAACAGGATCAGTTATTTCAGGGTATCGCGGATAAGTTGGGGAGTGATGAGAGTTGGGATATTGTTGCGGGTAGTCTCGCGAGGGTTTTGGGGGTTTATCAGGAGGAGTTGGTTAAGTTACAGGATCAGAGTCGTCGTCTTGTTGGGGTAAAAACGGGTTCTGTCAGTAATCAGTTATCTGTAGATTTAATGCCGATTTTGGAGGTGCAACAGGCTTTACCTGATCCTTATCAGGACGCGTTGACTCGCTCTGAACCTTCGTCTCTTTCTCCTAAAAAGTAATCTTTTCACAGACTTAACTCGCGATGAGAAAATGAGCCCGATCGCGCTCCCCTAATCTCTATATATTCAGTGGTTTCCTTAATCTTTATATATACAGTGGATGAGACACGATCGTGCTTCTCTAACTATGTCAAGGGCTTTTTACCCTCAATGGCATAATATTTATCAACTCATCTCGTGAAAAACTCTCTGATTTTTAGCCCAGAGAGGAAAACGAGCAAGCACAATTTATCTCATTAAGGACAAACATGATTAAAAGATACTTCTGGCTGGCTTTGGCCACTGTGATTTTTACTTTTCAAATCTTTGTCAGCAGTGCAGGTGCAGTGGAACTAAGTGAAGAAGTTCGTACTGTAAAGCTGAACTATGAGGGTGACACAATTATCCTGAGCCTAAAACAAGTCAAGGAAGGTAAAAGCCTATTTAACTACGCCTGTGCTCAATGTCATGTTCGCGGGATAACCAAGACAAACCAGAATGTTGGCCTCGATGAGGATACTTTGGCTAGAGCTACTCCTCCCCGTGACAACATTGAAGGGTTAGTGGATTACCTAAAGAATCCCACCACTTATGATGGGGAAATGGAGATTTCTGAATTACACCCCAGCACCAAAAGTGCTGATATTTACCCGGAAATGAGAAATCTCACAGACGATGATTTGCAGGCGATCGCGGGGCACATCCTCCTACAACCTAAAATTCCGGGCAGCCGGTGGGGCGGAGGGAAAATATATTACTAACTTCGTCGATCACCCATTATCGGGTAATGGCTCATAGGTAATACACTAAAGTTAGTCTGGCCCCCGATCATAGGGACTAAAGTATCTCAGACAAAGACGCGATATGGCTCCTCTAATAGACATCTCCCAACAATCATGTCAATCGCGGGCAGGATGCCTGGGCGACAATAATTATCGGAGATGTCTCATACCTATTTCTCTGATCCATTCCGAAAAATCGACTCTAGTCTGTCTCACACACAGACGCGATACCGCATCTTTAAATATCTATATATCTGATGCGTGATCCCTTAATAAGAGAATACTTAGCTTAAGTATCTCAATGAAGAGGATCAGTATCAGGCTTCGGGCATCTCATTGAAGTCCCAGATCAGAAAAAGAGGCACGCGATAAGTGCCACAGGCGGGTTACGCGATCGCCCATCCCTAATATCTCTTTAATATTATGGGTGAGCTCTACACAATAGACATCTCCTCAAAATCGGATCAATGGCAGGCAGGATGCCTACCCTACAGTAGTTTTTGCAGATGTCTACTGAACTTGAATTTTCGCGAGGTTTGCCCCGCGGTAATAGTAAGCCAAAATTTGATCATATTTATAACCCTGTTGGGCTAAATTATAGGCGCCCCACTGACTTAAACCGATCGCGTGGCCAAAACCTCGCCCCTTCACCTCAAACGCGGTAGGATTTTTGGAATTATTCACCGGTTTTACGGTAAAACGATTACTCTTTAACCCCAAAACTTCGCGTAAAGCATCACCACTCAAAACCTTAGATCCCTTATCACCCACCACTTTCATAGAAACAATACTACCAAAAGTGGTTTTGCGTTGAGGAGTCAACTCCATAACATTCCCCACACCAGAAATAAGTCCATTTAATTGCGATCGCGTAAAAGTCTTACTCCACTCAAAAACCGGAGAGCCTTGATCAAAATCAGGAACCCCCCTTAAATAAGGTAAAGGTTGACTCCAAACTTCCTCGACATTTTCGGTATGTCCCCCCGAAGAAGAATGAAACGCGGCTAAAATCACTTGTCCGTTATAAGTTAAAACCTGATCCTTCGTAGCATCAACCGCGGCATAAGTTCCAGAAGACTCCGTTTGCAAACCCTTATAAACCTGAGATCCCTGGGTATCATCTAAATCATAAATCCCATTTCCCGCCTGTTGACGTTGATGTAACGCGTAGGAGCGTGCCGCGACAGCTTGAGCCTTTAAGGCCTCTTGAGGCCAATTCCCACTCATCTCAGCACCTAACACACTATATAAATATTGTTCTAAATCGACATAATTAACCGCGGTGACACTTCCCTTACGCGAAATTAACATCGCGCTGCCGCGATACCAACGATCACCGATCCAAACATAACCATTAGCAGAAGGTTCAATGATAATGTCATTGGCTTGCCATTTAGACAAAGCCACCTTAGTGCCAGAAGGTTGAGCTGCGAAACCATCCATCGCGGGAATTTCTCCCAAAATTTGACCACTACTTCCATCGCGTACAAGGGCTCTAGTGGTACTTCCCACTTTCACTTGATTAACACCTTCTTGGATACCCACGCGTAAAATTAAAGAAGCTTCAGCAGGTGCTATGATCAACAACCAGAGGAAAAGAGAGCCCCACCAATAGCCTTTGGTGAGTCTAGAAAAAAGAGAAGTCAAGGAAAATTGAGATTTCATTGCGTCAGATTAAAGGCAAAAGGAACCTAGATGATCAATGTGGGAAGGGGGAGACTCCGAGGTTTGACATCCACCCCAAAAACCGGGTTTTTCACCTCAAATACTGGGTAAAAGGAAGAAACTAGGGAGAAAAACTCCCTTTCTCATTGAGGGTATTCCCACCCCACGATAGTATTGAACATTAATTTATCATTTATTAAGTTTTATTGAGGTCATTGGACATTTGCAGATAACATTCTTAGGTACAAGTTCTGGTGTTCCCACGCGATCGCGTAATGTGTCGAGCATCGCCCTTCGTCTTCCCCAAAAGGCGGAAGTATGGTTATTTGACTCTGGAGAGGGAACCCAACATCAATTTCTTCGCAGTGACTTAAAAGTAAGTCAATTAAGTCGTATCTTTATCACCCATCTCCACGGGGATCATATTTTCGGACTTCCGGGTTTATTAGCCAGTTGCGGGTTAGCCGGAAACGCGAAACGGATTGATATGTATGGTCCCTCTGGATTAGACGACTATCTTCAAGCCTGTTTACGTTACTCCCAAACCCATTTATCCTATCCTGTCAAAGTCCATAAGTCTCGGCCAGGTATTGTTTATGAAGATGAAGAATATGTGGTTAGTTGTGGACTATTAAAACATCGAGTAACGGCATTCGGTTATCGGATCACGGAAAAAGATCGTCCGGGGCACTTTGATGTGGAAAAAGCCAAAGCTTATGGAATACCCTCTGGTCCCATCTATGGCCAATTAAAACAGGGCAAAACTGTCACCTTAGCCAATGGATGTCAAGTCAATGGTGCTGAATTTTGTGGCCCGACGCAAATTGGACGTAAATTTGTTTATTGTACTGATACTATCTATTGTGATGGCGCGGTGGAATTAGCCCAAGGGGCTGATTTATTAGTCCATGAGGCTACCTTTGCCCATCAAGATGCCCAAATGGCCTTCGATCGCTTACATTCTACCTCAACAATGGCGGCACAAGTGGCATTAGCCGCGGGTGTAAAAGAGTTAATTCTTACTCATTTTAGTCCCCGCTATGCCCCAGGAAATGCCGTTGTTTTGGATGATTTATTAAAAGAAGCACAGGCTATTTTTCCCAATACCCGTATGGCCTTCGATTTCTTTACTTATGAAATCCCAAAACCACAATAGGGGCTATTAAAGATGTTTAATTTAGTGTATGTCAGGGGCTAATTTTATCCAGATTGATGATTTCCGAGGCGGATATCAAAATAATTATTGCGCTAGTCCTAGTCTCGAAAATATAAAATCTAAATTGCAATCAGGGTAATCTCTTATGATGAATGATCGACTTAAATATATCCGCGTAAAAGTAGAAATCAATCAAGAATTGGTGCAAACACGACGTTTGTTACAGAAAGTCGCGTCTTCAGAACATTCCACGGAAGAAGCCGAATTACGCGGTCGTCTGCAAATTTTACAACAATTGGATGGACTGGTACAACTTTTAGATAGTTCTGATAGTTTTTAATCAACAATTACGAACTCAACTCCATTATATCACATCGTGATTCTTATTGGGTAGATTGGGTGGAATAAAATATTAACGCTTACTACCACTGTAGAGGGGCTTTATCTATTTAACCCAACCTACTCTTCTTTTTAACTAATTAAAATGAACCACAAACGCACAGAGAACACAAAGGGGGGATTTTCGAACACTTTGAGGTTAAGGAGTAGTGAAGACTGAAAACACGATGGCAGGAGGTTATTGGCGATCATCAAAGGGTTTTCTCTATTGACTTTCTCTGGGTTTTCTGTTATCTGTCCTCTGTGTTCTCTCTGTCTTTGTGGTTATAAAATAAGCTAAATACTTACTATTATATCACGATAAAGTCTCCATTGATTCGACAACTTTACGCGAAATAAATGGTAATATTTCTTCATTCTTACTGTTGGCTTTGCCTTCGGTAAATACTACCAGTAAATAGGGTTGTAAGTTGGGAATTTCAATATAAGCTGCATCGTGACGCACTTGAGATGTCCATCCGGCTTTTGACCAAATTTGGGCATTTTCGGGAAGTCCCCCCCCTAAAAATCCGATGATTTGATTTTCGGGATTATTTTCTAATTCTTGAGGATTAAGCGATCGCGCCATGAATTGCATCATCTTTTGAGAGGTTTTTGAGGATACCGCGACACCGCCAATAATACTATGTAATAATCGGGCAGTAGCATTAGTGGTTAACATATTGCGATTTTCCATCATTTGCCCTAAAAAAGCCCGATCGCGTCCATAGGGGCCATCTCCCCATGTCTTTTGATTAACATTAATAGATTCTAATTCAGGCCATTGTAGGGAGTGAAAATAACGATTGACTAAATTACGTTGTTGTTGCCAAGTGGTAAAGGGACCTCCTGTTAATTCCGGTCCGCTAGTGGTTCCCGTTAACACATCTACCACTAAACTTGTCGCGTCATTACTAGAATCTACAATCATATCACGGATGGCGCGTTCTAATTCCTCTGAGGGGGGAATCATTCCTTTTTCTAACCATTCATAGACCGCGACAAGATAGAATAATTTAACGATACTCGCCGGATAGATTTTTTCGGAAGCGCGATCAGCAAACCCTCTGACTTCATATTTCCAAAATTCATTGGCACTGAGAGCCCCTCCCGTATTGACAGGAACGGGTGTATCATACACAATCCAAGTAATCGCGATTTGATCAGGTTGTAAGGAGGGAAATTTTGTCCGGGTAGCTCTTAAAATTTGCTCACCGAGAGTTTTTAGTTGTTCGTCTTCACGGAAAAATGGCATAGTAATGGGGAATGGTAATGAGTAATCGGGATTTGGGATTTTTTCTGAATCCATGCTCAGAAATGCGGTTTCTTACAGAAATTTTGTCATTTTCTTTGACGGTTTTCAAGGGGAAACACCCTTTCTTTTTTATCTATGTATTTCCGCGATGCTCTATCTTTCCTTTATTAGACATTTCCCCAAAATTCCAGCAACGGTAGCCTAATGCTACCCTACTGTAGTTTTTGAAGATGTCTATTAGCAATTAGTGATTAGCCATGAGCCATCTACCATTATCTAATACCGTTGAGTACCGAGTAAGGTATAACTTAAATCTTTATGATTCGATCCAGTGCCAGCGTCTCACAACTCAAGCCGCAGTCGGACGTTATCTGCGAGTTTTAGTATCGCCCACAAATTCTCAGGAAATGGAAGAGGGAAACGCGATCGAAGTAAGATTATGTGAAGATGATTACCCCGGATGGTTAGCACTAACAGATGTAGATTCTTTAGAAGTCTCCTCTAGCGCTTATCACCCCAAAACGATTTCACAGTCAGAAATTCAAGAAAAAATACCCGATATTATCGCGTTTATCTATCATGCCATGAATCAAACCAATGAATATTTATGGGGAGGTACAGTTGGCCCTAATTATGATTGTTCAGGATTGATGCAAGCGGCTTTTCAATCCGTAGGAATTTGGCTCCCAAGAGATGCTTATCAACAGGAGGATTTTGTCCAAAAAATAGACATAACAGAATTACAACCCGGGGATCTGGTATTTTTTGGAACTCCCCAAAAAGCTACCCATGTGGGATTATATCTTGGAGATGGTCGTTATATTCACAGTTCTGGAAAAGATCAGGGACGTAATGGTATTGGGATTGATATTCTGTCCGAAACTGGGGATAAAATTAGTCAAACTTATTATCGTCAATTACGAGGTGTAGGGCGAGTGATCACGAGTTATCAACCCCATTCTAGTTCTATTTTAGTTATGAATAGCTAGAGTCGAGAAACCCGGTTGATTTTTGCCAATACACTCAGAAACCCGGTTTCTTGTTATCGAGAGCGCGATCGTGCTAAACTGAATATCGCTGTAAACAGCTTTCTCAATAATCTCATAATTCCCCAAAAACACCCCAAAAATTTGAGTCTCTTATGTTAAAATTATCAAATCCATAAACGAGAACTATGCTAGAAAAATTAGTAAAACAGGAAGATATCTCTCAAGAAAATCCTGATATTTCCGTTGTGATTCCGATTTACAATGAAGTCGAAAGTTTACCGCATTTAATAGAATCAATTTCTTCTGCGTTTACCGATGATAGCAAATTAACCTATGAAATAGTTTGTGTCGATGATGGTTCTAAAGATGGTTCAGCAAATTGGTTAAAAGAAAACGCGGAAAAACGTCAAGACTTAAAAGCCGTAATTTTCCGTAAAAATTACGGACAAAGTGCCGCGATGTCCGCGGGTTTTGACTATGCCCAAGGGAAAGTTATTATCACAATGGATGGTGATTTACAAAACGATCCCGCCGATATTCCCCTCCTATTGGCTAAATTAGAAGAAGGCTATGATTTAGTGAGTGGATGGCGCAAAAATCGCCAAGATAATACCGTTAGTCGTCTGATTCCTTCAAAAATTGCTAATTGGTTAATTGCGAAAGTTACAGGGGTAAAATTACATGATTATGGATGTTCTTTAAAAGCTTATCGAGCTGAATTAGCCGCGGACTTAAATCTTTATGGAGAATTACATCGTTTTTTACCGGCTTTAGCATTTATTGAAGGGGCTCGTATTACAGAAATTCCTGTGCGACATCATGCCCGTAAATATGGAAAAAGTAAGTATGGTATTTGGCGTACTTTTCGGGTTTTGATGGATTTATTAACAATTTATTTTATGAAGAAATTTTTAACTCGTCCCATGCACGTTTTTGGTTTAATGGGCATGATTTCTCTGTTTTTGGGTTTCCTAATTAGTAGCTATTTAACTTTCATAAAATTGGGATTAGGTAAACAGATTGGTAATCGTCCGTTACTTACTTTAGCGGTAGTTTTACTATTAACGGGAGTGCAGTTGTTCTGTTTTGGATTATTAGCAGAATTGTTAATGCGAACTTACCATGAATCTCAAGATCGTCCGATTTATCGTGTGCGAGATGTAGTTGGTGGTAAGAGATGAGCATAAATGGGGTTTCTTCCTTTTTTATCAGAATAAATGTCAAGAAACCCAGTTTATCACGAAATTCTCATCAACCGGGGTTTTCCATTAGTAGATATAAGTGCAGAAAATCGTAATAAAATGAGACGGTTAATCTGATAATTTTGTGTCAAAATATGCTATTATAGAATATAAGTAAAAAATAAATATAACCCTTTGAATACAGAGGTAAAAATCCCATGAATCAAATTAAGACAGTAGTATTATTGGGTCTGTTAAGTGCGCTCTTAATCGTTATTAGTTCCTTAATTTTGGGTAAAGGTGGCGCTCTTATTGGTTTAGTTTTAGCCGCGGTGATGAACTTCGGCTCATGGTATTTTTCTGATAAAATTGCCTTGGCGGCCTATGGTGCTCAATCTATTAGTTATAGTGAAGCGCCTCAACTTTATAATATGGTAGAAACTTTGGCACAAAGGGCAAATTTACCCATGCCCGGAGTTTATATTATTCCCACTGATTCGGCTAATGCTTTTGCCACGGGTAGAGATCCTCAACACGCGGCTGTCGCGGTGACAGAAGGTATTATGAGTATTTTGTCCGATGATGAGCTTGAAGGGGTAATTGCCCATGAATTAAGTCATATTAAAAATCGGGATACGTTGACACAAGCTGTCGCAGCAACGATCGCGAGTGCCATTTCTTGGTTAGCGCAAATGGCTAGTTATAGTATGTGGTTTATGGGAGGATCGCGAGATAACCGAGAAGGCTCTAATCCTTTCGCGTTATTATTAACCATAATTCTCGCGCCTTTCGCAGCTTCTATAATTCAATTGGCAATTTCTCGGACGAGAGAATTTTCCGCGGATGCTAGTGCCGCCAAATTAACAGGAAATCCTCGGGCTTTAGCGAGAGCATTGGAACGTTTAGACAGTAATGCACGTCAAATGCCCATCGAAGGAAATCCGGCTTTTTCTCCTTTATTAATTATGAATGTGTCCGCGGGGGATTGGTTACGAAATTTATTTTCTACTCACCCTTCGACGGAAGCACGGATTCAAAATTTATTGAAGGTGGAGGCTGAATTATCAAATTTACCTCCGGGTTATTAAGGTGATCAAAATTTCTCGTCTTGTCTTGTAAAAAAGTAGCTCTTCTGGCAGAAACCGTGTTTCTACAACAAATTTGGCATCAATACCGAGATATTTATCAAGAAACCCGGTTTCTTGATCCAGGGGACTAAAATAGATAAAAAGATGGGGAAAAATTAGCCCATGACTGAAAAAAAACTTCAGACAATCCTCAGCCAAACACGCCAAGGCTTAGAGCAACTTTACGGCCCTCAACTTGACGGAATCATTCTCTATGGTTCCCAAGCTAGAGGTGATGCTAAATCCGACTCAGATATTGATGTTTTAATCCTGCTCAAAAATCCATTCAATTACTTTCAAGAAATCCAGCGAATTTCTGTTTTGATTGCCGATATTTGCTTAAAACATACTGTTGTAATTAGCTGTATTTTTGCCACAGTTGAGAAGTACCAAGAATATGAGAGCGGTTTGTTTCGCAATATCCGGCGAGAAGGAGTCCCGATATGACCCCAGAGCAACAAAGACTACTTGAAAAGGCTAACAGAACCTTACAAGCAGCACGAATTTTAAACAATCAAGGCTTTTTTGATTCTGCGGCTTCCCGTGCTTACTATGTGATGTTTTACATCGCGACTGCCTTTTTAGAAGGGGAGAAATTATCTTATTCTCGCCACTCCGCGGTGATCGCATCTTTCGGTCAAAAATTTGCTCGCCCCGGACTCGTTCCGGTGCAGTTCCATCGTTATCTAATTGATGCCCAAAACATTCGATTAGAAGCCGACTATAATGCCGATATACAAATCACACAAACAGACACAGTGCAAATAATATATCGTGCCGAAGAAATGCTAATTTTTGCCTTAGCAAATATTGACTCTCTTCCTCCCTCATCTCCTTAATTGACGCGATACGGCATTTCCCAGATCCCAGAAACGGGGTTTCTTTATCCAAATTTTTCGAGATGATTGTCTCTGAGTTGATCAAGGCGAATGATTATTTAAGTTTAGTCAATTGTACTAATATTTAGATGAAAGGTTCATCGCCTTCTGATATAATTCAATAAAACCCCAAATTTTTACTATGAAACCATTAACCAGAATCACCCTTAATCCACAAGTTATGGGTGGCAAACCTTGTATTCGAGGTATGAGAGTGACAGTAGGCGCGATCGTTGGTCTCATGGCATCAGGGCACACCCCCGCCGACATCCTTAAAGCTTACCCTTATTTAGAAGAAGCCGACATTTATGAAGCCCTAGCTTATGCCGCTTGGCGAGTTGAAGAACAAGAAGTCCCCCTGTTGCTGGCATGAAAATATTAATAGACATGAACCTATCACCCGACTGGGTTTCGGTTTTTGCTAAATACTCAATTGAGTCAGTTCACTGGTCAAATGTGGGCGATCCAGCCGCCATAGACCAAATAATTATGGCTTGGGCTAGTACCAACGGCTACATCGTTTTCACTCACGACCTAGATTTTGGCATACTTCTTGCTACTACCGAGGCTAATGCTCCAAGTGTAATTCAGGTAAGAACTCAAGATATCTTGCCTCGGACTTTAGAAGATATTGTAATTCCAGTTCTGTGTCAGTTTGAATCAGAATTAGATCGCGGTGCTTTAATAACGATCGATCCCTCTCGTTACCGAGTAAGGATTCTGCCGATTATTACACCTAAACTCTAGTATAAACCCAATTTATCCCAAACTTAATAAACTAATCACAACAGCCTAATCCCTGCCGATCGCGCCTCACCCTCTAACCTGCCAAAAACAGGGTTTCTTCGTAATTTTCATTAATGAGAACTACCCGTAAGAGAAAAACCCCGTTTCCTTGGTTTATTCTCCGCAATTTCTACTTGAAACTTCACCTTATCTGTCATTTTTCCTGCTTTTACCTCTAAAGTCCATTCTCCGGGTTTCATTTGCCAAAATACAGTGTTTAAGCGAGTATTATCTAATTTTTCTCCATTTAAAAACCATTCTATTGACGTATTATTAACTCCAGTTACCTTTAACTCGATCTGGTTTTTATCTTGATTATTTATGACAAAATAATCATCATTTTGCGGAAAAACTATCTGTAATTTTTTAGGAGTAAAATTAACTTGATTTTGTCTCGATAACCATTCTTTATATTCCGATGGAAGTGACAAAGATGCTGTTGATTTTTCATAATTACTTAGATCATTAGGATCTAAATATTCCTGTACCACAGAGGGACAGTCTGGTGTCGGACGTAACCCCGAAATGGCACAAATTGGTCGTTTTACTAATCCTTTCGGTTCCCGAAATTTATCTGGTTCTTTTTCTTGATGTAAATGTAACATGATTCTATTCCAAAGGGGAGCCGCACCCATTACTCCTGATACTTTATTCATGCGATCGCCATTGAAATTACCTACCCAAGTCGCGACAGTATAATCACTACTAAAACCTATTGTCCAAGTATCTCGAAAATCAGAAGATGTCCCCGTTTTTACCGCGGTAGGAAAGGGTAATACTAATACGGAATTAACCCCAAATTCTTGCGCTCTGGCATGGGCATCACTTAATATATCTGTAATTAATGCCCATGTTGTCGGTGTATCTATTTGATTTTCTGCCATTACTGATGAACTTCTATTAACACAGAAATTTTCGCCTTTCTTCTGGTTAATATCTGTTGATTTAGCATCGCAATTTTCATTTAAAATAGTGACAAGGGGGGTTACTTTTCCTTGGTTAGCTAGAATACGATAAGCCTTGGCTAATTCCCATAAACTTACCTCGCCACTCCCTAATGTTAATCCTAAACCATAATATTCCGCTGACTGGCTTAAATGGCTAAATCCTAAGTTTCTTAATCGGGTTAAAAAGTGATCTACACCCACTTTTTCTAAGACTTTAACCGCGGGAATATTCAGAGAATTAGCTAAGGCGATTCTGACTCGCACTGGCCCCAAAAAGTTTTCTTCGTTATAATTAGTGGGATGGTAAATTTTTGCACCCGGAATGGCATAATACGTCGGCACATCTGCTAAAATACTATTAGGTTTAATTACCTTTTTTTCTAGGGCAAGTTCATATAAAAAAGGTTTGAGGGTAGAACCGGGTTGACGTAAGGCTTGTATGCCGTCATTACGTCCCATATTTGTTTCGTTAAAGTAATCCGGTGAGCCGATATAGGCTAAGATTTCTCCGGTGTGATTATTAATGACTAACGCGGCTCCGTGATGCACATTATGGGATGCTAGGTTATTAATGGTTTGTTGGACTTGGGTTTCGACAAATTTCTGTAAAGCGCGATTGATCGTAGTCTTAATTTGAGTGGGATGATTTGGGGGTAATTGACTGGCTAACCAAAATAAAAAATGAGGCGCGGCAATAATTCCTTGTTTTCTAGGTAAGAGTAAAATTTCTTCTTTTTCTGCTTTTTCTGCTTTTTCTGCTTGTTCACTTGTGATATTTTTTTCTCTTACCATCCGATTTAAGACATATTTTTGTCGTTTTTTTAAGGCCGTAAAATTGTGATAAGGATTGAGATTATTGGGATCGTTGGGAATAGATGCCAGAATACTCCCTTGGGCTAAGGTAAGATCCTTTGCCGGAATACCGAAATAAGTCCGTGAGGCGGCTTCTACTCCATAGATATTACCCCCCATTGGTAAACGGTTAATATAAGCTATTAGGATCTCATTTTTATTCATTCCTGCTACGAGTCGCCAGGATAACCAAATTTCTCGTATTTTGATTATGGCTATATTTCCCTCTGGATTTTCTAACATTCTGGCCAGTTGCATGGTAATTGTTGATGCTCCACTGACAAGGTGTTTTGCTTCTATGGCTTCTGATAAAGCACGCCCGATCGCGATCGAATCAAGAGCGCCATGTTGATAAAAACGGGAGTCTTCCGCGGCCAGAATCGCGTGGAGAAAATGAGGGGAGATTTGCTCTAAAGGGACAACCGCGGTATGTTGGGAATCCCGTGTCAGAATAGTCCCCAAAGGCAAGCCATCGCGATCGTGAAATTCGATGGAGTCTTGATCTTGGGCAATATCCCACGCGTGAATAGGAGCCAAATAAGGAAGTGATCGCGTTATGAGACAAAAGAGCACAAAAAAGAAGAAAAAACGGAATTTCGACGTAAGACAGTAACGCGAAAAACCTTGAAAAATTAAAATAAACTCTCGTTTTGAACATTTCATAAGTAATACAGGGAAAGATTCGTAGGTTGGGTTGAGGCCCGCGTCGCGTGCGCGTCGGGCAAAACCCAACATCTTCGTTGGGTTTTGCTATCGCTCAGCCCAACCTACAAAAAATGGCTACAACAAGAAGAAACCCAATTTCCTACAAAAATTGGGTTTCTTGTGAGAATGTAGAAAAATCACCTAGCCGTCTAAACTACCAACACTTAAAGGCACCATATCGCCATGAATCGTTAATCCCAGTAACATAGGTTCATTGACTCGAATCATCTCACCCGTTAAAACACAGCGTTGCTCATGGTGTGCAGAGGCCGCAATCGTAGCACGAATATCCCCACGACTAAATTTTGGTCGATACTCACCCGTCTTTTGCTGCACATAATTCCAGAGCAAATCCCGAATCAAAGCTTGATAACCTTGATTTCCCGCCAATTCCTTCAATCTCTCCTTTAATTCCCGCTCAAGACGGATGCTCGTTACTTCCATCTCCGTTGTAGAAGTTCTCGGTAAGGTTTGCATAAATTTTCTCCTTCCATGGGGTTTACATTTGTGTAATATTAGTGTAGTATGATTTGATAAGCAGTGCAAGAGTCCGCAAATATAGACAAAGGGAAAGACTTGCGGATCTCCCAGGGCCTTGTGTTATCTTGCATTCAGAGCCGTTGTCCACCTTAGTAAAGAATTTTGCTGTGAAACATTTATTAACCTCCACAATGAATCGCACCTCAAGTAACCATTTTGACGGTTACAGAGATGCCTCATTGCTTCTGGGCAAAACCGGATCGGAGGGAGAATCTTTATTAAAAAAGGGTTCTAGTGATGGGGAAGCGATCGCGGAATTTGTGGGTAATTGCACCCAAAATTATCCGTTAATCACAGCAGAATATTTCCAGATAAGACGCGGGGGGAAATACTAATACCCCTCTCAGTGAAAAAGATGCCTTTAGTCCTTTTTCCAACCCCCGCTTCCCACCCATCGAAGCGG
The DNA here is from genome assembly GCA_037440985.1 of Microcoleaceae cyanobacterium bin_387. GTDB lineage: Bacteria > Cyanobacteriota > Cyanobacteriia > Cyanobacteriales > Microcoleaceae > JBEDKD01. The sequence continues at coordinate 21,965 of JBBITB010000020.1, forward strand.
GGGTTTTGATTTTTCCGAGTTGGAAAGGAGTCATTTGTGTACAGTTGACAGTTGACAGTTGACAGTTGATAATTTAGGACTTACCCACTAAAAAATTACGCCATTCCCTTAAGCGACAAGCTCAAACCCTTATGCTGCCGTTGCCGTGCGTAACTCAATTAATTGATAACTGTCAACTGTCAACTGTCAACTGTCAACTGTCAACTTCCTTCTTCCTTCTTCCTTCTTGCGCTTTGATGAATAAATAAACAGGAAGTCATAAAATGTTAAAACTGACTTACACAGAAACAGGATTTACATTAGAAAGATTAGCTCAATCTCCTGAACAATTAGTCGCGCTCCGTGTGATGTTAGCCATGCGCGTTGGTGAAAGCATTTGTATTGAACCTAGTACAGCCGCGTTTTTACTTCCTGCTGATTTGATTGGTATTTCTTTCTTAGAAGAGGCGGCTATTCGGGAACGAGACGCGATTTCCCTTTGTATCGCGGATGCTGATTTTGTCGAAGTCACTCTGGAAGGGACTTGGATTTCTACGGATGTGGAAGCCGAAAATGGGCTATTTGTGACTCGGTTAAGCGATCGCACAGAGTTATTACTGTGCAAATTAGGTCAACAAATAGTTAATAGTGCCACAGCGACACGAGAAATTGATTAATAAGTCCGGCCTTTTTCCGCTACAATGGAAATAGGCCGGACTCCTTGTGTAGAAGATAATGTCTATCGCAAATTAAACTGTTTACCCTATTCTAATTTTGCTGTTTTTTCAATATCCACTAATACTTTATCTCCTCGTTTTAAACGATATTGTGCTTTCCAAATACCCACGATTAAAGGTTTAGCTTCTGTATTCTTTTTCCCAACAAAACTGAGCCAATAACGCCCCGAACGTTTCAGTGTCGACTCATCTTTCACAATCGTTTCACCTGTGGGAGAAATTAACTGAAAAGACTCACGATCGCCCTCCAAAACTCCAAAATTATGAACCCAAAAAAGTAACGCGGGACTATTCACCGGAAATACTGTTTCTGTAAATTTGCCCGCCAAAACATCCCCTAATTTGGGCGCAATCGTGGAAAAACCCGCTTGAATTAAACCAGTTGGTACATAAGCTAAAGCTTGATCCCATAGGGGTTTACGAGTAACATTACAGCCATTTGGTGCATCGGGACCAACAAAAGGATCGATCGGTTTTCCTTGATAACGTAATGTTAAATGAACATGGGGAAATGATGCTAAACCCGACTCTCCTACCATTCCTAAAACAGAACCTTTTTCCACTTGATTTCCTGGTTTTACCTTCACACTTCCTTGACGTAAATGACAGTATTGTGCTTCCCAACCATTGCCATGATCGACAACCATACCGTTACCACATTCGGTACCTTCCACCTCTTTTTTTGTTGTGTCATCCTCAACCCGTCGATCGCGTACTCCATCCCTCACTCTTAATACTTTACCGGGCGCGATCGCGACTACTGCGACACCTTTTGCCATGACTTTTTCATTAGCAATAGCAAAGTCAGTACCATCATGTTTATCATAAGTTTGACGGCCACAACCAAAATCTACTACCCCTGGAGACGGATCGCGATCGACATAGTGCATAATATAACAATCTTGACCTAATTTACAATCAATCGGTAAACCAAAACCAGAATTATTAACTTTTTGCCCCGTTAATTCTTGAGCAACCTTTTCGGAAACATTATTAGCCTCCCTTAAGGAAGACTGTGCCTGAGACTGAAAATTGAGACAACTAGAAAGACTGGTTAAAACCAGGGCAAAAGTGAAGAATAGCCAAGATTTATGAGATAATTTTAGCATAACAAAATTCAGAATTAATGTTTTCGATGATGTTCCAAATTATAGACAATATGGAGAATAAGATACGCGAGAAGAGCACCCATTAAAGAAATTTGCCAAAGGCCACAACCCGCGGCAATTCCCAAGGCAGAAGACACCCAGATCGCGGCAGCAGAAGTAAGTCCAGAAACTTCAACACCAAGTAAGTCTTGAGAATTTTGGCGCAAAATTTCCCCCGTTCCTAAGAAACCTACCCCCGCGGCAATTCCCTGAATAACACGACTGACAGAATCATAACTAGGCGTGTTATTTAATGCTAGTGGAATAATAACAAAAAGGGCAGATCCCAGACTTACCATTGCATGAGTTCTTAAACCCGCGGGTTTATGTCGTAATTGACGCTCTAAACCAATGATTGATCCTACGAATAAAGACAAACAAAGCCGAAAAAGGATATGAAACCAATCATCAGCAGAAAGGATATAAGTCTTGGAGAAATCTGTAATCAAGAGGTAAGTTGGTGACAAAATTAAACCCAAAAAAGTGAATGTTTAAAATCTCGGATCGAAGACAATATCTGATTGTACCGTAAGGGAGAGGTCCTGTTGCGGGTAAATTACTAAAACATCTACTTGTCGTTTTCCTAATAAGACTCCACCGAGGGCTCCGACGGCTGCGCCTCCTAAGACAGTTAATAAGTTAATGTTTTTACTACCTGTAATAACGGATATCGCGGTGGCAGCGGCTCCACCGATCGCTGCTCCGGTGAGAATACTTCCGGTATTTGCGCCTTTTGTGATAGTTTCTCTGCGGGTAATAACACCGGAAACGGCATTAATAGAAAGTTTTTTGCCCTTGGAAAAAATGATTTCTTTCGCGATAAATTGAGAGCCTTTGGTATTGGGGACGGGTTGTATTTGCCCATTAATTTTACTGTCTTTGGGAATGACGATAAATCCGTCTTGAGTTTTCATGTCTTGGGCGACAATAAGTGTTACGGGTGTTGTTTCATTGGGGGTGACAATAATTTTTTCTTTTTCGTAGTTAATGGGAATAATAGTTCCCCTGACAATTTTGGGGTTGGAAAATTGATATAAAGGTTGAGCTATTATCGGGGGAGGAATGATGATCGGCGCGGTGGTTGTGATACTTAATCCTAAAAGAAACATCGCGATGCGTGATCGGCTTTGAGATATTTTTAACATAACAGTTTTTCTCCTGTTGAATAGGTGATTATAGATTAGGAAATTGGTAATAGGAAATTGGGGTAATAGGAAATTGGTAATAGGGCAGTTTCCTTCTTCCTTCTTCCCTCTTCCTTCTTCCCTCTTCCTTCTTCCTTCTTCCTCTGTGCCCTCTGTGCCTTTGTGGTTTATTACTTCTTCTTTCTTACCAATTACCTACTTTCCTCTTCCTACTTCCCTCTTCCTCTGTGCCCTCTGTGCCTTTGTGGTTTATTACCTCTTCTTTCTTACCAATTACCCATTACCGATTACCCATTACCAATTACCCATTACCTAAAGCCAAAAGTGCAGCCCCATAGGCGGGTTCATTACGAGGTAAAATGACATGGGCAGAAGGGATGATCGCGCTAATTGTCTTTTGATAGGATGCTCGGAAATTAACAATTTGCCAAACACCACCAATAAGGACAATTTCAAAACTTTCATCGGGTAAAAAAAGGTCATTTATGGCTACCCGTGTCGCCCAAACTAATTGATCAAGGGCTTCTTCAATAATCCTTTGGGCAACGCGATCGCCTCCTTGTGCAGTTTCCGCGACAATAGGAGCTAAAGCCGCGATATCTTTAACACTCCATCCCTGGCGATAGACGACGGAAATTAACCCCTCAATTTCTGATAATTTTAAATGAGTTTTAAACGCGTCGGTGAGTTTAGTCTCCTCTAAACGTCCATCATAGGATTTTAACACAGCTTGTAAACCTCCTATCGCAATGTTATAACCGCTACCTTCATCCCCTAAAAGATATCCCCAACCGCCGACTCGTTTGGTTTTTCCCCGTATATTTTGACCAAAAATTTGAGATCCGGTTCCCGCGATCGCGACAATACCTATTTCTGAGCCAATACCGCCGACAAGCGCGATCTTGCTATCACTATAAATTTTGATATTTTCCGGGTTTAAATCCCATTTTACCGAGACAGATTGGGAAGCGCGATCGTAAAATTTCTGAACCCAATTTTGGATAATCTTCACATCTTTTGAACGCCCCACCCCCGCCAGCCCTAAACAAAAACCTTTAATCGTAATCTGAGAGGGTAGAGAAGGGAGAGACAAACATTGCGCGATCGCGAGTTCAATCGAGTTACCCGCGGCATCTAAACCAATAGTTTGATAATTAGAAGGTCCCGTCTCACTACGAGATAAAACTTGACGATCATCATTCATCAGAATACAAGTCGTCGTCGTACCACCGCCATCAATACCTAACACATAACCCATAGTATTTTCAACTTTATTTTGGAGATTTGCGAAAAAATAGGATAACACAATATCCCCGATTATGGAGACAACTTGGTTGACAGAAACCCGGTTTTTTCCGAAAGCAATTTCTTTGTAGGTTGGGCTGACGCAGGAAACCCAACACATTTCTTGGGTGTTGCTTCCCTTAACCCAACCTACATCTGAGAAACCCGGTTTCTTTGGTTGTCAATCTCGACAATAATTGTTACGATTAACTTAATCCTGAGCGCAACCGTTGATACCTATGTATAGAATATCTCAAACTAAACTCAACATATTAAGCCAATGTCCCAGAAAATACCAATATATTTACTTAGACAACTTTGCTTCTCCCTTTACTTTAGAAACACAAGAAAAATTAGCCTGGGGTAAAAAGTTTCACCTCTTGATGCAACAGGGAGAATTAGGACTACCAATGGATTCCCTTCTCGCAGAAAACCCAGAAATGCAACGATGTTATCAGTCTTTAATCAAAACAGCCACGGACTTATTTCCCCCTCCCCCCCCCGAAGATGATATTTTAAGGGACGCGGAACATTATCGCATTCTCTCTTTTAATAATTCATTATTAACAGTTATCTATGATCTGTTAATTGCGGATCAACAAAATGCTCAAATTATTGATTGGAAAAGCTATCCTATTCCCCCCAATACCCAAAAATTAATAAGAGATTGGCAAACTCGTCTTTATTTATTTGTATTAGTGGAAACTAGCGATTATTTACCAGAAGAAGTTTCTATGACTTATTGGTTTGTTAAACCTCTCCGTAATCAATCTCCCCAAAGTCTCAAAATTTCCTATAGTGAAAAACAACATCAAGAAACGAAAGCTGATTTAAAGAAAATTTTAGATAATTTAACTCAATGGTTAGAAGAATATTATACTCAGAAAAAACCTTTGAGTCAAGTTGATATTAATAGGGGAATTTGTCAATCTTGTCAATTTACTACTCTGTGTCAACGCGAGCCACTTCGTCAAAGAGAAAATTCACCTAATAACACGTCTCCTAATGAGTTATTAAAAAATCTTGCTATAATTGAAGAAATATCTATTTAGTCATTATCTAAAATGAATCAAAAACTCTCTTCCGAATGGCAAATTTCACCTCCGAATGATCCCCCCCAATGGTTAAAAGACTTGGTAAAAAGTTGTGGGCCAGCCTTCGTGGGTAAGTACACCGCGTCTATTCTTTTTGAACGTGGTATCAACGACCCGGATAATCTTACAGGATTTTTCAACCCTCAATTTTATCAACCCGCGAGTCCCTTTGATTTTGGTGCAGAAATTAATTGGGCAATTGAACGGATTTTACAAGCAAGAGACACCGAAGAAAAAGTCGTGATCTGGGGAGATTTTGATGCAGACGGGATCACGGCAACGGCGGTTTTATGGGAAGGGTTATCGCAATTTTTAGTTAAAGAAAATTTAAGTTATTATATCCCGAATCGTCTGACGGAATCTCATGGTTTAAATATTAGCGCGATCAATAAATTAGTCCAGACTGGTGTCACTCTGATTATTACCTGTGATACGGGGAGTAGCAACTTAAGAGAAATTGATTACGCGAATGATTTGGGTATTGATATTATTATCACGGATCATCATACTTTACCCGATCAACGTCCTCCTGTAATTGCTATTATTAATCCGCGCAATTTACCTCAAAATCATCGTTTATTTAATTTGTCCGGCGTTGCCGTGGCATACAAGTTGATTGAGGCTCTTTATTTAACCTTACCCCAGGTTCCTCAACGTCCTTTAGAAGATTTATTAGATTTAGTCGCGATCGGGTTAATTGCTGATTTAGTGAAATTAACCGGAGATTCTCGTTATTTAGCCCAAATTGGTATCGCAAAATTACAAAAACAATTGAAGAAACCAACCCGTCCGGGTGTGGCTCAATTGTTACAATTATGTAAAAAAACAGGCGATCGCCCTACGGATATCTCCTTTGGTTTAGGGCCAAGAATTAACGCGGTTAGTCGAATGCAAGGGGACGCGAGTTTTTGTGTAGAATTACTCACCAGTCGCGATGAAAAAAAGTGTAAGGCTCTAGCCGAAGTAACAGAATTAGCTAATACCAGACGAAAAGCATTACAAAAAAATGTGACAGAAGATGTCAAGAAAAAATTAGCCAAATTAGATTTATCGACTACCTATTTTATCGTTTTAACTGATCCACAATGGTCCTTAGGAGTATTAGGATTAGTCGCGGGACAAGTGGCTCAAGAATACGGAAGACCAACCCTTTTACTGACAACCGACAATTCGGAAGAATCGCTGCTCGCGAGGGGTTCTGCGCGTTCTGTTAATAATATTGACCTCTATGAATTAGTGAAAAGTCAAGAACATTTATTAGAAAGATTTGGAGGACATCCCTACGCGGCTGGTTTGAGTATTCCTATCGAAAATATTGATATATTTACGGAATCTCTCAATCATAAATTAAGACAAAAGATAGACGATATCACGTTATTAAAACCCACTGCCATTAAAGCTGATTTAACCGTGACAGTGGCAGAATTAGGTGAAACATTATTTCAAGAATTAAAATTATTAGAACCCTGTGGGATGGGAAATTTCCCTCCGAAACTTCTCATCAAAAATTGTTATTTTTGCAATATTTATCACAAAAATCTAGAAGATATGAGGGGAGGAAAATTTTCCTATATTAAAACGAGTTTTCAAATAGTAGATGACTCGAATCCATCAGGATTTCCGGGGTGTTGGTGGGGACATTATCGAGAGGAAATTCCTCTGGGATGTTGTGATGCTATTGTCGAATTAGATTTTAACACGGACAAATATGAAGTGCGATTAATTGCTGTGCGTCCGAATAGTGAAGAATATTCTCAGGGGAGAATTACTCACAAGGAGAGTATTTTAGATTTACGCGATAGAATGAAGGAAGAAGAGACAGATCGGGTTTCTTCGTCTTATATTATTAGTAAATGTCCGACAAGTTGGGAGGACTTAGAAAATGAATTTTATCGGGGTAGTCAGAGGGGGGAAAAAATCGCGATCGCGTATTCTCTGCCCTCGGAAAAATCCCCGGCAGAAACCTGGCAAAAACTAATGGGAATCGCGAAATATCTCAGGAGCAGAGAAAAAAGTGTGACTCGTCAAAAATTACAAGAAACGTTAGGAGTTAGTGACATAACCCTTGAGATTGGTTTAGAATGTCTGAAACTGATTGGGTTTGATATTACTGCACAGGGTGAAGAATTATGGATTGCCGATGGTGAAATGAGGGTTTCCCTATCGGAGGAAATTTCTCAGAGCCTAGAGAAATTCTGTGACGCGATTAGGGAAGAAAATTTTAGACATCGCTATTTTTGTCAAGTCCCCTTAAGTACCATTGAAACAATTACCCAAGAAACGATCGAGAAAGAGGTTGACAATAGGATTCCTTTTTAAGTTAAACTTTGAGATAAGAGTTCCATCATAGCCTCTCAAAAAACGCCCGATCAGAAAATCAAAACTCTAAAATCTAAATCCTTATGCTCACCTGTCCTCAATGTCAATTAGAAAACCCAGATAATAACCGATTTTGTATTCACTGTGGTACTTCTCTGTGCCATAAATTTTGCCATGAATGCGGTACAAAAGTAGTATGGCACGATCTAGAGTGTCCCAACTGCGGTGTGATAGTGGGTAAAATCTGGCGGGCTATTATTTTCGGCGGTATTGCACTCTCAAATATTGCACGCGAGCATACTGAGACGCTCACGGATACCTCTGTAGATAGGATGGTGGGCGGAAGTGCTAAAGAAATGCCGATTGCGAGAACGACTGATGTAATGACAAGGGAAATTTCTGCGCCTGAATCTATTTTTGCCTCCTGGGAGAAAGAAGAGACAAGGGATTTAGATATTACGGGAGCAGCCACGGCTTCACAAGTGATGGAGCAGACAGAAAATCAAGAAAATATACCTTCGATAAACACTGATATTTTTAATGCAAAAAAAATAGAAAAAGAGCATGATTCTTTACTAAAAAGTCAGGAGAAAGGTAAGAAAAAAACATCCATTCACAAGGAGGAGGAGAGATTATCTCTACCCGCAATTCCCGCGGGGACTTATTTAGACTCTCAACAACGCTATCTCATTATGGAAAACGTACCAGAAAGACAGATTGATACTCCTTTTGATGTGACGGTATTAGATTGTAATCCCTTACAAATTTCCTTGCTGAAACTCCTGTTAGAAACGGAGAGTAATATTCCTCCCGTTGTCAAACCTTATCTCACTCTTAAATCAAAATTTCCCCATTCTCTTCCCACTATTCACGATGCTTGGGAAGAGGAGGGACAAAAGGTAATACTAATGGAAGATTTTTCCCAAGAGCCGGAATTTTCTCAACAATGGAATGACAATCGAGTATCCCTTGAACAATTGGTATTATTTTTGCAAGAGATGATAGAATTGTGGATAACTTTAGATTCTGTAGGCTGTCGTCAAAGTTTATTAAAGGTGGATAATTTGTACCTTAGTCCCCATAGTCCACCGGACAAAACTTTAATTTCTTTTCAATCCCTGTATCCTGATTGTCCTGATGCGCCCCCTACTTTATCTGATTTAGGGCATTTCTGGCGTAATTTATTTATTGATTCCCAAAGGACTTTATTTGGTGGGTTAGCGGAATTGTTAACGTTATTACCTAAAGGTGATATGAATGACATTGAAGAAGTCCGATCGCGTTTGCAAGAGATACAAAGAGAATTAACAGGAGATGAAGGGGAAGAGGAACAAAAAATCATGAATACTTCTAGTGTGATGGATCAATCTCTCGAAGGAGAAAACTATTTTGATGAGGAAAATATGTGTGACTCAGAGGAATCCGAGTCTCTTCCGAAAAATCTTTATCAATTAGATGACGCGGGTGGTACAGATGTTGGTCGTCAGCGTGCTCATAATGAGGATTGTTTTAGTATTTTAACACAATGTTACAAGTCAGAATCCAATCAGGGTCGAACTTTTCAGGGAAAAGGACTCTATATTCTTTGTGATGGTATGGGTGGCCATGATGGCGGTGAAATCGCGAGTCAATTAGCCGTCGATACGTTAAAAAAATATTTTGCAGAACATTGGCATGATGAATTACCCTCAGAAACGACTATTTTTGATGGTATTATCGCGGCTAATAATGCCATTTATGCGATTAATCAAGAAAAGGCTAGTTTTGGTAGTGGCCGTATGGGTACAACCTTGGTGTTGACTTTAATTCAGGATACCAAAGTCGCGATCGCGCATCTAGGAGATAGTCGTATTTATCGGTTACAGCGGGACGGTTTATTAGAACAATTAACGGTAGATCACGAAGTGGGGCAACGGGAAATCAAACGCGGGATCGAACCAGAAATGGCTTATGCTCGCCCAGATGCTTATCAATTAACTCAAGCCTTGGGACCCCGTGATGAGACTTTTTTGGAACCGGATATCGAATTTTTTGATCTGATTGATGATACTCTTTTTGTCTTAGCATCGGATGGTTTGACGGATAATCAATTATTAGAAATTCATTGGCAAACGAATCTTTTACCTCTCTTGGAACCTAATACCAGTTTAGAGGATGGAGTACAGGATTTAATTGATTTGGGTAATGAGTACAATGGCCATGATAATATTACCGCGATCGTTGTTCGTGCTTTAATTTAGGAAGAAGGAAGTTAACAGTTGACAGTTGACAGTTGACAATTATCAATTAATTGACTTACGCACTGCAAGGATGGCGTAATTTCTTAGTGCGTAAGTTCGATTTTTATAACCTTTGAGGAAAACTCTTGCTGTATAAGCTTTTTGGCGAGTTCTTACATACTAAGTTCGGTAGAACCTAATTATCAACTGTCAACTGTCAACTGTCAACTGTCCACTGTCAATTACCTATTCTCAAGTCCTATGATACGGTTGCAATTGTTAGATTCGCAAGCTCAACGTCCTTTAAAAACATGGTATTTTGAACATGAATTTGTGGTACGAATTGGTCGATCACCAGATAATGATATTATAGTAATTGATACCCTGGTTTCTCGCTACCATTTAGAGTTAAGAAAATTGGACAATGCTGCCCCTGATAGCAGTTGGTATTTAGTGAATCATGGTACTAATGGTACTTTTGTTAATGGTGTATTAATGTCACAGGGGATTGTCTTACATGGGGCATTGATTCAATTAGCCAGAGGGGGTCCGATCTTTCAATTTGAATTATTTTCTCTCCCCTTACCTATTAATAATTCTCCTTCTCCCCAACCCATCTCAATCCCAAGTTGTTCCCACGCGGGAAACTCCCCAAGTAATTTATTTTGTATTCATTGCGGACAACCGATTAAAGTTGAACGTGATATTCGTCAATATCAAATTTTACGGGTTCTTGGGCAAGGGGGAATGGGGACAACAAATTTGGCATGGGATCGGGAAAAAGCACTAAATCAACCCCCCAACACTCCTGCGATCGCGTCTCTTGTGGTGTTAAAAGAAATGAATGCTGATTTAGTGCAGATTGCCAAAGCCCAAGAATTATTTGAAAGGGAAGCAAGGACGCTTAAAAGTTTAAAACATCCGGGGATTCCTAAATTTTTTGATTGTTTTGTCGAAGAGGGGAAAAAATATCTGGCAATGGAGATGATTCATGGGCAGGATTTGGAAAAACGGGTGTTTGAACGAGGTCCTGTTACTATTGAACAGGCGATCGCGTGGATGGTACAAACTTGTGAAATTTTAGATTATATTCACTCCCAAGATCCGCCCATTATTCATCGAGATATTAAACCCGCGAATTTGTTAGTCCGACATCGGGATAATCGTATTATTCTCTTAGATTTTGGCGCGGTAAAAGAAATTGGTACTCCTCCGGGGACTCGTATTGGGGTAGAAGGTTATACGGCACCAGAACAAGATAGGGGACAACCTGTGATTCAATCGGATTTATACGCGATCGCGCCCACCTTAATTTTTCTGCTAACAGGCGAAAGTCCGAACAAATTTTTAGGCAAAGGGGAACACGCTTTAGGGTTTAATGTGGATAATGTACCCACGATTACCCCTAAATTACGCAATTTAATTGCCAAAGTCACTCAACCAAATCCACGCGATCGTCCTCAAAGCGCGATGGAATTGGCCACCGCCTTAACAGATTGTCTTTAGAGAATGGGGAATGGGTAATGGGGAGTGGGGAATGGGTAATTGAGAATTGTCAACTGTCAACTGTCAACTGTTATTTACTCATCATCCCAGACATCGACCGCGAGTAACTCACTAATGGGATCTTGCATGGAAAAGTCAAAATCAATGAGTTGCGTTTTCCAGTAGGACCATTCATCGCCATAGAGAAGGGCAATTTTCCAGATACTATCTGTTGGTTTGACAATATTCGATTGAACAAGAGAATCCACCTGACGTTGAAACTTTTCCATCGGGTGTGCAACTACCTGCTGGTTCATAATACCTCTTAAGTTTACTCTTAAATTGTGTAAATCTTCCTTAATCAAGAATCAAGGCTTCCCCGTTCATTGACTTAATCTGTAGATTTGTTTTTGGAAAGTGACTCTCTTTCCTTTTACCTTAATCTCCTTTGGTTTGACAAGGTGTTATAAGAAGGACTGAAGTGTTCTGTCAGAATGTAAAGTTTTTATCATACTTTCCACGGTTTTCAGTGATTTTTCTATGTTACAATGAGAGATTGCCTAGTTTTTGCCGATTTTCTTTGCCCCTTTCAAAGATAAAAAGCCCAAAAGAGAAATCTCTGCAATTGAATCAAAGGTAGAGGGTCGCGTCTCTTGATACCATTCATTATAGAAGACTGGACTCGGTAAAATCAAGGGTTTCACCCATGAAGAAACCTCGCGGGAGAGCTAATGTGCTACGCACAGGCTACAGGAACCCACTAGCCATTGATAAAAATGAGATGCTCCCAACTTCTCACCCTCGATGTTGGTATATATTTTCAGGTTTGAATGCTCTATAAGCAGACAAGAAAAACACCCTCACGGGTGTTTTCCTAATGATAAATGAAATCCGAGGAAAACCTCAAAGATAACTATTCCCATTCTATAGTCCCAGGGGGCTTAGAAGTAATATCATAAACGACACGATTAACCCCTTGAACCTCATTAACAATGCGATTAGAAATTGTTTCTAACAAATCATAAGGAACGCGAGCCCAATCCGCAGTCATGCCATCTTCACTGGTAACAAAACGTAAGACAATAGGATAAGCATAAGTGCGTTGATCACCCATTACACCCACACTCCGAATCGGCAACAATACCGCGAAAGCTTGCCATAAATCGTGATACATTCCACAACGGTTAATCTCCTGACGAACCACTAAATCAGCATCACGCAAAATATTCAAACGCTCATCCGTTACTTCACCTAAAATCCGAATCGCCAAACCGGGACCAGGAAAAGGATGTCGCTGGACAATTTCTTCGGGTAAACCAATTGAGCGCCCCACCTTTCTCACTTCATCTTTAAAGAGTTTTCGCAGGGGTTCAATTAGTTTAAATTGTAAATCCTTGGGTAAACCACCAACATTATGATGGCTTTTAATTTTCACCGCGACGCGTTCGCCCGTTTTCGGATCAACATTGGTATCGGCAGACTCAATCACATCAGGGTAAAGAGTTCCCTGAGCTAAATAATCAAAAGGTCCTAAGCGTCTTGATTCTTCTTCAAATACCCGAATAAATTCATGGCCAATGCGTTTACGTTTTTCTTCAGGATCAGTTACTCCTTGAAGATTTGCTAAAAAGCGCTCACGGGCATTAACATATTCAACTTTAATATGAAACTGTTCGGAGAATAATTTAATCAAACGCTCCGGTTCATATTTTCGCATAAACCCTTGATCGATAAACATACAAGTTAATTGATCCCCGATGGCACGATGAAGTAAAAATGCTAAAGTTGAGGAATCCACACCACCGGATAAGGCTAATAAAACCCGTTGATCGCCCACTCTGGCACGAATTTCGCGTATCGCGTTTTCCACAAACAAAGCGGTAGTCCAAGTGGGTTCACACTCGCAAATATGATAGACAAAATTACGAATCAGAGCTAAACCACAGGTGGAATGCACCACCTCTGGATGAAATTGCACACCGAAAAATTTACGTTGATGATGGGCGATCGCGGCACAATCAGTATTATCCGTATGAGCTAAAACCTTAAAACCCGAAGGTAATTCAGTGCAAGAGTCGCCATGACTCATCCACATCGTGCTACCTTCTTCAACATTGGTGAGTAAATCGGTGGGATCATCAATAAATAAAGAGGCTTTGCCATATTCAGCGCGATCGGCTCGGACAACTTTACCACCTAACTGCTGTACCATTAACTGCATCCCATAGCAAACGCCCAAAACTGGGATAGCTAAATTCCAAATTTCGGGATCACAATGGGGAGCACGATCATCATAAACAGAACTGGGTCCCCCAGATAAAATAATTCCTTTGGGATTTAACGCGGCTAATTTTTCCGCACTGGTGCGGTAGGAGATAACTTCCGAATAAACCTGAGTTTCACGGATACGACGCGCAATCAGTTCGGAATATTGGGAACCAAAGTCGAGAATAACGATCATTTGGCGGTTAAGTTCCCCTAGGGAGGAGTTTGTAGATTCTTCGAGTTGTTGGGCAGTCACGGTTTATTGGTAATCCTTAATCGGAAATAAGGGAATTAATAGCACATTGGTTGACATTACATTAACAAATTTTGACTAACAGTGTCTTGCCAATTTGACTTTTAATAATTATTTTACGATGGTCCTGGGCACTTTGGGTAGCGCGATCGTGTCTCCCCGCCCAAGGGAACCCACTAAGACAGGAGATTGACTCTGGATGGGAAAGTTGTACGCGTTGGGTAAAGATGTGGAGTCTAGTTAATTGCTTCCGGTTAGCTTGATTCTTTCGATATCCCCTGAAAACTCTGTGAGCTAATCAACCTAAACCTAGGATTTTTCAGTGTTTAAGTGTTCTTGAATAATCTGATAACAATCAGAAACAGATTTCCCCTCGTTCATCGCTTCGACTAATTTTTCATAGGCGAGTTTATGCGTTTCTAAATAATATTTTGCTTGTAACATAGCCCAATTTTCTTTGATTTTTATTTCTGTGATTGGACGTTGTAATTGTGTCAATAAAAATCTCAATTTTTCCCTGTCTTCGCTCCCCCCTTCGGCTTTTCCATAAACTAATTTTTCTGCCATAATTCCTGCCATCCAAACCGTACAATAACGATCTAAAAGTTGTGTGGAAAGTTTACCCTGTTGTAATTCGGTCGTTAATTCTACATCACTAAATCTGACACCACCTTGGGCTTTTTGACCTTGTTTAAAGGCTTCCCAAGCATTTAACGCGTAACCATTGATAGGAATATTTAATAAATACGCGACCAGAAAATGACCGGATTCATGGTGTAAAATTCTCTGACGTTTTTCCGGTGAATATCCCCCTAACCAATCTAGGAAAATTGTTACTCCTTGACCCCGTAATTGCCAGGTGTCAATGGTGACTAATCCTAATAGAGAAAATATCGCGATCGCGGGTATTTCCGATGGTAAATGAATCAATGGCCCTAACAGGACAGAAAGAGTCATCGTAAAGATGATCAGCGCGATCGTATTCAAAGAAACTTGTCTCATTGATGTTGTTATAAGTCTCAAATCTCCAGATTGAGAAACAGTATAACATTTTTTCCCAGAAAATCCCCATCTCGCCACAGACACACAAAAACCTAAATGCCTCTCTCTTTCCGGTCTTTGTGCCTTTGTGGTTCCTCACTTATTTTTCTTTGAGAACCCGTGCGATGGACAACTGTCCACCGCACGTCAACTACCTTTTGTTGACACCAAAATACACTTACTATAGTATGATGTTCTTTTCCCTTTAACAAGCACTTTTTACAATTCGTTACAATTGTGATTAATCAAGGGGAAAGGAAAGGGTAAAAATAGTCCACTCCTCATCACTTGTCACCTCAATAGTACCCCCCAATTGTTTAACGCGCTGCTGCACTAAAGCTAATCCTAAACCCGTCCCGCCTTGCTTCCAAGGATCTGCATTAGGAACACGATAAAACTTTTCAAAGATACGGGATAATTCCTTTTGGGGAATAGAAGCTTGATTACCCACGATAAATTTTATTTGAGGTTGAGGCTCTGACACCTCTTTAACTTTTAAGTAAATTTTCCCATTGGTAGGAGTATATTTACAAGCATTGTTAAGTAATTCAGAAATAATACGTTTTAAATCCCCTAAGTTTGAAGTAAAGATAGGTAAATTTTGATCATATTCTAATTCTAAAATTTGTTGACAATTTTGAGTGCGAGAATAAAAGGGATCTACAATAGAGGATAAGCCAAGTGTTACATCGACTTTTTCAAAAGAAATCCGATAGGCATTGGCTTCAAGTCGTTGTAAATCTAATAAATCATTAATCAGATCGATTTCTCTATTACACTCATTTTCTAAAATTCTGATATATCCCTGTGTTCGTTCAGGACTCGGAGAAAGTTGTAACATTTTTATTGCCATTTTTATATTAGATAATGGAGTTCTTAATTCATGGGAAACGATGCTTAAAAATTCATCTTTTAAAATGTTTAACTCTTGAAGTTCTTGCACTTTTTGTTCTAATTCAGCCGTTCTTTCTTGGACTTGATGTTCCAAATCTGTATTGAGATTTTGCACTTGTTGATACAGTTGTGCTTTTTGAATCGCGATCGCCAATTGTGTCGATAATTGTAACAATAAATTAACATCCGATTGTTCCCATTCACGCACAGTCGAACATTGATGTACACCCAACAAGCCCCAAAGATGATGCTCTTGTAAAATTGGCACAATAATGTAAGCTTTCATTTGTGCTTTTGTGGCTGCTTTGACAATAGCCGGACTTAAATTACTATTTTTTAAATCAGATATCGCGTAAACTTCCGGTTCTAATGTTTGGGAAATTTTGGGCAAAAGTTTCCGAGGAAAATGTTCTCCTAACAAGGATGGCCAACCCGGAGAAACTGATTCAGCAACAGTTACGCCTACTTGGGGTGATTGTAATTGAATAATAATAACACGATCCGCGTGTAATAATTGATGAACTTCCGATACCGTATTATTAAGAATTTCCGTAAGATTAAGAGATTGATGAATTTGTAACGCAATTTTAGCTAAAAGGCGATCGCTTTCTAATTGCTCATGTAATTTCGCGGTGCGCTGTTGGACTTCTTGTTCCAATTCAGCATTACGACTTTGTAAAAGTTCTAATTTTTCTACCTGTAATTGATGCACCGACTTTTGTAATTGTTGAACCGTGCGATACATTTCTGTGGGAGAAAGCACTTGTAATAAATTGGTTTGTGTTAAAATTCCGATAAGTTCACCCTGAGTTCCGCAAACAATCAAAGTTTGGACTTCTTGTTGTTGCATTTTTTTATGGGCGATCCCTAAAGATTCCGATGGTTTAATAAAAACCAGATTTGTTCTCATCACTTGATGAGCCAGAGTGGAGTTTAAATTTAATTCTAGGGACTGCGCGAGTAAAATATCCTGTTCTGTAATCATACCGATGGGGTATTTCAAGTCTAACTGATTTGATTCAGTAATGACAATACTACCCATCTTAGCATTAACCATTTGTTGTGCGATATACAATAATGAATCTTCTGGAGACCCGGTGATGGGAGCCGTCATTAAATCCATGACTCGTCGGAATTTGAGAATATTAGAAGATTGTAATAAATGACTCACTTTTTCCCGCATTAATACGCCGATGGGTTGACTTTGATCATCCATGATAATTAAATAACGATTATCATCTTGACGAAATAAAGAAAGGATACTGAATACATCCTGATCTTTGGATTCCGTAATCGTCTTAAGTGAAAGTGACATAAGCTCAGTAAGGGGTATTTTTTCCAAACTAATAGGATCAGAAGATGTAATTTTTTCGGTCACGATCGCGTTAACAATATCCCTTTCTGTCAAGATACCAATTAAAGCCGGTTTAGTGATATTAGGAGAGACATTTGTCTGCACCTTTCCCATCACAAGTACATAACTAGGAACTGGTTTATCAGATAAAGGAAGATTCCGATCACAATTAGGGAGAGGACAAACTCTGGGAAACTGAGTCATAATTGTCAGAGCTTCCGTCAATGATGTTTCTGGTGTGACGCAGTGAAGATCACGATCAATAGCTTCTTTGAGAAGAGAGACTTGGCAGGATGATGGAGAGAAGGACATAATTAAATATTTGTGAAATTATTCTAATTTTAAATTTTCTCGGTTGATTGTGTGGGATGTATTTAGCTCCTCCCATAAGGGTATCTGAGGAATCTTCCAGCACTATCGAAGAACTTAGGGTACTGTAATAGTTTACTGTTTCCGCTCAAGCTCTATAATAAAACAATCGAAATGTAAAGTTTTGCAAAGAGATTACAATATGAGCCCTTTGAGCCTAGAGCAAATTTCCGTCAAGTTAGAAAGTCATAATTCCGCCGATCGCATGATGGGGTTAGCCCTATTACGGGAGATATCGCCCCAGGAGGCTGTACCCTTAATCAAAAAAGTGTTACAGGATGAAAATCTACAAGTGCGATCAATGGCAGTGTTTGCTTTAGGAATTAAAGCGACGGAGGAATGTTATCCCCTGTTGGTAAAATTTCTGGAAACTGATCCCGACTATGGTATTCGGGCTGATGCCGCGGGTGCTTTAGGATATTTAGCGGATATGAGAGCATTTGAACCCTTGGTGCGAGCTTTTTATGAGGATACCCATTGGTTAGTGCGATTTAGTGCAACAGTTTCTTTGGGAAACCTAAAAGATATGCGGGCTGAAGAAGTATTGTTAAAGGCTTTAGAGAGTGAGGAAGTCGTCATGCAACAAGCGGCTATTTCTGCTTTAGGAGAAATTGGCGCGAGCAACACGGTGGATCGGATTTTGCAATTTGCCCAGGCGGAAGATTGGTTAGTGCGTCAACGTCTCGCGGAAGCCCTGGGAAATTTACCGAGTGCTAAGAGTATTTCAGCTTTGAAGTATTTGGAAAAGGATAATCATCCTCAAGTTTCTGAGGCTGCGAAAATTGCTTTAGAGCGTTTGGCAAATAATTCGTAAGAAAAGCGCGATAGCTGCGGAGCCCTTCGGCATTCGCGTCGTGATGCCGCGAGTGCCTACATACTCAGGCTATCGCGCTTTTTTACGGGTTGGAAAAAATGAAACACAAAAGCATAAAGAATAATAGAGGGAGATTTTCTTCTACTAAAATCGGCTTCTAAAGCGTGTAAAATTGACGTTTTCCAGGCTTGTTTTTGTCCTTGTTGCAGGATATCTTGATAAATCATGCACTCTCTTATAAGGTCCTAGGGAAACAATTGTTGAATCAAGGTTTTGTTGAATCGCAATCCCGCTAAAATTTCCCTACCGGTTGTAATTTGACCTCGTTACTACTAAGTCTACCTCAAATTCTAAGTGTAAAATTCCTTCTTGGGTGCGTAAAAAGGTGACATAATCAGCAAATATTAAAATTGCTGATGAGGAAAATTGGCAGTAATAATTTGGTGAGAGGTTGCTGGCATCCCCCACACCTAATGTAGAATTAGGATCACCTTTGGTGTTCCTGGGTGACGCAATTGGCAAAGTCCTTAATACTGGAAAAGTGTCACAGATGCCCATAAAAATCCGGTGCTGATTATTATTTATCCCAATTATGATAACCGATTATGCCATTCAATTAGAACAATTAGAAAGTCTCAAGCCATTCTTAGAGATTAACATACAAAATTACTAAAAATGTTTAAACACTATAGTTGATTGTTCTAGTAAGATAGGTGATATTCAGTAAGATTTTCTGTCAGGTTTTACGACGATTTGTCAAGACTAATATCTTTGGTAGATTATCAAATCTCCATCTATTTTTATGGTAATTTCAACTAAGACTGAGAAATATAAATAGTCACAGTGAGAAATTACGAGATATAAAATGTCTCATTTTTATTTACAATAACTATAAGCTTGGTTCGAGGGAAAAATTAGTAAAAAAAATCCTTCTGGTTAGGGGACTAGAAGGAAAAACATTTATAATCTCAATGTGCAACAATATCTTTAATGTCATTATGCGGGCAAAATATCAGACTTGTCATCTGCTAAAATGCGTAGATTTTATAGGCTTTTTTGCCTATTTTCATCCGAGGGAAAAAGTAGCAAAAAAAATCCTTCTGGTTAGGGGTCCAGAAGGGAAGAGGATGTCTAATCTCAATGTGCAACAATATCTTTAATTATTATTATGCAGCCGGAATATGGGACTTGTCATCTGCCAAAATGCGTATAAAATCTAAGCATTTTTGCCTATTTTTTTCTCCTCTAGCTTAAAGCCCTTTTCAGACTTTGGCAAAATTGAGCGATCGCGTTCAAGCCATCTTCGGGAGTCCCATCGGCTAACCGTTTCACAAAGGCACTTCCCACGATCGCGGCGTCGGCGCCCCAGGTTTTCACTTGATGGGCGTGATCAGGCTCGGAAATACCAAAACCCACCCCAATCGGTTTATCTGTCACCGCCCGAAGCTCTTGTAATAATTCTTCGACTCGTGTATCTAACCCCTGACGCATTCCCGTCACACCGGTGACACTAACTAAATAAATAAACCCTTGAGATTGACACGCGATTTTGTTAATACGCTCTTGGGGACTGGTGGGCGCGACTAATAATGTCACTTCAATACCAATCTCACTGGCCGGTTTTAATAAACTATCGGCTTCTTCTAAAGGTAAATCCGGTACAACTAACCCTTGGACTCCCGCGGTTTTGATTTGCTTTAAGAAAGTTTCAATACCACGATTTAAGATAGGGTTGTAATAGGTAAAGAGAATGATAGGAGCATTTATTTTAGGGGCAACGGTTGTCACCATTTCTAAGACGGCATCTAAGCGAGTCCCCTTTTCTAAAGCACGAGTCGCGGCCGCTTGAATTACAGGGCCATCGGCGAGAGGATCTGAATAAGGTACTCCTAATTCAATTAAATCAGCACCATTTTCATCTAAGACTTGTAAAGCCTTCGCGGTGGTATCCAGATCGGGATCGCCCGCGGTGATAAAGGGAATTAAGGCACATTGCCCCTTCTGACGCAAAGATTCAAAACACTGGGAAACGGATGTCATTTGATTGGTGATTGGTGATTAGGGATTGGTGATTGGGGATTAGGGATTGGTGATTGGGGATTAGGGATTAGGGATTGGGGATTAGGGATTAGGTAATTGGTGATTGGGAAATGGGAAGAGCTGATACCATTTCACGAAAATGATCATACTTAAGAAGTGGGTACTTCCTCTCCCCCGATATCGTCAATCAAGGAATTGCACGCGCACTACTTCCTACCGAATAAACCTATATAGCGTTTTTAAATGAGATGTAAATGCAGGGCTCTGAGCCCGTCACAGACAAGATGCCTGTGCCACAAGTTTTACTTCTGAAAGGTCAACACTATATATGGGTATCAAGCTTAAAGTGAAATGGTATGACAAGAAATGGGGAACCCAATCACCTTTCACCTTTCACCAGTCACGAATCCCGCTCTTGTTTCTTTTCTTTTTCAATTTCGGCTTGAAGTTGGGAAAGTTCTTCGGGAGTCATTTCGGCAAGGCGTTTTTCGATCACAGCTTCTTCATAGGAGCGAATTTGCTGGTTATAAGTCATGTTGTGAGTCAAGACGCGAAAAATATAGGTAAATAGCCACGCGAGTAAACCACCTACCAAGATCGCTTGACTCCAGATGCCAGCATTGATGCTGTCAATTCCAGCAAATTGTAACAGCAGGTAGATCAGTCCACCTGCTGCAAAAATGCCGATACCAATAGTAATGATGTCGATTCTTCGCATTTATGCTGCTATCTGCCGCCGTTTGGGGCGAAAATTGACAAAGGGGGCCAGGAGTATCATCCCTGGGAAGACAAAAAACATGAGGAAATACATTAATACACGCTCAATCGAGCCGGCCACATACCAGCGGCTATTGAGGTAAGCATAGACAGCCGCGGGAATTACTAGGAGATAGGCTCCCGCGAGGATTGCATATAGCAGCAGGGTAATAGCCATAAGATATCTTTTGATAACTGGGGTCTTTGGTATGGGCCCGATCGCGGGTCTTTTGGTACTCGCGATCGTGCCTCTACTCAGTCAAGGGACATTATACAGTCAAAAACCCTAACAAGAGAAACCCGGTTTCAGGTTAGAGGAAATTAGCCCAAATGACGATTTTTCGTTGAAAAAACCGGTTTCGCCCTAGGGACTGAGCCCCTTGGGAAAAAATTTTGAAAAAATTTCTCAAAACCCCTTGCGTAAATCTAGGTCTTAGGTATATCATTAAAAATTGTGGTTCCTAAAAGGATCACATCCCAGAAAAAAAACCAAAACGGGGGTGTGGCGGAATGGTAGACGCTACGGACTTAGTTAACTGGGCCTTGTAGGAGAAATCTTGCAAGTGAAGGCTCTCAAATTCAGGGAAACCTAAATCTGATACCTAAATCAGGTAAAAGATATGGCAATCCTGAGCCAAGCCCATCAGTGATAGATCATATCATTGAGGGAAGGTGCAGAGACTCGACGGGAGCTACCCTAACGGTAAAAATCTAACGGTGAAAGCCAAAGATAAAAGCCGAGGGTAAAGGGAGAGTCCAATTCTCAAAGCCTACGGGAAGTAGCGAAAGCTGCGGGAGAATGAAAATCCGTTGACCCTAATCCGGTCGTGTGAGTTCGAGTCTCACCACCCCCATAAATTTATCCCACCCTATAAACTGTAATTACAAGTGTAATTACAGTTTATTTACTATGGAATTAAAGATCCGGCACTTGTAAATCACGTTTATTTCCGGCATAGTGTTGGTAAATAATGTGAGGACTATTTCCTACCCATCGGGCAATATCTTTAGCATCAATCCCTTTTTCTAAACACAGAGTAATAAAAGTATGGCGTGTTTGGTAAGGTTTGCGATAGGTAATGCCTAATCCCTCTAATACTTTTTTCCAAGTATTTTTACGAAAGGTGATCGGATCTAAGTAATCGCCTCCATGAGGTGCAGAAAAAACGAAACTTTCTGGGCTGTTTTCCTCATTTTTTATCGTCTCTAATATTTCTGCCAATTGGGAATTAATCGGAAATTTTCGACTTTTTTCTGTCTTTAACCCTTCCTTAAGCACTAAACCCTCTTCACCTAAGACTACTGATTGTTCAAAGGTAATAAAATCCAGTCCTATATGTTTCCATTGTAGCGCGATCGCCTCACTGGGACGACACCCTGTAAAAAAGAGAAACTTAATATAAGGAGCATAAAATGAGTGTTTTGCCTTTCGTGCTAATGGGCTAGTAAAACAGTCCGTTTCAATAGCTTTAATAATCATATCCCGTTCTTCCCTTGTAAAAGGATTAATCTCCAAATCCTCAGAAGAATGAACCGATTTTTCAATCTTTATTCTTGATGCCATCTGCTGAAAAGGATTACTCTTAATTAATCCAGAAGTTACCCCCCAATTGCAACAAGCACTAAGCTGTTTTAGACAAATTTTGATAGTCTGATCGCTTTTATGTAAACTCAATAAAAAATCACGGATTGCGACAGCATTAAAACTTACGATAAACGCATCAGGAATTTGGTTGAGAACCGAATAAATACGTCCAAAATCCTTTTTTATATAAGAAGGAGATACACTAGGACGTTTAAAGTCAACATAATTATTCCATAAAGCCTTTAAATCTAACGCGGGTTTTTCGGGAATTGATGGTTTCACTAACTTCAGAGGTTTACCCATCTTATATTGAGCAAGGGAAACCACATCTTTACTACTTTTAGGAAATTTTGAGCTATCCATCATATTACTCTCCCCTAAATTATGTTATGTTACAAAGTCAGCTTTCCAGACAAGAAGGGGGCTGCCCCTAATAATTCTATATTACGAAGGGGCAGAGAGCCTACTGGATATAGGATCTTTTCAGTGGTAAAGTGATTGATTGGCAAATATTTTTGTGATGTTTGGTGTTGTCGGTAATATGGGATAGGGGGACTTTGATGAAAACAGACAAGGTTTATGCGCGATCGCGTCATTCTATACACCATTATGGACATCGGATGGATGCACTACGGGAAGAAGCCGCGAAAATGGGATTAACCAAAGAGGATGCGAAAAAATATGGCAAATTAAATCTGATTAGCACTTGGGAAAAATTAATTGAAGCTCATACACCCAAACAAAAACGTACTTTAAATCGTATTGTTTGTTTAGATTGTTTTGGCAAAATTCCTGATTGTCAACGCTGCGAAGGTCATGGTTTAATCTGGAATCATATTAATATTCGCAGAGGTTATTTTGGCAAATGGCGTTTAGATTGTTATTCTCAATAATTTTTAGTAGTAAGAGCATAAGGGCGCGATCGCGCCCTTACTGATAGAATTAATTGAACTCATTAGAGTAAGAAATGGAAATTCAATAATTTGACTATTGGGTTGATCGGAGTACCCTTGAGAGCAAAAGCAGGCAAGATGCCTGCACTTTATTCAAGTTTCATTCCTAATCTTATTTAGCTTACTTAGGAGAGGTAAAATTTACCCCTTTTTTCCATCGAAGCCAACGCGTCCAACCCAAGAAAATTACAAACAAAATCATGGACAAATACACACTGGGCTCTGGCGCTTGCTCAGTATTCTCAGAGGAGGGACTAGAGGAGGGACTAGAGGAGGGAATCGGAGTATTAGAAGTCTTTATCCCATTGGGTGTCCTCACGGGAACTGGAGCCCTTGGAGGATTCTTAATAGGAGTTTGAGAATTAGTCAGATCCATGCCATCGGGTGTATTTACAGGAACTTGTACCCTTTGACTATTTGTATTAGGATTAACTCGTAATTCATCAGAGACAGCAACAAAAGAAGTATAGGCCGACATTAAGCGATAAGCTAAGGCAATATCTGTTACTGCTGCTACACCTTGGGGGGTTTCTCCTCGTGCCATTTGAGTCGTTAATTGTTTGATTTTACTGCGTCCCCAAAGTTGCGTGATCGCGGGATTTCCGGCAAATTCCTTAAACTGAAGAGCAAAAGTTTTTTCGTAACGTTGTCCCCCCGCAACAATGCCAGAAATTCGCAAATTTCCACTGAGACGATCTTGCTTGCGCCCAAATAAAACCAAGGGCTGTTTCGCAAATAAATCCGGTGCTTTCAAAGGATAAATTTCAGGAGGTTTACCTAAACCATTCCATTCCACCTTAATATTAGTTAATACCGGATTATTCATCTCTTGGAAAAATTTTTCCGTAACTTGAGTGATGGGTTCATCATGGCGCACAAAATGGGCTGTACCTCGTCCTTCTTCAGAAAGTCGATTCAATAAAAAGCGATTCACCGAACTTCCTACCCCAAAACTATAGATGCGATTTCCGGGTTTAAGTTGTTTCTGCACACTAGCAATGACTTGATTTTCATCATCAATTAAACCATCAGTTAAAAGGACAATACTGCGTAAACGTCCATTGGGAGCCGCAGGAAAATTAAGCACAGTTTCGATCCCATTCAGTAATTCCGTCCCGCCATCGGCTTGCAAATTACTGATATAATTTAAAGCTTTAGAGCGATTTTCCGGTGTATTGGGAAGAGGTTCACTGGAAAGGGCTTGGGCGGTGTTGGCAAAATCAATAATGGTGAAAGTATCCGCGGGATTTAAGCCATTAATAAATCGTCGCATTAAGGCTTTAGATTGTTCTAAGGGAGCGCCTGATTGAGAACCCGAAGTATCCATTAAAAAAATGACATCTTTAGGGACAATCTGATTAGATTTATAGGAGATCGCGGGGATGAAATAAATTCCAAAATGTCCCCCTTTGTTGTCGGTATTTGTTAAGACACTAGCCTGAGTTTCTGTTCCTGAAACACGATAATTCAGAACCAAATCTTTGTTAGGTATCGTATCCTCTGGACTCAATTGTACTTGAGTTATGGCACGATTATCCGCTGATTGTATCTGTTTAAATTGGATCTTATGGGAGGGCGATCGCAGTTGAGAAATAGGCACTCCGGCATCAATTTCTACAGTAACACCGATATCTTGTCCTGAACGAATATTAGGGGGAAGCATGGGAGAATTAACAGGAGAATTAACCCCATTGGCATCACCTGTTGATTCTGTGCTTTTACCCGAACTATAGCGAGGTCCCACCACCATAGGAAAGACAAATTGATAATTACCTCCGGCAAATTTAAGACTGTCTGTGTAGCGAATCAATACTTCTATGGTTTCCCCTGGTTTAATATTTGCAATTGACTGTGTAAAGACATTATCTCGCTCCTGATCAAGTAAAGCCGCGGTTTTGCCTTGTTGTTTGGCTTGTTGATAAATTTGCTTCGCGTCTTGCCGTTTTTTTATCTGTCCTTTAATGATGCGCTCACCGATGCGAATTTCCATATCATCAACGGCAGATTCATCGGGTAAAGGAAACTTATAAACGGCTTCTAAAGGTGTGTCATAAGGATTTTGAAAGGTTTGTACTACCTCTACTCGTGACACATTACCCGCGACTTTTGCCGTGACTTCTGTATGTTTCAAGGGGAAAAGTTGCAGTATTCCATCGGGATTTGTTGCATACAAACAACCGAAATTTGGGGGTTCTGTTATAGTGAGAGAAGGCTTATTAGTTGGTTTAATTACTACAGGTTTCTGAATAGGTGTTGGCGGCGTTGATATCAAATAAAAATATTCTGTCGCGTAGGATACAACTAAAAAAATGCCCATCAAGCCTCCTAGTATTAGCCATTGATTAGTGATTTTTTGACTGGTAACTTTCTGAATCTGTATGGGCTTGGGATTGAGATCATTGAGGATTTCGCGGGCGGATTTATAACGTTTGTTTGTGCCACTTTGGAGCATTTTATCGAGAATATTACCCAGACGATCGCGGACTTGTTTCTTTAAAAAAGAACGCCATACCCAAACATCTTCACTGCTATCAAATAAGTCAAAAGGTGGAACTTGAGTTAATAAATGAATGCAGGTGACGGCTAAACTATATAAATCGCTAGAAAAAATGGCTTTTCCGCGTACTTGCTCCGGTGCTGTATAGGCGGCAGAGCCGATAATTGTTCCCGTTTTTCCCAGGGTTGTATTGCTAGTAAATTTAGCCGCGCCAAAATCAACTAATACTAATTGCCCTTCCCCAAGATTTGAGGAAGTAGGAGAGACGCGACGAATGATATTTTCGGGTTTAATATCTCGGTGAATGACATTGTGACTATGGATAAACTCTAATACGGGGAGTATATCCTTTAGTAATTGATTAATTTTTCTTTCACTAAAAGGGCCTTTTTCTGCTAATTCTTGAGCTAAATTTTGCCCTTCTATATATTCTTGTACGAGATATTGTTGCCCTTCCTGTTGAAAAGAATCTAACAATTGCGGAATTTGAGGATGATGGCCTAATTCTTCTAAACGATTGGCTTCTTGGCGGAATAATTCTGCGGCTTTGTGACTATTCTCTGTGCCAAAATTTTGAGGAAAAAATTGCTTGATCACAACCCGTTTTTTCGAGTTTTTATCCTCAGCTAAAAATGTGCGCCCCATCCCCCCTGCACCAATGGGTTTAATGACATAATAAAGATTTTGCAGAAGCAGTTTAGAGTGACAATTTTCACAGCGATCGCGATCGTCAAGATTTTGTGGTTTTTGGCAAGTCGGATTAAGACAATATCTCATAATATCTCCCGTGTTTACGAAGGTAAGTCGATTTATTAGTGAATTTTCCGGGGAAAAAGTTGCTAATTTCCCATAAGCCTCTAAAAGCAGATATTAAGCCTGCACTGCGTGATTAAATTTTCATTCATTAGTAAAGGATGGGAGTTAATATTTGAGCATCTTTTTCCGGCGGAATGATTTTGCGCCACCCGCTAATTCCTCCAGAAAGGACGACAAATTTAAAACCTGTGTTTTTTAACTTTTGATAGGCTTTAATTGAGCGAGGTCCCTTCTGACAATATAAAACAATTGTCGGTGCTGGTTGATTTTGTTTCATGTTAGATTTGATAATTTTTTCCACTTCTTTGACTCCCAAACTTCCTTGGAAATCGACAAAAGGGACTAATGGACTTTCACCAATGTGATCTTCTGCATATTCTTCACGCGATCGTACATCTATGAAAATCACAGGTTTAATTTTTCCCTGTTGTAAGTCCTTAAGGGTTACTTGTTTAGTATTAAAACTCGCGATATAGGTGGGAAAATCCAGATGATTAAATGACGCGACAAGAGTGAGAGAACCTATGCTAATAATCGGGACAAAAACGAAGAATAGAACATGAGTAAAAGCACAATAAAATCCTTGAGTTTTTGGGGAAGATGAGGAAGTATTTTTCATCGCATTTAACCGGGTAAAGGGATAAACAAATTGTCTCAAATAATCCGTGGGTACGGGGTCAATTATTCCGTATTTTTCTGGTTTTTTGCCCCTGGGCATATAGGATGTGCCGAATAATAAATCTAACAGGGGAAATTGGGCAGCTAAATTTTTGTGATAGCTTCTCGGAATTTGACTATGATGCCAGTGATGAAATTCTGGTGAGGCTATTACCCATTTTAATCTTCCTAACTTGAGTCTAATGTTGGCATGGATAAAGAACGCGATCGCGGCGGAATAAAGAGTATAAATTGCCCATGTTTCATCATTGACTCCTAAAATGATTAAAGGGGTTAATTGAAAAATTTTAGTAAAAATCTGATCAAAGGGATGAACTCTAACAGTCCCTAACCAGTCCATTGTTTCAATACTATGGTGTACTGCATGAAATTGCCATAACCAGGGGACTGTATGCAGAAGTCGATGAGCGAAATAATAGCCCGTATCGGCAATAATTACAGCTTCTATAAATTGGAAAACAAGGGGTTGAGAAATGACTGCCTTTTGCCAAGATAAATTTACATGATTACCTAAATACAGGAGAGTGACAAAAACAATGATTTCACTAGCATTTTTGCCAATAATATGACCGGTCAAAAAATAGGTGACATCGGTTTTCCAGCCAGCACGAAAGATTTTTTGCGGGTGTAATGCCAAAACTCTTTCCAGGGGAATAAAGATTAGAGACAGCAGGATAAAGCCTTTAATGATTTCTAGTGACATCATATTTTTCACCAGAATTGCTCCTATCGACTTCTGACAGTGCTTAACTCAACGATCGGTTGAAGCTTTGACGGTGGTAGTGCATACCAACTCCATTGGATCGGTGTCATTCCTAAAAAGTTGCGAATTAAGTTAACGGTTGTTTGTTGTTCTTTTAATCCGGTTCCCATTCCTAAATCAATGGTTAAAGATTTGCCAATGCGGGTAAGGAGAATAATGTGATAAATTGCCGCGTGATCGTTAGTATTCCAACTTTTACATTGGATTTGTACATCTAAAATATTCGCGAGGGTTTCTTCTTTTTGTTGAGTGTTGGTTAAAGCACGTTGTTTAATCGTCACGCGATCGCGCTCTTTATCAAAGGTAATAATAATGGTTTCTCCGGCAAAACGCAGTAAGAGAAAACTCAGGCCAAGACACCCCAGGAAAAAGAAGGGCAACCACCATAAATAAAAAATCCAATCAAACATCACTCCAATTAGTAAGCAACTCATGGGAATTCCTACACCTAATCCCGCGGTAAGTAACCACACAAAAAATGGTTGATGACGGAGAGAAAGTTTGGTGGTTGTATGTTCGAGGATCACCATAGTAATAACACTCCTTGGATTGATGAGTTTTCTACTTGATGTCTCTATTAAATCAAGGGATAATTTGAGATCGTGACTGACTTCTTCGACTTCTCATCGACTTCTCATCGACTTCTTTTTGAGGACTAAGAAGAAAACTTTTAAACTTAATTAGAGCAATGAGCGAAACGGGACTATCTCCTAAACGTAAATTGGTAGTGGGAGCGGAGAGATCCCTGGAAAGGGTTTGAACGACTTTCGCTCATTGGTGTATTAGTCCTCTGAAGAGGACTTAAGCTATTAGACTCTGACTTAAGTCCCTGCCGGCTGACTGCTTTCGGCTTTTCAGAAATGCTATCAGGCTGTTGTGGGTTGGTACGCGAAAATAATGATATCAAAGGAAGTGTGTCCTCGCGCGCGTATTGTGTATATAATTGAAGGGAAACCCAAAGGTAGGAGGGGTTATGCCAGTGCAATTGCAAAAAAAATTTTTTACCGTTGAAGAATATCATCTCATGGGTGAAGCTGGTATTCTTTCTAAAGAGGATTGTTTTGAACTTATCGAAGGAGAAATTATCCAAATGTCAGCTATTGGTACTCGTCATGCTTCTTGTGTACGGCGACTGCTCCGACAATTTAGTAAATTATCCGAAGAAAACGCGATCGTTGATGTCCAAAACCCCATTCAGTTAACACAATGGACGCAACCTCAACCAGATATTGTCTTGCTACAACCTCATCATGATTACTATTTGTCTGCACATCCTACTCCTAATAATGTTTTGTTATTAGTGGAAGTGGCTGATAGTTCTGTTGACTATGATCGTGATGTAAAAATACCTATTTATGCTCGTTCTGGCATTCAGGAAGTATGGCTAATTGATTTAGAGAATGACTGTATAGAAGTCTATCGTCAGCCCACACTCAATGGTTATGATTTGATCCAAAAATTCAGGAGAAGTCAACAGTTTTCGCCTCTGGCTTTTCCTGATTTTACCGTAAATGTTGATTTTATTCTGGGTTCAATAAATTAGTTTTTGCTGTTGATTAAGGGACGCGATCACCAAAATATTGTTGATATAAATGACAGCGAGGAGTGCAATTATTTCCCTCTAATTTCACTAACCCCATACTATTTAACTTAAACCCTAACTCAGACTTTAATCGCACTGGTTTTTCCGAATTAACAATCTCTGCCATTCCCGCCATTAACTCAGGATATTTTTCTAAATTCCATAAATGCCGTCGTAAATGATCGCGATAAATTCCTGTTTCCGTTGACGCGTCTTTGATTAACTGATTTAAACTGATATCTTGATTGGCTAAATGATACATCGCGAGTCTGACTAAATAGGGATGTCCTCCCACTAATGCCATTAATTCTAATACTTCGGTTTCACTCCACTTCAGTCGATGTCGTCTGGCTAATTCTTGCACTTGTTGACTATTAAATTCGGGTAATTCTATTGGTAATCCGACATTAAAGGGTGATTTGTTGACATCTAAGGGAATATATACCTCCGTGGAATGGACTACTATTAAACGTAATTTTTTCCACATTTCTCGCCGTTTTGATTCCTCATGTAATGCCCGTAATAATCCTAAAAAATCATCGGCGATTTCGGGAGATTCAAAGACGCGATCAACTTCATCTAAGCCTAATGTTAAGGATTCTACCTGGGGTAATAAATACTGTTCAAAATAAGCTTTACAACATTGATTACTCCCGATAATATCCGCTAATTGCCAACAGTTTGTCAAAGATTCTAATAACCCTAACTCTTGCCCTAAAGAAGCACAAAACCACTGTAAAAAGGTATCGCTATCTCGAAAAACTCGTTTATTTGCTAACTGGAAACTTAAGGCAATTGTCCGAGAACCCTGTTTTTCCGCGTGATGTAAAATACGCGCCATCAGGGAAGTTTTACCCATTTGTCGAGGGGCTTTAATCCGAATAAGAGCACCGGCTTGATTAATGGCTTCATAACAACGAATTTCAATCGGTGGACGTTCCATATAAAACAGTGATTCTAATTCAACTTGTCCTCCGGGTAATTCTGGGGACGCGTTCGGTAATGGTCCTTGAATAAGATGATTATTACTTAATAATTTTTCCTGAGAAAATTGATTATGATTAAGGGTAACTTCTTGGTTGATGAAATTTTCCCAATTAATTGTTAATTCATGTTGTGCTGGAAAAACTTTGCGCCCTTCTCTTAATATTGATAAAATTTCTGATATTAATTGGTCTGTTTCATGGGTGAAATTCCATCGCCACGCGGGTATAGATTGTAAATTACTTAGTAAATCAAAGGATAGAGGTGTGGATTGAGATAAATTTAGAAAAATGGGAAAAATTGCTGGTTTTTGTGGCGTTTTCTGGTGTAATTCTTGGACAATTTTTATTTCTTCTAATAAAGTTTCACTCAAAAATGATTCTTGTGATAAAAGTAAAAATAGATAATCGGCTTGGGCTAAATATTCGCCGACGGGGGAGTTTTTTTGTGCCAAAAATACTTGATATCCGCCTTGAGTTAAACTCTGTTGTAATTTTTGCGCGAGATTTTGGCAAGAATGATCAGTTAAAGCGCGATCGTGCTTGTCTTCAGTGATTAAAAGTTTAACGGTGCGGCAATTTTGACTACGATGATCGGAAAAATCTTCGGCAAAATCGGCGAGATCGCGCCATTCTTTACCTAAACGGTTAGAAATTTCGATAAAATTAATAAAATCAACGGGTTTACCATTAAGAAAATTACTCACCGTTGACTGGGCAAGTCCTAAATCTTCCGCCAAAATTTTTTGACTGGGAAAGCCATTTCTCAGGAGAGATGACTTCACCAAAGTGAGATACTCCTGACGCACCGAAAGCGATCGCGGCATAGTTAATTACAGAAATAATTTTATCCTCAATCTTATTATCACTAAAATGGCGAAAATGTCAATATTCTGGCAGGAATTACCCATAATTTAGGATAGCAATAACCCCAGTTTATTCGGAATATTTCTTGATCAAAATTAAAGCACTTATACCATTTCACAAACATGATGCGATTATCACCACGCGATCGCACTACGGATCGAATTGTTGCCCATACCTAGGATGATACCCTTGTAGGGGTAGCGTCCCCGTGCCTACCCCGCCCCCGTGCCTACCCCGTCCCCGTGCCTACCCATAGGGATTTTGGGGCAACCACGGGGGGATTGCCCCTACCTGATCATCAATTGTGCAACGGGGGAGTGGGGACAACCCTTAAACGATATTAACATACAACAATATATTGTTAGATAATATCATGCAAAAGAAGTCGATGAGAAGTCGAAGAAGTCAGTCACGATCTCAAATTACAGTCTGGTTTGATAGGAGATGACAAAGGTTGAGTCATCTCAGAGGAGGTGAATAAATTATGAACTCTCCCTTAATTGAATTACTGGGCACAGCAACAAATCAACCCATTTTTATATTCACACCACCTTGGTTATGGTTATTCACAGCAATTATCTTATCTAGCTGTGAATTAATACTACCCAAAGCATTAGGAAGTAAATTTAGACTCTACGCTCTAATGATGGGAATTTGTGCTCTAATTGTTTCTTGCATTTTATGGCGAGCTTCCCTGACAATGGGCTTTATTTGGCAATACATAATGTACGATGGCGTTGAAATCCAAATTATGTACTGGATGGGGCTTTGTTTTACCTTTTTAATCTGGGTTCGTCCTACATTTATTCAGCGTAAAAAGGTGATTATTCCTGATGCAATAGAAGCGAAAACAGTGACGGAATTTTTACCCGGAGCTACGGGAAGAGTTATCTATGAAGGCTGTTTTTGGTCAGCCCGTTGTGCCGATAAAGACCTCGCGATCGCGTCTCAGCAAAGAGTCTATGTTTTGCGTCGAGAAGGAAACACACTGATTATTGCACCTGAGACACTATTTCAGTCTTAAAAAACCCGGATTTTGCCTAATCATTTTACGTTAAAGTTCACAATTTATCGAAGAAAAAAGGAGAAAAACTATGGATTTATGGCTTTTATTGGCATTTCTTACCCTGACGGGAAGCGTCACCTTAGCGAATAGTATCAAAATTATCAAACAAGGGGATGCAGCATTAGTAGAAATGTTGGGAAAATATGAAGGAAAAAAATTAGAACCCGGTTTAACTTTTTTGATTCCATTTATGGAACAAGTCGCGTATCACCAAACCCTAAAAGAGCAAATTTTAGAAATTCCCCCCAAACAATGTACAACGAAAGATCGAATTTCTGTAACAACGGATTTTGTCGTTTATTGGCGACTGACAGATGTGGAAAGAGCTTATTACAAAGTGGAGGATCTCAAGTCAGCAATGATGAATTTATTAGTGACACAAATTCGCACAGAAATCGCTCAATATGAATTAGATCAATTATTTACCGCGAGGGCCGCAATTAATGAGAAATTAGTGGAAGAGTTAGATGTGGCAACTGAACCTTGGGGAATTAAAATCACGCGAGTTGAATTACGAGATTTTATCATCGGTAATAAAGTGGTGCATGAGGCGATCAAAAATCCTGCAAAAGTTAATAAAACGGCATCTCAAACTATGGTTCCAGTTCAGTATCAATAGAAAAGCAAATAAGCCGGGTTTTTATGGGTAATAAACCCGGTTTTTCTTCCCCTAGAGCCACTGTAAATTAATCCAACCAAGAATCAACAAAGATTGTAAAGTTTTTTTCAGTTAAAGAGGGATAGGTAAAAAATGAAATTATTACAGCATATCACTAAAGCAGTTATCAGAATATTAATTGGTTTTTCTCTTCTAATAAATTTTCTAGCCCCTGTAATAATTCTGGGTTCTTGTAGTAGTAGGAGTATGAGAACGCCGCCAATAGGTATTCTGACTGCCAACGATCTTTTAATGATTCCTTTTAGTTTAATCATGTCTTTTTCGGGAATACCTTTTTTATTAACTGTATTTCTTGAAGCATTTATTTTGTCTAAACGAGAAAATATCTCTTATCTTAAATCCTGTTTGTTGAGCGGCTTTGCCAATGTTATTTATCTGGTAATGATGGGATTAAGTACAGTTTTTGGTAGCGAATCTATTTTTCCGATCAACTTAGTATGGGCTACCCTCTTCGCGGTGCTATTTATTCAATTTTATCAACGGACTGGTTACTTAAAAAATATCAATAAAGGGGTTTTCAACTTTCTCGTTTATCTCTTCTTCATCGGGTTAGGCTTTGCCAAGTTTTCTTTAACAGCCTCTCTTAATGTGTCTACATCAATTCCTAATGCCTATGCAGCAACCGCGGGAATAATTGCAATCGGCTTTATTATGGGATATGTGATAAAAGGATTTGCCGTTGACAAGTTTATCAAAGTCAAATCACCCTATTTTGCGAATACAATTATGTCAATGCACATTGCCTCTTATCCTATTGTCGCCGCGAGTTTTTATCTAATAAAGACTCTAAATTTAGATGAATTTTAGGAGAAAAAACTATGACTAAGAATCAAGAACCCATGAACGATTCACCCAAATCTGGCGGTAAATTGCGGTTCATTTTATTTCCGCTCATACTACCTGTTATATCAAGTCTATGTTTACTCTGCACTTCATTAACACTTCCATCATTTGAGGAGCAAGCGAATAAAGCCAAACAATCGGAAGCCAAACAGTATGTAGGTTCAATGAATCGTGCCCAACAATCAAAGTATGCTGAAAACGATTCATTTGTTAATTCTATTGATGCTTTGGGAATTGGCATCAAAACTGAGACAACTAATTATCGCTATTCAATGGAGACGACGAAAAATACTGCATTTAATTATGGGGTGGCAAAGTCAGAAAAGCTTAGAAGTTTTGTTGGTGGTGTCTTTGTAATAGGAGTAAAGTCAGATAATGCCCAGAATAAAATGAGAATAGAAAGCATCCTATGTATTACTGATGAAGTGGGTATAATTCACCCCAAACCTCCCCAAACCAAAAATGGTAAATTAGTTTGTTGAACAGGTGAAACACAGGTCTAATAAAGAGTTTTATTGAGGCTTCTAGTCTTACGCAATAATCGTCAATTTAAGTAGAAAAAAATCCAGAAATTGCTGAAATTTAGTCCATGATTTTTACTGGGAGTGGAAAATTTTTATGTTTGGTTTGAAAATAGTATCTTTTCTTTTTCTTCTTCTACACGTTTGGTATTTTATTGTGGTTTCGTCAGGATTAACAACAGCTCAAGGAGAATTTGTTGCCGGCGGTGAGGGAGAAACTTTAATTATGATGGGATTGATTATGACTGTCATCTATTTACCATTATGCCACGTAGTCAAATCTTTTTTTTCGTTTCCAAGCTCATCTGAATACTGCCGCCATTATGAAAAGTTGGTAATTTTAAGTTTTTACATTTTTATAGTGGCAACCTCTATTCCCATTCTTAATGAAAAGAGATCTATTCCCTTGAGAGCTAAGGCATCTGAGGCAAAACAGTATGTAGGTTCCATGAATCATGCCCAACAATCAAAGTATGCTGAAAACGGTTCATTTGTTAATTCTATTGATGCTTTGGAAATTGGCATCAAAACTGAGACAACTAATTATCGCTATTCAATGGAGACGACTAAAAATACTGCATTTAATTATGGGGTGCCAAAGGATCAAAAGCTTAAAAGTTTTGTGGGTGGTGTTTTCTTAGTCAACTTTGACAAAGTGACACAAAAAATAACAACTGTTGCTATCTTGTGTCAAGAGATGAAAGCCGGTACAACCAAACTGAATACTCCCCAACTTGAAAATGATCAACCAGTCTGCGGTGCAGGAACGGAAGAAGTCAAAAAGTAGTTAAATCTCTCTTTGTCGTCAAAACTTTAGGTCGAAGCATTCGGGAAATAAACTAATTTTAATCGCGATAATTGGTAGCCCGAATGCTTCGCCCCTACAAAATCCATTAAAAGAGAGTACAATAAATATATAGTCCTCTTAAAAGGACTTCAGCTATTAGTCAGAGGTTTCAACCTCTGGCGAGTGTCACGACTAACTAAAATGCTGACAAATACTTATCAATCTTATTATCAATATCAAATAGGGGGTTGTCTCCCTGAAGACTCCCCCACTTATGTGATCCGTCAAGCTGATTTTGAACTTTATGAAGCACTGAAAGCGGGTGAGTTTTGTTATGTTCTTAATTCCCGTCAAATGGGAAAATCGAGTTTATTAGTCCGCACTATGCAAAGGCTTTCTTCAGAGGGTTTTGCTTGTGCTACGATTGATATTTCTGATATTGGAAATCGTCAAGTTTCTTTAGAGCAATGGTATGGCAGTGTGGCTTATAAACTTCTCAGTAATTTTAATCTTTTTAATCCCCTTGAGTTTATGACTTGGTGGCGGGAACGGCAATTAATTTCTCCGGTGCAACGCTTAGGTGAATTAATTGAAGAGGTTTTGTTACCCAATATTTCACAAAAAATCGTGATTTTTATTGATGAAATTGATAGTGTTTTAAGTTTTCAAGAATCTTTGGATGATTTTTTTGCTTTAATTCGTTCTTGTTATAATAAACGTGCTCATAAATCTGATTTTCAACGCATTACTTTTGCTTTATTGGGGGTCGCGACTCCTTCTGATTTAATTACTGATCCTACTCGTACTCCTTTTAATATTGGTCACGCGATCGAATTACAGGGGTTTGAATTTGATGAGTCTCAACCTTTATTAAAGGGTTTAGAAGGTAAAGTTAATAATCCTTCACTGGTGTTACGGGAAATTTTAAATTGGACAGGTGGACAACCTTTTTTAACTCAAAAACTCTGTAAATTAGTGGTACAATTTCAGTCAGAAGAGGTTTCTACTGATGACATTCCTACTAATTTTGTTAGGGAGATTGTGCAACAGTCTATTATTAATAATTGGGAAGCTAATGACGAACCTACTCATTTGAAAACTATTCGCGATCGCGTGCTGAGAAACCAACAAAGTGCCAGCCGTCTCTTGGGATTATATCAAAAAATATTACACGCGATCGATCCCCCCCAGCCCCCCTTGATAAGGGGGGAGAAAACCCCCCCCTTATTAAGGGGGGAAGGGGGGATCAATGCTGATGACTCACCGGAACAAACCGAATTAAGATTAAGTGGTTTAGTCGTAAGAAATGATGGAAAATTAACGATTTATAATCATATTTATGCCGAAATTTTTAATATTAATTGGGTAGAAAAAATACTAGAAAATTTACGTCCCTATGGAGAATCATTAACAGCATGGTTAGCATCTAACTGTGAAGATGAATCTCGTTTATTACGAGGGCAAGCATTACTTGATGCTCAAGAATGGGCTAATGGTAAAAGTTTAAGTAATCAAGATTATCAATTTTTAGCTTCATCTCAAGAATTAGAATATACAAGATTATGCCAGAAAGAAGAACAAAATCAATCTGAAATTACCCAATTAAGACGGGAAAATGAATTATTAGAAGAGTTGGCAAAAGAACAAGAAAAACGAAAAGAAACTATCGCTCAATTACAGCGAGAAAAGTTATTAAGAATGCAAATATTTACGGGTGGTGCTGCACTCATCGCGGCTTTTTTAATCGGTGCTTTTTGGATTAAACCTTCTCTGGAAGAGCGCAATAATAAAATTATGACGTTGAGTTATTTCTCCGATGCGTTACTTGATGGAAATCAACGGGTAGAAGCCTTGCTCGAAAGTTTAAAAGCTGTCCGCGAAATGGAATTTTCTTTAGGAGTTAGTTCCGATATTAGAATGCGCGTATTAATGTCATTAGAACAAGTGGTTTCTACTTTTAAAGAGCGTCATCAATTACGGGGTGAAAATAATCATTTTAATTTTGTTACTTTTAGTCCTGATAGTAGTTTTTTAGTGACGGCTAATGATGATAATACAATTAATCTTTGGAAACGTGATGGCACATTAAAAACGGCATTTAAAGCACATAAGAGCAAAATTAGAAAAGTTACTTTTAGTCCTGATGGGCTATTATTAGCAAGTGCCAGTGACGATCGCACGATTAAATTATGGCAATTAAACGGTGAATTAATGCAAGTATTACAGGGACATCAGGGAAAAGTAACGTCGGTAATCTTTAGCCCTAATGGTAAACTGCTCGCATCAGCTAGTGAAGATAAAAGGATTAAATTTTGGACTCCGAATGGAGAAGAATTAGTAACATTAAATGGCCATGATAGTCCGGTGACAAGTCTCAGTTTTAGTCGTGATAATAAATTATTGGCATCGGGTTCCAAAGATGGTACTGTCATTGTTTGGAGTTTAGCTAAAATTTTTAATGAAGGTAATGTTGTCCAAAAAGAAGTGACGAGTCAAGGAAAATTACTGGTTTTTTCCGAAGAGAAAAATTCGGGTATTGTTAGTGTCAATTTTAGTCCTGATGGTACGATTTTAGCCGCTGCTAGTGCTGATGGATCTGTGCGAATTTGGCGCAAAGATGGTTCGCCTTTAAGTCTTTTAAAACATAGGCAACCTTTGACAAGTATCAGTTTTTCTCCTGATAGTCAAATGCTCGTTTCTGGGTGTATTGATCAATTAGTACGAGTCTGGAAAATTGATGGCAAATTGTTAAAAACTTTGAAGGGACATAGTGCGGGGGTTTCGAGTGTTAATTTTAGTCCTGATGGGGAAATGTTGGCTAGTGCCAGCGCGGATGGAATGGTGATGTTATGGAATTTTAATCTTGATGATTTATTGAGGGAAGGATGTAATTTAATTCGCAATTATACTCTGGAAAATCCTCAATTTACTACGAGAGAATCCCACGATCTTTGTAATGGCATCGAAACACCCGGAAAGATGCGATCGCGACTTGGGGACTAAATTTTACTTAGTCTTTACGACAATAGGCATAGCCAATCACTAAGTAATGTTACTAATTGTGCCAAAGCGATCGCGATCCCTTAGTATATAAATAGGTCTTTTTTGTAGCATCGGGAAGATTTATTATGTCAGTAAAAATACTTACTACGCCCTCGCGTACCCTTTTGTCACCGGGTGAAGTATGGGCTAAAGTTAAAGAATGTACTGAATTTGCCTTGCAATGTGGGGCTCTTCAATCAATTCCCACAGAGTATGAATTTGTCGAAGAAAATGGGATTACTTTTTTAGTGAGAACTTTATCAAATCTTACTCGCAAAGAAGAAGCTAAACAAAAATTGGAAAAATTAACTAAGACATTGGCAAAAGATTTTAACCCCTTTTTGCCCTACGAAGAAGATTTATTTGTGGGTGATATTTCCGATACTCATTTATGTTTACTCAATAAGTTTAATGTGGTAAATAATCATCTTTTGATTATTACTCGCGCTTTTGAGAAACAGGAAAGTTGGTTAACTGTAAAAGATTTTCACGCGATGTGGTGTGTTTTGCGGGAGTTTGATAGTTTAGTTTTCTATAATGCGGGTAAAGACGCGGGAGCTAGTCAACGTCATAAACATTTACAATTAGTTCCCTTACCCTTAGTGCCTTCTGGGGTGCAAATTCCGATTGAATCGGTTTTTTCTACGGCTTTATTAAATGATAATTTAGTGGGGAAAATTGCCGCGTTTCCTTTTGTTCATGCTTTTGCCCAATTAGAGGATCTTTCCTCTTATTCTCCCCTAGACGCGGCTCAGATTACTTGGGAGTATTATGATATTTTATTAGATGCTCTGGGAGCGCGATCGCGTGCTGAAGAGAGAGATACTCAACGTCATCAACCTTATAATTTGTTATTGACAAAAAAATGGATCTTGATTATACCGCGATCACAAGAAAAATTTGCTTCTATCGCGGTAAATTCCTTGGGATTTGCGGGGACATTATTAGTCCGTAATGAGGAAGAAATGCAGATTTTGAAGCAGTATAAACCCCTGAAAATTCTGCAAAATGTTGGTGTAGTTAATTCCCGCTCTCTCTAAAAATTTGATTCAAAAGTTCTAAACTTTCCCAAATATATAACAATTGTTGATCAGATAATTCTACTAACATTCCGGCAATTTTAGTGCGGGTTATCTGACGCATTTGTTGAAGGCGATCGCGCCCTTCTTCTGTTAATGTAAGAACCACTGCACGACGCTCTTCTGGATCTTCTCGACGATCAATTAAACCCCGTTGCACTAAGCGCTCTGTGATCGCGGACGCGGTAGGACGAGTTACTCCTAAATGATCGGCTACACTCGATAAAGATGAACCCGGATTAAGATAAAGAAACATCAAAGTGCGAAACTGGGGAACTGATAAATGATGAGGTGATCCTTGTCCGCGCATTTCCGTTTGAATAAACCGCATGACAAGGGGAATTGTTGCCATAATATCCGCGGCACAATCTTCTGAGGTAATCTTTTCAGGAATATGCTCTAAACTCATGGAATTAGTAATTTTTCACTATTTGTTATTAGTATAGGGATACGCGGTAAAAATTTGTTTTTTTCGGATA
This sequence comes from Microcoleaceae cyanobacterium bin_387, assembly GCA_037440985.1. Taxonomy (GTDB): domain Bacteria; phylum Cyanobacteriota; class Cyanobacteriia; order Cyanobacteriales; family Microcoleaceae; genus JBEDKD01. The sequence continues at coordinate 62,381 of JBBITB010000020.1, forward strand.
TTTCTTAGATGAAATAAAAAATAAAACGTGATAATTTACTACATACCATTGAGTTATAATATCATTAATGTCTCTGATTTTCACAAGAAAGAAGAGTACCTCGCCAAATAGCTACTTTTTCCAAAGGAGAACCCATGACATATATTATCAAGATTATTGATTATAATTCCCAATGGCCAGAAGAGTTTGAACAAGAAAAAAGACGGATTTTAGAAAAATTAGGTAATACAGTGATTGAGCTGGTTCATATTGGTAGTACCGCGGTGCGAGGACTGGCGGCGAAACCCGTTATAGATATCCTTTTGGGAGTAGAAAAAGTGCCTCCTTCTCCTGATACCATTGAAGCTTTACAAACATTAGAATATAATTACCTAGGTGAGTTTGGTGTTCCGAATCGTCATTTTTTTCGCAAAGGAATGCCCATGACTCATCATTTACATATTGTGACTTGGGGTTCGGAACAATGGGAAAAACCGATTTTGTTTCGAGATTTTTTGCGAACTCATCCAGAGGAGGCACGACAATATGAACAACTTAAACGTCAGTCTGCTATGCAATTTCCTGACGATCGCGCTGCTTATACTAACAGTAAAACTGATTTAATTACAAACTTAATGGAGCAGGCAAAAACATGGCAAGCCACGAGTCTTGATAATAGCAAATAATCAGAGAAACCGAGTTTATTGGGTTGAAAAACTCGGTTTCTGCCCCTGTAGGAGTGTTTAGGAGTATTCCTTCAGACGAGGGAGCAGTCCAAAAAGTGTCAGAAGACTGATCGCGACTATAGCAACGGGAGTGGTAATTTCAAAGTTTTTTAAATCCTCATTCCCCTCCTTAAGAGAATTATCGAACTCGTTTTTATTAATATCCATCGTTTTTTGATTCGCCTCTTTAAACTTATTAAAAGCCCAGTTAGACTGCTGCTCTTTTGTACCAAGAGCAAGCGCGATCGCTTCAGAATGTTTACCACTTTGTTCTAATTGACGAATTTGTTTATCAATCTCCAAATAACGACTAAAAGTGGCAAGAGATTCTAAAGCCGCGTCTTTTTCCCCAGGAAATGTAATATTATTTAATTCCTCTGCCATATAACCTTTAAAACCAGGCACAGTTTCCCCTGCTTTTAAGGTTTTTAAACGGTTAATAAGACTTTCAAAAGTTTCATTCGGAGGTAGTGTGACAATGGTGGCAACTTTCTCAAAGAATGCTTTTTCATGTTGAGGTGCATAGGCTTTATCCAACAGATATCGACTTTCATCTGCATTAGCCATATAAGCAACAGCTCGAGTTTGTCGTAAAGCATGAAGAGAAGTAAACGCGTCTTCTTTCGCAACTTTCAGATGCTCAGATGCTCTCTGTAAACTACCGATCGCGTGACCAATCAAAAATAATAAGATCGCGGTTGCTCCTAATAAAAGAGGATTTAAAATACGTCGCATTCGATAGGAAATAAAGACTTGCAAACTTACCAATACACCCAATAAAAGTAACCCAGAAAGTATGATCAAGAAAAACGAACGAGCAGTCTCAGATTTTTGGGAATTATAAGTATTATTTAACTCTTTCAAGTTAACTGCATCAAGGGTGTCAGTGGCAGGTAAAAGTTTTTCATCCATAACTTTTCGGGCTTCTCGATAACTATTTAGAAGATTTTGCTGATCCCCCCGCTCATTAAAATCCCGTGCCCGTTGAATCTGAGTAATATAACCATTAAGTGCGAGAACCATATTTTGAATTGGTTTACGCTCTGCGTCACCATAGGTAATATATTCTGATGCGATCACAATTCTTTCTGAAAAAGTCTGATATCGTTCCTGATATGCTTTAATAGCATCTGGATTTTGTCCGGGTTTGACCAGTAATTCATTAACGGCTTCCCCATCCATACTTATTAAACTATCTTTGAGTCGCTGGGCCGTAATAACACTAGGTGCTGAGTCTTTCCCGACAGTTTTGAGGGCGTTTCGTTGTCCTTGAATGCCTGTAATAATCGTGATTAATAATAATACACTAACCCCCCAAGTTAGATATAAACAACCTTTAATAATTTGGGGAGTTGTGAACTTTTCTATTAATGTTTTTTTCCCGATCATTGTACTGGTTTTACTCATGGATTTATCTCCTTTGATTATAATAAATTAACCGGTTTCTCAACTTTTGGCACTCAGAAACCCGGTTTCTGATTTCAGTTTTACTTCATTTTTATGGTAAGAACTGTCCAATGTCCTAAAGTTATTTTATCACCATCTTTGAGGAGTTTATCTACCATTGACGGTAAATCGACACCGTTTAAGCTCGTACCATTCGATGAACCCACATCTCGTAACAATAATGTGCCATCATTCTGACGAATAATAAGAGCATGACGGTGAGAAATGGCATCATCAACATCTAAAGAAATTTGAGGAAAAATACCGCGGCGATCGCTGGTTCTCCCGATCAAGTTCATTTCCTGATCTAATGAAAAAATCAGGGGTGATTGATCATTAGGAGGATCGGGACTTTCTGGAGTCTTTAATGATGGATCAATAGTAGCAATAATCTCAAAAAAAGGAAGATTAGAGGGTGTTATCGTGGGGACTTCAGAGACATTAGAAGTTGGTGTAACTGTAGGAATATCCCCATGAGAACCTGTGACAAAATTATAACCACAAATTTCGCAAAAATCGCCACTATCCGGCTCATGGGGGGCGGTACAATCGGGACAAGTCATAACATTTTTGGCGGAAGTTGACACGGTTAAAGTACCAACATTAACCGGGACTTGTAATTGAGAAATTCCCTGGATTTTTGCGCCGCATTCGGAACAATAATCTGGCTCGGTTGAATCGTGACCTTTAGGACATTGATAGAGGGACATAGGGGGTTATCAGACAAAGGGAAAATGGGGTAAAAATGATGGATTTTTGGGGTTATTTTGGCGATTCATTAGACATCTTCAAAAACTACTGTAGGGTAGGCATCCTGCCTGCCTTTGATCCTATTTTTAGGAGATGTCTATTGTTTACTGAGATTTTGGAATGCGAGTTGTTTTCGTGGAACGAGTTTCTAAGGCCATCGCGTCTTCTTTTGCGACATTCCGTTTTAGTTTAATGGTTCCCGTTGCTGCATCTTCTATATCAACCACTTTTTTTAATAATTTCGCGGTGGCTTCATTTCCTGAGTCGTGAGCTAATTTTACGGCTTTACCTAGTTTCACTGTCGCGACTTCTATATCTCCACGATCGCGTGCTTCTAAACCTTCTTGAATAGATTGAGCTAATTCGGCTTGTCCGGTGTAATGAGCGACGCGTCTATCTATTTTAGTAGATTTTGCGTCATCATCGGTCCAAGTGGCTAAAATACGCGCTTCTGCGACTTTATTTTCTACCCCATTAATAGTATAAATTAAACTGGCTCTACCTGCTAACATTTCATCACCGACATTACCCGGAGAAACTTCAATACAGAAGTGATAATCACGGGATTCACTTTTTCCCCACGCGCCTGTAGGATAATCAGAAATTTGAGGTTTAACGGTTTGAGCACGGTTGGTTAAATCGACAATATCGGGGCTGACTTGTTTACAGAATTTGATCTTAGCACCTTGAGGAGTCCAGAGACGTAACGCGACATCACTAATATTTTTAGTCATGGCTTTTTCCAGAATCATTCGGAAATCATTTTCGATGAGAGACGGCTCGGAAATAATATCGGTAGTTCCCAAAAGTTTACTGGAAATTAATTGTAATTGTTTCACTCGCCAATCAGTGCCGACACCACGACAGTCGCATTGAAAAACACCTTCACTAGCTTGTAAAACTCGATGCAGTAGTTGTTCATCGGAATCATCATTTTGTCCATCTGTTAATAATAAAGCTTGACGGATCGCGTTGGGCATTTTCTTAAATTGTTCTAAAGCTTCAAAGAGCCAACGAGACATCATGGTGCCGCCCCCTGCTTGTATTTTTTTTATGGACGCGATCGCCTTTTGTTTATTCTCCAAAGTCCCTTGAGACATCGGGAAAATTAGATTAGATTGACTTGCGCCTGCTACAATAAAGAAATAGGCATCATCGGGGAGTAAATTCACGAGCGCGATCGTGGCATTTTTCGCCGCTTGAATTTTTTGTCCTCCCATCGATCCAGAGACATCAAAGATTACTCCAAAAAGTTTGCCACCGGGGGGAGAAACCGAAACACCATCTCCATCAGAAGAAACCGTCATGATCGCGTTGACTTCTTTTATCCCTTGGGAAAGAAATTGATTTTGGAATACCTCAGCTTTGAATTGAGTCGCCATAGATTTTTTACCCGTGAGTTGTATCTAAAAGATTGATATCTGCTAAAACAATTTAGTGGGGTTTTCACCTGATTTTATTTTAGCATGATTTGGCAGTAGGTTGGGTTGAGCGATAGCAAAACCCAACGCTTCAAGCAATACCTTCGCCATTTTTTGTCTACGAATCTAATAGGGAAAGAATCGCTACTGTAATATTATCATTTCCGCCTTGCGATCGCGCCCATTCTACCAATCGACGAGTTGGGTTTCGTGCCTCAACCCAACCTACGAATCTAATAGGGAAAGAATTGCTACTGTAATATTATCATGGCCGCCTTGCGATCGCGCCCATTGCACCAATCGACGAGATAATGTCACAGCATCTTCATCGGAGGTAGTTTCATAAACTAAATGCGCGATCGTTTGTGCATCAGGAGCGTAATTCCAAAGGCCATCACTACATAATAATAAATAACCGGAACCCGGAATCTTAAAATCAACGAAAGATAATTGAATTTCATCACCCATATCTGCCCCTAACCATCGTGTAATAGCATGAGCATATTCAGATTGTAACGCGTCTTCTGCCGTCATTTTTCCCGATGCCACCATCTCATTTACCCAGGAATGATCAATGGTTAAAATTTGAGAATCTTCGCGAGAAATCCAATAGGCACGACTATCCCCTAACCAGAAAATTTTTGCCATCTGATCTTGGACGATCGCGGCGACAATGGTAGTCGCGGGGGCGTTTTCTTCTTCACTGGTATAAGGGATTTGACAAATCGACTCTAAAGAAGCCGCGATCGCGTCGGGGATTGCCTGATTTAATTCGACATTATTCTTCACGGAATTCACTAAACTTTGACAAGTAATTTCCGCGGCAGCTTTGGCAGCTAATTCAGGATTTTGGGAACTAGAAATACCATCACAAACCACCAAAATAGCAGTATTTTTTTCCTCAACTTTAGCACAGGCCAAAAAATCTTGATTTTCGTGACGTTTCACTCCCACATCACTGACAGCACCTAATTTAACATCAATATTAATTTCAATATGATCAGTTTCTCCTATTTTATTATGAAAGCCACACACCGAACAAAAACCCTCATTATCAATTTCCTCCGCGGGAGCTCCACATTTGTTACATCCGGGTTTATTGCTGATACTTTTGATTAATGACGCGCCACATTCTTCACAAAAGCGATCGCGGCTTTCAACTTGACTACCACAATTGGGACATTGCATAATTTTGGGTAATGGGGAATAGGTAATAAGTAATGGGGAATTTTTCCCAAAGTTAATGAGTGAAAAAGAGATATTATAACGCAAATTTAGCCTCTGTTGGGGTGAGGAACGGGGTTTTTCAGCGACAACACAGCGAAATGCTCAGAGGGATGAAAAACCCCGTTTTCTGATCGCGTCTATGGGACAACTGCCGCCACATTTTTCGATTATAATGCTTTCAAAATTGGGATCATCAAATAATGAAAATAAATTTACGAATTGTCCCCAATGCCTTGTTAGCTTCCATTCTGGGTGTGTTCACTTTTACAGGACTAGGATGGAGCAGTATCGCGCCCCACAGACAAGCCCAAAGGAGCGCGGAAGCTAACCTCACACCAGCACTCCCCAGTGAGACACCTCCTTATCGCTTGGGAGGCCATACCGCTCCTGTCAGAAGTGTCAGTTTCAGTCCCGATGGCAAGATGTTTGCGTCGGCTAGTAATGACAATACGGTAAAACTGTGGAGCAAAGAGGGCAAACTCCTCCATACTCTCCAAAGTCATACCTCTAGTGTCTTGGGTGTCAGTTTCAGTCCTG
>JBBITB010000020.1:68475-68802 GCA_037440985.1 Microcoleaceae cyanobacterium bin_387
ACCCTCGCGTCTGCTAGTGCAGACAAAACGGTAAAACTGTGGAGCAAAGAGGGCAAACTGCTTAAGACTCTCCAACATACCTCTTTTGTCTTTAGTGTCAGTTTCAGTCCCGATGGCAAAACCCTCGCGTCGGCTGATGACGGTACAGTAAAACTGTGGAATATAGACGGCACACTCCTCCATAGTCTCCAATATACCGCTGCTGCTGCTCTCAATAGTGTCAGTTTCAGTCCCGATGGCAAGATGATCGCGTCTCCTAGTTGGAACAATACCGTAAAACTGTGGAATTTAGAGGGCAAACTCCTCCATACTCTCCAAAGTCATACC
>JBBITB010000021.1:0-68747 GCA_037440985.1 Microcoleaceae cyanobacterium bin_387
CTAATTATCAACTGTCAACTGTCAACTGTCAACTGTCAACTGTCAATTACCCATTACCTAATCCCGATGAAAAACTTTTGGAATGAGATTTTAGAGTTTGCAGAAACGACGGCAAAAAGAGTCGGTGATCGCCTATTAATTGATTTTGGCTCCGCGACTGCCGATGAAAAAGCTGATGGTAGTTTAGTCACTCAATCTGATACTTGGGCTGATCAGGAAATCAGAAACGCGATCGTGTCATCATTTCCCAGTCATGGAGTCTTAAGCGAAGAAGGCTCACACACTTTTCCCGATACCGAATGGTGTTGGATAATCGATCCCTTAGACGCGACAACAAACTTTACTAGAGGTATTCCGATATGGGGAATTTCTCTCGGTTTGTTATACCACGGGATACCCGTTTTTGGTTATATCCATTTACCCCCATTACGTCAATCGTATCATGGTTTTTTAGCCACCGATCAACTCACCATTAGTGATGAGGATATAGAGTTATTTAACAGTATGCCGAAAGGGGCATTTCTCAATAATCAACCGATTCAACCTACAGCCGATAACCCTAGCGGTAATCACTTTTTTAACTTATGCTCGCGTAGTGTCTTTTTGGCGAGTCAAGTACCTTGTAAAGTGCGGCTCTTAGGAATGGCAAGTTATAACTTTTTAACCGTGGCTTCCGGTGCGGTAATAGGAGGAGTCGAAGCTACTCCCAAAATTTGGGATATCGCCGGAAGTTGGGTGATTCTTCACGCGGTAGGTGGTGTCTGGAAATTATTAAATGGAGAGGCGATGTTTCCCTTGGAAGTCGGCAAAAATTACGGCAAAAAATCTTATCCTAGTTTAGTAGTCAGTCGTGAAGAGTTAGTGTCGGTATTTTTGCCGATTGTTGAGTCTTTAGGGAAAAAGTCTTAAGGTTTTTTTTGAAACCGCCGATAAACGCAGATAAACGCAGATGGGGATAAACACAGATGGGGATAAGAGTTAAAGTCTCACAATGGAGATTGTCGGACTTTAACTCTTCGAGTTTACGCGTTTAACTTCGCGACGACTTGGGCTAACTTCGCTCCTAGGTTTTCTACGTCTTGCTGTTGTTTCGGATCATTCAAACTGCCATCTTCGTTAAATAATTGGGCGGCATTGGGAATACTTTTTTGTTCTGGCAATACTAATACGCCTATATTTCCTAAAATAGACCGTAAATGTACTAATCCTCTTAAGCCTCCTAAGGCGCCTGGGGATGTACTCATTATTGCCGCGACTTTATTTTGAAACGCGCCTACCATTTTGATATCACCTCGGGCGCGTGATGCCCAATCGATCGCGTTTTTTAGTAAGGCCGAAACGGAACTATTGTACTCCGGGGACGCGATTAATAATCCTTGATGCTCTATTAGTAAGTCTTGAAATTTAGACGCGTTTTCTGGCATTCCCGATCGCGTGTGTATGTCTTCGTCGTATATCGGCATGGGATAATCTCGCAAATCAATATATGTTACTTCCGCTCCGGTGGATTTTGCTCCTATAGCCGCGATCTTGACTAGCCGTTTATGATAGGATGCTTCACGGCTACTTCCGGCAAATGCTAATATTTTGACTGGGTTTGTCATGGTTTTTTTGCTCATTATTTCGCCTACCAATTATCACTTTAACATCTCTTTCTCTTTATCTTCTCTCCCCTTCATTCATTATTAGGGCTAATCTTTTGCTCTCTTTCTCATCGAAAAGACTAATGATATCTTTCTTAACATGGTCAGGAAATTTTGACAAAATTTGCCGAAAATCGCCTTTAAAAGAACGAGTTGACAAGCTTTGACTTGATTTGGTATAATGGCACACCTAGGGTATTATCAGGGAAGCAGTTTGACTAAATTTTCAAAAATGTCGGATTTCCTTGATTTACCGTAACCACTGTCACAGTGACACTGCCTTTTCTTCCCTTCATTTTTAGTAAAGTTGTGTAAAGATTAGCGTCACTGAAAGTGGCATACTTGACAAAATCACGAATTCATGGTAATTGCTTAAAAATTCCAGAAGAAGTCCGCGATATTTTGGTGATCGAGGGTGGTATCATCGGGGGTGGGAAAAAGCACTGATCGCGATATGACTTGTTCTTGGCCAAAGCGTCGTTGCACACGACTGGGAATACCATAGCCATAGACAATATGCCCTCTCCCGGCTAAGACGATTACTTGATAGTCTGGATGAGTCTTGAGGAAATGCGCGATCGTCTCGGCCATCGTTTCGTCCCAAAGCACTTGGGCGAGAAAAAAGCGATCGAAGCCTTTACTCTCGCCTTGTCTGCCATGTTGATGTTGCTCAAAGATTTTTAAGAGCATTTGACGATATTGGGGATTATCGGTACGAATTTCCGAAAGTGGGGGAATGGCTTTTTTTTCTTCAGGGGTGAGACTTTCTAAGCCTTGACGAGCCACTTTGCGGGTAATTTCGCTGGGTGTATTTAAGGCTAAGAGGGGTAATTGTTTGTCTTTGGCAAAGCGCAGGATCGGCGCGTAATATTCCCAAGGAAAACTCCACCTTTTCTCGTATTCGCTTTGAGTTATTAACTCTTTTTCGGTTAGTTTTCCGGCGAGGTAGTCATTGATGACTCCTTGAAAGGGACGTTGAAACATCTCGAGCGCGATCGCGGTTTTCCGATGGGGCTGATATAAGGCCTGAATAATTTGCAATTGGGCTTGATGATCAGCTAAACTATCATGGGTTTCTCCTAGATAAATTACCCTTGCCTTGTTTAATTCTAGTAAAATTGTTTGGTTTGTCTGCACCCGTGGGATTTTTGTAATTAAACTGGGCTGTGCCGGTATCGGAGTTTCCCATAATAAAGAGACGCTCAGAGATAAAGCCAACAGTTGAGTCATTCTTTGGTAAATTTTCATCGTGGGGTAAAACGCGAGGCGAATTTATCCTTGATATTATATCAGGAGAATTATGGCAAAACTCCCCAAAAGTCCATTAAAATGATAAACCCATTATGGTACGCAAACTTGAATTAGTTATTAAAGCTTGTCAGAAACTTGATATCCCTTATGAGACGTTTCATACGTCAGAAAGCTTGCTCAGAATTAAGTTAGATAAATATTATTATTTTGTCAATAATGGTACACCGTTTAATAGTGAAGCCATTAATGAAGTATTTAAAGATAAAGAATATACATATCTCTTGTTGAAAGATCAAATTAATATGCCCCGGTGTCTCGGTTTTTTATCTCCTTTCTGCCCTGAAGATTATCAGCAGTATTTAGTCTATCAAAACTTGGCAGAAATTACGGCAGAAGTGATGAAAAATTTTGATCTTCCTGTCATTGTCAAAAAAAATAGAGGGTGGGGGGGAAATAATGTATTTTTAGCCAAGACAGTTGAGGATATCCGGGGTGCTTTTTCGGAAATTTTTGATGTTAATAGTAAGAATGTTGACTATGTGGCACTCGCCCAAGAATATATTGATATTATCCATGAATATCGAGTCATTGTTTTTCACAATGAAATTGTACTCGTTTATGAAAAGGATAAGTCTCAGGCAAACTTTACTGGAAATCTGAGCCCCTTACATTGGGAAGGCGCGATCGCGCTACATATTACCGATGAAACTTTGATTACAGAAATCCAAGATTTTATTGAGCCTATTTTTTCACAAATGATCATCAACTATGCAGGGTTTGATATTGCCAGAGATGCAGACGGTAAATTATGGTTAATCGAAATTAATGGTACGCCTAGTTATAATATTTTCATCCGCGATAATGGCGAAGATATTATTGTTACCATGTTTCAGACAATTTTATCCCGTTTTCGGGATTTACAAAAAGTTTGTTAATCCCAGAAGAAAGAAGGAAGAAGTGAAGAGAGAGCATCTCGTTTTGATAAATTGGTAATGGGAGCCAGAGGCTACCACTTAGCTCCCTAGGGTGTCAGAAACTACCACTTAGCTCCCTAGGGAGCCAGAGGCTCCCACTACAGGTTTTTTGTTTCTTTGAGATGCTCCCAGAAGGAAGCCAACAGACATTTCCCAAAATTACTGTAGGTTAGTCTAAACCTGCCTTTTACCTTATTGTTACGAGATGTCTAACACCTACCACGACAGACACACCCCTCACAGACAGGTGAGATAGCAGAGACACGATCGCGCCTTGTCATCTTCCCTAAAATCAAAAAAACAAATCGAATAATCCAGTCTATCGAAGATAAGGAAAAGGGAAAAACAACGATTTTTCGAGAGAAAGAGGGGATAGAAGTTACAAAAGTTTATAATAGATGAGTTATGATATCAAACTTAGTAAAGTATAATTACAAAGGCTTGTGCTTTGGAGAGAACCTGCTAAAGTAAAAATATGAAGCCAAGAGAAGGTTTCAACGACAGATAACAGCAAGGTTCATGGTCGTTTCATAGTTGAAAGTACACAAGAAATTTGACCCTGAGAAAAAGGAGTAGAAAACTGATTCACACTAAACTGATTCACACTGGATCTGTCTTATTTCCAAACAAAAGTAACACCCCCGAAAAGAGCTGATACTTCCTCAATTAGATAAGCTGGGAGAAAGGCAACTGAGTCTCGATAAAGTTTCATCGTTATTTAGTGCAACTCCGCATCGAAGTAGTTATAAGAGGAGTTTACTCGGCAGATAAGGTGAGGGTGTTACTTTTTGTTTAGGGCTTTTTGTTTCAGTAGATATTATGTAATTGTTCCAGAAAAACCAGGTTTCGCCATCGGAATGAAGAGAAACCTGGTTTTGTGATGGCAATACTCTTTTCATGGAGTCTTCTCTTTAGATAACTTTATAATTAAGAGAATAAGGCCAAGAATTGAGTAAAGTATGATTACAACTACTTGCGTTTTTGAGAAAACCTGCTAAAGTGAAAATATGAAGCCAAGGAAAGGCTTCGTGACAGATAACCTCAAAATTCACGGTTGAAAGGAAAAAACTAGAAAAGTTATACACTGAGAAAAAGGAGTAAAACGCTGGTTTATATTATTGCATCTGTCTTATTAAACAACAGCAGCACTCACGAAGAAAGCTGATAGTTCCTCAATTAGATGACAAGGGAAAAAAGCTACTAAAGGTTGATAAACCTTAGAGCAATTCCACGTCGAAGTAATTATAAGAGGAGTTTACTCAGCAAGTAACGCTGGAGTGTTGCTTGTTGTTTTTGGGTAATGGGTAATGGGTAATGGGTAATTGACAGTTGACAGTTGACAGTTGACAGTTAAGAGTTGACAGTTGATAGTTGACAGTTGACAGTTGATAATTTAGGACTTACGCACTAAGAAATTACGCCATTCCCTTGAGCGACAAGCTCAAACCCTTATGCTGCCGTTGCCGTGCGTAATTCAATTAATTAGACATCTTGCGAAACTAGCTGAAACGCTTATAATTCCGTAATTATGAATCAGGGTTTGAAGGAATTTCGCTCATAGGTCTATTGATCATTGTCAACTGTCAACTGTCAACTGTCAACTGTCAACTGTCAACTTCCTTCTTTGTTATGAAAGGTATTTGGTTAGAAAATAATCAATTAGAATTACGAGATAACCTTCCCCTGCCGATACCGCCGGAGGGGGAAGCATTGGTGCGAGTCTTACGCGCCGGAATTTGTAATACAGACTTAGAACTAATTAAGGGCTATTATCCCTATAAGGGTATTTTAGGCCATGAATTTGTGGGTGTGGTGGAAGAGGGGCCAGAATCTCTGTTAAACCAACGAGTTGTGGGAGAAATTAACGCCAGTTGCGGGCACTGTCGGTTTTGTCGTCGCCAACAACGTACCCATTGCCAAAATCGCACGGTTCTTGGTATTGTTAATCGTAATGGTGCTTTCGCGCAATATCTGACTTTGCCTGTTGACAATTTACATCGGGTGCCCGATCGCGTTACTACGGATGTCGCGACATTTACGGAGCCGATCGCGGCGGCATTAGAAATTCAAGAACAAGTGAGGGTGCATCCTGATGATAAAGTCTTAGTAGTGGGAGATGGGAAACTCGGTCAACTGATCGCGCAAACTTTGGCTTTAACCGGATGTGACTTACTCGCGATCGGGCATCATCCCGAAAAACTGGCCTTATTAGAAGGCAGAGGGATTAAAGTGGGATACCCCGATGTTGTCGAAGCCCGCGCTTTTGATTTATCTGTGGAATGTACCGGAAATCCCGACGGTTTCCGCGTCGCGTGTGGAGCGCTTCGCCCTAGAGGGGTATTAGTGTTGAAAAGTACCTACGCGGGGTTACTCACCTTCGACGCATCTTCCCTGGTAGTTGATGAAATTACGCTGATGGGATCTCGCTGTGGCCCTTTTGCTCCCGCCCTTGAGTTATTAGCACAAAATCAAGTAAATGTCAACCCCCTTATTCAAAAAAGTTATCCTCTGATGGAAGGGTTAAAAGCATTTGAGGACGCGAAACAGCGAGGCTCATTAAAGATTCTATTGGATATGGAATAGTGGGGAATGGGGAATGGAGAATAGTGAGAAAATTTTATGTGAAAACCTCAAACCTCAAACCGAATCACCTATTACCTATCACTTAACACCTGTCACCTATCACCTCACACCTTCGATAATCACGACAATCGATCGCGTCTTCGGATAGGGCGATTGTCGGTTGTACCGTGCATTTTAGATGATAGTTTCCTGTAAAAAATACGCAATTTGTACAAGGAATTTGGTGCATTTGTTTTGCCCGATAGAGAGTTGCCGCGATCGCGCCCCATAAATTCCATAACAACAAAACCAATAATCCCCACGCGGCAACAAAACAAACAGGGACTAACAAGGGCGGTATCGCCTTTTTCCAGAAGAGTAGCAATTCCCACATGATTTCAACTATTTATCAAAAAAAATAATCGAAAAGAGGAGTCAATAGCATGATGCCGAAAAGACTCACTTTGGCTTGGACATTCTGTAATTTATGGGATTATAGCAAAAAGTCCTTAAACACACAAGTCGTCTATGAAATAATTTATCCTCGCGGTTGCTCCCGTTGAAGATTCCGCGGTATTTTCATTATTATTTCTGGGATGAAAATGTCTTTAAAAATAATTAATATATGGAATTAACGACAAAAAATTATCAAAATAATCCGGGTTTATGATGTGATATTTTTGGATAATTTTTGTCAACAAAATATCTCAAATAGTAAGATCCTGGCAAGAATGTGATGAATTTTGAGATCAAAAGAAGTGGTGCAGTATCTAAATTATCTATGGGGGAAAATTCTCCAATATTGGTAGTACCTTGGAGAAAATGTAGTGTGGGTAACAACTCTCCTATGTAGTAATGAGGCATCACCTTGCCCGGATAAGGGTAATATTGTTTCAATGGAAATACTTAGAGAATAATCAATGAATTGAAAGATATTTCAAGGGTAAAATTGAAACCTATAAATAAGAGAAATTAAGGGTGTGATTGAACTTGAGCAATCTCAGGAATAAAAAGGAAAAAAAACGGGATAAATGTGATTAATTCTTGTTTGCGATAAAATCAGGTGAGATTTTTTCTGATCCCCATAGTCTTTTCCTCTGGGGTGGAGGATTTGACTTATCTTTACAAATCTCAACTTATGTCAGGTGATGAAAGACGACAGAGTTATGAGAGTATGAGACTATATAAATTTTTGTAAGTTGGCTGAGGAAAGTGCCAAATGCCAAGAAATAAACGAGGTGTTAACACCTCGCATTCAGCAGGCAAAGTTAAAGTGGGAGTATCCCTCTCGTCTAGTGCAGCAAACCAACTCGACGCGATCGCACGAAAGCTAGGAATTTCAAAGTCGAAACTCTTTGAAATTATTGCCCTCGGCGAAGTCGTTAAGTCTGGGGAAGACACTGCTATTACTCTCCCCTTAAAAAACACTTCAGGGAATATCTCGGAAGTGACTTCGGTATCGCAAGAGGCATCAGAAGCAGAAGAGGCGGATTTACATCCGAGTACAAATGACGATGATGCACTCCAACAACAGTTAGAAGCTAAGGATCAGCTCATCGCGTCTTTAGAAGAAAAACTGGCTGAGTTAGGAAAAAGCCAAGCCCAGTTACAGCAGACTGTTTCTGTGGAAAGGTACCATGAGTTAGCTCGTGAGTCTGAAGAAAAGGATCACAAGATTCAGTCTTTGGAAGAAAGAGTTAATCACTTGCAACCGTTAGAAATACAATTGCAGCAACTCGAAGCCCAGTTACGGCAAAGTGTTTCTCAAAAAAGTTACAATGAGTTAACTCATCAGTCTAAAGAAAAAGATCATAAGATTAAGGCTTTGGAAGAAAGAGTTAATCACTTGCAATCCTTGGAAGCACAAGTGCAACAACTCCAATCCCAGTTACAGGAAAGTGTATCGCGCCAAGCTTATGATGTCGTGGTGAAACAGTCTGAAGTACAAAGTAGTGAGATGGCATCTTTGCAGGAAAAACTGAGTCACCTCGAGCAATTGCAAACTCCCTTACACGAAAGTGTATCCCCCGAAGCTTATGGCGCGTTACAAAAACAGGTAGAAGAGCAAAAACACGCGATCGCGGTTTTCCAACAACAACTCGCGCAAAAGATAGAGCAGAGTCAACCTATTACGTTAGGTGTTTCCTTGGGGACTTATCAAGCCTTGCAAAGACAACTGGATACCCAGGCGGAAACCATTAAATCCTTGCAGCAACAACTAACATCCCTCCAAGGAGCCGCCTCCATTGGCGAATCTCAACTTAATAAGTGGCGGCATCGTAGCTTTTTCTGATGAGACTCTCACCACGTCATCCTTTTGCGGCTGGCGTGGTCGTTTTTTTTCCCTTTTCTAGGGTATTTTGGGATAATGACAACTTCTGCGTAACAATTTGTAATATTTTCTCAAAGTTATAGGTATAATTAACTCAGAGTTCTAAATGGTGACAGAGTAAGTAATCACCAGTAGTCTCAAAACCATCCTTCTGAGTCATTATTATCAGTCGGTTATGATTATTAGCCCCCAAAAGAAAACAGATCAGGTTAACAAGACTGATTCCCAATCAGTCGAGATTCCCGCCCCCAAGAAACCGACACCACGCAAAAAATGGGTATTTGGCCTGGTTGCGGGGGGGCTACTGATCATTCCGGGTTCAATTTATGCGATTTATCAACACAA
Source organism: Microcoleaceae cyanobacterium bin_387 (assembly GCA_037440985.1). GTDB lineage: Bacteria > Cyanobacteriota > Cyanobacteriia > Cyanobacteriales > Microcoleaceae > JBEDKD01. The sequence goes on from JBBITB010000021.1 coordinate 9,108, forward strand.
TAAACCCAAAACCGACGCGATCGACAAATTAACCGTGCGGGTAGAAGCCCAGAATTTAACCCTAAAAATTAACTCTAGTGGAACTATACAACCAGTTCAACGTGTTAATCTGAGTCCAAAAAATTCTGGACGCATAGCAGAATTATATGTGGAACAAGGCGATCGCGTCAAAGAAGGACAAGTCATTGCACTTATGGAAAGCCGGGATATACAAGCCCAACTGCAACAAGCCCAAGCCCGTCTTGCCAATGCCCAAGCCCGTCTCGATAAGGCAAAAGCGGGAACCCGTCCCGAACAAATTGCCCAAGCCAGTGCCCGTCTCTCCCAATCTCAGGCCAAATTAGATCAATTACGCGCGGGGAGTCGTGTCGAAGAAGTGACACAAGCCCAGGCTCGATTAGCTCAAGCTGAAGCAAATTTAGCTCAACTTCGTGCGGGAAACCGTTCCGAAGAAATAGCCCAAGCCGAAGCCAAATTACGTCAAGCCCAAACCCGTTTGGATGATGCGAAAATGGGTACATTAAAGGATGAAATTGCCCAAGCCCAATCTCAACTAAAATCGGCTCAAGCGGAGGCAAAATTGACAGCCCAACGCCTAGAGCGTAATCAAGAATTAATCGCACAAGGGGCAATTTCTCAAGATCAATTTGATGAATTAAGTAAAGCAAACCTCACCGCGGAGGCGAAAGTCGAAGAAGCCCAAAGACGCGTACAACAACTACAACAAAATCAGCGATCGCAAATTGCCCAATTAGAGCAAGGAGTCGAACAAGAAAAACAAAACTTCCAACAAATTAAAACAGGTAGTCGTGTGGAAGCCATTACCAAAGCCGAAGCCGAAGTCGCCGAAGCTAGGGGCAAATTAACACAAGTGCTTAATGGTAGTCGCCCTGAAGAAATAAAGGATATGGAAGCCCAAGTGAGGGAAGCCAAGAGTAAATTAGATGAATTAGTCAATGGGAGTCGCCCCGAAGAAATTGCCCAAGCGGAAGCCGATGTCGCGGAAGCTTCTGCCCAAGTTCGTTACAATCAAGTTTTGTTAGATGATACCAAAGTGCGGGCCCCTTTTGGGGGTATTATTACCCAGCGTTATGCCATTCAAGGCGCGTTTGTGACACCTGCAACTTCCGCGTCGAGTGCCGACTCTGCAACATCCACATCTATTGTGGCTTTAGCTAAAGACTTGGAAGCATTAGCAAAATTACCAGAATCGGATATTAGTCAAATTAAACCAGGCCAAGAGGTAGAAATAATCGCGGATTCTTATCCTGATCAGGTATTTAAGGGCAAGGTGAAATTAATTGCTCCAGAAGCGGTGAAGGAAAAGGATGTCACCTTATTTCAAGTACGAATTAATGTGGAAACCGGGAAGGATAAACTACAGTCGGGGATGAATGTGGATCTGAGATTTTTGGGTAATAAACTCAATAATGCTTTGATGTTGCCGACGGTTGCTATTGTTACGAGTAAGGGGAAATCAGGGGTTTTAATTCCTGATGAGAAGAATCAACCGAAATTTAATCCTGTTATTACGGGTTTCAACATTGGTAAGAAAATTCAAGTTTTGGAGGGGGTTAAAGCTGGCGATCGCGTCTTTATTGAACTCCCTGAAGGCCTAACTCTCGATAAAATTATGAAAAATAGTAAATAGCTAAGGAAGACAGTTGACAGTTGACAGTTGACAGTTGACAGTTGACAGTCAACCCCAATCCCCAATCTGCAATCCCCAATCTGCAATCCCCATTCCCCATTCCCCATTCACCAATCCCCAATCCCCAATCCCCAATCCCCACTATGGATATTGTTGAAAGTATCAAGATGGCCGGGACAACATTGATGGCCAATAAACTACGCTCTAGTCTGACAATGCTAGGGATTATTATTGGTAATGCCTCCGTTATTGCCATGATTGGTATTGGCGAAGGAGCTCAATCTTTTGTCAAAGATCAAGTTAATTCCCTGGGTACTAATGTCTTATTTATTATTCCGGGGAACCCTGATGCCCAAAGACGTCCGGTAATGCAACCCCCCACTTTAGTCCTTAAAGATGCTGAGGCGATCGCGTCTCAAGTGCCAACGGTTAAAGAAGTTGCGCCCGCCTTAACGGGTGGTGAAATTGTTTCTTATCGCAGTAATAATTCCACTGCTTCTTTAGTGGGAGCCACACCCTCCTATTTAACCGTGCGAAATTTTGATGTTGCCAAAGGGCGATTTATTACCAATGATGATTTAAAACGTCAAACAAATATCGCGATTTTGGGTTCTGAAATTGCCGAAATCTTGTTTGGGAAAGAAGATCCGGTTGGCCAATCTATCAGAATTAAAAATACCTCTTTACAAGTAGTGGGAGTGATGCAACCGAAGGGGGCAGCTTTTGGGGATAATCAAGATTTGAATATTTTTCTCCCCTTAACAACCATGTCTAACCGTATTACAGGGCGATCGTCACCCTATGGGATGCGTGTTTCCTTTATCTCGGTTTCGGTGAAGGATGAAAGTATGATGACGGCGGCTCAATTTCAAATAGAAAATCTTTTACGATTACGTCATAAAATTGTGAAACAGGATGATTTTACGGTACGAAATCAAAAGGATTTAATGAATATTTTGGGCAATATTACGGGTGCTCTGACTTTGCTTTTAGCTTGTGTTGCGGCTATTTCTTTAGTCGTGGGCGGCATTGGTATTATGAATATTATGCTAGTATCGGTAACAGAAAGAACTAAGGAAATTGGTTTGCGAAAAGCGATTGGCGCGTCTCAAGAAGATATCCTAATTCAATTTATCATTGAAGCGGTTATTTTATCTGTTACTGGAGGATTTATTGGCACGGCTATTGGTATTGGTGGTATTGTCTTAGTCGCGACTTTTTCTCCCTTACAAGCAAGTGTTTCGGTAAGCGCGATCGCGATCGCGGTGGGCGTGTCTGGGGGTATTGGTTTATTTTTCGGTGTTGTCCCCGCCCGACAAGCAGCCAGACTTGATCCTATTGTAGCCTTAAGAAGTATTTAATTTAAGGAAGAAACGGAGGGTAGGGCGGTGTTATTCTCCATGATAAATCCTAACATCTAATCCCCCAACCCCCTTGTAGGCAAGGGAATAATTAATATTTTCAAATCTCCCACAGATTTAATAGTAATAATTCTTTCCCCTCTCCTTCCAGGGCTGCATCATTCTCAAGCCCAAAATGCCATTCTCCGTGATTAAAAACCTTTCACTGTAAGGAAAATAACACCTGTTTAAACATATAGTCATTTCAACTAAGATTGAGAAATAAAAAAACAGTCACAGTAAGAATTTGCTAGATTTAAAGCGTCCCATATTTATTGGGAATGACTATAATTGATATTTGATGTGGAAATAGCTCCAATAATCCTTATGAGCCCAAGATTTAAGCACTCGGAAAATTTGAGAATGACGCAGCCCAGCCCTACCCCTATCCCCCAAAACCCGATCATCCAAGAAATGGGCAACACCATTAACTTAGATATACTATAGAATTTTTTTTAAGACTGATGACTCACTTTTGTTTCCCCTTTTTTCCCTAACTTTGATAATATGTTTTTCCAAATCATTAACAAGAAAGTCTCCCAAATATCAAGCAAAATACCCTTAAAAACGATTCTTGTTGTTCCTTTTGTTTTACAAATCATTGTCGCAGTAGGTTTAACAGGATATCTATCTTTTCGCAATGGACAAAAAGCAGTCAATGAGTTAGCCAATCAGTTATTACAAGAAGTTAATTCCCGAATTTCTCAACATCTAAAAAATTATTTAGAAACTCCTTATCGTATCAATAAAATTAATGAAAATATGATTAATTTAGGTCTTTTAGATATTCGTAATCAGGCCTTATTAGAGCGTTATTTTTGGTTACAAATGAAAGAGTTTGATTCTGTTACTTTTATTGGTTTTGGGAACAAACAGGGGGGATTTGTGACGACGATACGGCAATATGATGGGAGTTTATTTTTTGAGTTCAATGAAAATTTTGTCGCAGGAAATTATTATACTTATCTAGCAGATCCCGAAGGCAACCGACAAACTTTATTAAGAGTACGACCGAATTATGATGCCAGACAAAGACCTTGGTATAAAGCCGCGGTTGTTGGAGGAAAACCCACTCGTAGTAAGATTTATACTTATTTTACTAAACAAGATTTAGGAATGTCAACCAGTCAACCTCTCTATGATCAAAATGGAGAATTACAGGGAGTAATCGCGGCGGATTTAGGACTCTCTCAAATCGGTCTATTTTTGCAAACTTTGAAAATCGGTAAATCGGGACAAACTTTTATTATTGAAAGAGATGGCTTATTAGTCGCGTCTTCTACCTCAGAAAAGCCTTTTATTCGGGAGAAAGATAATAATATTAAACGTTTTGCTGCCTCCGAAAGTCAAGAGCCTTTAATTCGTGCAACGGCTCAATATCTTACTGAAAAATATGGAAATTTTTATAATATTAAAAATGACATTGATTTAACTTTTTATATCAACGGTGCTAAATATTTTGTAGAAGTTGTGCCTATTTCCGATCAAAAGGGAATTGATTGGTTAGCGACGGTGGTAGTTCCTGAAGCCGATTTTATGGAACAAATCAACGCGAATACGCGATCGACTATTGTATTATGTATAATCGCGTTATGTGTCGCAATTATTGTAGGAATTTTAACTGCCCGTTGGGTGATTGAACCTATTTTAGCCTTAAATAATGCGGCGAAGGAAATTGCCAAGGGAGACTGGGATAAAACCGTTAATATTGAAAGGTCTGATGAACTGGGGGAATTAGCTAAATCTTTTAATGTTATGGGTATTCAATTAAAAGAATCCTTCCACAAATTAGAACATCAAAATGAAGAACTACAGCGTCTTGATAAACTGAAAGACGAATTTTTAGCCAATACTTCCCACGAATTAAGAACTCCTTTGAATGGGATTATCGGTTTAGCTGAATCTCTCATTAATGGAGTGGCTGGGCCCCTTTCAGAACAAGGAAAAGCCAATTTAGTGATGATCGTGTCCAGTGGGAGAAGATTGGCTAATCTAGTTAATGATATCCTTGATTTTTCTAAACTTAGATATCAAAATATTCAATTACAAATTAAACCCATTAGTTTACGAGAAATCGTTGACATTACATTAACTTTATCGGTCCCATTACTGGGGAAGAAAAATGTAAATTTAGTCAATCAGATTCCCCCAAAATTTCCCCTGATTGCTGCGGATGAAAATCGCCTACAACAAATTTTTCTCAACTTAATTGGCAATGCGATTAAATTTACAACAGAGGGGGCAATTACGGTATCGGGTAATGTGAGGACTGATGTTGTAGAAATTACCGTTTCGGATACAGGAATTGGGATTCCAGAGGATAAATTTGAGCGAATTTTTGAATCTTTTGAACAAGCGGATGGTTCGACTGCGAGAGAATATGGTGGTACCGGATTGGGGTTGGCTGTGACGAAACAACTGGTTGAATTACACGGGGGAACTATTTCTGTTAGCTCTCAAATAGGTGTGGGTTCTCAATTCACTTTTACTTTACCTGTTTTCCAAGGAAATTCATCGGAGATAGTCTCGGCTTTATCTCCCCAAAAATTGGATGAAAGCTCTTCAATAAAGATAGAAAATATTATCAATGTCAAGGAAATATCCCAGAAAAATAACGGGTTTAAAATTATGATTGTCGATGATGAACCCATTAATTTACAAGTCTTAGTCAACCATCTTTCTTTAGAAAATTATCTCATTACCGAAGCCTCCAATGGAATTGAAGCCCTAGAAATTATGGAAAACGGTTTCCGACCTGATTTAATTTTATTAGATGTAATGATGCCCAAAATGACTGGGTATGAAGTAACAAAAAAAATACGTCAAATGTGGCAAGCTTCGGAACTTCCGGTTTTATTATTAACGGCAAAAAATCGGGTGAGTGATTTAGTCGCGGGTTTGGACGCGGGGGCTAATGATTACTTAACAAAACCTGTAGAAAAAGATGAACTTTTAGCCCGAATTAGAACTCATTTAAACCTCTTACACCTCACCACAGAAAATCTACGTTTAACAACGGAATTAGAGATTACTCGTAAAATGCAAAAAATGCTTTTACCAAAACCTGAAGAGCTGAAAAAAATTAAAGATTTAGAACTCGCGGGATTTATGGAACCTGCGGCAGAAGTTGGGGGAGATTATTATGATGTTCTTCCCCATCAAGACGGGGTAAAAATCGCCATTGGTGATGTCACCGGACATGGTTTAGAAAGTGGTGTATTAATGATGATGGTGCAAATGTCTGTTCGGACTCTATTGGAAAGTAATATTACCGATCCTATTCAATTTTTAAATCTTTTAAATCTCGCGGTTTTTGGCAATTTACAACGGATGAACTCTGATAAGAATATGACTATAGTTTTATTAGATTATCACGCCGGAAAATGTCAAATAAGTGGTCAACATGAAACGATTATCCTGGTAAGTCATCGTGGAGAACTTAAATTAATTGATACCATTGATTTAGGGTTTCCTATTGGATTAGAGAAAAATATTACCGATTGGGTGCATCAAACTGAAATTGATTTATACCCTGGGGATGTAATGATTCTTTATACCGATGGAATTACGGAAGCCGAAAATATGAATAAGGAACAATATGGATTGGAGCGTTTAATAGGGGTTGTGACTAAGCATTATCTCTTATCGGCTCAGGAAATTAAAGAAGTTGTGATTGACGATCTTAAAGAACATATTGGAACCCAGAAAGTTTATGATGATATCACCTTATTAATTCTTAAAAAAACTTGAATCAGTAATAGATACTCCCCAAAAATAAGGGTAGGTTGGGTTCCCTAAATTAAGGTAAGTAAAAATAGGAATTTTCGCGCCACCATACCCGATATTTTTTGAGTCGGTAAATATTTTTTGGGAGATTAATAAAATGAACCACAAAGGCACAGAGAAGACAGAGACAAGAGCAGAAAAAGCAACTCAATATCTTTATCTTTTCTGAAAATAAGGGTAGGTTTGGTTCGATCAATCAAGGGAATATTAATCAAAATTAAAATCGTGCCACCTCACCTACAAAGGTTGATATTATGCTAACGCGACTTGCCAACCTTTGGCACTTTTCCTGACTTTGAGAGAGCGACAAGACTGTAAAAATTCCAGAAATTTACTCCCTAAATTAAAGTCTTTAATTAATTGAGTAATCGTTTGTCCATATTGGCGAGTAAATTCACTGCCTACATTGGCTAAAAAAACATAATTATTACTTGTAGAAGAGGTTAACATTGCGACAATTTCGACGATCGCGCTTTCTAAATCTGCCAAAGAAAAAATTTTTTTAGGAGTGGGGCTATTGCCATTATTTTCGGATAAATCGGAATAAGTTTCATTGATATTAGGAGAAGACTTAATCTCAAATAAAGTCACATAGGCTTGAGAAATATCCGCAGGTTTATGAACAGCAAAATCATTGGGATGTTTGGTGAATATCTCACTGGCTTTACTTCCGGGGAAATAAGTAGTAACAACTTGAGTTAAAGTGATATCATATTTTTCCTTATACAAAGTTGCCACTCTTGCCAATTTTAACCACTGACAGTCGGTGCGCTCCTGTTCTTCTTTTATTAATTCTTTTAACTCCATAATTAATTCTTCAATAGTTTTCATTTCCGGTGAACCCTTGGGGTAATATTTTATTATATCCCCTGTTTGACTATTTAAAACCGTAATTTGTTCCCGTTGTTTACGAACATGATAAACATTTAAACCATGTACTTGTAAGGTATTGCGAAGATGAGTTAAAGCTTGATCCGAAGAACAAACAAAAATTTCCTTAGCCGTAGGATAATGAATAAAAATTGAAGCTCCTACCGCGGCCATTTTCATATCTGCACTATCTTTACCTGGGGGAACATGAATTAATTGATAACCTCTTTCGTGAAATTCAGCATCTTTTTTACCTAAACTGCGCCAATTGGCAAATCCTACTTTAATTTGAATGGGATATCGACAAACTCCTTGCAAAAATTTCTCCGTTTCTACATCTAATTGTAAATTTTCTACATCGAGAAGTAATATCGCGATCCCCGGAAAATGAAATCCATTGCCATTAACAAAACCATTACTCTGATGGGAAACTAAAGAAGAAACTATGGCATGAGTCTGAGATATCACAGTTGGTGATATCAGTTGATTAAGTTTCTTAATGATTTTATTATAATTGACAGAATCAATAAACTCAGGTGCGAAAAGGATATTGAAGTATTTAGTGGCAAGTAATAGCAAAGAAGCGCGATCGTGTGCTTTGCGAAAAATCTTAGATAATTTATCAATCAAAGCCGACTGATAATCTGACTTGGCCCAAGGAGTCTTACGATACTTTTCATTCACCCATTGGGGATGGTGTTTTTGAATGAAAAGAAGAGTTTGGGCAATATAGCGGCTCACGGTATCGATCAGCTTAGATTCATCAATCACAGGTAAAAAAGATAAAGATGACATAACCCTTACTCAACAAGGCACTTCTCCATACATCATAAAACCTTATTTCGCCAAAATGGGATAAGGGACTTAGACAAAGGTAAATGGAGCCATTGGTGTGCCTAATATTATAGGGTGAATAAGACGCGTGAAATCCTTTATCTCCATGTTACAGGTTTTCTGCGTCTTACCCACTAAAACCAAACTCCTAATTATTTAACTTCCCCAGAGCCGGAAATTTCGGGGGTAAGAATAGGGACTGATGGCAGAGTTTGAGGTGAGCGGATCATGTCAAAACTAATCTTAATAAAACTGGCAATGGGAACCGCGACTAAAAGTCCTAAGGGACCTCCGACTTTGACTCCGAGGTCTAAGGATATTAACATCCAAACCGGATTAAGTCCTGTTAATTCTCCCACAATTCTCGGACCGATTACATTTTCGACTAATTGAGTCACAATAACGGTGGTAATTAACACCTTAAATCCTAACCAAAAATTTTGCAAAGCTAAGAGAAAACTGACAACAATTATAGTAGAAGTTCCCCCTAAGGGAATCAGACTCGCGACTCCTATGCCTAAACCAAAAAGTTGCGCGAGGGGAATCCTTAATATTAAAAGTGCTGTGGTTTGGGAAATTGCTAAAATGGTGGCTAAGGTAAATTGACCCACAATATACCGTTCAAAATTTAGGGGTAAGGATTCGCGTATTTGTTGACTCCATTGTGGGGAAATCCAAGATAAAATTCCATTCCAGAGACTTTCGCCTCTGAAAACAATGAAAATGGTAAATACCAGGGTTAATAAAATATTGACAAGGCTACCGATCGCGGTAAAAGTAAAACCGATCAATTGACTGGTTAAAGAGCGGAGAAGACTGGTTAATTTTTCGATAAATTGATTAACGGTGGTGGTGACATCAAAGGGCAATTGTTGATCTATAACCCAAGTATTAAGATTATTCAATTGTTTTTGACCCGACTTTAACCATTCTGGCAAACGGATCACCAATTCATTCGCCTGTTGCCAAATTAAAGGGCCCAAAAACAGAATCAATGTGGTCAAGATCAAGAAAAAGATCAGTAGGACTCCACTGGCAGCCCAACCACGCTTTAATCCCCGTTGCTCAATAAAGCGAATAGGATAGTCTAGTAAAAAGGCAATGAGAGTAGCTGCGATTAAGATGCCTACTAAGGGTTGTAACTTCTCAGCTAAGGAGAGGAGAAGCCAACCATTGAGGAAAATCAGGGGAAATGTTAGCCCCACCGTTAGTCGGCGGATTAATTTATCAAGGGACTCATTCATTGGCTTTTGATTAAATGATATCTAAGAATATGAAAGTAAAATGATTTTAAACTTTTTGGTAAAAAGATTACTCTATCGTCATCATTGGGTCCTTTTATGCTTGAGTGGGGCGACTCTGGTTTGGGGCAATATGGGGGTGGGGTATTCTCTTCCCCTTCCCAGCCCTTTAGCTGACGGAAACACAATAACCCAATTATTGCGGAACCGCCCAGGCTTTTTTGAGCAGGGGCAACAACAACTTGATGAAGAAATCCATCAGCTACAAAAACCCTCAACCCAGAATAGTCCTTTATTAACTATTGAGGAAAATTCCCAAAAATGGCAACCTATCCTTATTAAAGCGGGAGGGTTTTCCTTCTGGGCTCCCCTAGGAGTATTATCTCAGGAAGTTAAGACGTTATTGACTCCTCAAGAAACTTTTAATTTTCAGGTTTTGGCGATTCAGTCGGGGCCTTCGAGGTTTGTCGCGGCTTTTAGTCAAAGTTTAACTCCATCTCAGTTACAAGAACCTGATCTTTTGTTAACGAGAGTGGGAGATGCCATTAAAAAGGATAGTCCTTTTCAGATTAAGCGCGATACGGTATTTTCGCTCAATGGTTATCCGGGGCGAGAATTGACCCTCAACCAAGGGAATGAAACCATTATTTTGAGATTATCTCTGATCAATCAACGTCTCTATGTTTTGGGTGTAAGTCAGTCTGGGGGTGTTACCCTTTCCCCAGCCGCGACTACTTTTTTTAACTCCTTCCATTTGCTAAAATAGGGATGATTACTATCTCAATTAAGGAAAAAAAGTTATGGAAATTTCACGACCGAACGCGAAAGAATTGACCCCAGAAGAAAAACAGGAATTAGCTAAACTTAAAGCCATGATCGAACGTGCCGTCGCGGATGCTGTCCTCACCTCCCAAGAAATTGAGGATCTCAGAAGTCTTACCCGACGTCATACGGAAACAATGAGTCAGGATCTCCTCTATGAGGAGTTAGAGTTGTATCGAACACTGGTGACAGAGAAAGTCAGAAAGGGAGAACTTGCCTATACGGACTAATTGGCTGGTGAATGGTTTTCACTGTCAAGTTAGATTTTGGGGGCTCTCTTTTATGGCAAATTTCGCGAACAGGGCTTGTTAATAAGCCCTTTTTCTCTTACTCTGCGCTCAGGGTAGCAAAAGAGCGCGATCATGTTCTTTTCCTGACGACACTCCACGGAAATAAAGGATATAGTAATTCCTAATAAGAATGAAACCGGTAGGTTGGGTTGAACGCTAGTGAAACCCAACTTTTATGACATGATTGGAAGTTCCAACTTTAATGGGAATTACTATAATTTAAAAAATAATAAAACCCCATAAAAAAAAGCGGTCACTCCTAGGAAAACATAAAAAAAGATATGAATTATTATCGTTTTAACCTATTTATTGCTATCATTATTATTATCCCCCTAGGCTTGGTCAGTAAATTTTATAAAGGTCCTTTAGACCAGTGGTTGAATAATTATTCAGGAGGTGTTTTTTACGAAATATTTTGGATTTTATTAGTGATTTTTATCAACCCTAAAATCCCACCACGCCTCGCGGCAATTTGGGTATTTATGATCACCGCGTTACTAGAATTTATGCAATTATGGCATCCTCCATTTTTAGAAGCAATTAGAGCCACATTAATCGGACGACTGCTAATTGGTACAACCTTTGATTGGTGGGATTTTCCCCATTATATCCTCGGATGCACTATCACTTGGCTGGGTTTAAAAACTCTAAAAAATAAACTCGATCAAAGATAGTGTAAAAATAAACTCCTGGGTTGGGTTGAGACTAAAAAATAAACATCTTCCTTAGTTTAAGTATCCCTGAACCCAACATAGAAAAAATGGTTTTATCCATGATAGTTTCATAATAATAGGACTTAGGTAAAGATATCCAGTTTCTTCACCTAAGTCCTAACATTGTATTGCATTTCTCAGAAAAATGAATTCTAATTTATTCCCGATTAAGAGTTTTCTCAAATGAGAAAAAACTCTACCCTATCTCATAAGTATGAGAATTGTTAGATCCGGTGAGCCGTTGTTTTACCACAAAGACACCAAGAGACTAAAGACATAAAATATAGAGTCTCTCAAAATTTGAGAAATTTACGCCTTTGTATCTTTGTGGTTTATTTTATTTCCCTCCTTGAAACATTAAAACACATTTTAGGCAAAGAAAGAAGAGGTCTAATGTCTTGCATTTTTCCTGTTAATAATTACCTCAAACGAGAAAACTTTGTACCTCATCCTTAGAAAGGAATTTCTTAATAGTTTTTTCCTGTTTGCTTCTTCCTTCTTCCTTCTGTTATACTAAGGATTATTGGCAGTGTTTAATACTTGTTAAAGTCACCCCTTCTCTTTCCACCCGATGCACAATGGGACATTCTGGGAATTGTTTTGGGAAGCCCCATCGGCCCCAAGGTAAATAGTAAAAGGGCTTAGAAAGTCCTTTTTCTGTTGCCTTTTCCAGACTGATGACAGTCAGGTTGGGATCGGCAAATAAATTGGCCGGATACAACGCACCTGCAACTATAATCGGTTGCTTCGGATTAGCATTTTTGTTAAGCCATTCCATGCCTTCTCGTAGGCTTAATGCCCAATAATCAATTTCGTAGCGATTCACCGCGGCGGCTAATCCTCCTGACAGGCGATTGAAGTAAACATATTGATAGGGGTGCAACTGAATCATTTCAATGAGAATTGCCGCAAAAACTGTTATTAAAAACGCGATACTTCCTAGTTGCACCGCTTTTTTGTGGGCGAGTGCTTGGTAGCTCCAAATCAAAGCCGCAGTCGCGATACTGGCAATCCCCGGCAATACAAACAGATAGTGCCTCATGTCATCATAGCCAGATGAGTGTTTAACTACTGCGATAATTGGCAGTGCAAATATTTGGAGTAGCACTAAAATCGAACAGGCTCGGGCGCGATCGGAAAATTTTTTGTACTTTAATGCCAATAAACCTAAACCCACCAAAAAAGAGATTTGAAAAATAATGGGAATGGATATCAGCATCCACTTAGATGTGAAATGCCAAGGAATATCTTGGATGGGGTATTCAGTTCCCTCAAATAATGTTTTGATGGGTAGAGGATGCTTGGAAAGATACCCGATAGTCTCGAAAAACCAGGCTACGGGGTTAGCCCAAGATGCTGGTTGCAAGATCGTAACAGTTGCAGCCCACGCCAAGAACATTAAAATATAGCAAATTGCATATTTGTAAATGTTTTTCACCTGGCTGATTCCTTGCCCTAAAGTCACTCCTATGTGAGCGGCTAAAATAAAGAAAAGCATCAAGAATCCCCCAATCCTGATGCTGCTCAACATCCCAATTAAAATTCCATATGAGATGGAAAACAGGTATATTTTATTAAATTCAAGTTTGAGTTTAGGCTCATTTCTTTGATAGTAATTTATCAAATGAGCGCCCCCATAGGTGCAAAGAGTAAAGAAGGAGGCAAAGGGGATATCTTTGGGATTGAAGAAACTGTGTCCCCAAAATCGGGGAAACAGTGCTAACACGATGGGAGCTAACCAAGCATATTCCCAACCACACAGGATACCAACAATCCCCGTGACTGAAAGATACGCGATCAGAGAAGTGAAAAAAGTCAAAGGGTGCTTAATCCGCATTCGCTCATATAGTGCTTTGATTTTTCCCTTCTCGTCATTCGCATCCCCTTCATAATTGGTGGCACTGTAGCCCGGACCTTTGTGAAAATACTGATTAATTTGAAAGAGGGCTTCTGCCGTGAAATTAAATAAGGTTCCAAAGTATTTTAAATCACTGGGAATTGGCTGACCTTTGGTAATGAGTTCATAGTTTCTCCTCACCATTGCCATTTCTGTTGCTTCATCAATGCTGAAGCCATAATGACTGACTGTTGAAAAGCCGATGATCGCGATTGTTACAATTACCATACCTATCTTCAGATAGGAATTTTTCAAGGCGGCTTGGCAATAACCAAAAAAATTGTTATACATCAATTTTGCCCAGAATCTCAATCCTCCAGTTATAGCACGCGACTCTTCTGCCAGGCAAGGGGAAGGAAGAAGCTTCCAGGGAAAAGTAAAATTAAATAGTGTGTTTTCTTGTGGATCTTCTGGACTAAATAGGGGGGATTTAGGAGATATCGAGTAATAATTTAACCGCTGAAAAACCCTATTTCTGACCGTGGAATTGCTAGAGGATACTAGAGTGTTAGTATTTACGCATGAGGTCAAAAATATGGTTTATGAGTAGATACTAAAGGGCTTTACCTACATATTTTTGCTAGAAACAGGGTTTAGGTGCGTAAGTTCTCACGATTTTTCCCCCTTGATGAATTCATCGAAAGGCGAAGCATTAGCTTCGCCTCTTTTCACTATTAAGATGCCGCACGCGCCGCGGTGCGAGGGCGACGTCTTCCTGTGAGTTTTACTTCTGGTGTTTCCGGTTCGCTTTCGCGTGTTTGCGCTCTTTCTGTTTCAATTAGGGGTTTTTCCAAGGTTGTCGCCCTTGGTATTATTACTGCTTCATCGGGTATTTGCATTAAGAATACCAGTAGGGGATTACTTTGTAATTCACGACGTAATATACGCACAATGGTACGCTCTAACTGAGTTTTTACCCCTACCCAGTCCACATCTACTTTTGTCGCGTCAAAGGGTTTGGCAAATTCGGACCAACGATCACTTAATACCTGTTCGATTGTTTGCGTGACTAATTTTTGAAATTCCATTTCGGATACGGTTGTGACAACCCCACGCAAATGCAATTCGGGTTTCGCGACTAATTGTCCTTCCCAATTTAACGCGATCGCGACGGTGATCACCCCATCTTCCGCTAATTGTTGACGCTCCTTGAGAACGTTTTGTTTTACCATTCCCGATCGCGATGAATCGACTAATTCTAAACCCGCGGGAACTTTGCCACCAATACGAATGGCATCTTTGCTTAATTGCACAATATCGCCATTATCAATAATGACCATATTTTGTGCAGGAATCCCCATACTTTGAGCGGTTTTAGAATGTTGTACTAACATCCGATGTTCGCCATGCACAGGTAAGAAAAACTTAGGACGAGTTAACGCGATCATTAATTTTTGATCTTCCTGACAACCGTGCCCTGAAACGTGAATACCCTTGTCACGTCCATAGATCACATTTGCCCCTAACATCATTAATTTATCAATGGTATTTACCACGGCAATCGTATTCCCAGGAATGGGGTTCGCGGAAAATACCACGGTATCGCCCTGTTTAATCCTTAATTCGTGGTGTTCGCCATTGGCAATTCGTGTTAACGCGGACATCGGTTCCCCTTGAGAACCCGTTGTCAAAATTAAGACTTTATCATCGCGAAAATTGCGGATCGCTTTTAAGGGTAGAAAGAGACTATCTTCACATTTGATATAACCTAAATTGCGAGAATGCGCGATCACATTTAACATTGATCGCCCGACGACACTCACATAACGACCATGTTTTTTCGCTAATTCTAAAACAATTTGGAGACGATGGACGGAGGAGGCAAATGTTGTTACTAATAACCGCCCAGTCGCTTGACCAAAAATGCGGTCTAAATTAGGAGTAACCGAACGCTCCGAAGGGGTAAAACCCGGAATTTCGGCATTAGTGGAATCACTAACTAAACATAAAACACCCTTTTCGCCATACTCAGCTAACCGTGCTAAATCGAAAAATTCACCATCAACGGGTGTATGGTCAATTTTGAAATCACCTGTATGAATTACTACCCCTAAAGGAGTATGAATGGCTACGGTAAAACTGTCAGCAATCGAGTGAGTATTACGGATATATTCAACTAAGAAATATTTGCCAATGCGTACCATTTCACGGGGACGAACTGAACGTAATTCCGTGCGATGGGCGACACCAGCTTCTTCTAATTTTCCTTGTAATAATGTCATCGCGAGCCGGGGGCCATACATCACGGGAATTTCAAATTGTTTGAGGTGAAATGGTATTCCGCCAATGTGATCTTCATGGCCGTGGGTAACGATCATTCCCTTAATTTTATGACTATTTTCCCGTACATAGGTCATATCAGGAAGCACTATATTTACTCCGTGCATTCCATCGGTAGGAAACGCTAAACCGGCATCTAAAAGTACCATTTCATCATTGTACTCAAAGACACAGGTATTTTTGCCAATTTCATGTAAGCCACCCAGGGGAATAATTTTTAATGTGGGTGTTTGATCTATACGTTCATTTCGTTCATTACGATCATTTCTAATAATGCGTACTCTTTCGTTATTGGCTCTCATCTTTTGCTGATCCTTTTGGTTCTTTTTTCGATTGTTGATTCTGGTGTTTTTGGGGCTGAACTTATGTCATTTTTCCTCCTTTAAATAATTAATTGGAATAAAAGCGCGATCGTGTAATTTATTAACCCCAAAAGGTTAATAACAGTTAATCAAGGACTAATGAGCCTGAAAAAACGATCGCGATCAAAATTGACCTCTGAGACAATATTCAGTTGTCAAAAAACCATAGTCGCGCTTTAGTTCGCGGATAATAAACCCAGTTGACTCATGACATCCTTTAACTTTTGAGTCACATCAGGGGGCGCGTCACATAAGGGCAGACGAGTCGAACCCACATTCCAGCCTTGTAAATTTAAAGCAATTTTTAGGGGAATGGGATTGGTGGTTAAAAATAGCACTTTAAACAAGTCTAACATTTCCAGATGGATTTGAGTCGCGACTTTGACTTTACCTGCTTCAAAGGCTTTAATCATTTCTTGGAGTTTATCACCTACTAGATGGCTGGCGACACTCACAATTCCTGAGCCTCCTACCGCCAAAATTGGCAACGTTAGAGAATCATCTCCAGAATAAATGGCAAAGTCAGGGGATGTCAAGCGGCGAATTTGACTGCTTTGCTCTAAACTTCCACTCGCTTCTTTGATCGCGACAATATTAGGTATTTCTGCTAAACGTGCCACTGTTTCTGGTAGGAGATTTTGACCCGTCCTCCCCGGAATATTATACAATATTATCGGTAATTCCGGTGAACTTTGCGCGATCGCCTGAAAATGTCGATATAACCCCTCTTGTGGTGGCTTATTATAATAAGGGACTACTTGTAATGACCCATCTAAACCTAGTTTAGCCGCTTCTTGGGTTGCCGCGATCGCTTCGGAAGTCGAATTTGAACCCGTACCCGCGATAATTTTGACTTGACTGGGGACTGCCTTTTTAATCACCTGAAATAACTCATATTCCTCCTCCCAAGTCAAAGTCGGAGACTCACCTGTTGTCCCACAAATCACCAAAGCATCGGAACCATGTTCCGCTAAATAAACCGCGAACTTTTCGGCGACACCATAATTAACACTGCCATCTTCATTAAACGGCGTAATCATTGCCGTTATCACTCTACCAAAGTTTACCACACAAGCTCCTATTTTAAATCTGAGATTTTAGAGTTAGGATTTTTGATGAACTCTAATTTTTTCATCAAAAATCCTCAATTGATGGGAGACTTCCAATTTTTCAATTTCCGTAGAATTAGCCTTTCAGTAAGTCAACAAGTCAACTTTATTGAGTACACCTACTTCGCTTGTTTAACAAACAAGCCGGATGCTTGTTCTACGTTTCTGAACACAAAATCGGCATTTTTTCGTCGATTTTGGGTGATAGTTACCTTTGAGAAAGGTTGAATTTCCTATCACTCTTAGATGGGGGAGATGCGCGATCCACAGGGATCAACTTCAATCACAGAAACCGGGTTTCTCTGGGAAGGAATAACGAAATTTTCGTTTTTTCTTGATGAGAAACCCGGTTTCTCATTGGCCCAACTCTCTTAAGTTGAGACTCATCTGTGCCGCCTCTACAAACATCCCTGTAACAGAAACCATTAGTATCAACCAGACTCTACTCCTGGCCTGTAAATTTTGTGACAAACCAGAACCGATTTTACAACTCAGGATCGTTTTACCCCAATTTCTGAAGATTTTTTTTATACTGTTGCCACACTCGCGGGAACTTTCAACCAATTTTTCGCGACCAATAACTCAGCAATTTGTACCGCGTTTAAGGCCGCACCCTTGCGAATTTGGTCGCCACTAATCCATAATTCCAACCCACAGGGATGAGAAATATCTTGACGAATCCGTCCCACAAAAACATCATCCTTACCACTGGTTTCCATCGGCATAGGGAAATAATTTTTCTGCCAATCTTCTAAAAGTGTAACACCCGGAGCTAGACTTAACAATTCCCGTGCTTTTGCCAGCGGAAAAGGAGAAGCAAACTCTAAATTAATGGCTTCAGAGTGAGCACGCATCACCGGAACGCGGATACAAGTAGGAGAAATCTGAATATCTTGAGTCCCAAAAATCTTGCGAGTTTCATTGACCATTTTCAGTTCTTCCTCACAATAACCTATTTCCGTCAACGCGGAATTATGAGGAAACAAATTAAAGGCCAAAGGATAGGGAAAAATATCAGTTTTGGGTATTTCACCCGCCAAAATCGCCCGTGCTTGTTCCTTCATTTCCTCCATTGCGCGTGCCCCAGCACCACTAGCCGATTGATAAGTCGCGACGACAACGCGTTTAATCGGTTGGACACAATGGAGAGGCCACAGAGCCACACTCATTAAAATAGTAGTGCAATTGGGGTTCGCGATAATACCTTGATGAAACTGCGCGGCCTCTGGGTTGACTTCCGGCACTACCAGAGGGACATCGGGCATCATGCGAAAGGCACTAGAATTATCAATAACCACCGCGCCGGCTTGGACAGCTTTAGAGGCCCAGTGTTTAGAGGTAGAACCTCCCGCGGAGGCCAAAACCAAGTCCACATTCTGAAAAGAGTCCTCTGTGACGGCTTCAACCGTTAAAGATTCGCCTTGAAAAGATAACGTAGTACCCGCGGAGCGCACAGAAGCCAATAACTTCAAATCCCCCAGGGGAAAATTACGCGATTCTAATAATTCTAGCAACTCTGTGCCAACGGCTCCAGTCGCGCCTAATATAGCTACTCGATAGGATTTGGGCAAAATCGTGTCCTCCATTAACTTAGACAAAAATTAAAATAAGGATATTACCTAGAAGCAAAATTTAATCTTAATGCAATGTTAGGTGACTTCAGGATCAGTTACGATGATCTATTGCACTATTTGAGATGTTGCGCGGTGGCTCACGGGCTAAGTCCAGATTATACCCATAGCTGGTGATGTAAGCAATTATCCACCTTATCAAGGGGCGGATGATCAGACAAAACTCCAATAAAGGGGGTTTTCGGGTAAACGTCAGTGACCCAAATAAAGGGACTCCTGAGATGAACCCTGTTTCAGCCTCAGTCCGCAGGCTTCAGCCGATCGCGTCCATTTGTTCAAATGTATTGTTTTTATAGAGTAACAAAAAGCTGATGAAAGTAACCCAGGAAAAGCTTCCCTCCAGTCAAATTGGTTTAGAAATTGAAATTACCCCAGAAATGTCGAAGAACGCCTATGAGAAGGTGATTCAGCAGTTTACACAGTCTGCTAATATTCCTGGGTTCCGCAAAGGCAAAGTCCCGCGCCAAATTTTACTCCAACGTATCGGTCAACGTAACCTTAAAGCTGCCGCGTTAGAGGATTTAATCCAAGATTCTATTCGCAAAGCTGTTGCCGATGAGAAAATTGAGGTCATTGGTGAGTTTGAACTCCGTAGTCAGTTTGATGATTTAGTCAATAACTTTGAATCTGGAAAACCTTTAACTTTTTCGGCCGCGGTGGATGTTGTCCCTCAAATCACTCTGGCAGACTATAAGGGATTACAGGTAAAGGCAGAAGAGGTGAAGTTTGATGAGAATGAGGTCAATAAGACCTTAGATCGTTATCGTTCGGAAAAGGCGACTTTAATCCCGATCGAAGATCAACCCGCCAAGGAAGGTGATATGGCCTTAGTTGATTTTCACGGACGTTTTGCCTATGCGCCTGAAGGTGAAGAACCCCAAGAAATTCCGGGGGGTAAGGCAGAGGATTTCCAAGTAGAGTTAACGGAAGGTCAATTTATCCCTGGTTTTATTGAAGGTATTCTGGGGATGAAACCCGGTGAAACCAAGGAAATTTCCGTAGACTTCCCCACGGAGTATGGTAGCGAAGAGTTAGCGGGAAAAGCCGCGGTATTTACTATTACTCTCAAGGAATTGAAGGGGAAAGAGTTACCGGAATTAACGGATGATTTTGCCCAAGAAGTGAGTGATTTTGATACTTTAGCCGAATTACGGGAATCTTTAGAAACCCGTTATAAAGATGATGTAGAACGTCGCACCAAGGCTAATAAGGAAGAGGCATTATTAAAGGCGTTGGTAAAATTGGTAGAGGTGGAATTACCCGCGACGATGATTAATCAAGAAATTGATTATCTCTTAACTCAACAGGCGATGCAGTTAAGTAATTATGGGGTTGATATCCGTCAATTCTTTACCAGCGAAACTATCCCTGTGATGCGCGAACGCAATCGCCCAGACGCGATCGCGCGTATTAAAGAATCTCTGGCAATACGGGAAGTCGTGAAACGCGAATCTATCACCGTCAGTGAGGAAGAATTGCAAGAAGAGATGAAGAAAGTGCGTCAACAACTAGACAAAAATACCGATGTTGATCCCGATCGTCTCCGCGAAGTAGTAGAAGCAGACTTACTAAAGCAAAAAACCGTAAAATGGTTAGAAGAAAACGGCTCCGTTGAGCTCGTCCCCGAAGGGACACTCAATCCTCCCACGGAAGCGGGCGGCGAAGGCGAAGATGAAGCCCAAGGCGAAAGCCAAGGCGAAGGCCAAGAGTAATAGGTGATTGGGGACTGGTGACTGGTGACTGGGAAACAGAAGAAATGTGCATCCCTAATCCCCAATCCCCAATCCCCAATCCCTAATCCCTAATCCCTAATCCCCAATCCCCAATCCCCAATCCCTAATCCCCAATCCCCAATCCCCAATCCCTAATCCCCAAATTGTCAGAAGTTAAGGCATAATAAAGATAGAAAAGTGGCTCAAAAGAATCCAAAAAAGTCACATAATTAAAAATATCCTTGACTGGTATCCTATGCTTGTCTCTCAGTCTTCCAACTACCAAATCACGAGCCATAAACAATTCGATCTCTATTGTGGCCCTAGTAATGTCGTGCCGATGGTACTCGAACAGTCGGGGATGGGGGAAAGGGCTTTTGATCTGTACTCGCGTCTATTGCGAGAACGCATTGTCTTTTTAGGAACCCCCGTGACTGACGAGGTTGCTGAT
This sequence comes from Microcoleaceae cyanobacterium bin_387, assembly GCA_037440985.1. Taxonomy (GTDB): domain Bacteria; phylum Cyanobacteriota; class Cyanobacteriia; order Cyanobacteriales; family Microcoleaceae; genus JBEDKD01. Next base: position 30,157 of record JBBITB010000021.1, read on the forward strand.
TCTATCGTCGCTCAATTGCTATTTCTGGATGCCGAAGATCCTGAAAAAGACATCCAACTTTATATAAATTCCCCTGGTGGTTCCGTCACCGCGGGCATGGCAATTTATGATACCATGCAACAAATTCGCCCCGATGTCGTGACCATTTGTTATGGTTTAGCAGCTAGTATGGGCGCGTTTCTGCTCTCAGGGGGCTCCCAAGGAAAACGGATGTCCCTTCCCAGTTCCCGTATTATGATTCACCAACCCTTGGGAGGGGCTCAAGGACAAGCGGTGGATATTGAGATTCAAGCCAAAGAAATCCTCTATCATAAGCGTAAGCTCAATGAATTGCTCGCGCAACATACGAGTCAACCGCTGGAGAGGATTGAGGCTGATACTGAACGAGACTTTTTCATGTCCGCGGCGGAAGCTAAAGATTATGGCTTAATCGATCAAGTGATTAGCAAAAAAGATATTCCTTCCGCGGCAGATAAAATTACTGCTATTAAGTAAGAGGCTGCTGTTATGTCTAAATACGACTCCCATCTAAAATGTTCCTTTTGCGGCAAGTCTCAGGAGCAAGTTCGCAAGTTGATTGCTGGACCTGGAGTTTATATTTGCGATGAGTGTGTTGACTTGTGCAATGAAATTTTAGATGAGGAGTTGTTTGACGGAAATTCCGTCAGCTCTCAAGCTCATCGTCCTGAGATGCCACCTAAACGTCGCAATGGTGTCAGTAAGTCTTTATCTCTTAATCAAATTCCTAAACCTAGGGAAATTAAGAAGTTTTTGGATGAGCACGTTATTGGTCAAGATGAGGCGAAAAAGGTTCTCTCGGTCGCGGTTTATAATCATTATAAACGTCTCAGTTTTATTCAGGCAAAAGGGACGGCTAAACCGCCTGGAGATGATGTCGAATTACAAAAATCAAATATTTTGTTAATTGGGCCAACGGGATGTGGGAAAACTCTTTTAGCCCAAACTTTGGCAAGTTTATTGGATGTTCCTTTTGCTGTGGCTGACGCGACGACATTGACTGAGGCGGGTTATGTCGGGGAAGATGTGGAAAATATTTTATTGCGTTTGTTACAAGTCGCGGATTTGGATGTGGAAGAGGCACAACGGGGCATTATTTATATTGATGAAATTGATAAGATTGCTCGCAAGAGTGAAAATCCTTCTATTACGCGGGATGTATCGGGGGAAGGGGTTCAACAAGCTTTACTGAAAATGTTGGAAGGTACGATCGCGAATGTGCCACCTCAAGGGGGACGTAAACATCCTTATCAAGATTGTATTCAGATTGATACGAGTAATATTTTATTTGTTTGTGGGGGTGCTTTTGTCGGATTAGAAAAGGTGGTTGAACAACGCATGGGTAAAAAGTCGATGGGGTTTGTCCAACCCGGAGATGCCTCTTTACCGAAGGAAAAACGTGCCGCGGATGTGTTGAAAAACTTAGAACCGGATGATTTAGTTAAGTATGGGATGATTCCTGAATTTATTGGTCGTATTCCGATGGTCGCGGTGGTGGAACCATTGAGTGAGGAAACGTTAATGGCGATTTTAACGGAACCGAAAAACGCGTTAGTGAAGCAGTATCAAAAATTGCTGAAAATGGATAATGTGCAGTTAGATTTTAAACCGGATTCGATCCGGGCGATCGCGCAGGAAGCTTATCGTCGCAAAACGGGAGCGCGTGCCTTACGCGGGATTGTGGAAGAGTTAATGTTAGATGTGATGTATGAGTTACCGTCACGCAAGGATGTGACACGGTGTATGATTACTAAGGAAATGGTAGAGAAGCGATCAACGGCGGAATTGTTAGTCCATCCGTCATCTTTACCAAAACCGGAATCGGCATAAATTGGGTCTATTAACGCGCGGTTTCTTAATGGGAATTAGCACAAATTCTGTACTGTATCCCATTAATCGCCAATTTTTTTGCCCAAAAGTTCCCCTTTCATGGGATAATAGTTTCAGACTTGAAGAAAATTTTACAGCAGTTCTCGCTGTTATGAAACACGGTAGGGACACGGCATTGCCGTGTCCCTACGAGGATTGAACGATAAGTGCGTGTACCTCATAACCGCGGTTTCCGCTGTAAGTCTGATCTTCCCATTTTCGCGTGCTTTGAACTCGGACAGAAAATAATTATGACAACTGCAACTTATCCCAATGCACCTGATCTCAGCCTTGATGACTATATTCTCTTGGGTTTAGCGAATTGTTTTATTAAGGATGATGGTGAAGTTCATCAAGTGAAAGTTTTAGAACCCATCCCCTCCGCGGCTTTAGAAGCAATTTTAAAGGGTATTCCTACTTCCTATGAAATGGCCTACGCGACAACATTAGGTCAATTAATGCCGGATCTTTCTCCTAAAATTCCCCCGGTTTTTCCCCCAGAAACTCAATTCGCGGATGATTTTACTTTCCGCGTGATCGCGGCGGCTCGAACCTATAAAACTCGTGTCTCATCTCAATCTCATATTCCTGTAGACACGGTTCGTAGTGATTTTAATTTCTCTTTAGAGCGCAAGCGTGTCCTCAATTCTCAACGCATTATCCGCACCGAAGATAATGTAAAACAACACGAATATACTCACCAAGTTCTGTAAAATACTCTCTTTCTTTTTCTAAAAATGTCTGAAATCATTGGGGGGTAAGCTGGTATTTTATCTATTTAGACATCTCCTAACAGTCGTTTTTGGAGATGTCTATGATCGCCCCTGAGAAATCTCTTGATTGATGCAGTTTTTCACTGATACGACTTCATGGGGAAAAGCCAAAACTCCCATTACCAATCTCAAATCACTAATTTACGGGGTTCGAGGCTGATCCGTTGCTGAGAAAGACAAATCCTGATACCGCGGTGATAGGGACACGGCAATGCCGTGTCCCTACTGTGTTTGATAACCGCGGGAACTGCTGTAAGTCCGAGAAGGGTGATCCCCTCACCAATCGGCGACAACATCCTTGAAATTTCTACCAAAATTTGAGAAAATGAAAGAAATCTGAAAAATACCAGTGAGTTAGGAAAACCCGTGGAACTCTCTTCTTTGCCCCCCCAACTATCAACTCCCTCAGAAACACAAGGGAAAACCCCCGTCACCCCACCCTCAACCCCTCTCCAAGCGGGTAGAAGGAAGGTTTGGGGCATTTTTGCCTCCACCTTTTTCACCATCTTTTTAGCCGAAATGGGGGATAAAACCCAGATTACCACTCTGTTAATGACCGCGCAATCCCATCATCCCTGGGTGGTTTTTCTCGGTGCGGGAACCGCGCTCGTTACGACAAGTTTATTAGGGGTGCTTTTAGGGCAATGGTTAGCCACACGCGTAGCGCCCAAAACTATAGAAAAGGCCGCGGGAGTGAGTTTACTTTTGATCGCGGCCACCTTAGTCTGGGATATTTTAATCGCGTAAACGAATACTTGGTTTTTGCTTAAATCTCACATTGAAAATCTCACATCCAAAATCTATGGATTGGCAACTTTTAGGGTTAAGTTTTATTACAGTATTTTTGTCAGAATTGGGAGACAAAAGTCAACTAGCCGCGATCGCGTTAGGCAGTAGTTCCCAGTCTCCCCGTGCCGTCTTTTTTGGCACCGCGATCGCGCTGGTGCTCACCAGTCTCATCGGTGTCTTAGTGGGGGAAGGTGTCGCAGCAATTATACCGACTCAATGGCTCAAAATAGGAGCCGCGATCGGATTTACGGTGATGGGAGTACGTCTTTTGTTGCCCGCAAAGGAGTCCGAAGAAAGCCAGTAAACCTTGATCCCTCTATGGGAATGTCAAAAATAAAGTTAATTTTACGCCAACAGGACTCCCTCTACTGTCACAATGAAGATAAGGGAATGGTGTTGCGTCGTGAAGAGACTTTCAAATATGGATGGTTTATCCCGGCAGAGTAGTGCAGATTGTTTTTGCCAAATTTTTCAACAAAGCCCCATGGGAATCGCGATCGTTGATTTAGATTATCGTGTCGCGAAAGTCAATGAGACTCTCTGCCGTATGGTGGGCTATACCCAAGAAGAAATTACTGGAAAACAATTTATCGAGATTACTCACCCAGAGGATATTGACAGTGATTTGCAATTAGCCGATCGCGTATTTTCTGGTGAAATTCCCTATTACAAGATCGAGAAACGGTATATCAAAAAAAACCAAGAAATCCTCTGGGTTAAACTCACCGCGTCCGTGATTCGCGACGAACATGGAGTGGTACTCTATGGGTTAGCAATAGTAGAAGACATCAGCGAATTTTACCCTGTTACCTCCCTCCAGAGGGCAAATAAATTAGAACAAGCTTGCCCACGTCTGGCATTTCACTTAGAAAACTCTCCCCTAGGGGTAATAGAATGGGACAATCAATCCCGCGTTCAATTTTGGTCACTGCAAGCCGAAAAAATATTTGGTTGGAAAGCCGAAGAAGTCTTAGGTAAATCTTGGCATGAATGGCAGTTTGTTGTCGAAGAAGATACAGAAAAAGTCCAAGAAAATGCCACGGGTTTACAAACAGGAATTAACCCCAAAAATGTTCTTTATAATCGCAATTATACCAAAGATGGTCAAATTTTAGACATCGAGTGGTATAATTCCACCCTCTTTGATGAATCAGGCCAAGTTATTTCTGTTTTATCATTAGCACTTGATATTACACCACGCATTAAAGCTGAAGCATCTCTAAGCGAAAGTGAAGAGCGTTTTCGCCTTTTAGTGGAATCTATGAATGATATTATTTTTACCTTAGATCCCCAACAACGTCACACAGGAGTCTATGGTAATGCCCTAGAAGAATATGGTTTAACTCCAGAAAATTTTCAGGGAAAAACCGCGCGGGAAATTTTAGGAATTGAGCTCGCGTCTATCCATGAAGCCGCGAACGAAAAAGCATTGAAAGGTGAGAAAACCCTTTATGATTGGTCTCTATCTACCAATCAAGGAACTCACTATTTTCAGACGTTATTATCCCCCCTCCGCAATGAAAAAGGAGATATCCTTGGCATTGTGGGAGTCGGTCGTGATATGACGGAATATAAACAATTGGATCACGCGTTACAAGAAAGGGAAAATTTATTTCGTGCCATTTTTGAACAAGCCGCGGTTGGTATTGCCCAACTCTCCCTTTCGGGTCAATTTATTAAAGTAAATCAGAAATTTTGTGATATTTTGGGTTACTCAACCGCAGAACTTTCCACTAAAAATTATCGAGATATTACCGCCTCTGAATCTCAGGACATTAGTCGCCAATTTATCCAAGAATTATGGGAAAAGAAAACCCGCTATTTTAGCTTAGAAAAAAAATATATCACTCCTAATGGTTCTAAGGTTTGGGGTCATGTTACTGTCTCAATGATTCGCTCTTTATCGGGAGAACCTGAATATTTCCTCGCGGTGCTTCAAGAAATTAGTGATCGCAAAAAAATAGAAGAAGATTTAAGGGCAAGTCAACTGAAATATCAAACGCTTTTTCAGATTTTGCCCATTGGTATTTCCATCACTGATACAGAGGGAAATATCATGGAAGCAAATCCCGCGAGTGAAAAAATTTTAGGTGTTCCCACTGATCAACATATTAGTCGTAATTGTCATGACTCTCAATGGCAAATTCTATGCCGCGATCGTACTCCCATGCCCCCTTCTGAATTTCCCGGTATCAGAGCTTTGAGAGAAAATAATGTGATTGAAAATATGGAAATGGGATTCATTAAATCTCAGGGAAATCTTTGTTGGATGAGTGTCACCGCGGCTCCTATTCCTTTGGATGGTTATGGAGTCGCGATCGCGTATGTGGATATTACCCAACGTCAACAAGCAGAAGAAGCCCTTTTAATTGCCCAAGCTCGTTTTCAACGCTTACTTACCAGCAGTCCCGCGATTATTTATAGTTGCGACATTTATGATCCTTATCAGATCACATTTATTAGTGACAATATCACGGTAATTTTAGGGTATAAAATTGAAGAAATACTCACCCAACAGCGTTTTTGGCAAAATCATTTATACCCTGATGATCGTTGTCAACGTGCGAAAAAATTAACCCATATTTTGGTAGATAATAGTCAGAGTTATGAATATCGTTTCCGTCATAAAAATGGTACTTACCGCTGGCTCTATGATGAATTTCAACTCCAGAAAGACCTCACCGGTAATCCTTTAGAAATTGTCGGTTTTTGTATGGATATTACCGAGCGAAAACAATCGGAACAAATACAGCGACAACAGTCAGAAAGAGAACGCATTATTTGGTTACTAACTCAACGGATTCGTCAAACTTTAAAGTTAGAGGAAGTTCTGAACACAACGGTTAAGGAAGTTCGTGATTTTCTCCAATGCGATCGCGTAATTATTCATTGTTTTCAACGGGACTTTCAAGGGAAAATTTTAGTAGAATCTCTCACCCCTGGTTGGACTTCTACTTTAGACTGGCAGATCAGCCAACCCTGGACGATTGATAAGGAATTGATCTGGAAATATGAGTCTGGTTATCTGCAAAAAATATCAGATATTTATGCGGCAAATTTAGAAATAAAATACCTAGAATTACTAGAACTTTTTCAAGTAAGAGCCAGTTTGATCGTTCCTATTTTACTGAAAATTGATCCAGAAAATGTAGAAATAGAAGAATATTTTTTACCCCGTAATTATCAGTTGATCGCTCCTAATGTTACTTTACCCAGTGCGGAAAAACCGGGCTTACAACTTTGGGGTTTTTTAATTGCCCATCAATGTAGTTGTCCGAGAGAATGGCAACAATTTGAAGTGGATTTACTTCAGCAATTAGCCGATCAATTAGCGATCGCGATTCAGCAATTACAATTATATCAAAAATTAAAAATAGCTAATAAAAAATTGCAAAAATTAGCCGATTTAGATGGATTAACTCAAGTCCCGAACCGTCGTAAATTTGACAATTATATTAATCAAGAATGGCGACGAATGTTACGGGAAAAAATGCCTTTATCTCTCATTTTGTGTGATGTCGATTTTTTCAAGCTCTATAATGATACCTATGGTCATCAAGCAGGAGATGAATGTCTCAAAAAAGTCGCCCAATCTATGCAAAATACCATCAAACGACCGGGTGATTTAGTCGCGCGTTATGGGGGTGAAGAATTCGCGATCATCTTGCCTAATACCCCCATTTCTGGTGCTTTTCATATCGCGGAAGAAATACGCGCCAAAATTTTTTGTCTTCATCTGAGCCATGAAAAATCGAAAGTCTCCGAGCGCGTCACTGTTAGTTTAGGTGTCACGAGTCTTATTCCTGAACCCGAATTTACCCCCCAAATGTTAATCGCGACCGCGGACTTGGCTCTCTATCGTGCCAAAGAACAAGGTCGCAATTGTGTCGTTTTTCTCAATAGTCCTATTACTTGAAGGGAGAAGGATGAAGGAAAGTTCCCAATCCCCAATCCCCATTTCCTATTTCCCAACGCGATAACACCAACTTAAAAGAGTCCCACCCAGAGCAATCTTCACCGCGTCTAAGATAAAATAACGCTCATGTAATCCAGTCATAGCACTGGGCACATCCCCCACGGTATCAAATAAATTTAATTGCATTCCTATCGCGCTCATTTGTGGCACTAAGCTATAAGTATCAATAAACGCGATCGCGAATAATCCCAAAGATAATAAAAATGCTAAATTTCCACGTCTGCCAAATTCATTGCCAATATTAGAAAGAGCCAAAACTCCCGTTAAGGCTAAAGCCCCACAAATTAACTCCACACGGTTAAATACCCCAAACATCATATTTCCCGCGATCGTGAACTCAGAAGAACTCATCATGCCAGAAACAAATAAACTAGGCATAATTACCATATCTAAAATCAGACAGCCACTCAGCCAAAAACCTAAACTTAAAAGGACAAGAGTTTGCCAAGGAGTTCTACCCAACTCTACTCTCGAAGAAGAAATTGTAGTCATAATTAAATAGCCTCTTAATCATTCTTTGTCTGCCTTTCCCCTAGCTTAACGAATATTCTTCTCAATTTATATGAAGTATTTTTACAATTTTATGCAAATTTTTGTAATGAATTCTCATTAATCAAATCTCTGTAATCAATTAACCCAACTTCCCAGTTATTACAATCCTTTTCATCCCCCCAACCCCTCCAGGGCTGTTTCTCTAAAGGAAAAATTGCCAAAGATCAAGTAGGGACACGGCAGTGCCGTGTCCCTACTTATTTAAAATAAAAATGAGACGGTTTAAATCTAGCCAATTCTTACTTTGACTGTTTTTTCAATGTCTCAATCTTAGTTGAAATGACTATAATTTCTGGATGGAGATGGGCTAGGTTGATATTATTTGTCCGTGGGGTATCAAAAATTTGGGTGAATTTGCTCCTAGGCTAGAGTCCCAAGGGTAAACATGAAACAGCCCAGCAAGATTTCGAGGGAGCGCGATCATGCTTTTGCCGTCACAGATCCCAATCTGCTAGGAACCGATGACCACACCAAAAATTAAAAAATGAAAACATAAAACAAATTATCGGCCCTGTGGGAATCGAACCCGCCTAAGGCCGATTATGAGTCGGCTGCATTCACCAGATTGCTAAGGGCCGTGGGGCAAAAATTTAATTTTTCCGAGATTTTCGTTGAGACAGAGAGTAGTCAACGAGAAAACCAAACATACTATAACATAACTTCTGCAATTATGCTAGAACTAGAGAACTAAATTCAAATTTGCTCCGCTTAACGAGAATCACCTCTTAATCAGATGGTAGCAAAGATAGAAAGATTCGGCAATAGATGATCAGAAATGGGAATTAATTCAACAGTTATATTAACTCTGGGACTCCTGACATTGATGTTTGGGGCTGGCGCAATGAGTGGATCTTGGGGATACTCCCTGGGGCGAGATGCTTTAAAAGGCATTACTCAACCCGATGTGCGTCCCACCAATAATATGCCTGGGGCGAAGCGCAACAAGCCCGGCGAAGGGGAAGTCGTGCTTTTAAAGGAAAAAGATATTGTCAAAACCGTCAAAGCCCGCATGAATGGCCAAGACAAGGAGCCAGACAAACCTGCCGCCAAGGAAAACACACCAGCCTCTAAGAATAATAAATCAAGTCAGGCGAAAAAATCGACAGAACCCGCCAAATCGAAGTTTCCCTTAACAGCCAATAGTAACGGAGTTTCTTTTGAAGTGTCCTCCGTGCGTCAACGAGGCGGCTATTTAGTCCTTGATGTGAGGATGAAAAATCAAGGGACCCAAACCGTCAAATTTCTTTATAGTTTCTTGAATGTGACGGATAATCAGGGACGGCCTCTCAGTGCCACCGCGGATGATTTACCTGGGGAGTTAGCACCCAATGGAGAAACTTTTGAGGGTACGGTGAGTATCCCCACGGCTTTACTTAATAATGCCAAGGAAATTTCTCTTAATTTGACTGATTATCCTAATCAACAAGTTCAGCTTAAAGTTTCTGCAATCCCCATTAATAATTAAATTCCCATTCATTGTCCTTAGTTCTTTTTCTTCGGATTCAGCACTAGGGATAATTTTCTTTTATTCTTTCTTTCCTCATCCATGATGCTTAGTTGGACAGATATCCTGTCTCGGTTGTTTGCAGTGATGCTTTTGATTGCGATTAATGCCTTTTTTGTCGCGGCAGAATTTTCGATGGTTTCCGTGCGACGATCGCGCATTAATCAATTAGCAGCAAGGGGAGACTTGGGAGCAAAGACAGTTCAACGGTTACAACAAAATATCGAACTCCTACTTTCAACTACACAATTAGGCATTACATTATCAAGTTTAGCTCTGGGTTGGATTGGTGAAGCAACTTTAACAGTTTTAGTCCGTTCTTCTCTGATGTCCCTACCCTTACCCTCTCAGATAAAACCAGTCCTTGCCCATTCCTTAAGTTTATCTATTATCAGTTTTTTCCTATTAGTTTATTTCCAAATAGTCTTAGGTGAATTAGTACCCAAGTCCGTCGCGTGGGTATATCCTGAACATCTCGCGAAGTTTTTAGGGCCCTTTAGTCTCGCGATCGCGCGTTTTTTCCACCCCTTTATTTTAATTATCAATCGTTCCACCAGGGGATTATTACAATTATTTGGCATTCCCTTTACCATACCCCATTCTCCCATTACCTCAGAAGAATTACAATTAATTATTCAAACCTCTAGTGAGTCCATCGGTTTAGAAAAAGAAGAACGTCAAATGCTCAATAATGTATTTGAATTTTCTGGAGTTTCCGCTCAAGAAGTGATGGTAACGCGTACTAATATTATCACAATTCCGAAAAATGCTACTTTTCAAATGCTGCTTGATGAAATCTCCCAAACGGGTCATACTCGTTATCCCATCATGGGAGAATCCTTAGATAATATCCTGGGAATCATTGATTTTAAACTATTAGCCAAACCCCTCTCCCAAGGGTTAATTTTACCACAAACACCCCTTTATCCTTGGATACGTTCTGTGCGTTTTGTCCCTGAAGGAATGCCCCTAAATGACTTATTAACATTAATGCAAAGAACCGGAGAACATTTATTAATTCTAGTCGATGAATATGGGGGAACCGCGGGTTTAGTTACCTTAAAAGATTTAATTGCGGAATTAATTGGCACTTTACCTAATAATTCTCCCTATAAACCACTGGATGTACAAATTTTAGATTCCCAGACATTTTTAGTACAAGCTCAGTTAAATTTAGAAGAAGTTAATGATTTTTTCAATTGGGACTTACCCCTAGGAGATGAATATCAAACTTTAGGAGGATTTTTGATTAATCAAATGCAAAAAATCCCCAATGTCGGTGAGAGTTTTACTTATCAAAATCTGGAATTTACGGTGATTTCCACATCCGGGGCTCGTTTAGATCAAATTCGGATTCATCAAAGGGAATCTTCTTTTTCTCCACAAGAAGTTAATTCGTATCCTGGGGCGAAAGTGTAAAAATTGCCCAGAAGAATTACAATTTAACTACAGATAATTAATATGATGAACCACAAAGGCACAGAGGACACAAAGGTAAGGATAAGGGAAGAATTAGGAACGAAAATTTAATAAAATTGTGCAGAATTACCCTTGTTTTTTTTCCTTTAAAGGGCGAAACGACACAGCCAATATTTAAGTTATTTAATTTCCATTCCTAAGCAGCAGCAGGGGGGAGCTAATTTAAAGTTCCTTTAAATAATTCTTTTACTTGTATCCAAGCATCCGCGGCGGCTTTGGGTTCATAACTGGCCCGTTGATCGCAGAAAAATCCATGCTCTGCGTCATAGCGAAAAATGCGATGGGGAATTTTATATTGTTGTAATTCTGCCTCAATTTGATTGACTTGTTCTAAGGGAATACTCGCGTCTTGAGTGCCAAAAAAAGTATAAATAGTTCCCTTAATATCTTTTGTTCGGGTAATTGTTGGTTCCCCACCACCAGGTGTCATGGTTGTTATTCCCGCACCATAAAAAGACGCGGTTGCTTTGATATCGGGTAACGTCGCGGCTAAATAGACAACGTGGCCGCCAAAACAAAAACCAATCGTGCCAAACCCATTGGGTTTAACGGAGGGTAAGGTTTTGAGATAGTTAATGGTGGCTTGAATGTCGCGCAGAAGTTGTGAAGCTTTTGTTTTGTCTTTATATTTTCTGCCAATTTGGATATCTTCAGGGGTGTAACCTACCTCAAATCCAGGGGCAAGACGTTGATAAATCGCGATCGCGATCGCGACATATCCTTCTTTCGCGAGCCTTTCGGTAACATCACGGATATGGGCATTTACCCCAAAAATTTCCTGAATGACAATCACAGCCGGATAAGTCCCCACCGCCACAGGTTGAGCCAGATAGGAATCTATCAGTAAATCCCCATTGGGTACAGTGACGCGATCGCAAACAATTTCTAACGTAGCCATAGTCAAAAATAATTGATATTGTGGAAAATGACAAAAATACTGTTTTTCAAAATTTAACCACTTTCTAGCCTGAAGGCACAAAAAGGTCAAAATAAGATCCACAAGACAGAAACCGGGTTTCTGAGTTCAAACCCTTAGTGCAAATAACAATTTTTGCTAAGGAAACCCGGTTTCTCCCTAAAAAGGGTAAAAATAAGATCGGTTACAGAATAACCCAGTCTGTAGTCGCATCCCGTTGGAGGTTCGTTCTTTCATGGTTCAGTTTCGCATTCAACAAGACAGTGAAATCCCAGCATCCACCCAATTATTTAATCAAATTCGTTTCGCGATCGCGTCTCGACAATTTCCCCCTGGGCATCGTCTCCCCAGTACCCGACAACTCGCGATGCAAACGGGCTTACATCGCAATACCATCAGCAAAGTCTATCGCCAGTTAGAAGATACAGGTTTAGTCGATTCCCTCGCCGGATCGGGCATTTACGTCCGTATCCAGGGAAACGAAGGCGGTGGCCGTCCCAAGTCCCCCATTATTGAACAATACCCCCTCGCGAATAAAATCGTCAAGGAAAGTCTTGATCAATTGTTAGCAATGGGGTGTACTCTTAATCAAGCGCGGGAGTTATTTTTAGGGGAAATTGATTGGCGATTACGCTGTAGTGCGCGAGTAATCGTCACCGCGCCCACTCAGGATATCGGAATTGGTGAGTTAATGACACAGGAACTTCAAGAAGCCTTGAAAATTCCAGTGCAGTTACTCGCGTTGGAAGACTTAGGACGTTTTTTAGATCAAGTTCCCTCTGGTACCGTCGTTACCAGTCGTTATTTTATTGGAGACGCGGAAAAAATTGCCAATCCGCGATCAGTGCGAGTTATTCCCATTGACATTTATGATTATGCTAAGGAAATTAAAATCGTTAAAGATTTACCCAAAGATAGTTATTTAGGCATTGTCAGCCTGAGCGCAGGCCTATTGCGGGCAACAGAAGTAATTATCCATAGTATGCGAGGTGAAGAAATCCTTGTTTTAACAGCCCATCCCTCCGATAATCAGAAACTCAAAGCAATGGTTCGTTCTACCAGAGTAATTTTCTCAGATCAAGCCAGTTTTGCCCATGTCAAATCCGCGGTAAATGCCGCGCGCGAGGATATTATTCGTCCTCCCCAATTAGTTTGTAGTGAAAATTATATTGACACCCTGTCGATTAATTCCCTCAAACGTGAATTAGGTTTAACTTAAGGAAGAAGGAAGAGGGAAGAGGGAAGGAAACGCTCTGTGATTTTTTCCTCTTCTTAATGAATTCCACTTTCTCTATATGAAGTACAAAAAAGCTCCCCCTGTGCTTTTTCAGCGGTTTCTCCCTTCATAATTCACCTAGGGAGAAAAATGGGTTGGGGGGACTAACCCCCTATCCACCAGTGGACAGAGAAATGCTATATAACACCTAATTTGATACAAAATACAAGTGTGGTGAGTTAAAAAGAGGAGAACAATAATGCAAACAGCAACCAAACTCAACGATTTTAAAACCCTTGAACAAGATTTATTACACCGTCTACAAAGAAATGGTTTTAAACGCTTATCATTACAATTGAATTGTCAGCTCATAGATGAAACATTAATGGTGATAGTCGAACATCCCGCGAATGTTTCTCTCAAAACAGAACCCACTTTAACCGCGTTACAAGAAGCCCTAATCGAATTACAACCCCCAAATGCTAAACAAGTTGGTTTATGTCTAAAAGTTGCTAGTGCAGAACAACCCTACGCGTTCCATTCTTTTATCATGGAAAGCCGAGACTCTTCTAAGTTAATCTATCTATCTCACCCCGAAATTTTATATCCAAATGCGTCTGATTCTCCTGAAAGTATAATAGAAAAATATCAGACAGTTCTGGAAGATTATTGGCAAGTGTCTCCCGAAGAGAGAAAAGAAAATTCCCTTGATGAAACTGCTGTTATTAAAGGCGATTCCCCATCAGATTTACAGAACCAAAATTTAACGGATGAGGATTTTTCTTTAAATCCTTTTGATGTCCATGATTTAGAAAAAGCTTCTGAAGAAAAACCTACTTCTCAATCATCTTGGAAATTAGTATTAGCTGCTAGTGCCGGAGTTGCGAGTGTTTTAATATTAAGTGGATTTTATTTATTAAGTCGTCCTTGTGTCTTAGGAGAATGTGTCGCGATTCCTCTCGCTCAAGAGTTGAATAAAGATGTTGATAAAGTTATGAAGAGAGCGAAAGATTCTGAAGATCCTATGGAGTCTCAAAAAAAATTAAAAGAAGCGATCACGCTGTTAGACTCCGTACCCTTTTGGTCCAAAAAATATGGGGAAGCACAAAAGCTCTTAGCCGAATATCGAGTGAAAAATGTTGATTTAGAATTATTAACTGTCGCTTTAACTAACGCCACTTTAGCTATGCAAAAAGGGGCACAAGCCCCCCATTCTTCTCAAACTTGGCGAGAAGCAAAAACTTTATGGGAAAAAGCTATCAACCCCTTAGAAACAATCAGCAAAGAAAGTATTTTTTATTCTTTTGCACAAGAGAAAATGAAACAATATCAAAACAGTTTAGCTGATGTTGTTCGTAGTTTAAATGCGGAAGAAAGAGCGGAAATAAAATTACAGGAAGCGGAACAAATTGCCAAACTAGCCGAAGCCCGAGAAAGTATTGCCCAGTTTCCTGACAGTTGGGCTAAAATAGAAGAAATTTGGCAAAAAGCACTCGATAAATTAACATCAATTGCCACGGGAACCACTGCCTTTGAACAGGCGCGATCGAACCTAATTAAATATGAGAGTAAATTAGCCCAAGCCCAGGATCGCAAAGTCATCGAAAAAGTGGGAGAAGATGCTTATACTAAAGCCGTAACAGCAGCTTCACAAGCTAAGATTTTGGAACAGCGAAAAAGATACACACAAGCCAAAGATTATTGGTTAGAAGCAGTGGCTTATCTTGAAAAAGTCCCTAAGACAAGTTCTTTTTACAATAAAGCGAAACCCTTGATTTCTTCTTATAAGCAATCTTTGAGTCAAGTGGAAGATCAAGCCGACTTAGAAAAACGTTTAGATCGGGCCCGTCAAGACTTAAATAAGACTTGTAATGGTTCCCTGAAAGTCTGTGATTATACGATAAGTGAGCAATTAATTACAGTACAAATTACCGCGCCTTATGTGCAGAAACTTCAGCAAACACTAAAGAGTGTAGAAAGTCAGAAAAATAAGGAAGCCCAGTACGCGATTAATAATCACATTCAAACTTTACAAGTAGCATTAGAAGCGATTAGTGATAATGCCAAAGTGAAGCTTCATGTGTATGATCCTAATGGCAACCGGATCGGAACTCGTATTCCGAAATCGCGTTAACAGTTAAGTAGGTTGGGTTGAGCGGATAATATTGGTTATTAATACGCGAATAATGCCATCAACTAAACCTACAGATTAACGAATTTTCTACTCCTATATTATTAACAAAAATTGCAAAAAAGACTATCATACCTTGATTTTGTCGAAAAAGAACTTCGACTCCTTCCCCAAAAACATACCGCACCTTTAGTTTAAATTTAAGTAGCTTGGGTTGATGCCGATGATATTTCCGAGCCACCAATTAATTATTTCATGAACCCAGCGGAAAAAGACGATCGCGCCTTTTCCCTAAAACCCTAATCATATTAAAATAAAACAACAAGTAGGTTGGGTTGAGGGCCACGATATTGCTGATCAACCAGTTAATTATCTCATCAACCCAACTGAAAAAAATGATCACCCTTTAGCTTGTGATTCGAGGATAACTACTTTGAAAAGACTACTATCGCTTTTCCTGTTAGCTCTGGCCGCATTCCTATTTAGCACCGCGACTCCTCTCTTCGCTGGAGATGCTGTAAAAGGGGCCAAAATTTTTAGTGCCAATTGTGCCTCTTGTCACGCAGGTGGCGGCAATCTGGTTGCAGGCGCCGGTAAAAGCTTGAAAAAGGCGGCCCTGGAGACGAACGGTATGTACTCTGCGGAGGCTATTATTGCCCAGGTGACAAACGGTAAAAAGGCCATGCCTTCTTTTAAAGGTCGCTTGAAGCCAGATCAAATTGATGACGTTGCTACCTATGTGCTAAGTCAAGCTGAAAAAGACTGGAAGTAGTTTAAATTTAAGTATGTTGGGTTGATGCCGACGATATTGCAGCTCAACCAGTTAATTATTTCATCCATTGAAGTAGGTTGGGTTGATGCCGACGATATTGCGGCTCAACCAGTTAATTATTTCATCAACCCAACAACCTGAAAGACTAACTCACAAAGGAGTTAATTATGCAATGGCAAGAAGTATGCGAAAATAAATCCCTCCAAGATTTACCCTTTAAAATTGAACTCAATAAATGGGGGCAAATTGTCATGAGTCCAGCGAAACCCAAACACTCCTTTTATCAAGGTAGAATTCAACTTCTTTTAAGCCTTTTACTGAAGACAGGCGAAATTATGCCAGAGTTAGCAATTCAAACGTCCCAAGGTGTCAAGGTTGCTGACGTTGTATGGATTTCTGATGAAAGATTTGAGCAGATCGAAAACGAAGAAACCGCGTCGATCGCGCCGGAAATTTGTATAGAAATAAAATCCGCGAGTAATACCCAAGAAGAAATGAACCTCAAAAAAGATTTATACCTGGAAGCGGGAGCTAAAGAATTTTGGGTTTGCGATCAAAATGGGAACATCTCTTTTTATAATCAAGATGGAGCCTTAAGTCAATCTTTATTAGTGCCAGATTTCCCCCATCAAATTAGCCGGAAAAAGCCTTTACCCTCTTAGGCAATAAATAGGGGTTTTTCTAGTTTTTCCGAGGTGAAAATGAAATCTAAAAAAACCCGCGATCTTCCTTAGACAGGTTTCATCGCGATAATAGTACGATGACGCGGATCACTCGCGACTGTCGTTTTATAATCAAATCCTATCTCTTGTAGCGCTCCTTCCACATCAAAGGTATAAAATTCATCACTCCAAGGCTCTGTACTTTTCATTAAGACAAATAACGCGGGAGGGAGATTTTGAATTACTGCCGATTTAGGATTATTATCTACAATCGCAAAACATCCACCCGGCCGCAAAATTCGTAATACTTCTTTAAATATATCACGACTGGCACTATGGGGAAGTTCATGCAGGATAAATTGTAATGTTACTATATCAAAGGAATTATCGGGTAAACCTGTATTTTCCGCTAATCCGTGTATCCATTCACTAATTTCTCCCTTTTCATCCAAAATCTTCGCCACCGCTAACATATAGGGTGATAAATCTAAACCCTTTGTGCGAATATCGTGATTTAGTTTCTTAACTAAATAGTGATGAAGTGTTAACGTAGAAATACCTACGGAGCAACCTAAATCCATGACATTTTCCACGGTTTGAGGGAGATATTCCCCTAGGATTTGATGAAAACTACCGCGTAATCGCTCATGGGCGGTTTGCCAGGTGAGATTTTCGCCTTTCCAGACTCTTAATGCCATTGCATAAGTCGCCGAAGGCGCTTCACAGGCAGCTTGCCAACATAAATTTCCTTCATCGTAGGCGTGAAAGGGTACTTGATAATATTCTGGATAGGCAATATCAGGATTAGTAATTTCTGTGAATATTGTTTTGGCTTTCGAGTTTTCTAATTCCCGTGTATTGCGCCGCCAAGAAACACCATTTTTTTCTGCGGTTTTAATGAGTACCTTTCTCGCTTGCTCTTTCATTATTTTGTAGAGAGGGGGAGTTTTTATTAAGACATTAACTAATTTAGAAAGGATGTCTTCTCCTGCCCAATCTGGTTTTAATTTGTTGGTTGTCATAAGGGGATTAAATTTACCAAAATATGTCCTTGTCATTATCTCATTTTCTCAGCAAAAAAGCAAGATTTTGTTATATTTTTTTAACATTGAGCTATCTTGAGGAAATCGGGTTTGAGCGTTATCTCGTGATGGGAATAATTTTCTTAGAGAAACCCGGTGAGAAAGGTGAGACTTTTATCGCACGGGATAGGGTATAGAAACTGGGTAATCGAGTTATCTGACTAATCTTGCCATATAATCCCTCCATAATTGTGCCGCGATCGCGCTACTGCCGGAGGTTGGGGTATTATCATCATTACCTAACCAAACACCGGTGACTAAATCCTGATTAGGAATATAACCAATAAACCACAAATCAACATTATCATTAGTCGTGCCGGTTTTCCCCGCTTCTCCTAATCCTAATGAGGCACTTCTGCCCGTACCATATTTGACAACACCTTGTAATAATTCTGTCATAATATCAGTGACATCAGGGGATAAAACCTTCCGATTTGCCAGAGGATCTTTTTGATAATCGTAAATGACACGACAAGTCTTAAAATCCTTAATATTTTGGCATTCACTACTATCTAAAATGCGCTTAATCGCGTGGGGACGGTTGCCAATTCCACTATTAGCTAATGTGGCAAAGGCTCCTGTCATTTCTAAGACATTAACTTCACTTTGCCCTAATACTAAACCCGGTACTTGATTCAGTTTTGATGTCACACCTAAACGACGTGCCATATTGACAACTTTATCTAATCCGATGTCTTGGGCGACACGGAGCGCGATCGCGTTTTCTGATAACGCGATGCCTCGGTAAAGATCAATTGTACCACCACTTCTTTCACAACCACTATAACTTTGCCCTTGCCAACTTAAAGGGGCACAGGAATAACCCTTTGTCGGAGAAATTCCATCTTCGATCGCGGAGGTATAAGTAAAAATTTTAAAGGTGGAGCCTGGTTGTCTTAAGGCTTGGGTAACACGATTAAATTGACTTTTCAAATAATCGACTCCCCCTACCATTGCTAAAATGTCCCCATTACTACTATCAAGGGTAAGGAGTGCTCCTTGGGAAAATTGCGCGGAGCTACCTGAATTATTTATGGCACTCCGTAGGGAATTTTCCGCGACTTTTTGAATACTGGGCATTAACCCGGTTTCGACAATAAAATTCCCTTCTCTGGCTAATTGGGAGCCTAATAAAAATTCCAATTCATTCAAGACATAATTATAGAAATAAGGCGCGATCGTGCCTTGGAGAAATTCTCGTGCCTTGGGGTTGATTTCAATGCGCGATCGACGGGCTTTATCGGCTTCGGCTTGAGAAATCATGCCCATTTCACGCATTCGGGCAATCACGCGATCGCGATATTCCACAGCTAACTCATAATTTTGAATCGGATTAAAAGTATTAGGTGCGGGCAAAATTCCGACTAAAGTTGCGGATTCCGATAAGCTTAATTCCCTCGCAGACTTGCCAAAATAAAAGCGAGCCGCGTCCTCAAAACCATATAAATCAATCCCCAAAAAAACCCGATTCAAATAAGTTAATAATAACTCATCCTTACTATAAAACCACTCTAATTTCAGAGCAACGATCGCCTCGCGTAATTTTCGTCCCGCGGAATCTTGAGTCCCCACATAATCACGAAACAAACTGCGGGCTAATTGTTGAGTAATAGTGCTTGCACCTTCTCGAATACCTCCCCCACGATAATTAGTAACAACGGCGCGTAAAATTCCCATAGGATCAACACCTAAATGCCAGTAATAACGACTATCTTCGGAAGCAATAACCGCCTTAGCTAAATAGGGTGAAAATTCATGGATATCTTTTAATTCACCATGAGAAGTATTATGGGGGGGGCGAAGAGGAGTTTGGCCATCTCGTGCATAAACAATTACGGGACCAGTTACCGTTTGTGGTAAAGGTTGAACATCAAATTTTGTCGATTCAAAAGTGACAAATAAAGTAGCTAAACCGGCTAAACCACTAATCCCATAGATTGTATAACGAAAGATTTTGACATACAAAGGAGGCGGATCAATATATTTAATTCTAACACCATCGGCTAATTCTGGGGGACCTAAAGTTAAAACATCATTATGTCGGAGAGATAGAGTATAAAAACGCCTTTTTCCTAAATAAATACCATTAGTAGAATTTTCATCTTTAATGACAAAAGGAGTACGTCTGGAAGGATCGCGTGATAAGGATAAATGAACGGTACTTACTACAGGATTTCTGACAATAATATCACAATTTTGGGAAGAACGACCTAAAATATAATGATCGCCCAATAAGGGATATTTATCCGCTTTAGGCGCGTTAGAATTTTGTACCCAAAGCTCAGGGACTTTCGCGTTAGGTTTAAGCGCGAGTTGGGAAAAATTAACCTTCGCGTGAATTGTCTTGACAACTTGGGTAATAGCACCCAAGAGAGTTTGAGGTTGACGAGGAGGTTGGGGTTGTGTCATAACGATTTGTGATTTGTGATTTGGGATTGGGTATGACAATGTTGACTTTATATATCTCCAAAAACTATTGTCGGGTAGGCTAACCCTTACTTCGACGTAATTTTTGCTAGATGTTTTTGGTGTATCGATCCCAAAAAGCAATAATATTAGTTTATGTTATTTTTTACTACCTTGCCTGTCATCTAACATTCCGCAAGCCTGAGCAGATTAACACTTCCTGTAACATTAAGATTAACTCAGGCAGATGAAAGATTCAAGGGGTTGAGAGGGGAGCATCTCCTAAACCTAAATGGGCAGTGGGAGCGAGATGCTCCCACTGCCCGATCCCGCGGATTCGAGACGCTCTAATGCTCCCCATAGGCTACGCCAACCCAGTACAGTTTTTTTTGCTTCTTTGAAATGCTCCCCTGTTGGGTTTCGCTACCCTCAACCCAACCTACGAATTAAGACATTTTTTCCTCAAAGGCGAAGGTATTGTTAACCGAAACACCGTTGCGCGATCGCGTGTTTCTCTCTCATCACGAAGATGTTAGGTTTTACCCAACTTCCTCTGCACTTGGCATCAACGACAATACCTTCAGGATTTTTGTGGGTTGGGTTGAGACTGTTACCCAACTCAGGAATCAAGGCATTTTTCCTAACTAAAAGGCAAAGGTATTGTTAACTGAAACACCAAAACACTGTTGCGCGATCGCGTGTTAGTCTGTAATGATAATAAACCACAGAGAAACCGACTTTGCTAATTTCAGGAAAAAGAGGATTTTATGTTAGAACTTCATTGTCATACCACTTATTCTGATGGTAGCCTCACCCCAGAGCAATTAGTCACGACTGCCAAAAAAAAGGGAGTGCGTGCATTGGCGATTACGGACCATGATACACTATCGGGTATTGATGAAGCGATCGCGTTTGCCGGAAATGATTTAGAAATCGTACCTGGAGTGGAATTAAGTACAGTTTATAATGACCGATCTCTGCATATTTTAGGATTTTATCCCGATCAAGAAAAGTTAAATCCCCCCTTAAGAGAACGCACCCAAGGACGTTGGCGTAGAGCCCAAGAAATGGTCGATAAATTAACAACATTAGGATACGCGATCGACTTCCCAAAATTAAAAGAAGGCCAAGCTCCAGGCCGTCCCCATATCGCGACCGCGTTACGAGAAGCTGGATATATAAAAACCAATCAAGAAGCCTTTGAAAGATGGTTAGGGGAAGGAAAACCCGCCTATGTTCAATATGAGAAATTTAGCTCGATTGACGGCATCGAATTATTAAGAAAAACTCACACAGTTCCCGTTTGGGCACACCCTTATTTATTTCGGGGTGGAGATGTGGAAGAAGTGTTAAAAGTTCTGGTAAAAGCCGGTTTAATGGGAGTCGAAGTCTATCATCCCACTCATAGCCAATCCCAGATACATAAATTAGAGATAATGTGTCAACAATATGGGTTATTAATGACAGGTGGGAGTGATTATCATGGTTTTTCACCTGATGGAAAAGAGACAACAGTATTAAATATGTTACATCTTCCTTTGCAATTATTAGAACCCTTGAAAGAAGCAGCAAAAAGTTTATTATAGTCCTCATTATTCTACCGAACTTACTATGCTTGATATACAGTCGAAAAAGCCAAAAGCCAAATTAATTTGGCAATTTTTTGATTTTCTGATAGTTCGATTTTGATCAACTTTTTGGCAAAATTTCACTGGTTATGCTTTTTGGCAATTTCTTACATACTAAGTTCGTTAGAACAGTCTATTAACTTTCTAATTTATAGATAATTGTATGATTAATGAAGTCATTATTTTTCCCAAATACGGGTTTTAAAATGCCATTTTCCCCCGTTAACAGAGAAAAAGCTTGCGTATGTTTTCCATTAAGTATTGGCCCAATTGCGACGAATTTTACCCCGCTTTTTCTCACCTCTTTAACCCATTGCTCTATATTATTATTCGAGACTAAGGGAATATGTAAAACTTCTTGATTAAAATGTTTACCATACAATAAGTAACTTCTGACACTAGAAGAATACGCAATTTTGGCATTTTCCTTAAGATGAAATTCCATATATTCATAAATCCCCTGATAAATATCTCTTCTTTTTAAATCCCTTTCTGATCTGGCAAAAAAACTAGCAGATATTAAAATGATTAAACAGATAGAAATTGCAAGTATGGGTTTAATTTTTTTCCCATGTCTGACAAAAGAATCCCAAATTATCGAGTAATTCCATCTATTTAATAAGAGAAATGATAGAATAACTATTAATCCCAAATAGAGCAATATATAGAAAAAGAAATTAACTATAATATCCGGCATCAAATTATAGACTGATTTGATAAATCCCAGGGGTTTAGTCCACAGCATATTCATCATCAACCCCCCCCACATAATACGTTCTCCCTGAAAAGATGCCACTCTCCAAGCATTAAAGAATTCCTGACTAAGGATACTCATTAAGCTACTAATTAGAACCAGAGAAACTAGGAAATATTTATAAGTTTTTAAGAGAGTTGCACTCACCGCGGTGGCAATTGATAACATACAAATAAAGACAAATCCATAGCGCATATTATTGCCTAACAAAGGACTGATGTCATTTCCTCCAGAACTATAGGGAGTATTCCCATATAAAAAAGCTGTTATTAAGACCATTATTAAAATAAAAAACATATTTTTCTTTTTCTCTTGATTGAGGGAGTTTGAGAAAAAGATTAGGGGAGATAATAACACTTGTGACAACATGATCAAAAATGGAATTTGTAATCGTACAATTATCGCAGATAGTAGGATTTTCCAGTGAGTCGAATTGGTCAAATTAAAGCTATAATACAAGGTACTTTTTTGTAATCCATGCAACTTCTGTAAGAAAGGTGTATCACTAACAACTGCACTGGCTAATTGCCAACTTTCCATATCTGCGATTGACGCTGGCTGTTTTTCATATAATAGTCGAATATACCAAAAAAAGCCCAGAAAAATCGCGCCCAATATTCCACAAACTTTCCCCAAATTTATAAAATATGAATAATTTAATTTCATCTGTTTTTGATAATTACTATTAATATATTTGATTTCAAATAGGCTCCAAAGGACTAAAATTAATAAGGCATAAATTAAACCCATTGTTTTTAGTCCTATCAGCAAACCTAAACTGACAAATAAAAGAAAAAAATCGAAATTAGAGCGATTTTTTATATAACAAATAAGCTGATATAAACAAAATGTGAAAATTGCGGCTAAGGGTAAATCCAGATAAAAACTATTCACCTGATCTTGGATCATCGGAATTGTCAAAATTAAGGATAATGCCGCAAGACTATATAATCTAGTAGCCCCTAGAATTTTGCTATTTCGATAAACCGATAATCCCAGAATTACCCACGCGATTAACCCCGGAAAAGCCACCAGGAAATCTTCCCCAAATGGCATCACAAAAAACAATCCTAAAATCTGCCAATTGTACGGATATAAGTGAGCATCTGGATGTTCTAATATTCTGTGTCCTAAAGGATCTAAAAAGCTAAAGTTTCCGGTTTGATACCAACGGGCTATTGGTGGCAGTTGAAAGGATAATGAATCATAACTACTAATGGGTTCAATCGTGATTTTATTAATTAAA
Source organism: Microcoleaceae cyanobacterium bin_387 (assembly GCA_037440985.1). GTDB lineage: Bacteria > Cyanobacteriota > Cyanobacteriia > Cyanobacteriales > Microcoleaceae > JBEDKD01. Next base: position 53,930 of record JBBITB010000021.1, read on the forward strand.
ATTACACTGATAAATGTCAGAGATGCAATTATTAATAATTCTAACGGTTCCAACGATCGCGTCACTTTTAATAAATCTGAAATCCAGTTAGAAAAGGGAGATAAGGAACGCGATCGTAGAGTCTTCAATCCCAGGATAAAAAATACAATTTCCACAGCAACAAGCACGGGAAGATATAAGAGATGGAAAGCCCCTAATATTAATCCTAACCCCACTTGAAAAACACACCATCCCGTCAGTACAATTAAAAGACGATGGGTAACAGAATCACGATAAAGAGGCGAATTATTTAATCCTACAAATAACCAACAACCAGGAAGGGGACCAACTACAATTACTAGACATAAAATTAACTGCCATAAATGTTGTATAATACTCATAAATATTTGCCTGTAATTGTCGGTAATTTATTAGACCAAGATATTTTGTCAGTTTTAGTGAAGATTATAGCCTATCCTGAAGTTTTCAACAAAATCAGGATTGTGAAGAATTGTATCCTGGGTTTTGTGATGTTACCAAGGCTCTCTTGTCTTGTCCTGTATTTCTCTGTGTTCTCTGTGCCTTTGTGGTTCAATATTACTAATAATTTGATAGCTCACATTTTCTTTAATCTCGCACCGGGACAGAAATATACGCGATTCTATCATTAACAAAACGCACCGTGATAAAAATATTCATCCATGCTTCTAAAAAATCTAACATTTGTAGCAAATTCATCGCGTCATCAAAATACACTTCTACAACAGATCCGGTGAAACTGCGATTGCTTTCTCGATAATGCAATTTTACCGCGCCATAATATAAAGCTAAGGCTTCAACTCCTTCCAAACTCGCAGCCTTATACCTGGTATAAAAACGTCGATAGCCTGATCTTAAGAGACTCATTGATGCCACATAAATGAATTATTGGAAATTTCATCAATAATGCTCCTATCATAGGAACAACTACCGCCTCGCGTCAAGGAAAATCTCATCATTAAGGAAAAAAGCGCGACCCGGCCACCTAATTCCCCTGTGTTTTACGGTGTTTTACGGAACTTAAATAGGACTCTTAGGAATGTTCCCACTCCCCATATATCTCACTCAAAAATAGCCCCTTCCAGAGTCCTAGCGGCATCAATACCTTCCAAAAGCCGACATCGGGCAACAAAGCCATCAAAATTTCTCCCATAATTTTGATACATAGACAGATACAAAAAAAATCCCCCGCCCGAAGGCGAGGGATTTTTTTAATTACCTACAAAGTCAAGAGCTCAGAATTAACCGAACTTGCCAGCCGTTGAGGCAATCACGAAGGCCGCGTAAGTCACCACAAAGCCAACGGCAAAGTGTGTAACACCGACGACACGGGCTTGAACGATAGAAAGAGCAACGGGCTTGTCCTTCCAACGAACCAGGTTCGCGAGAGGAGTGCGCTCATGGGCCCAAACTAAAGTTTCGATCAGTTCTTGCCAGTAACCACGCCAAGAGATCAGGAACATGAAACCAGTTGCCCAAGCCAGGTGTCCTAATAAGAAGATCCAAGCCCAGATAGAAAGGTTATTGGTTCCAAACGGGTTGTAACCGTTGATCAATTGAGAAGAATACTGCCAGAGGTAATCGCGGAACCAGCCCATCAGGTAGGTAGAGGACTCATTAAACTGAGCCACATTACCTTGCCATACGCCCAGATGCTTCCAGTGCCAGTAGAAAGTTAACCAGGCAATGGTATTGAGCATCCAGAACATGGACAGGTAGAACGCATCCCACGCGGAGATGTCGCAAGTACCGCCACGGCCGGGACCGTCGCAAGGGAAAGCATAGCCGAAATCTTTTTTATCCGGCATCAGCTTACTGCCACGAGCATCTAAAGCACCTTTGACAAGGATCAGAGTCGTGGTGTGCAGACCCAGCGCGATCGCGTGGTGAACCAAGAAATCGCCAGGGCCAATAGCCAAGAAGAGAGAATTGCTGCCGCTGTTAATCGCTTCTAACCAGTTTGGCAACCACACATTACCCGCATTGGGCCAAGCAGTAGTCGCAATACTGTCAGGATTAGACAGCAACACATCCATACCATACAGAGCCTTCCCAGAAGAAGCTTGAACGAACTGCGCGAACACAGGCTCAATCAAGATTTGCTTCTCAGGAGTACCGAAGGCAACCACTACGTCATTGTGGACGTAGAGACCCAAAGTGTGGAAGCCCAAGAACAGCGACACCCAGCTTAAGTGAGAAATAATCGCTTCTTTGTGCTGTAACACCCGGTAAAGCACATTACCTTTATTCGCTTCAGGATCGTAGTCACGCACCAAGAAGATAGCTCCGTGGGCGAAAGCACCGACCATGATGAAACCAGCAATGTACTGGTGATGTGTGTACAACGCGGCCATTGTTGTGTAATCCTTCGCGATAAACGCGTAAGGAGGCAGCGAGTACATATGTTGGGCAACTAAGGAAGTGATAACACCTAAACAAGCCAGGTGCCAGCCCAACTGGAAGTGCAGAGAATTGTTGTAGGTCTCATAAATGCCTTGGTGAGGCATATTGAAAGGACCTTCAACCTTCTTGCCAAAGAAGTCTTTGGAATCGCACATTTCCTTAATACTGTGACCAATACCGAAGTTTGTCCGGTACATATGGCCAGCAACAATAAAGAGAACCGCGATCGCGAGGTGGTGATGGGCAATATCAGTGAGCCAGAGAGATTCTGTCTGAGGATGGAAACCACCCAAGAAAGTCAGAATCGCCGTACCAGCACCTTGAGAAGTCCCAAACACATGACTTGCCGTATCAGGGTTTTGGGCATAAACACCCCAATTCCCAGTGAAGAACGGAGCCAAACCAGCCGGATGAGGAGGCGTTGTCAGGAAGTTATCCCAGCCAACGTGCTGTCCGCGAGATTCAGGAATAGCAACGTGAACCAAGTGTCCAGTCCAAGCCAGAGAGCTCACACCAAACAAACCAGCTAAGTGGTGATTGAGGCGAGATTCCGCGTTTTTGAACCAAGACAAGCTCGGACGGTACTTCGGCTGAAGGTGCAGCCAGCCCGCGAACAAGAACAGAGACGCCAGGATCAACAGGAAGATTGAACCCTGATACAAGTCGCCATTCGTCCGCATCCCCTGGGTATACCACCAGTGATAAACACCGGAGTAGGAAATATCCACAGGGTTAGAAGCGCCAGCTTGAGTGAACGCATCCACCGCGCCTTTGCCAAATTGGGGGTCCCAAATCGCGTGAGCAATGGGACGGACATTGAGAGGATCTTTGATCCACTGTTCAAAATTGCCTTGCCAAGCCACATGGAAGAGGCTGCCCGACGCCCATAGGAAAATGATCGCGATGTGACCGAAGTGAGAAGCAAAAATCTTTTGGTAAAGATTTTCTTCTGTCATGCCATCATGGCTTTCAAAATCGTGAGCCGTGGCTATCCCGTACCAGATCCGCCGTGTAGTTGGGTCCTGGGCAAGGTCTTGGCTAAATTTTGGAAACTTAGTTGCCATAAGCCTTGTTTAATGCTGAATCCTAAACGTTGAACGGATTCGGGTTTGTTGTACCTTGGATTCTAAATTTTAGATTACATCAAAAACCCAAAATTAGAATCCAAGGAAGACAATCTTATCCGACTGAAATGATTCGAGCTAGGAAGAATGCCCAGGTTGTGGCAATTCCTCCCAGGAGGTAGTGTGCCACCCCCACCGCACGACCCTGAATAATACTCAGAGCGCGAGGTTGGATCGAGGGCGCAACTTTGAGCTTGTTATGAGCCCAAACAATAGACTCAATCAGTTCTTGCCAGTAGCCACGTCCGCTGAATAGGAACATTAAGCTAAAGGCCCAAACAAAGTGAGCTGCTAAGAACATCAGACCATAAGCTGACAGCGCGGAACCATAAGACCCAATCACTTGAGATGCTTGAGCCCACAGGAAGTCACGCAACCAACCGTTGATCGTGATGGCACTTTGGGCAAAGTTGCCGCCTGTGATGTGAGACACAGAACCGTCTGCATCGACTGTACCCCAAACATCCGACTGCATCTTCCAGCTAAAGTGGAAAATCACAATGGATAAGCTGTTGTACATCCAGAACAGACCCAGGAAGACGTGATCCCAACCGGACACTTGGCAGGTACCGCCACGGCCAGGGCCGTCGCAAGGGAACCGGAAGCCCAGATTCGCCTTGTCAGGAATCAAACGAGAGCTACGCGAGAACAGTAAGCCCTTGAGGAGAATCAGCACGGTAACGTGAATCGTGAACGCATGGATGTGGTGAACCAAGAAGTCCGCGGTACCGAGCGTAATAGGCATCATCGCAACCTTACCACCCACTGCTACAACGTCTCCACCAAAGGAGGCACTCGCGGCAGCTAAAGCATTAGGGGCAGTATTACCAGGCGCGATGGAGTGGATATGTTGTAACCACTGCGCGAACACAGGCTGAAGTTGAATGCCCGTATCCGAGAACATATCTTGAGGACGACCAAAAGCACGCATCGTGTCGTTATGAACGTACAGACCGAAGCTATGGAAGCCTAAGAAAATACACACCCAGTTCAGGTGAGAGATGATCGCGTCACGATGACGAATCACCCGATCCAACAAGTTATTAACATTCTTAGCCGGATCGTAGTCGCGCACCATAAAGATTGCGCCGTGCGCTCCCGCGCCCACAATCAGGAAACCACCGATCCACACATGGTGGGTAAACAGTGATAACTGAGTTGGATAATCCGTCGCGATGTACGGATAGGGAGGCATGGAATACATATGATGGGCAACGATGATGCTCAGAGAGCCAACCAGTGCCAAATTGATAGCCAGTTGTGCGTGCCAAGAGGTGGTCAGGATTTCGTAGAGACCTTTGTGGCCTTCACCTGTGAAGGGACCCTTATGAGCCTCTAAAATTTCCTTCATGCTGTGACCAATACCCCAGTTGGTGCGGTACATATGGCCAGCGACAATAAACAAGACTGCCAGAGCGAGGTGGTGGTGAGCGGCATCACTCAGCCACAGTCCCCCTGTTACAGGGTTTAAACCGCCCTTGAAAGTCAAGAAGTCACTGTATGCACTCCAGTTGAGGGTAAAGAATGGTGTCAGACCCTTCGCAAAACTCGGATAGATATCCGCGATTAAGCTAGAGTTGGTCAGCCATTCATGGGGCAACGGAATATCAGCAACCGTCTTGATCAACTTGCCACCCACTGTCAGCGGTTTACCCGCGTCGATCGCGTCTAAGCAAGCATTGATCGGTAAGGAGACGTGAATCATCTGACCCGCGTAACCCAAAGACCCACAACCAATCAGCACCGCGAGGTGATGGTTCATCATGGACTCCACATTCTGGAACCATTCCAGTTTAGGAGCACGAACATGATAGTGGAACCAACCCGCGAACAGCATCAGAGCTGCCATCACCAACGCGCCGATCGCGGTGACGTAGAGCTGATAGGAGTTCGTAATACCGTTGGCCCGCCACATTTGGAACAGACCAGAGGTGATCTGAATGCCGTGGAAGCCACCGCCCACATCAGCATTGAGAATTTCTTGACCAAAGATAGGCCAAACTACTTGAGCACTTGGCTTAATCCCCGTGGGATCGGTTAACCAAGCCTCAAAGTTGGAAAACTTTGCACCGTGAAAGTAGGCTCCACTGAGCCACACAAAGACAACGGCTAAATGACCAAAGTGAGCGCTAAAGATTTTGCGCGAAACGTCTTCTAAGTCGCTGGTATGACTATCAAAGTCGTGAGCGTTAGCGTGAAGGTTCCAAATCCAGGTGGTGGTTTTTGGTCCCTTGGCTAAGGTGCGATCAAAATGACCGGGTTTGCCCCATTTTTCAAAGGAGGTTGGAACCGGATTCTTTTCAACCGACACTTTCACCTTTGCCTCTCGCTCTGGAGGACTAATTGTCATTGAAGACTCTCCTCTCCGTAAGACAAGTAACGAGAAATGCTGGTTGTTTTTTAGACTTCCAGCAGCTTGTGCTACTGGATTCTTGGTTCTCGGAGCTGACTTCCTTTGATGTCTCTCAACATTTCTAGTGTCGTCCTCTTTACCCAAGCCTTTACCCCCTATTAAGGAGCGAGTTCCCGAGTGTCCATCGGTACTCTGAGAAGATTTCTCACCATTTTGACACATCTGGGATGTACCAAAACAGGGTTTTCCTTCCCGATTGGGTATTACTACCCGGATTCCTAAGAATTATAGACTTCCTTCTCGCATCTGAAACGTCTGTTTACAATAATTAAAATTTGCTCTCCCTTTCACCCCCAAAACCCTCATCACCCATAGATTTCCCCAAAAGTCAAGGGGTTAATGATTAACTTTATAAATCTATACAATTAGTTAATAGGGGAATTGGTGATTGGGAATTGGTGATTGGGGATAGGTGAAGAGATAAAATTAGCAATTGATTTTTCACTGATGTAACAATTGATCTTTTATTCTTCCGATGCTTCTCAGTCCCCCTATCCCCAGTCCCCCTATCCCCTATCACCCTTATGGGCTATAGTGCCATAAGGACTGGCTTCTAGGAGGATCGTTATAGTGTTTCGGATTGATACGCGGTTGCCTATTGCACGCAAACTCTTTACATCATTATTAATAGTGATCATTTTTGCTTGGGGCTTAATGGGGTGTAATAACTCCCCCTTACGGGATACCCTCTCTTCACATCCCCCCCAAGAGCGAAAATCGAACCCCTTAACAACTCCCCCTCCGGTTCAAACTAAACGGATCTCCGAAGTATCTCCCCCAGAGGTAATTCAACAACTGCGTCAATATCTTGATCGCCATCAACCTCAAGTAACCATCCTCAGTCCCCAACCCGATGAAATTCTTGAGGATAACAATGTAACGGTTAAATTGACGCTAAAAGATTTACAAATCTTTAAAGACTCTAAACTGGGCTTAGGGCCCCATTTACATCTTTTCTTAGACAATCAACCTTATAAAGCTGTCTATGATCTGAATGAACCCCTAATTTTCAAAGACTTAGAAGCTGGAACCCATACCCTGCGGGTGTTTGCCTCTCGCCCTTGGCATGAAAGCTTTAAAAATGATGGTGCTTACGCGCAAACTACCTTTCACATCTTGACGAAAAGCGATGATAATAACCCCGATCACGCCTTACCTTTATTAACCTATAGTCGTCCCGCGGGGAGCTATGGGGCGGAACCGATCATGTTAGACTTTTATCTGACGAATGCCCCTCTCCATAGTGTTGCCCAAGAAAATAGTGATGATGAAATCCCTGATTGGCGCATTCGTGTCACCGTCAATGACGAAAGCTTTATCCTTGATCAATGGCAACCTTTATATTTAAAAGGATTCAAGCCAGGTAAAAATTGGCTCAAACTGGAATTTCTCGACGAAAAGGGCAATCCCCTCAAAAATGTCTTTAATAATACTGTCAGAAGCTTTACCTACGAACCCAACGGCAATGATACCCTTTCTAAATTAGTCCGAGGGGAATTAACGATCGCGCAGGCGGGGGGTATTGTCGAACCTAACTATAGCCCCAAACAACCGCTCCAAATTCCTCAACCTGTGGTAACACCCACTGTTGAACCCAGTCCCAAACCTCTCGCGAGTCCAGAGAGCGCGATCATACCTGTAATCAGTCCTGAAGCGAGTCCCAAAGCGACACCGAAAGTCGTCGAAACACCGACTCCTGAACCCATTCCGGTAGTAGAAAAGACTCCAGTCATAGAAAAGACTCCTGTCGTAGAAAAGACTCCTGTCGTAGAAAAGACTCCTGTCGTGGAAAAGACTCCAGTCGTGGAAAAGACTCCAGTCGTGGAAAAGACTCCAGTCGTGAAAGAGACTCCTGTAGTGAAAGAGACTCCTGTCGTGGAAAAGACTCCTGTAGTAAAAGAGACTCCTGTCGCGGAAACCAAGGAAGTCACTTCTGAGAATAAGGAAAAGTCGTCTAGTGGTGGTTTACAAATTCCATCTCAAGTAAATGATTTATGGGAGAAGGTAAAACAAGTGAATGTGGGGGACTTGTTTAATAATGCCCGTCGTCGTTTCTCCGACGCGATCGCGCCTTCAGGGAGTGAATCGTCTCCTTCTTCCGAGGTAAAAACCACTGAAGATGTTGATAAATCTGTCACCAAAGAAGTTAAAAACCCCGTGAAAAGTGAGAGTTAATTGTGGGGATTTGCACAATTAATGGATGATATTGTAGGGGCAATCCCCCCGTGGTTGCCCCAAAACCTCTCCGCGTGGGGGCAGGGAGCAAACACAGAGGCACAGCCCCTACCACGATGGATAAGGTGTTAATTAAAACCGCCGATCAGACAATTGAGGCGGAAAAAGCTTAAGGGAAGGAAATAACTACTATGATTATCTCACCTAAAGGACTTGAAGAATTATAAAATATTCCAGAATCCGCCATTCATACGTCTGATATTCCTGAATTAGATGGGAGTTTTTTGTCGTAAGTAAAACGGGTAACATCGCGGAAAAAACAAGCTATTTGTTTAAGAGTTGATCGCGCTGTATTAGATGGGTTTAAAAGCCCAGGAAAAGGTGAGCAATCTCTAATGAATGCGCGGTGCGCTCTGATTCAGATAAAAAGCCGTCAATCAATGCGCGATCGCGTTGATATTCTGCTGTATCGCGTGGAATCAAAGAAATCGGGTTTCTCACTTTCGCCTCTTGGTTTTCAGAAAAATTTACTCTCACCCTGTTTCTCCAATAGCGCGATAGCTGCGCTTGAGCCGCGTCGCGTGTGCCTAGCACTCAGGCGATCGCGCTCTCCCCCATTTCCCAATTATCTTCTATAATAAAAAATGTAAAGAAATGTAAACAGCATCAATGTCAAATAAAGTAATCGTTGTTGTGGGTGCGAGTGGCGGTATCGGTAGCGCAATCGCCCATAAACTCGCCCAAACCGGAGCAAATCTAGTTTTAGTTGGGAGAAATAGCAGTCGTTTAGACGCGATCGCGACACAATTACCAACAGAGGTTTTATCAGTTCCCACTGATATTACTGATCAGCAACAGGTAGAGAATCTGATGCAAAAAGTTGTCACTGATTTTGGTCAAATTGACGTTTTAATTAATGCCGCGGGTGCTGGTATTTTAAAACAGTGGAATAAGATAGAATCCGCCGATTTAGACGCGATGTTAAACTTAAATTTAAAGGGATGTTTCTACACTTGTCAAGCCGCCGCAAATATAATGAAAGAACGCCAATCCGGTCATATTTGTAATATAGTTGGAATTTTAGGAAAACATTCTATGACAATGGCTAGTGCTTATAGTGCCTCTAAATTTGGAGTAGTTGGTTTTAGTAAGTGTCTCGCGGAGGAGTTAAAACGTTATAAAATTAAGATGACATTATTTTATTTTGGGGGTATAGATACTCCCTTTTGGGATCAGGTTAGTTTAAAAGTTGATCGGAGTAAAATGTTGAGTCCAGAAACCGCTGCCGATGCTATTATGTTTGCTCTTTCTGCGCCACCACAAGCCGTACCAATGGAAATTAATATTCAACCAGATAGTCATTTATTCTTTTAATAGGTAATGGGCAATAAAAATAGGTAAAACATGATAGATTAAACCCAAGAAACTTGATTTTTATTCTTCTCTATCACCTATTACCTATTACCTATTACCCATTAGCTATTAGCTATTACCTATTACCTATTACCCATTACCTAAGATGAAATTTCATCACGTTCATTTTTACGTTGAGAATGCCCAAACCTTAAGTGATTGGTTTAGCCACAATTTGGGATTTAAAAAAATCGCGACGAATGTTGATGATCGCGCTTATACAGAAATCCTCAAAAGTGGTGAAATTTATTTTATTTTCTCATCACCCTTCACTGACAAAAATCCTGTGGCTGATTGGTTAAATAATCATCCTTCCGGGGTAGCAGACGTCGCGTTTGTAGTAGAGAATCTTCAATTAACTCTGGAGCAAGCTATTGTCGCGGGGGCTAAAGTTGAACACCCCCTTCAAGAAGTATCTGGCAGTTTCAAATGGGCAAAAATTCGGGGATGGGGTGATTTAACCCATACATTAATAGAGCATCCTTTAGTAATGAATGATTCTCCCTTTCCACCCTTAATAAGGGGAGAAAATGTCATAGATATTTTATCATATATTCTGAATATTAACTTGGTGATTTCTCCCGATTACCAATTAATTCCCAATTCTCCCAAATATTTTACTAAAATTGATCATGTTGTGTTAAATGTTGCCAAAGGAGATTTATCTCAAGCAGTTAATTGGTATAAAAATATATTAAATTTACAACCTAGTCAATCTTTTTCTATTCAAACAGACAGATCAGGATTATCTAGTATCGTGATGGTTTCCCCCGATCATAATGTCCAATTACCCATTAATGAACCCGTTTCGCCTAACTCTCAAATTCAAGAGTTTTTAGAGTTTAATCGTGGTGCGGGTATTCAACATATTGCTTTACAAACCAATGCTCTTATTGATGTTGTGAGAAACACACGCTCACGACAGGTGTCTTTTTTATCTGTTCCCGCCGTGTATTATCATCAATTACGGCAAAAATGGGAGCATCTTTTCTCCTCTGAGCAATGGCAATTACTAGAAAAAAATCAGATTTTATTAGATCGTAAAAGCGATGGAGATGAAGGATTTTTATTACAAATTTTTACCCAGCCCATTTTTGATAAACCCACTTTCTTTTTAGAATTTATTGAGCGTCGTATTAATAGGAAAAATGGTAAAACTGCACAAGGTTTTGGTGAAGGAAATTTTCGCGCCTTGTTTGACGCGATCGAACGGGAACAACTGAAACGCGATCGGGGTAAATGAAGGAAGAAGGAAGAGGGAAGAAGGAAGAGGGAAGGAAGGTTAACAGTTAATCGTTAACTATTTCCTATTGCTAACAACACATCTTCCTACATAATATCTAAATAATTATAGCATTTTTAATATGTAAATGCAGGGCAGAGATCCCGTCACAGGCAAGATGCCTGTGCCACAAGTTTTACCTCTGAAATGGAAACACTATTCTAGTCATTATAAATAAAAATGAGACACTTTAAATCGAGCAAATCTTTACTGTGACTTGTTTTTAATTTCTCAATCTTATTTAAAATGAGTATAACTGAAATTCAATCAAGTTATACCAAACCAAGAGAATTTTCTAATTTGTCTAAAATTATATCTGTTACCACTTTAATCCGATAACGACAAGCCATTGTTTCAGTAGACGCGAAGGTTCCATTTTCCCAATATTTATTACTCCCCGCGCCTCCCCCACAAACTCCAAAATATTCACAGCTTTGACTACATAATTCTATCCCTTTTTGCATATCTTCATAAATTTTCTGAAATTTCTCTGTATCACAAACTGACTCAAAACTATCCTCTAACACATTCCCTAAAATAAAATTGCCATAGGGTTCAATATTTACCGATAATAACTCAGGATCAAAAGTCGAAAAATTACCTTGATAATCAATATTCACTAAGACAAATGGTGTATTCATATCCGTTTGATTTAAACGTGAATTAGCATAAATTAAACTACAAATAGTCTCAAATTCTCTTAGTTTAAATTCTCCATCTGCCTGTGAAGTTAATTCCCAGAAACGTTCCATAAATGCACGATATTTTTCCGATGTGTCAACCTCTTCTAATGTTGATGATTCATTCACCCCTTCGACTTCTTCTAAATTAAATGCCACATCATTAATTCCATTTTCCGTAAAGAAATTAAAGATTTCATCAGCATAATTAAGAGAATCTTGAGTAACCACCGCGATCACATAAAAAGGAATATCATTTTTTTGCAAGAAAGAAATTCCTCGCATTGTACTCGCGTGACTTCCCGTACCTTTACGGGTTTGGCGATGGTTGTCATGGATAAACTGAGGACCATCTAAACTTACTCCTACACAAATACGATTTTCTTGAAAAAAATCACACCATTCTTGATTAATATATGTCCCATTTGTTTGAACTGAATGCCAAATTTTTGCTTGTTTTTGATTATATTTTTTATCGGCTTCTTTAATTAGCGGAAACGCCGATTGATAAAAAGAAATAGGAACTGCTAAGGGTTCCCCCGCGTGCCAACAAATGGTAAATTCATCTCCCAGAAAGGGAGAAGTAAAGATATTTTCAAATATCGGTTCAATCAAATCTAAAGATAGAGTATTTTTTAATTGACGGTTGGGTAAATAACAATAATCACAATTTAGATTACAAAATGATGTCGCCTGAATTACAACTAAATTAATCGGCCCAAATTTACTAACATCAATTTTTTTCTCTTGAAATGTCGAAAATGTTAAACTTGTTTGTGTCATGGATTTTACCTAATTCTAAGATGAGTAAAAAAATGAGCGTTGCTCGCGATCGCAACGCTGTTTTTATGCTCGAATCACAGTTAAGCCTAATTAACGGTAATTACGCCAGCCTCCACCATCGCCCCAACCATTACGCCAACCTCCACCATTGCCCCAGGCACCACGTCCTCCACCGTTACCCCAAGCCCCACGTCCTCCACCATTACCCCATGCTCCTGCTATATATTCTTGAGGTTGTATGGCTTCCGATTTTTGTGATAATTCGGTTTCTCGCTCTCTCAAAGTGTCTGCAATCCTTGATAAACGTGACTCAATAGTTGTAGAGGCGATCGCGTTATCTGTGGTTTTTACTGTGGCATTTGCCACGGGGATATTTAAGGCACTGAGGGCTAGAAAAAAGCCGACGAATCCTGTCTTTGTACTAATTGTCAAGACGGTTACTCCTTATTATTTATAAAATTTCTCGCACTATAGCATAATTTTTGATATAATGCACTATGTTTTCTTTGGAAAGCTTTATGTAAGTGGTGTGAGGAGAAAAATTATGTTATCAAAAAAATTTGTGATCGCGGCGTTTAGTGTCATTGTTTCCATGAGTATGTCTGGTGCGGCTTGGGCAGAAACGGTTATGGAAAAAGTCGCGAGAACAGGGGTTTTAACCGCGGGGACTCGGACAGATTTTATTCCCCTTTCCTATGTCAATGACAAGGGTGAATTAGTGGGTTATTCCATTGATATTATCAATCAAATTAAAGGACAACTCGAACAGGATTTAGGACGTAAAATTACCTTACAACTTGTTCCCATTGAGATTGATCAGCGTATTCCTAAAATCTTAACCCGTGAAGTCGATCTTGTCTGTGAAGATGTGACTTTTACTTGGGAGCGCGATCGCTTTGTCGATTTTTCTGTCAGTTATGGGATTACAGGAACTCGCGTATTAGCCAAACGTGGTAGTAATTTAGGAACACCTGAATCTCTAGCAGGTAAACAAATTGGCGTGTTAGAAAATGGGACAAATGAACAAACAATCCGACTTTTACAACCTAAAGCAAAATTAATCACATTTAAAACAGTTCCCGATGGTATTGCCGCTTTACAACAAGGTAAAATTGATGGCTTTGCCTCCGATGGTGTTCTCTTAGAAGGAACTCGACAAACTCTCCCTAACCGTGATGCTTTGGAAGTCCTACCAAAGGCTCCCTATACACGCGAGGGTATTGCTTGTATGGTCCCCGAAAATAATTCCGCTTTTTTAGATCGCGTCAACTACGCGATCGTCAAACTCATGCAAGGTTATGTAGTGGGAGATACAAAATCCGTGGAAATCATTGATCGCTGGTTTGGGCAAAATGGTGTAATTACTATAGATCCTGATTTACTCAAAAATTACTTTCAAGATGTGATTAATTCCCGCCAACAAATCAAACTTAATTAAGTTTTGATAAGAATTGGTGGGTTGTGAGCAGAGAAACGGGAGCTAAAGTTATAGTATCGAGATAGCTTGAATGCCAGAGAAAAATTATATTATTCTTAATAATAAGAAAAAAAATAATTTTTCTCTCGGTAATTCAAGTTGACAAGAAACTATGGATAAAAAACTCGTATTGTATGGCAATCACACTCAAAACCACGGAAAATACGGAGAAGACTGTCACTGACACCACTCCTCCCACTGTCAGCTTTGCCCCAATAACCCCCAATCCCCGTAACAGTAGTGTTAACACCATTCCCATTACCTTCAGTGAAGTTGTAACAGGCTTTGATCAAGGTGATCTAAGTCTGACTCTAAATGGAGTACCCATTTCCCTTGGAGATGCTACCCTCAACACCCAGGACAATATTAACTGGAGCTTAGACAATATAACTGGCATCACCAGTGCCAATGGCAACTACCAACTCACCCTCACCGCGGCTAATTCTGGGATCTCCGATCAGGCTGGCAACCTTCTCAAAACAAATGCTACTGACACCTGGAGTTCGGACTTCACGGCTCCGAGCGCGGCTGTCAGCTTAACCAATATCAATGAAGCCGGTGGGATTACCAACAACTTCACTGTCACATACACCGACGATAATGCCGTTAATGTTACTAGCTTAAATACTAACAATATCGTCGTTACAGGTCCTCATGGCTTCAGCCAACAGGCAACTTTAGTGAATGTCACGCCTACAAATAACGGCACGCCTGTCACCGCGACTTACTCATTCACTCCCCCAGGCGGCAGTTGGGATACCGCCGATAATGGCATTTACACAGTACAGTTACAACCCAACCAGGTGAGTGACACCGTAGGTAATTTTGAGGCTGCTGGCAATTTGGGAACCATGACAGTCAATATTCCCACACCCACAGTAGATCCCACCAATACCACTCCTACGTCAGGTAATACTTCGCCAGTCAATACCACTCCTACGTCAGGTAATACTTCTCCAGTCAATACCACTCCTACGTCAGGTAATACTTCCCCAGTCAATACCACTCCCACGACAGGCACGACAGGGACTACTCCCCCAGTCAATACCA
>JBBITB010000022.1:0-60219 GCA_037440985.1 Microcoleaceae cyanobacterium bin_387
ACTGTCAACTGTCAACTGTCAACTGTCAACTGTCAACTTCCTTCTTCCTTCTTCCCTCTTGCTTCTCATTTAAGAATATTTGGCTTTGACATTACGGACAATTAATTCCGCCAAAACATTGACAATGAGGGTAAGTACAAATAAGATTAAACCCGCGTACATCAACGCGGATACTTGTAAACCCGATGCTTCCGCAAATTGATTCGCCATTAAAGACGCGATGGTATTGCCTGGGGCTAAGAGAGAAATATTAAGTTGATTGGAGTTACCAATAATCATTGTCGCGGCCATTGTTTCACCCATTGCGCGTCCTAAACCTAACATAATTCCGCCCACAATTCCTGAAAATGCCGCGGGAATTAAGACTCGAAAAATTGTTGTCCAACGAGTCGCGCCTAATCCTAAAGATGCTTGTCGTAAATCTGGGGGCAGACTCGCGAGGGAATCACGGGAAATCGCGGTGATAATGGGTAATACCATAATGGCTAAAATTATACCCGCGGGTAACATTCCTGGGCCGGATGGGGAGCTACTAAAAAAGGGAATGAAACCTAAGTTTTGATGGAGCCAGACTCCTAAATCTCTGACGATGGGAATTAAGACAAAAATTCCCCATAAGCCGTAAACGACACTGGGAATTGCTGCTAATAATTCTACGAGAAAAATTAGGGGTGTCCGAATTGATAAGGGGATAAAATCTTCACTTAAAAAAATTGCTGTTCCTATTCCTAATGGGACTGCGATAATGAGCGCGATCGCGGAACTCATTAAAGTGCCATAAATCATGGGCAGGGCCCCATATTGTTCTTTTACTGGATTCCAAGCACTATCAAGAAGAAAACCTAATCCAAATGCTTCGATCGCGGGGATGGCTCGATAGGCTACTGTAATCGCGATAACTATTAATATGAACGCGATCGCGAGTCCTAATAAACGAGTTAACCAGATAAAAGCGCGATCAAGCCTTTTTTCCGCTTGAGAACGCGATCGGCTCGTAAATTGCACATTATCATTTTCAGAAACCATAAAAAAAGAAAAAACGTGTATAAATTTTCATCTATTGTCGGTTGGGTTGAGCCATTAATTGCTCAAGTTGAGCCGTTAATTCCAGAATCAACCCAACCTACTACTGTTGGGTTGAAACCGAAAAATATCAACTTTAGTAGTTAATTTTCCCATCAACCCAACCTACTAGAAAAGACTACTTGCCGACTTCAATTTTATAGTCAGGACTAATTTTATCAGCCACAGCCGCCACCTTGTCAATCACAGTCTTAGGCAGGGGAACATAACCTAATTGAGGACTGGTTTTTTGGCCTTCCGTTAAACCATATTCTATCATCGCCTCCAGAGCTTTAGCCTTATTAGGATCGGCGACTTTTTGGGGGACTAACAACCAAGTATAAGTGACGATCGGATAAGAGTCTGGTCCTTCTGGATCAGAAATAAATGCCCGCAAATTTTCCGGCAGAGTGACAGCTTCTAAAGTTTTAGAAGCCGATGCTTCAGAAGGAACAATAAACTTACCCGCTTTATTTTCCAGGGATGCAAACTTCAAATTATTATTCTTCGCGTAACCATATTCAACATAACCAATAGCACCTGGGGTTTGTTGAATTTGCGCGGTGACACCTTCATTTCCTTTGCCACCAACACCAACGGGCCATTGTACCGTTTTACCCTCGCCAACTTTCTCTTTCCATTCAGGATTAATGGCACTTAAATGTTTGGTAAATACCCCGGTTGTACCGCTACCATCAGAGCGATAAATGACATTAATCGCTTGATCGGGAAGTTTCGCCCCTGGGTTAGCCGTAGCAATTTTCGGATCATTCCACTTCGTAATTTTACCCAGAAGAATATCGACATAAACATCTCTGGGTAACTTCAAATCAGGCACATCCGCCAAATTATAAGCCAAGACAATACTACCCGCGGTCATCGGTAGCATGAAAAGACCCTTATCCGCGGGAACCTTAGCAATTTCTTCATCTTTCATGGCCGTATCGCTGGCCCCAAAATCAACGGTTCCCTTGGTAAATTGTTCGACACCCGCACCACTACCAACGGACTGATAATTAATTTGGACTTTAGGATTAGATTTATTAAAATCCTGAAACCAACGCTGATAGAGAGGGGCTGGAAAAGAAGCACCTGCACCCGTTAAGCTTAAATCAGTCGTCATCGCGAGTTTACTAGGGGCTGCACTGGCAGTCGCGGTGCTTGTCGCGGGACTGCCACCAGGGGTAGGAGCATTATTAGCTTGATCTTTTGGGGCTTTACTACCACCACAAGCTGCTAAACCCAGTGTTAAAGCCAAAGCTGAAATAGAAATACTCAGACGATTGAGATTGATTCGTGTACTTCGGTCAAACATAAATAAGAGAGGATGAGTCCTGATGAGGGAGTTCCCTTGAAAGGATAATGCCTTAAGGTAAAGAACAGGTTAACAAGTGTCTTATTTTACAAAAATTTTGTTCTTTTTGTGAATTTAACAGGGAAATACCAACAAACGATACAATAAAGGATTGTTTGAATGAGGACTCCGCGTGGTTCAAGCACCCTTATTAACTTCTGTATCGGTTCCTGGGGAACCCTTCACCCCGACTGCTTTTCCTTTAGGGGGGGAGGTGTCGGGAACTTCTCTGCGTGAATGGCTGATGGATTTGGCCGATCGCGTTATTAATGGTAAACGTCTGAATCGAGAAGAAGCCCTTGATTTAACTAAAATTGAGGGTGAAGACAATATCCTGTTATTATGTGAGGCCGCGGACAGAGTACGTCAAGCCTGTTGTGGCAATACGGTGGATCTGTGCAGCATTATTAATGTTAAGTCGGGGAATTGCTCGGAAAATTGCGGTTTTTGTTCCCAGTCGGCTCATCATCCGGGGGAAAATTCGCCGATTTACGGTTTAAAGTCTTCTGATGAAATTGTAGCAAATGCGAAGGCTGCCGAGGAGGCTGGCGCGAAAAGATTTTGTTTAGTATCTCAGGGACGGGGGATTAAATACAATAGTCCGAAGTCGGGAGAATTTGAGCAAATTCTGGAAACGGTGCGTCGTATTACGACGGAAACTAATGTAAAACCTTGTTGCGCGTTAGGTGAGTTAACTGTCGAACAGGCTCAACAACTTCGCGAGGCGGGCGTTACCCGTTATAATCATAATTTGGAAGCTTCGGAGCGGTTTTACCCCGAAATTGTTACTACCCATAGTTGGCGCGATCGTGTGGAAACGGTAAAAAACCTGAAAGCCGCGGGCATTCAAGCTTGTACGGGTGGTATTTTCGGGATGGGTGAAACTTGGGATGACCGAGTTGATTTAGCTTTATCCTTAAGAGAATTAGAAGTGGAATCAGTCCCTTTAAATTTATTAAATCCCAGAGAGGGGACTCCTTTAGACGATCGCGCAAAAATTAATCCTTATGAAGCATTAAAAGCGATCGCGATATTCCGTTTAATTCTACCGGAACAAATTATCCGTTATGCGGGTGGAAGAGAAGCGGTAATGGGACAATTGCAAAGTTTAGGTTTAAAATCAGGAATTAACGCGATGTTAATTGGTAATTATTTAACCACATTAGGACAATCGCCTGAAGAAGATCAAGCCATGTTAGAGTCTCTGGGACTTCAAGGTGGTGATGCTCCAGTACCCGTCAGTCAGTGATTAGTGACTGGGGATTGGGGGACAAGCCAAGGCTGATTCAATCTCTCAAAGCTAAAGTCCGACAGGGGTTCAAACCCCTGTCTCATAGCTAAAGTCCTCTGAAGAGGACTATATCGCGGTTCTCAGTTGAGAACAACCAATAACTGATTTGTTATATCAGTTTATTATCGGTTGCTAATTTGTTCCCTTCTGTAATCCTCTATCACCTATCCCCTATCACAAATCCCTAATCCCCTATCACAAATCCCCTATCACCTATCACCTATCACCTTCAAACGTGCCTGCACCAATTGAATTATTATGGGCCTTTGTCGGCTTAATTTTAACGATAGGCGGAACATTTTTACCCGGGTTTGTCGCCAATCCAAGTGTCATTTGGGATCATCAAAGTCTCCAACTTCAACCATTAGGAGTTACCTATCAAATTGGCGCGGTACTCCTGATCGGATGTATCGGGGGAAAAAATGCCGCGATCCTTTCTCAAATTGCCTATTTAGTATTAGGATTAACCTTATTACCCGTCTTTACTCAAGGGGGAGGATTGGCTTATCTACAACAACCCACTTTTGGTTATCTATTAGGGTTTATCCCTGGAGCCTGGATTTGTGGTTGGTTGGCTTTTAAGGTAAAATTACGTTTAGAGTCTTTGGCTTTTAGTTGTTTATGTGGGTTAATCTCTATTCATCTGATAGGATTAAGTTATTTGACGATCGCGTTTTTGTTAAAGTTAACTAACTTAAAAGGTTTATCCCTGGCCGAGGCGATCCTGAAATACTCGGTTTATCCTTTACCCGGACAACTCGCGATCGTTTGTGCGGTGACAGTGATCGCGTTTTTTCTCCGAAGACTTATGTCTTGTTAATGGGTAATGAGTAATGGGTAATGGATAATTGGTAATATCTAGTAATTTTGTACTAAATTTTATTTCCATTATACCACTTTTCATTACATATTAACTGAGAGCATCTCACCTAAGCAAAAAAAACTGTACTGGGAGCCATCCCTAGGGATCTAAGATGCTCCCATTACAAATTTACCTCCAAGAGAGCCTCCCTTTCACAAATCATGGAGGACTTCTATATTACCAATTACCCATTACCAATTACCCATTACCAATTACCAATTACCCATTACCCATTACCCATTACCACCATACTTCATGCGTTTTAAAAGAAATCCGTTATTTTGGATAGTTGCCATTATCAGTTTAGTGTTAGATCACCTGACTAAATTCTGGGTAGTCAAAAATTTTGCCTTAACAATTCCTCCCCAAACCTGGCCTTTATTACCCGGTTTTTTTCATTTTACTTATGTGGTTAATACAGGGGCAGCCTTTAGCTTATTTAATAATGGTGTGAATTGGTTAAAGTGGTTATCCTTGTTTGTAAGTATGGGTTTAATTGGATTAGGATTATTTGGCCCCAGGGCAAATCGTTGGGAACAGGTGGGTTATGGTTTTATTTTAGGAGGCGCGTTAGGCAATGGAATTGATCGTTTTTTCTCCGGGCACGTCGTTGATTTTCTGGATTTTCGGGTGATTCAATTTCCCGTTTTTAATTTGGCGGATGTGTTTATTAATATCGGCATTTTTTGTTTATTAATTGGGACGTTTCCCCAGAAAAATAAAAGGAATTATCCTACAGATGCTTCTCTATAAATTGATATTTTTATCCGGGTTAAACACAAAGGCTCTAAGACACTAAGTGAAGACTAAAAAGACGCGATCGCGGCATTTGAGCCAAGGAGCTCGCGCTTTCTTTCATCTGTGTTTATCTGCGTTTATCGGCGGTAAAAAAAAACATATCGCGCTTTCTTCTTTCATCTGTGTTATTGAGATGTAAATCATCAACTATTTATTCTTGTTAGGCTTCAGTCTTGATCTCGGTGTTGGGTGCTGAAAAAATTTGAGTTGAGTTTGATGTATTCTTGAAATACAGGATTGAGGAAAAAGCGCGATCGCGCTTCTTTTTGGACTTTTTCGACTAAGCCACGTCGCGCTAAAGATTGTATGGCTTGCCAAATTTCTGATTGGGATAATTCACTATCGGTAGGTTTTTCGGAAATATTTACCGCGTCATTTTGATAGGCTAACCAGTGACTCACGTTTTTTTCTGACTCGGATAAACGCTCTAGGTGCGTTTCTAAAAGGGGTTCTATGTCCCCTAAATAGATGTTATTTCCCTCAGCTAAAAACTGGGAAACGCTGCCATCAAATAATTCTAATAGGGTTGAGGAGATGATGTTTAACCAGGAAGGATGTCCTTGATAGAGGGTGATTAAGTCTGACCATTTTTCTTCATCAGTTAATCCTTTTTCTTTGAAAATTTCTCTGGCTTTTTCTCCTAAACCTTTGAGGTGTAAGGTTCGAGTGGGGGTATTTTCGGCTTCTAAGGTTGTGATTTGTTTGGGTTTTTCCCAACTGAGGAGGATTAGGCAACTCTGATGAGATGATGTGGCAATTTGTTTGAGAAATTTGCTATAATCTTTATATTCTGTTAAATATTCACCGGCTAATTGACCTATTTTAAAGATATTCTGTACGTCATCAAGGATTATTAAACAGCGATGGGTGCGAAGGTAATCAAAAATTGTGGGTAATGGGGTTGCTTGTGATTGGGAAAATGTTTGTTTTAGTTGGGTTTGCAGTGTTGAGAGTGTGGGTGTGTTATTGAGACTTTTCCAAATAATGTAATCGAATTGGGTTTGTATTTCTTCGATGAGTTTGAGGGTGAGTGCGCTTTTGCCTATTTCACTTAGCCCGTAGATGGTGATTAAGCGGGTTTGGGCTTCTAATATCCATTGTTTGAGGGTGGATTCTTCTGAGGCGCGATCGTAATAGTCTATTAATTCTGGTGCGTCTGTTAAGTCGATTATGCGCTCTGGGCCATTATTTTGGGCTGTGTCAGGGGTAGAGCGCGATCGGGGTTTAGTATATTCTGCATCTTGCCTTTTTTCTCCACAGATATTGATATGGCTATTAATGTAACCAACAATCTGTGAACCATTATTGTTGTAAATATGAGATAATGCTTTGCTTTCTAAAATAGAACAAACATTAGATTGTTTAATATCTTCTTCCAAAATCTCAGAGAGAAGTTTCCATAATTTCCAGGCTTCTTTTTTGACATGATCGTAGCTGCGCTGATTCTCATCGGCAATTTCTTGATAATCATGATGTTGCCAAATACCCTGTAATATAGATTTTTGTATTGAATCAAGATGTTTTCCTGTCTTAGCTAACACCTGTTCGTCAGTCCATGTTAAAACTTCCTGAATATCCATAGGTCAAAGTGGGGTTATTCATTGATAATCCCACTTTATCACACTTTTTCCCACTTGAGCAAGTAAATCCCACTTTTTCCCACAATTTTTATTATGTAAAAAATTGTTAAAATCCCACTATATAACACTTTTAGCTCTTGGCAACAACGATTTTATTCTGTAAGATGACTAATGTTAGAAAGTGCAGTAGCGCTTTTTAACGTATCCAAGCTAAGTATGTAATAGTAAGGATTTTTTATGAGTACAATGACAACTTCGTTGAAAGCCAAAGGATTTGCCATCCCATCTGCTTTAAATTACTCAAAAATTTTCGCTCAAATTCCCCCAGAAAACTCAAACGCTTCTGCTTCCAAGTGTAACTGTGGTGGTTGTAGCTGTAGCACTTGTAGTTGTGGTGGCAGCGGTAAATGTATATCTTGTAAAGGTTGTGGGAGAGGTCGTAGTAGCTATCCTCTTCAATCTCTAATCTGGTAATTCAAAATTGACGTTGTTGAAAAAAAGGATCGTAACTGGAAATACTACTTTGAGGAGTTACATCGGCTCATCCATAGAATAATGCTTTTAGATTCCTCGCTATCATTTGCTTGGGACATAATTTTCGGGTGGATGTGTAAGTTTTAACTTGAAAATCATCCTACCATTCAACAACGTCTGGCTCAGATTTTTTTAGGAGAACAGTAAAATGATGAACGAAAAATCTTACAGATGGTCAAATTTTACTCACGTTTTAGAACGAGATGAGGTGAGTGTCCTCTACAATTCTTTAAAGATTTTGCCGGTTTTTGTTGATAATGCTATTGTTCCGATTATCAAAAGTTTTGGTAATGGGAAAACACCAAGTCTGGTGGTGAATACACTCGAATCAGATAAAAAGGAACTATTAACTGGCTTAATACCCCATTTAGAGGAAGCAAAAATTTTAGTCGATGCACGCAGTACCGATCAAGAAATATTAGAGTGGTTTCAAGCACACTATACAGGACATCCTTATGTTTCTATTGCTTATTTTCTTTTAACTGACAATTGTAATTTTGGTTGTAAATACTGCTTTATTGAGAGCCGAATGTCTCAAGGATATCGTTTTACCCACATGACGAGAGAAACAGCCCAAAAGGGTATAGATATGTTTTGCCATTTGATTTCTCTTGTCCCAGAATTATTTGAAGAGGAAAAAACGATTATTTTATATGGCGGTGAACCTCTACTGAATCTGAATACCCTTCAGTATATCTTAGAAACTGTGCAGGAAAGAATTAAAGATAGCAGACTTCCTGAAAAAACTAAAATTAATATGGTCACAAATGGTTCTCTTGTGACCCCAGAAATTGCTAAGATGCTGAAAACTTATAATGTTAGTGTAGGCGTTTCTCTTGATGGAGATAAGACTGTTACAAACTCCTGCCGGCAATATCAAGATGGTAAACCAGTTTATGATGATGTGATTAGAGGACTTGAAACTATCAAACAAGAAGGTGGGGATGTTGGAATTTCATGTACACTGAGTCAGCAGTGCATAGATAGCTTTGATCAGACTCTGGATTTCATCACTAACCAATTATCCATCAAAAGTCTAGGGTTTAATATTGTTATGAATGAGCCTGGATATAAGACAAACGATGGTTATAATGAGAAAGCTGCTAAAAGTATAATTAAAGGATTTAAAGTTTTCAGACAAAAAGGCATTTTTGAAGATAGAATCATGCGAAAAGTGGATAGCTTTACTAAAAAAGAAGTTTATCCCTTTGATTGTGGTGCTGCTGGTGGTGGCCAAATTGTGATTGCCCCTAATGGAGACGTTGGTATATGTCATGGCTATATTGGTGAGCGTAAATATTTTGTGACAGATGTTAACGATACCCAATTTGATCCAAGTGACAGTGATGTTTTTCAAGAATGGTCTAAAAGGTCTCCTTTGAATATGAAAGAGTGTGAAAACTGTATCGCTCTGGGAATATGTGGTGGTGGTTGTCCTTTAAATGCAGATTACGAAACAGGAAGTATTTGGGGGTTAGATAGCCGTTTTTGTGTTCATGCTAAAACCACGCTTGAATGGTTGATTTGGGACTTGTTTGAACAGATGAAAGGAGCAGCTTAATCCTAAGTTTTCAAACCAGCTTAGTATCATTACCGCGATGATAATTCATTCCTAGCATCATTAACCGTCACCATAAGTGTCATCGGAGCGATAGGTGAAGCAGTAAACCCGCACTTCTCATAAAACTGCTTTGCCTCTTCCGAAATAGCGTGTACTAGAATTGCCCTTATTCCCGCAATTTCAGCCGCTTGCAAAGTGCGAAAAATTGCATCTCGCAGCAAAGCACGCCCGATACCTTTGCCTTGCCAGTCGCGATCTACAGCAAGTCTTCCAATCACTATAACTGGAATTGGATCGGGCATATTACGCCTAACTCTACCTGTTGCAGTAGTTTGTGCCAGTGCGCCATTAGCAAGACAGTAATATGCAATAACTACTTTGCCAGCGCAGACAACATAAGTCCTTGAAGCACCCTCTAACTCATTTTTCAAAGCACGACGTTTTAGCCACTCATTTAACTCTTTATTATCTGAGTTAAAGCTCTCAATTTCATGTGATGAATTTAGTTTTTCGGGGGGAGAAAGCTGCTATCAATCTTGTTCTAATCCCATGGAGACTTAGTTGTTAGTAATGTGTGTAGCTTTTCATTTCCTATATGTTGAGCATCTAGGAGCACCACAAATTGCTTAAATTTAACTTCATCTAACCCAAAAAAACATCGGTCTAAAAGAACATCTTGGGCTTTTTGGTATGCTGACTCCACCATGAACTCTGAGGGACTTTTTCCCTGTATTTGAGCCGCCTGATCGATTAAATTGCTTTGAGGTTGATTCAGTTGGATATTGATTGTCCGATCGCGCCTTTCGGCTTCTTCAGCACAAATAGATGCAACTTCTGGAGCAATTTCACTACTTTTTCCCAGGTGTTTTAAGAGTCGGGATAGTAATATTGCTTGAGAGTCCCTTGGCAATGCCATAACCTCAGCTTCAAGATTCTCAATGGTCATAGGATTTAAGGATTGTGAGATACATTAACTGTATCATAGTTTGGGATAAAAAACTATTGCGATCGCGCTCATCAATCATTTTTGTTCCATAAATAAACGTATTAACCAATTGGTGAATCTTACGGCAACATCTGTGTGATGAGAAAGAGCTTGACTCGTAATCGCTTTTCCCAGAGGATAACCAGGTTCATCCTGCCAAGCCAGATATGTATGAATCACGGCTTTACTACGATGCACTTCTTTAAATGTTGTGACATTCCTTTCCTGTGCTTGCTCAACACATTCTCG
Organism: Microcoleaceae cyanobacterium bin_387; assembly: GCA_037440985.1. GTDB lineage: Bacteria > Cyanobacteriota > Cyanobacteriia > Cyanobacteriales > Microcoleaceae > JBEDKD01. The sequence continues at coordinate 10,277 of JBBITB010000022.1, forward strand.
CGCAAAAGCCAAAGATGATGCTTCTACAAGTTCCGCACAAAAGTCTTCCAACATACCAGAATCTTGATTATTAGGCATAAGCCAAAATCCCAGTTTCGGTTTATCTGTAATACCTTCAATTACCGTTCCATTAACGTCAGGAATGTGCGGAAATACATAGCTATAATGCCTCAACTTACCTTTTATACTTTGCCATCTCCCTTCAACAGAAGGCTTATCAGCATCAAGCATAACACCTATTACTTTTGGAGGATTAGGGCGTATAATCAGAGCATTTAATCGCTTCAAAACCCCATCATCTGAACCACATTGATATATACCGAAAGTCTCAGGAACACCGTGGGCTTCACATAAAGCCATCACAACATGACAATCATTAATTCCTTCAACCAATAAAACTTTATCTGTATCTTGCTTACAAATATCTTTCATTTCAGCACCAATATCAATAAAGGACTTGATCGCGGGTGGGGGCGGGTTTTTCAGTCTTGACTGTACTCTTTAAAGCTGTTGGCAAACCCGCCCCTAGAGCTTTTTGACAATGGTGCAACATATCAATTTCATAGAAGTCATCTCACCTCAACATCCATGTCAATAGCATCACTGAGCGTCTCTAATGTATATTCTGTTGCTTTGATAAACTCACCCTTTGCGTCAAGTCTAAAGAAAGCACCAAGGTTAGGATACTTATTCCATACCTCGTCGAAACCCTTTATACAATCCCGGCTATGAGTTGTTGCAAAAACTTGAACATTCAGTCTCTCCGATAGCTGAAAAACAATATCCCAAACTTTAGGTTGCACACTCCAATGCAATCCATTTTCAAATTCATCAATTAAGAGAAGTCCGTTTCGAGCATTTACCAGAGCAACAATTATATGAAATAAACGAGTCATCCCATCTCCCATACTCTTGAGAGGTAATGGCTCATCTATGCCTTTAATTTTCACTAGGGGAATACGGTTATCTCTGGCAGTGCCTTGACTGATGTCTTCTACAAAAGCAACTCCAGTAACTCGATCGTCAATCAGACGAAGGGCAGAAATAACATCCGATTCTAAATCAGTCAAACTTGTTAAATCCCAAAGAGCCGCTAATTTTCGATTGGGCATATTTTCTGTCGCCACAATTTGCCAGATATATTTGAACTCTGATTCTGGCCTTTCATAAAGAATAGGAGAGCTATTACGTCTAATCTCTCTTATATCCCTATCTAACCGAAAAAGTCTTCTCGTTTTTTCCCCTTGCTCTACTACGAGAAAAACTTCAATATTAGATAAATCTTCATCAATTTTTACATCAGAGATGCGAATTTTTCTGATTGTGCCTTCTTCATCATTTTTATTTTGATACGCGGCTGTAGAAATATGGAGTTTTGCTTTTGAGGAGACTTCTCCAAGAGAAATACCCTCTTCTCCTATTTTGGGTAATTTATGTCTAAAGAAGAGATGCCGCACAGGATTACCGAGAAAATTTTGGGAATGTGCTTGAGCCTCGCTAAACCAAGTTTCTTTTCTAAACTCTACAAGCTCAAGCAAGACTGTAGAAGAAGCATTGCTGGCATAGACTTCTACAGCTTCGAGAAATGTACTTTTTCCGGCATTATTCCTGCCAACAACTAGGTTGACACGACCCAGTTTTTTGACTTCAAGGTGTTGAAATAGCCTAAAGTTATGTATCTGAAAAGACTCCAGCATATCAGTTATCGGTAAAATCCCTTAATTTTGTGATTTTATTCTATATGGTTTTTTTTGATCAAGCCTTATTCCCGAAGACTTAATGAGCGCGATCGCTCTCTTTCACCCCGTTTCTCCATGAGAGTGAAACACCAAGACACAAAGAAAGATAAGAAGAAAATAAGACGTGCTTTATCCAATTCTTTCATCTGTGTTCATCTGCGTTTAGGAGCGGTTAAAAAAATGAGCGATATCAACTAAATAAATTCAACTTTACCGCAGATTTCTTGTGCTTCTACATACTCCCAAATCAAAATCAACCCCCGCACTATTTCACCAATAGAGCGACTGTTTTTATGACAATAAATAATGCCATTATGAGAGATCCCAGCTTGATTCAATCGTAAAAAATCAGTATCCTGAGTAAAAACAACCCGATTTTGGCGAAGTGCAAAAGCAATTTGTTCTTCATCTGATACTCCGATCAGTCTTTCTTCGGGTGTAGTCGTTACATCAATCCCTCGTCGTCGTAAGCCTTCTGCGATGGCATTACTCACATTTTCATCTAAATGAAACCGTATCCTTTCAGACATTTCGATTCCTCAATTTTTCCTGAAGAATAGAATGAGTTTGCGCTTGTATTTCACGCGCAAAAAATTCATCTTCACGAATTTGTTGCCTGATTTCGTCTTGATGATCGTGATAATAGGCTAACGCGGCATAAACATCTGCCAAAGTAATTGATGGATAATGATAGACAATCTCATCTGGGGAAAGTCCCATATCTTCATGCCAGATCACAACATCTTGGACTTTAATTCGATGTCCAGCAATACGCGGTTTTCCGCCACAGATACCCGGAGTAATATCAATATGTTCTGATATGACAGCTATCATAAGCTTTTTTTTCAAGTTATTTCTTTTTACTCCCAATTCTGATTATAACACAAAAAAGTCATCAGTCAATACATACCATCGAGATAACTATCTCAAATGAAAACAGATGTTTGCGTCATTTATGGGTAGGAAGGGATCGCGCTCTTTCACCCCGTTTCTCCATGAGAGTGAAACACCAAGACACCAAGACACCAAGGAAAATAAGAATAAAAGAAGACGCGTTTTATCCCCTTCTTTCATCTGTGTTCATCTGCGTTTATCTGCGGTAAAAAAAATAATTAATTCGGCAGTTAAAAGGCAGGCCAAAAGCCTGCCCTAAACTATCTCTACTCTACCCCTTCAATCCGATCTTCCACCTCCTGATATAACTCCCGTAAACGATCTAAATTACTCTCAGAAGTCTCCCAATAACCACGTCCATTCACCTCTAACAAGGTACTCACCATCTTACGGAATGAATGAGGATTTAAGTTCATCAAACGCTTCTGCATTGCTTCATCATTGATAAACGTTTCATTCACATCCTCATACACCCAATTGTCAACCGCTCCCGCGGTGGCACTCCATCCCATTGTATTAACGAGACGCTTCGATAATTCCCGCACTCCTTCATATCCGTGGGATAACATCCCTTCATACCACTTCGGATTTAACATTTTTGTCCGTGCATCTAAACGCACCGTTTCTGATAACGATCGCACCTGAGCACTCGCAGTAGTGGTATCGGCAATAAAGGACGCGGGTTTTTTGCCATCGCCTCGTAAACTTCCGATCAATTTGGTCGGATCTGAGTCGAAATAGTGTGACACATCGGTTAAACTAATCTCCGCAGAATCTAAATTCTGGAATGTTACATCGGCGGTTTTTAAGGCCGATTCAAAAATCTTCCGATCCTGTTCCATTGTACCCGGATTATCGGAGGAGAAGGCAAAAGATTTACGAGTTAAATACATTTCTTGTAATTCTGCCTCGCTCTCCCAGGTACTATTTTCTACGGCTAAATTGACGTTGGAAGAATAGGAACCGGACGCGTTGGAAAATACACGAGTCGCGGCTTGACGCACGCTTACCCCTAAGTCTTCTGCTTGCTTTAACGCGTGTTTGCGAACAAAATTCATTTCCAATGGTTCATTGGCTTCTGCGGCCATTTTTACCGCTTTATCTAACAAATTCATTTGGTTAATGAATAAGTCGCGGAATACCCCTGAACAGTTAATTACCACATCAACGCGTGGCCGTCCTAACTCTTCTAAGGAAATTAATTCGAGCTTATTTACCCGTCCTAACGCGTCAGGAATTGGCTTGACTCCTACCATCCACATCACTTGAGCTAGTGACTCTCCGTAAGTCTTAATATTATCAGTTCCCCAGAGCACAACCGCGATGGTTTCGGGATAGTTTCCTCCATTATCCATGCGTTGTCGTTCTAATAACCGATCAACGACTATTTTGGCAGATTTTACGGCTGCCGCGGTGGGAATCGACTGCGGATCAAGGGCGTGCATATTTTTTCCCGTTGGTAATACATCGGGGTTCCGAATCGGATCTCCTCCGGGACCGGGTAAAATATATTCCCCTTCTAAGGCGCGTAATAATGAACCTAATTCGTTATCGGCACATACCTGTTGTAGGCAAAATTCTAAATACTCAAACAGGGGTTTAATGGGTTCGGGATCGACTTTATAACCGCATTGGTTTAATGACTCAATCCAGGGTACTTTTTTACCCATGTTGAAGAAATTTAGTTTGGAAACGAGGGATACTCGCCCTTCAGCATCGGTTTGTTCTTTTACTAAGGCTGCTACCGCGGCACGGCTCGCCATTGTGATATTTTGCAGCAATTCTACGTCTTCTAAGACTCCTTTATCGCTGTTGGAATAGACTTCGTTAATATCACGGCCAATACTGTTGGCCATAATCCGAGGTAGGCTGATGATTCCTTCTTCTTCCCGATCTAGGTTCGCGATATTTACCAGAGTCGCGATCGCTTCTTCTGCTGTTGGTGGTTTGCCGACAACGTGCAATCCGCAAGGTAATAAACGAGATTCAATCTCCATTAACTTGCGATAGACTAACCCCACTAAATTATCGCGTTCTTCTGCACTTAATTCCGCGGCATCTTGTTCGGGTAACGCGATGTCTTTATCTAAGTTAACTTGACGACTTTTTTCGATGATCGTGTTAACAATGGGAACGCCTCGCCCTGTCTCTTTCAAGGTTTGATAGGAACCGATTAACTCGCTTAATTCCTGCAATCCTTTATATAAACCTGCATTTTCCGCGGGAGGTGTTAAATAGGAGATGGTTTCCGCGTAACTGCGACGTTTGGCAATGGTGGCTTCACTGGGGTTATTGGCGGCATAATAATAGAGGTTTGGAATCTTGCCAATTAAACTATCGGGATAACATTCCCCTGACATTCCCATCTGTTTTCCGGGCATAAATTCCAATGAGCCATGAGTGCCAAAATGTAATACGGCATCGGCTCCCCAAACTTGTTCTAAATAGGTGTAATAGGCGGCAAAACCATGATGGGGACTCGCGGAGCGAGAGAATAATAACCGCATGGGATCGCCTTCATAACCAAAGGTGGGTTGTACACCAATAAAGACATTACCAAAGTGTTTTCCGTAAATTAAGAGATTTTGGCCGTCACTGTTTAAATGTCCGGGTGGTGGTCCCCAATTTTCCTGCAATCGTTCGGAGTATGGTGTTAATTTTTCATACTCTTCTACTGACATCCGGTAGGCAATATTTAATTCGGGACTGGTGTATTGGGCTGTCGCGTCATGGATGACTTCTTGCATCAGTTTTTCCGCGGATTCTGGCAAGTTTTCGATATCATAACCATTGCCTTTTAAGGCTTTTACGACTTCATAAATGGAGCCGAAAACATCTAAATAAGCCGCGGTTCCGATATTACCTTTGTCGGGGGGGAAACTGAAAATGGTAATGGCAACTTTTTTGTCTAATTTCGGTTTCCGACGCAGACTTGCCCATTTCATTGCTCGTTGCGCGATCGCTTCGATCCGATCTTGTAACGCGATCGCTTTCCCTGTCGCGCCATCGCGTCCTGATAAAATAATGGGTTCGATCGCGCCATCTAATTCCGGAATAGCAATTTGTAAGGCAACTTGAATCGGATGTAAACCTAAATCGCTATCTTCCCACTCTTCCGTAGTTTGGAAAACTAAGGGTAAAGCCACCATATAAGGGCGATTTAACTTCTTCAAAGACTCGATCGCCTTGGGGTGATCTTGACGTGCGGGACCTCCCACTAAAGCAAACCCTGTTAAGGATATTACCGCGTCAACTAAAGGTAATGGTGCTACCCCTTTCGCACTCACATCCCAGAAAAATTCATCAACAGGTTTGGAGAAGTCTAAACCACCAGCAAACACAGGAACTACCCGCGCTCCCATCACTTCCAATTCCTGCACCATTGCTACATAATGGGCATCATCACCTGTTACTAAATGGGTGCGTTGTAAGACTAAACCGATGCAAGGGGCAAGAGGATCTTTTAAGTCATCAGAAATATCATTGCGACTATTATACCAGGTGAGATATTCCTTGACATCTTCAAACATTTTGGGGGCTAAAGGATGCCAAACTCCCATATCAGGATAAACAACAGGCTCTTGGAATTTAACCGTTTGTTGACCTTGATAAACATATTTATCAGATAACATTAGTAAGAAGTTTTCCAAGTTTTCTTGGGAACCTCCTAACCAATATTGGAAACTCAACATAAAATTGCGAGCATCCTGGGCTTTCTCCATCGGTAAATATTTGAGAACCTTGGGAAGCGTTTGCAGCAATTTTAACATCGCGTCTTGGAAGGAACTTCCTGACTGCTCCTTACGCTTCTTCATAAATTGCGCGATCGCGCTCTTACTTTGTCCCAATTGCGCCATTGAGAAACTGCCCATTTTATTCAGGCGCATCACTTGAGGCATTGACGGGAAGACAACGGCCACATCCAGGTTATCGCGGAAAGGCTCCACGGCTTCCACCAGTTTATCGGCCAAGTCTTCAATAAAAATCAAAGACGCGATAAAGACATTAGCCTCTGAGACATCCCGCTTCAAGGCTTCAAAATTTTCTGGACTCCGTAATTCCTCAATCAGATAACCACTAATCTCAATGGCTAAATTGGGGTTATTGGCATTGATAGACCGCACCGCGGCAGATAAAGCACTCTGATACTGCGATTCCAACACCACATATACCACCTTGAGGAGCGATCGCCCCTGCAAGTTTTCCGGCACAATGTGGCGAATAGTCGGCTTGACATGAGTGAACATCCAGTTAGGCTCCTTTCGATGGTTATGGAAAGATGGAATAATTGCTGTTTTTTTTGATTTTTGATTGTAAATAGACCAGGAGAATATGGACAATGGGGAATGGGACAAAATGGGAGAGGATTTCCCTTGTTGCTATTGTCCCACTGTTCTTGTCTTCCCAAATGCCACTTTCTCCTGATCTACCTTTAAGTATTTTTACCATAAAACCATCGACAATTCGATGTTTTTGAGGAGAAATTCATTTTCTCTGGGGTTCGCGGTGGTGTGACACAGGCAATCAGGAGAGATTTTGCTCTTTTGTAAACTTTCCTAAATATTGTCAAAAAAAAGAACCCGGGTTTCTTAAATATTTCTCAAAAACCACCAGTGGCTCAAAGAAACCCGATTTCTTATTTTTCTCCTTATTGTTGGGAGAGATGTTTCACTAATTCGCCTCCAAGCAAAATGGATGGCTCTAAAACTTAAACGTGGTTCTAATAGTACCAATCAGAGCGCCATTATTGTTACTGTCGTGATTGGGGGCTGTCAGCCAAACAAGGGCTGGCGTAATTGAGATATTTGGCGAGACTTGCCAGGTGTAAAAACCCTCCCAGTGTAGGGAAGTGCTGGTATTTGCCTTTAATCCGTCCACAGCATTACTGACAGATTGATCTAACTGGGTTAACTTCGGTTCCATACCCACGATTAAGCCACCGGAATTACCTTGCTTTAATAAATCGGGAAACGCGAGGGAAAGGGCCCAATACCAAATTTTGCCATTTCCTGTTTTAAGCACTTGCGCCGTTGTGTATCCTACCCAGCCATTAACTGCTAAGTGGGGATTGACTCGCCACGAACTTCCTAAACTGTAGGTATTGGTGACAACATTGAGTCCTGTGGCTGACACTAGGTTCGCATTAGAACTGCCAGTGCTGATGTCGTTATTGTACGCGTGAGCGTAGATTAAACCCAGGCTCCATTGTTTCGTTGGTTTTATCGTTAATTGCGCGATCGCGCCATAAGCACCATTAAATAAACCACTCCCCAGGTTAGGGTTTGCGGCATCACTCGCGAGATAGCCAGCACTGAAATCGAGATAGCGGTTGAAGGAGTGTAACAACCCGATGCCGGTACCATTGGCGAAGTAGTAAGCCGAGTTACGAGTCCCAAAATTGGTAACAGAACCAAAACCACCGTTGCCGTCATTGTAGAGGTTCAGCGTATTCATAAAATCATCGGCTCCGACACCATTGGCTGCGAGATAAACCGTGGTTTTCTCACCAATGGGAAACAAATAGTAAAGATCCGCCAAATGGAAATTACTGTTGGCATTGGGATCGGAGAAAGACAAACTCCCTTCAGGTGTCAGGGTAGAGTTAGAGAGGTCTTGGAGAGTGGTCACTTCCAAGCGAGTGAAGAGTCTATCTGATCCGCTGAAACTGGTATTGAGGTTGAGGCGAGTGCGGGTTCCAAAGATGGGTACTCGATCAATATTACGACTGTTGCCAAAAGGGGGTGAACTGGACTGAGGTCCTGTTCCTGTGGCCACTCCTGCCATAGCCATAATCACTTCACCCTGAAGCTTGGTTGTGGTCGAAAATCGATTCGCTTCTAGTTCGGAAGTACGAGCCTCCAAGGCATCAATGCGACCCCGAAAGGTCGCGAGTTCCGCGGCAAATTCCTCCTGTAATTTTTGCACCGTCAGGAGGTCTTGTCGAGTGACAAAGTTTGCCGTCGCGCTTTTAATTTGTTCGTTAATCCTGTCCAGGCACGCGTTCAAACCTGCGGCAAATTCATATCGGGTGATAGCTCGGTTGCCTTTGAATGTGCCATCTGGATAACCCGCGATACAACCGTAACGTTCGACTAGGGATTGAAGTGCTTGAAAGGCCCAGTCAGTGGGTTGTACGTCTGAAAGCTGAGAGACGGATGTGACTTGAGATAGGGGGTTTTCTTGAGTGAAAGTTTCTGGAATTAAATCACCCGATTCCAAGTTTTCGTTTTCAGTTTTCGGGGAGGTTGCCCTTTGGGTGTTGACTGGAGCCGCGCCTATTAAGGTGGAGAGATTTGCCCCTGGAACCGGGGGGGGTAGAGGAGTCCGCGCTGGCATTACCTTTGGAAACAATTGTGGCAGGAGCTAGGAGCACTTCATTGATTTGATGTTGAGTTCTCTGTGCCGAGAAACCCGCTTGAGAAATCACTAAATTAATCCCCAAGACGGCTGGGGAAATCATCCCAATTTTACCTAATATTTTTCTCATTTTTATTCTGGATAATTGCGAGAATTTGTACTTAAGAGTGGGCATAACATTGATGATCAGCCCTCTGGGATTACTTAGAAACTTTAATTGAGAATCTTTGGCAAGATCAGTCTTGTTAAACCAGATTGATAGACAAACTTTCTCTGAGCCATCTAGTGAAAATTTGCTTCATTGAAGCTCAGTGACTCTATTTGCTAAAGGGCGTATCATATCAATTACATAAAGATTTTGGCAACTCAAATTTTCCCACACTCTTTATTCTAGGAGTGAGAGAATGGATTTTCAATGGCAATTTTTAAGATAATTCATATCACACCCATAGTCTCTTCAAGATTAATTACTTGGATAGTTTTTGGGCTGCGATAAGATTATTTATTATTCTCTAAAATTTGTCAATATAATTAAGTAAAAAAATATAATAAGTTAATTTTAAGCACAAAAAAACGATATTATCTTACAATGCAGAAAGCTAAAAAATCGCTAATTTTTCGCCTTTATGGATAGACGAACTTTTTTAAATTGGGTCGGGTTGGGATGCCTTGCAAGTTCTCTCCCTGTGGTACTTGCGACTTTTTCTCTTAAAGATCAGCAACCTGCTAATGCTGCTGACTATAAGGCACTTGCGAAAGTCTCGCAATTAAAAAGTAGTGGCAAAATCTTGATCAAGTCAGGAGTCCCTAGCCCTGTGTTGCTGGTGCTTCCTGATCCTCAAAACGCCACTAATGTGATCGCGGTTAATCCCACCTGCACACATCAAGGCTGTACTGTGGACTGGAATGGCAGTCAATCTAGTTTTGTTTGTCCTTGCCACAATTCTCGTTTTGCTCAAGGTGGAGACGTAGTGCGAGGCCCTGCCACTGCACCCCTGAAAACATATAATGTTCAGATTAACGGTGATCAGATTTTGGTGGCAGTTTAATCCAAAGTGCTATTAGTGGCAAAATTGGCGATCGCGTCTTTTGTCAGGAGTTAACATTACTTCAAACCCCATTAGGATTATTGTCCTAATGGGGTTTAAATTCTCACCAGATTCTCATTATTGTTGGGAGAGACGTTTCACAGGTTCGCCTCCGAGAACGCGATCGCATTCCTGTAAAACTTCAATAATTTTATCCCTATGGGGACTTTGCGCTAAACAAGGTTTTAAGTCATATTGAGCCAGTGTATCCGCTTTCTTACCCGGAAACCAATGTCCCCCATTTCCTAGTAAATTATAACGAAATTTGCCGTATTCCACCATATCATACGCGATCGTCAAATTCCATAACCAAAGAATAGCAGGAATATTGATATTACCGGGTGTATTTTCCTGAGTCGGTAAACCAATATGCCAGGTTTTTACCCAGTCTTCTCCTAACTTATTAATAGCTTCCGCTTCTAATCTCGCGAGAATAGGAGGTAATAATTCATCGGCGTGATCCAAGAGTGGAAGCGTGGACAAATGTTCATCAAAATCTTGAGGTTGAGAAGCACCAATACTAAGAGTATGAACTTGGGGATGAGATAAACAAAATAAATTATTAAAAACCATCGGACTCAAAGGGGCACATAAATCAATTAACTTCTGAGAAGGTTGATAAAGTAGGCCACCTTTATTAGAGGGACTAATAATAAATACCCCCATATCGTGACGAGTCGCAGCTTCAATCGCAGGCCAGTTTGATTGATTGATATAATACCAATGAAGATTGACATAATCAAAACAATCTGTTTCGATCGCGTCAATAATAACATCCGTAGGTGCGTGAGTAGAAAAGCCAATAAATCTTACTTTGCCTTCTGCTTGTAAAGATTTAGCCACATCTAAACACCCCCCCGGACGAATAGTCCACTCTAATAACTCAGGTGTATTAATGCCATGTAATCCTAATAAATCAACATAATCTAATTTAAGATAATCCAAAGAGGTATCAAATTTTTGGCGAAACTCATTAGGATTTTCTTGCGGAGGGACTTTCGTTTGTATAATCATTTTGTCCCGTGGTAATTTGGGCAAAATTTTCCCTAATTGCATTTCAGAAGTGCCATAATCACGGGCGGTTTCAATATGATTAATACCACATTCCAGAGCCCGATAAATATTTTTTTCTATGTTATTTTGACTCTGATCGGGAATTTTATCCCAAGTGGTATCTTGCCATTGATATTGATATCTCATACCTCCGCAAGAAAAAACAGGCATGAGTAATTCTGTTCTACCAAAACGTCGATATTGCATAATAGGGATTGGGGATTGGGGATTGGGGATTGGGGATTGGGGATTGGGGATTGGGGATTCAATTACTAATTATTAATCAAATCACTGATGACTAATTCTTAATTTATAATCACTTTTCCCTAATCACTAATCACCTTTCCCCAATCCCTAATCACCCGTCCCCAGTTACCTATTTAGTCTTTTCGTTAACCTGGGGTTTTCCATCAATAATTTCGCCCACCAGCACTAACTCAGTGGAATCAATAAATAAACCATTTTCTAACACCCCCGGAATGTTATTAATGGTGCTTTCTAATTCTTTAGCTTTGTCAGAAAGATTGTCAAATTTGACATCTAAAATCATGTTTCCTTGGTCGGTAATAACTGGCCCTGCTTTTCTGACACCCATACGAAGTTCCGGTTTTCCGCCCAGTTTTTCTAATGCTTTTGTTACCGTTGCTACGGCCATCGGAATCACTTCCACGGGTACTTTAAAAGTAGAACCTAATTTGTCCACTAATTTAGAACTATCAACCACAACAATAAACTTTTCCGCAAAATAATCAACCACTTTTTCCCGTGTATGAGCTGCACCACCACCCTTAATTAAATTTAAGTTAGGATCAACTTCATCGGCTCCATCGATCGCGATATCAATATGATCAACTTCATCCAAAGTTGTCAGGGGAACCCCATATTGTTTCGCGAGGACTTCGGCTTGAAACGAAGTGGGAACCCCTTTAATATCTTTCAATTCCCCCGACTTAATACGTTCCCCTAAATATTCAATCGTATAAGCCGTTGTCGAACCCGTCCCCAATCCGACAATCATACCAGATTGAACGCGATCGGCCGCGGCTTTACCGACTAATTGTTTCATCAATTTTACGGGATCTTGTTCTGTCATAATTCTTTAAGACTCCTTAAGGTTTTTGGATTCAATTCTTAATTACCAAATTTAGATTATACCCTATTTGTGACCTGAGTTATCACTTTTTTTTCTAACCACAAAGACACAAAGCACACAGAGGCAATAAAATCAAGAGAAAATCAACAGTCTCAACCACAGTTTTTGCCAAACTTTACCCACCCCAAGAACACTTTTTTTCTAACCACAAAGGCGCAAAAAATACAGAGAAAATAAATCTAAGGTTCACCGAAAAAAAACACAGGTATTTACTTTTTTTTTTGCATTTTTTCACCTCAAAATGATGTCAAATTCTCCTCTTTTCTCTTCTCTGTGTCCTCTGTGCCTTTGTGGTTCATTTTCTTTCCCTTTATCTCCTAATAATCGCTTATAGATAGTTCTCTAAAATAGCTTTTAACTTCTCTTTTGTCCCTTGGGGGACTTTATCTAAAGGTGTCAAAATAGCATACTTTAAAGCAGAATGCGCTTCGGAAATGGGAGGATTTGCACTTAAACGTCTTACGGTTTCTCGAATTACTTTTTGAGCATTTTCGGCATTCTTATGTAAATTGGCAATGATCAGTTCTACCGTGACACTATCATGATCTAAATGCCAACAATCATAATCTGTTACTAGGGCTAATGTTGCATAGGCAATTTCCGCTTCTCTAGCTAATTTTGCCTCAGTTAAATTTGTCATACCAATAACTTTACCTCCCCAACTTCGATAAAGATTTGATTCGGCTTTTGTGGAAAATGCAGGCCCTTCCATACAGATATATGTACCCCCACGATGTAATGTTACTTCGGGGAGATTTAAGGACGCGATCGCGTCTCCTAAAATCGCGGATAATTTCTGACAAACCGGGTCCCCAAAAGCAATATGGGCAACTATTCCGTCACCAAAAAAAGTCGATGCTCGGTTTTTTGTCCGATCAATAAATTGATCCGGTACTACCATATCTAAAGGTTTAACTTCTTCTTGAAGTGAACCTACCGCGGAGGCTGAAATTAAATATTTTACCCCTAAACTTTTCATAGCATAAATATTAGCTCGAAAAGGTAATTCTGAAGGAAGTAAAGAATGATTGCGATCGTGTCTAGGTAGAAATGCCACTCGCGTTTCGTCCAAAGTTCCTAAAATTACCGCGTCGGAAGGGGAGCCAAAGGGAGTCTCTACTGTGATTTCCTCAATATCTTTCAACGCGTCCATTTTGTATAGGCCGCTACCACCGATAATTCCTATTGTCGTCTGAGTCATTATACTTAACCAAATATCTTTATTTTTCCTTTGGTATTTTAGGATACTATCGCCCTTTTATTCCTAATTTTTCCTCCTGTGATGGGTAACACCCCTCATCAATTACTCTAACACCCAAATCGTGATTGAGATCACAAAATCAACCCTAAAATATCACAAATTTGGTATACTCTTGTGCAGTTATAAGGGGCAATCTCTGGTTAAAATATCCAATGTCTGGTTTTCTTACCCCTATTGAGATGGTGGAAAAATAATGCCTGAGCCAACTAACACCCCTAAAATTTCAATGGAAGCGATCGTGCAGCGAATCTTGTCATTTCGCCAAATTACCCCGATCGATCAGCGACTCCTCAAGTCCGCATTATTATCTAAGGATTCTCTTAGCCACAACGATCAGATGCACCTTAACCGTGTATTTGATGGCATCCGTAATGGATTAATTTTGATTGTTGAATGAAGAATGTATTAGGGAATTACCTAAGAGTAAGGTGCGTCATTAATTGCAATTAGCATTAGTTATCAATATGACAATCGGACGCACCCTACAGGGTTTATGCTGTTTTTCGTTTATATGTTTGCTGTTTAAGTTTCTGAAGTCTGAGCATAGTCAGACAAGTTGTTAACCAGAGAAATCCGATACAACATCCCGCGAAGACATCCGAGGGCCAATGCACACCGAGATAGAGACGACTAATACTAATCAATATTACAAAAATTGTCGTAAAACTATAAATTCCTAGGGAAAATTTTGGGTATTGTGTGGCGACAAAATACGCGATCGCGCCATAAAATACAGTAGCCCCCAAAGCATGGCCACTAGGAAAACTATAGGTAGTTTCTACTACTAAATGGTGCCATAATTGGGGGCGATCCCGTGCAATTACAATCTTCATCCCCAGATTCAGAATCAAAGCACCGAAACAAGCCAATCCTAATGTCCAAAATTCTTGATAAGCACGTTTCCACCATAGCACACTTAAGCTGATAAAAGCCAAAGGTACGATACATTCTACATCCCCAAAAAAAGTAATAGTTAACATAATCCTATCCCAAATAGGATGACTTAAGTGATGAATTTTTCCGAGGATTTCTATCTCAGCAATATGAGTAGGTTTCTCTAAGAAATAGGTAAATATTTTTCCTAATCCCCAAAACGCGATCGCGCTTCCGACTAAACCCCCTATTCCCACGGTGGCTGTGAGTGCATTTAAACTCGGAGAGATTTTTGTGATCCAAAAATCGGCTAATTTTTCTATATAAGAAGGGGGAATAAAAGGGGGAACAAATACAGTTAAACCACCGGGAATACATTCGATTTCGATGGGAGTTGTGCCAACAATTTCGCCATCAATAACGACTTTTTGAGGGGGATTTGTTGTCACTTTAATCCTAGGGGTTTTGAAATGCACCACATCATCCCGTTGAGTCGCGGATTTGATCAGGGCTGCACTAAAAACTTCAATAATTCCTGTTACGGCATCCAGACGACTTTTCGGCATCGCGATCGTCACATCTAATAAACCATCAGAAGGATTAACTTGTCCGATTCCTTGGGCTAAAACTGATGTAGGTGGAGCCGCGTTGGCAATCGTAATCGCTCCCGCGGTAAAAGATTTATTCTTAATACCATCAACTTCTATTTCAATATCAAATATTCCTTGCTCATTTAATTGTTGAGCGCCCGCGAGGATATAAGCTAATACTCCTAAGTAATTTTTCATTTCTCGACTAGCTTTTTCTACCATGCCAGCTTCAAAGCCTATTCCTGCTAGGAGAATCATATCTTGTTGAGGACAATGAGCGGCATCTACGGCTCTTTTAATATCCGCTAAAATTACATCACAGGCTTCTTTAACGGTGGTAGGAATCCCTAATGCTACCGCGAACGCGTTCGCGGTTCCCCTGGGAATAATACCGAGGGGTATTCCACTTTTAATAAGAGCACTTGCCACGACGGAAACTGTGCCATCTCCACCGGATGCAATAATAAGATCCGGTTGAGATAAGAGGGCTTCTTTGACTAATTCATCGGCATTAATTTCGGGGGTTGTCAGATGCACAAATAATTGGAATGTGGGGGAAAGGGTTTGACGAATTAGGGCTAATTCTTCTGTGGAATTTCCTTGCCCTGCGACGGGGTTAAATATGAGATGGGCAATGGGGGTTTGTGTTAAGGAATTAATGAGCGCGATCGCGGTGGCTAGATTAATCCCAAGGGGGATATTATGGGTACTGCAAAAGAGGGAAAGGGCTTGAATATCGGGAAATTCTGGTTGATTTGCCGAGGGATCTATTAAACAGATGATCGCGAGGATCTTTCCTTGTTCGATCGCGTACCCTAACGCGGCTCCTTCTTCGTCTTTTGGGCTGATTAATTTTACTGATAAGGAAGTTTGATCGCGGATTTTTTCACGGAGATTAGCTGTAGAGATAAGTCGATATCGCTTCAGTGTAGGGGTATGTTGTTTAACTAATTTGATTAGGGTATCTTCTTGAGCTCTATGGGCGAGAAGCGCGATCGATATACTCATAATAATTAAGGAAGAAGGAAGAAGGAGGAAGGAAGAAGGAAAAAGGAAGAAGGAAAAAGGAAGAAGGAAAAAGGAAGAAGGAAAAAGGAAGAAGGAAGAGGGGAGAAAGAAGAGGGGAGAAGGAAGAGGGGAGAAGGGAGAAGGAAGAGGAAAATAGTGTGAAAATATGCTGGTACGCGATAGCAAAGACAAAACGCGATCAGCTTGATTCTATCCTAGGAATTATTGTCGGTTTATTCATGTTATTTGTCGGTGACAGAAATGCTCGCGATCGTTTCTTCGAGGATTTTCTCCCATATTTTACCATGAATGTTACCCCACATTTTACCATTCATCTAGGGGCAGATGCACACTCGCAACCCCGTTTCTACCAAAGATGTCCTATCGTGACAGAGAATAAAATAAACTATAAACAAATATCCACTTATCCCGAATACAAAAACATGACAAACCCAACCCCTAAGCGCGCCAAACCTCCCTCTAACCTTACCCCCCAACAATATGCCCGCTTAAAATCCGAATTAGCCACTCCTTACCGAGGGTTACGTCTATTTATTTATCTCGTCTGTGGCGCGTCTGGCTTCATTGGCGCCCTGATTTTCCTGGGGCAACTCGCCGCGGGGCGTGATGTCTATAACGCGTTACCTAATTTTGCCCTTCAACTCGGCGTTGTTGCCCTTATGGTTTGGTTTTTTCGCCTTGACAAAAAATCAGGCCCTCCCCCTTCTCCTTAACAAAACTTCATTTCCTGTTTTTATCTCTATATATAAGGAAGGAAAAGATGAAATTATAAAGAAATCATTACGAAAGCGATGATCCCTGATCAGTTGAGGTATAACTAAAATATAGTTCGTAACAAATTAATTGAGGTCAGCCTAAATAAAGACCTTAAACATAAATCCTATTTTCGATTTTCAAATGGGGTCGGCTTTCATAAAGGCCCTAACTATATTAAGAGATCAACAAAAAAATCCAAGTACCAGATTCCATCTACAGGAATACTGGTACTTGACTTTTTTGTGCCATCATTTTACCAATGCGACGCGAGAAACTCTGGGTTATTTAATGCGTCTGTAGTACAAAACAATGGGAGAGAGGAAAAATAGAATGGGTTTAAGTATTTGGTTATCGAAAAGTATGTTATTTTTAGCACTCAGTACAGGGTTAATTTTATGTAATAGCGAGGTTAAAGCCGCGGAAAAAGTTGTACTCAAGTATAGTGTTTTACAAGTGCCGATTTCCGTAAGGGAATTAGAAACTTTTGCGAAAACTGGCCAGATGTCTCCTCCCTTAGCTTTATTATTAGCTCAGTCTAAGCAAAACCCCGATACTGTGCGACAGGCGTTGACTAAACCGATAAAAGTTAACTATAATCTGGTTAAGGATAACATAAAGAGTACCCCCGCCAAATTGATTTTAGATCAAGTTGGCCAGGTTATTCATCCCTCAACCAATCAACCTGACGATCGCGACGCGTTAGGGAACGCGGTTTTAAAATCCCTCGAAAAAGATAATCAATTGACATTACTAGAAGTAATGCAAAATTATCCGACTTCGGAAATACAAGTAGAGGGCGATCGCCTTGTGGAAGCCTATACACAACTTGCCACATTCTCCAAACAATTAGGGAATTTACCAAACCAATTAAAAGATATCCTCAATCGGTTTCCCATGCCTCGATTATAGTTAAGAATAGATGAGACTTCTTGCGGAAGTCGGGTAATAGGGAATAGGCAATTGATGAAAAATGTACTCGAATTAATGGGTGCATCTCAGTTAAGAGATCAATATATTGACTCAGAGTGATTAAGCGACTAATGCCCCATTCAGGTAGGCGCGTCCTTGGATAACGCGTTGGAGTGTACAGTGGGAGATGTTTACTGGGGTAAGCATCTCGATATTTTCTTCTCCCGACTGCCGGTATTGACTTACAGTTGTTGGGCTTAAGTTGTGCGGAGGATCAGTTTGCTGGGGTGCGTTGTTTTCCGGTGCTGCTGTCGATCGCGTTGTGGATAAAAAAATTCCCAGTTGAGGTAAAAATGTTCTTGGGCAAAAAGACGAACATTTTTCTTAATGCCTTTTATTGCGACAAAAACAAAAGATACATATTTATATTTTTTCATGGTTAGTGAAAATATAGCGAAAGCCTAAGCATTGGTAAAATCGCCCAAATTAATCTAGTACCAAAAAGTATTTAGCAAAAAGAAAAACTCTGTAGCATTATCATAAAGGTTGACAGAAGAATGATTGATTTAATAAATTAGAATCATCTGGAATATCCCTCCACTCCAACAACTTTCACTCGACTAACCAGACGCGATCGGGCAAATCTTAAAATTGCTCGGACAATCTAAAATATAATACAGCACTTTTCGATATTATGAGGTACGTTAGATCCCCCCTAGCCCCCCTTCCCAAGGGGGGGACAAAGTCCCCCTTCGATCGGGGGATTTAGGGGGATCAAGATGTACTGCATAGCAGAGGAAACTGCTGTATAGCTGTTAAAATTGCTCCCAATCACAAGATGACTTATTACTTAACCGCGGCATTCTATAAATTCGTTGAGCTATCAGATTTTGCCCAACTGAGAGCACCCCTACTCGACTGTTGTAACGAAAACAACGTCAAAGGTACTATTTTACTCGCCCAAGAAGGAATCAATGGCACGATCGCGGGTTCACCCGAAGGTATCTATGCAGTGCTGGCATTCCTGCGTCGTGACTCACGTTTTGCTGATTTGACTCACAAAGAATCATCCTCAGAAAAACCACCATTTTACCGCATGAAAGTACGCTTAAAACGCGAAATTGTGACGATGGGTGTACCCGACATTAATCCAACTCTAATGGCAGGCAAATATGTCAAACCCGATGAGTGGAATAAACTCCTTGATGATCCCGATGTAGTCGTCGTTGATGTGCGTAACGATTACGAAGTATCCATCGGAACTTTTAAAGGCGCGATTAATCCAAAAACAAAAAGTTTCTCGGAATTACCTCAATGGGTACGACAGGAAACAGCCTTACGCAATAAACCCAAAGTCGCGATGTTTTGTACAGGAGGTATTCGCTGCGAGAAATCTACAGCTTTTTTGCGAAGTGAAGGTTTTGAGGAAGTCTATCACCTCGAAGGTGGAATTTTGAAATATTTGGAAACAGTTCCAGAAGGGGAAAGTCGTTGGGAAGGCGAATGTTTTGTCTTTGATGAGAGAGTTTCCGTTAGTCATGGTTTAAAGCAGGGTGAATATGAACTTTGTCGTGCTTGTCGTCACCCTATTAGTGAGGAAGAAAAGGCTTCAGAATTATTTGTCCTCGGCGTAAGTTGTCCTCATTGCCATGACTCGATAACTGAATCTCAAAAAAGCAGATTTTCTGAGCGGCAACGTCAAATTGAATTGGCAAATAGTCGCAATCAAGCCCATATTGGAGCCAGCTACAATGTTAAAGAAAAACCTGACGATCGAATTAATTAACAATCATTGGTGTCAACTGAAGCCCAAATCCAGCACACGCCAGCAGATGCCAGCACGTCAGCACGTCAGCACGTCAGGGGTTAAAACCCCTGTCTAATAGCTAAAGTCCTCTAAAGAGGACTGAATAATTTAGAGCGAAACTTAAGTGCTTTTATCATAGCTAAAAACCTCTAAAAATGACTAAAAAAATCACCCAAAAATTAGCTAAAATAAGGACAATTATGTTCATCATAATGAGGATTATTTCTAATCACTTCACGATAAGTCAATTAGTCCTCTTCAGAGGACTTTCGCTTTAAGGCAGGGGTTTTAACCCCTGACTAACTGACTAACTGACTAGCTGAAACGGAAACAATCTTCCCTCTTCCCTCTTCCTTCTTCCTTTTTCCCTCTTCCTTCTTCCCTCTTCCTTCTTCCTTCTTCGATATGTCAAATTACCCGATTTTGTATTCCTTTCGTCGCTGCCCCTTCGCGATGCGATCGCGTTTGGCATTAATTGTGAGCGATCGCGTCTGTGAGTTACGGGAAGTAGTTTTGCGTGATAAACCCAAGGAAATGTTAGAAATATCACCCAAAGGTACAGTACCCGTATTGATTGATATTGATGGGCGTGTCATAGATGAAAGTATGGATATTATGTTGTGGGCATTAGAAAAAAATGACCCGGAAAAATGGTTAATGCCAGAGCAAGATTCTCTCGGAGAAATGCAGGAAATGATCGCGGAATTTGATCAGGGTTTTAAATATCATCTTGATCGTTATAAATATCCTGAGCGTTACCCCGGAATTGATGCCGAAAAACATCGAAATGAAGGCGTTTTATATTTAGAAAAACTTAATGCCAAATTAACCACGACAAGATACTTATTTGGCAATCGTTTCGCCTTAGCAGATAGCGCGATCGCGCCCTTTGTGCGTCAATTCGCCCATACCGATAAAGATTGGTTTCAGGCACAGTCATGGCAGCCCTTACAGAGGTGGTTATCAGAATTTATCGACTCGGAAATTTACACGCGTGCCATGCAGAAATACCCCAAATGGGAATCGGGAAATACACCCGTTTTCTTTCCTTAGAAACAGGGTTTCTGGAGACTTATGTTAAAATCGAACCTCCTAACAATTTTTGATAACGTCGTTGTAATTCATCCCGCATGGGGGGCCAAGAATTTAAACTATCATCTTTATCAATCACTTTTTGAGCCGCCTCCCTTGCTAATTCTAACACTTCCTGATCCTCCACCAAACTCGCTAAAGCAAAATCAGGTAATCCCGCTTGACGAGTCCCTAAAACTTGTCCGGGGCCCCGTAATCTTAAATCCATTTCAGCAATGAAAAAACCATCCTGAGATTGCTCTAAAACCTTCATTCTTTGTAAGGATTCCTGCGTCTTTCCACCCAACATTAATAAACAATAAGACTTATCACTCCCACGCCCGACTCTACCCCGTAATTGATGTAATTGCGATAACCCAAATCGCTCCGCATTTTCAATTAACATCACCGTGGCATTCGGCACATCAACCCCCACTTCTACCACCGTTGTCGAAACTAAAATTTGTGTCTCATTATCTCGAAATTTAGTAATCGCGTCATCCTTTTCCGCACTTGTCATACGTCCATGTAATAACCCCACTTTAAAATCAGGAAAAACTTTAGTTTGTAATTTTTCCTGCTCTTCGATCGCGGATCGAGCATCTAATTTTTCCGACTCTTCAATTAAAGGTAAAACCACATAACATTGACGGCCACTAGCAATTTCACGCATAATTAAATCATAGGCTTGATGACGCTCTTTTCCCCCTAAAACCGTAGTTTGAATCGGTTTTCTCCCCGGAGGTAACTCATCAATTTGACTCACATCTAAATCGCCATGTATCGTTAAAGCTAAAGTGCGCGGGATCGGCGTTGCAGTCATTGTTAAAACATGGGGAGATTCCCCTTTTTGTTGTAAAATTGCCCGTTGTTTCACCCCAAAACGATGTTGTTCATCAATTACTACTAACCCTAAACGATTAAAATTAACAGAGTCTTGAATTAAAGCATGAGTCCCCACGACAACCGATAATTCTCCCGTTTCTAATTGGGAATAAATCTCCCTTTTTTTCGCTAATTTTGTCGAACCTGTTAACAATTCTACAGGTAAGTGCATCAAATTAAACCAACTGACAAATTTACGATAATGTTGTTCTGATAAAACCTCCGTCGGAGCCATTAACGCGGCTTGATATCCTGATTGAATTGCCGCTAACATCGCGATCACCGCGACGACTGTTTTACCCGCACCGACATCTCCCTGTACCAAGCGATTCATGGGTTGAGGTGATTCTAAATCCTTGAGAATTTCATTGACGACTCGCTCTTGTGCTTTCGTTAATTTAAAGGGTAAAATTTCATAAAAATGTTGGATTAATCTGCCATTCGCACTGACGACGACACTGGTTTCTACTTTTTTTTGTGATTGTCTTCTTTTCAGTAATCCTAATTGTAAATAGAAAAATTCATCAAATACTAAACGCCGTCGTGCCGCGGCTAAACAATCTCGATCTAAGGGAAAATGAATATTACTAACGGCATCAACAATTCCCATTAAACTATACCGATCGCGTAATCCTTTAGGCAAAGACTCAGGAATATGTTTAACAGCAGGTAAAACTGCGAGTACCGAACGTCGAATAACCCCCGCGTCCACCCCATCCGTAAGAGGATAAACAGGGACAACACGGCCGATCATTTGTGATTCTATACTACTATTCTCATGATCAAGCACTTCTAATTCAGGATTATCTAACGTCAAACCATATCTATTTTCTTTCACTAAGCCGGAAGCCGCGATAATCGCACCGATGGGATACATCTTTTTTTGTTGCTCTTGCCAACCACGACTACCAAAATAATTACCCGCGAGAAATCGTGATATTTTGATTTGTCCTGAGCGATCTGATAAAATTAATTCCAGAATAGTTAATTTTTTATTTTTAGGACTGGTAAAACAATTAAATTTCTTCACTTTTCCTACCAGGGTTACAGTTTCCCCCACGACTAATTCTCGAATAGTCACTTGACGAGCGTAATCAATATGATCACGAGGATAATAATATAATAAATCATAGATAGTCAATAACCCTAATTTTTCTAATTTTTTCCCATTAGCTGGGCCGATTCCTGTCGCGCTAATTAAGGTTTGATCGAGGGTAAAATGTTTCGCGATCGCCTCTTGAGTAAGTGGTATGGTTTTGGGGGTTGTCGATTGTGATTGTGGTGGCGGCGCAACGGGTTTTATTTCTTTCTTATTATTCGTAACTCCAGTATGATTATTGACAACGGGAGTTACTGATGACTCTATCGGAGAAGGATTGACAGGCAAAGGCGAAGGAGGTAGTGCCGGAGAAGGTGAAGGCGCGATCGTCTTCATTCCCCTGATTTCTGGTTTTTCTTCTTCCTTTTTCTCGATAATAGTTTCTGTTTGTCGTTGTTGTCTGGGTGCATAATTTGGTTGAATTTCTAAGAAAAATAGGCGAATTTCCTCAACTAATTTTTGGCGATTCGCCTGATTCATCTGGGGATAATTGACAAATCTCTGGGCAATATCTAGCCATTTATCGCGATCGTCTATTCCTAAAAAATCAGGGATTTCACCCAAGCGATCGCGAAAAAATTCACTAAAACAAAAGGGTTTTCCGGGGCGACGTAAATCAATAAAACCATGTTCGGCTTCTAAAGATAAACACGCGTGTAATAACACCCAATTTGGTTGATTTATCGGCATAATAATTTTCGACTTGAGATTTGAGATTTTATAACAATTCACTGTTGGCAACAAATTACCCAACTATAGCCCGTAATCCTGATTCTCCAATTAAGGTAGGGGCAATCCCCCGTGGTTGCCCCACCATCCCTGAAAAAAATGGGAATTCGTCCTTGGGTTTCGTTTCTTAACCCAACCTACTCGTTATTTTATGATATATTGATGTATTCGTCAACTTAGAGCAAAAAAGAGGGGAGGAAAGGGGAAGAGAAAAGATGATTAATGGTCATCATACCAAGAGGCACGCCACGCGGATTCTGCTTCAACAACAGCGCGTTCCCGTAGTTTTTTCTGATAGTCACGGCGCAGATTATGTAATTTAGCAGAAAGGTTGCGAATTTGATGACGAGACGCGTTTAAATTTCCCTCGGAAAATTCAATTTCTCCTAAGCGCAAATGAATCGCGACGATATGCAAAGTTGTGGTTTCGATCCCATTATTTTCTCCTTCTTCAGATTGGACGGTTTCTAGCACTAAAGTTAAGAGATTTTTCGGCCCTGGTATTGTTTCTCCTGCCGCTTCTGCCTTCGATGCCGCCTCTAACACTTGTTCGGGTAATCTTTTTGGTAAAATACTTGATTGTTGTAAGCGTCGATTCGCGTTTTGGGAGAGATTTTTGATAATTTGAATCAGGCCTTTTTCAATAGCTTCCTGCCATCGAATTAACTGCTCTGGAGTTCTTATTGATAAGACGATCGCGTGACTTTCTTCTCCTTTCTCTTCTTTTTCGCTCTCCTCTTCTAAGTCGAAGTCATCATCATTGTCATCGTCATCGTCATCGTCATCATCATCGTCATCATCATCATCATCGTCATTGAGCAAGTCTCCGTTGACTTGCCCGACAAGGTTTTGTAATTTATTTTGGGACGCGATCGCGAGATTTTTCAAGTCTTGTTGTAACCTTTCGCGCTCACGAAAAGATAACTGAAGAAACGCGTCGGGATAGGCTTGAGTACAAATATGATAACAGGCCAAAATTAACTCTTGGCGCAGAACTTTTCCTAAAACGGTGAGATGATTTTGATAGACACGATCAAATTCCGAGGCTAAATGCGCGATCGCCTCTTCTAATGTAGCTATTTCTTGCACAATGCGTGTGTGAGAGCCCACCATAGAGCATTTAATTCTCGATTTTGGATTAAAACTAAGTAAGTTGGGTTGAGTTTTCACCCTCAACCCAGCTACAAATAGGGATAAATTATTTATTTACCTGCACCCATTTGCGCGGCAACTTCTTCCGCGAAATTGCTTTCTTGTTTCTCAATACCTTCCCCTAAGACAAAGCGAGTAAAACGACGCACTTGGATATTTTCACCCAATTGTGAAATCGCTTGTTTTACTAACTCTTCCACCGTGATATTTTGGTCACGAATATAAGGTTGATCTAACAAAGAAAGTTCCTTAACGCGCTTCTCAATACGTCCCGCAACAATCTTTTCCTTAATATTATCAGGCTTATTTCCTAAGTCATCACGACCCATTTCAATAGCCTTTTCCCGTTCAACAATATCTTGGGGAATATCTGCCACTTTCACATATTCCACATTCGGACACGCGGCAATTTGCAACGCGATATTATGTACCAACTGTTGGAACTCTTCACGACGAGCAACAAAGTCCGTTTCACAGTTAACTTCAACGAGAACACCAACACGGCCACCCGTATGAATATAACTACCCACTAACCCTTCAGCAGCAACCCGTCCCGATTTTTTCTCCGCGGAAGTAATACCCTTTTGACGTAACCATTCAATGGACTTATTAATATCGCCATCGTTTTCCCCGAGAGCCTTTTTACAATCCATCATACCCGCGCCAGTTTTGTCGCGCAGTTCCTTAACGATTTTTGCCGAAATTTCCGCCATTGTCCTTGATTTCCTAACGTAAAATTGTCTGAATTTTCCTTATAATTACCGCCCTAGCTGTTACCCATTGAGAATTGCTAGTACAACGGGCTTAGAGCCTGTGACGAGCCGGAAGCTTATCCTACCTTATTTTCAATGCGTCTGAGCTTAAAGGACAGTATTATAATGGATATGGAGTGATTTTAGGAAATAGGAAATAGGCAATTTTTTCTGTCCTATTACCTATTTCCTATTACCTATTACCTACTTCCTAAACCGCCTTATTCTTCTTCTTCACTATCGACATCAGAATATTCACTTTCGTCGATATCGTCGCCACTATATTCTTCATCAATACCCTCATAGTCTTCATATTCTTCGACTTCGGGTTCGAGTTGACCGTGACGGCCTTCATAGATAGCATCCGCTAACTTACCGACGATCAATTTAATGGAGCGAATCGCATCATCATTAGCCGGAATCGCGATATCAACCAAATCAGGATCGCAATTGGTGTCAAGTAAAGACACAATCGGAATATTAAGTTTTTGGCATTCCAAAACTGCGTTATATTCACGACGTTGGTCAACTAAAACCACTACATCGGGAATACGACGCATCGCCTTAATACCCCCCAAATATTTTTGCAGTTTGGTCATTTCGCGGCGCAAAGTCGAAGCTTCTTTTTTGGGGAGTAAATCCAGAGCCCCAATTTCCTCACGGCGTTCCAGATCCTTGAGGCGATCGACCCGACTTTTAATCGTTGTCCAGTTAGTCAGCATTCCCCCTAACCAACGCTGGTTAACATAGTAAGCACCGCAACGTTGAGCTTCTTGGGCGATAATTCCGGCGGCTTGACGCTTCGTACCGACAAAGAGAAACTTTTTACCCTTCTCTGAGGAATTTCTCATATACTCATAGGCTTCTTCCATGAGCTCCGCGGTTTGTACCAAGTCAATGATGTGAACACCATTGCGCTCGGTAAAAATATAGGGAGACATTTTTGGGTTCCAACGGCGGGTTTGATGCCCAAAGTGAACCCCTGACTCCATCATTTGAGCCAAACTAACGACTGGCATATTTTAACTCCTGATTCGGGTTAATCCTCCATCCGAGCGTATTTCCCTGGCTTATCGCCACAGAAACACCCGAAACCCCAGATGTGCGAATTTTGACAACTTTTCCACTATATCAGAAAATAGGTTCCTTTTTTGTCAAAATCTCTCATACTGAGACTACCTAGAAACTCTGATTCTTGCTGCTTCTCCCCTGCTAATCGCTAATTGAAAATCTAAAATATTTATGTCGATCGCCATTCTTGTTCTCGCGGAAGTCTTAATAGTGATTGGTTTATCGCGGTTGGTGGGTTTAGCCTTCCGGTGGATCAATCAACCTCAAGTGATTGGGGAAATTGTCTCCGGTATTATGTTAGGCCCATCCCTGTTTGGGTTAATCGCGCCCCAGTGGGCCAGTGCTTTATTTCCTGTGGACGCGATACCCTTTTTGGAGGTATTGTCGGAAGTAGGGTTAATCTTTTTCATGTTTTTAATTGGTTTAGAGTTAAATCCTAAATATTTAAAAGGGCAATTAGATGTCGCGATTTTAACTTCCAATGTCAGTATTTTAGTCCCATTTTCCTTAGCATCAATTTTGGCATTATGGCTCTATCCCTTAGTGTCTAATTCCACGGTTTCATTTACCGCGTTTGCCCTATTTATCGGTGCTGCCATGTCAATTACCGCGTTTCCGGTATTGGCAAGAATCATCACAGAAAATAATTTATATCATACTCGTTTAGGAACTCTCGCGTTAACTTGTGCCGCGGTAGATGATGTGACGGCTTGGTGTTTATTAGCGATCGCGATCGCGGTAACTCGAACTAATTCTATGTTAGGCGCGATCCCGACAATTATCGAAGCGATACTTTATATTGCTTTCATGTTAACGGTAGGGCGTTGGTTCTTAAAAAGATTATCAAAACAATATAACCGCACAGGGCGACTCAATCAATGGGTTTTAGCGGGTATTTACATGGGAGTTGTCGCGTCCTCATTAATTACAGAATGGATTGGGATTCATTTAATTTTCGGGGCATTTTTATTAGGTGCTGCGATGCCCAAAAATGCTGGTTTAACGAGAGAAATAGCACAGAAAACCGAAGATTTTGTCCTAATTTTTCTCTTACCTGTATTTTTTGCCTATAGCGGGTTACGCACTCAAATAGGTTTATTAAATAAACCGGAATTATGGGTACTTTGTTTCGCCATTTTAGCCGTCGCGATCGTTGGTAAATATCTCGGAACTTATGTAGCTGCGAGAGTGAGTGGAATTGCCAATAGGGAAGCCTCTGCCCTAGGTTGGTTAATGAATACAAGGGGGTTAACAGAGTTAATTGTTTTAAATATTGGTTTGAGTTTGGGGGTAATTTCACCGTTATTATTTACCATGTTGGTGATTATGGCATTGGTAACAACTTTTATGACTTCACCACTGTTAGAGTGGACATTTCCTAAGCATTTAATTCAGTTAGATGTCTCTGAGGAGGGTGAATTTAGTGAAGAAAATGAGGAGAACCCCTCCCCGATTTCTGAACCTTTACCGGAAAAATCTTATCGAATTTTAGTCCCTGTTGCTAATTCTCATACCCAAAAAAGATTAACAGAATTGGCGATCGCGATCGCGGGAACGAATAAAAAATCAGAAATCCACCTATTGAGTTTAATTCAATTAGAGGAAGATTATGTTTTTCAAAGTACACCCGCGGAAGCCAATCGTTTAATGGCGGAAAAACGTAGTGAATTAGAAGCTTTAATTGAAACTTTGGAACCGGAGACAGCGCGATCGTTAATTTCTCCGATTATCCGGGCGACAAATGATGTCGCGAGAGAAACCTCTCAAATTGCCGAAATAGATCATGCCGATTTAATCTTATTAGGATGGCATCGTTCGACATTTAGTAATAACCGTCTAGGGGGAAGAGTGGGACAAATTCTCACCCAAGCCCGTGTCGATGTCGCGGTATTTGTGGAAAGAAGTTTGCATAAATTAGACAATTTATTAGTTCCTTATTCAGCTAATTTCCATGATGACTTAGGGTTAGAAATTGCCTTAAGATTACTGTTAAATGATAATCGGCGAAGATTAACTGTTTTGCGGGTAGTTAATGCGGAAAATCAAGAAAGAGAAATTAGTTATGAATTTGAGCAAGTTATGGAACAATTACCGAAGGAGGTAAGAGCGCGGATCGACATCCCCATTATCGAATCAATGGAACCCTTAAACGCGGTAGTAGAAGCCTCGAAAGAAGCAGATTTAACCATCGCGGGAACCAGTAGAGAATGGGGAATTGAGCGACAAACATTAGGGCGTTATACTGATGAATTAGCCAGTCAATGTCATTCTTCAGTGTTAATTACCCGTCGCTATCGTCAAGTGACTTCTCATCTTTCTTCTGTACTTACTAAAAATGGGTAATGGGGATTGGGGATTGGGGACTAGGGATTGGGGACTGGGGATTAGGGAATAGTTAACTGATCTTATATCCTCCCCCGACGTGTTGGGGAGTAGGGGCATCATTCCTGGCTAATTTCTTCTCTTAGCCATTATCTATTACCCTATTACCAAATCTCTAATCACCAATCACCAAACACCAATCCCCTCTTACCCATTACCTATTACCAAATCCCCAATCACCAATCACCAATCCCCTAATATGCCTAAATTCAATGTCAAAACCATAATATTTTATGGTGCAATGATCGGTTCAGTAATTGTACTATTTAAAGCCGTCACCGCCTATGGTGAAACCAATTTAAAGGCCCCTCCTCCCATTGATGGAAGTTATCGGATTAACTCCGATAACTTACCTGGATGTCTCAAAAATGAGACATTAACGTTAGTCATAAACCAATCAGGAATTTACCTCGGAGGTTCATTATTACCTGTTAATCAAAATGGAGAATTAGAAATAGCAGCCGATGAAAAACCTTCCTTAGATGGAAGATGGCAAACAAACCGCTTAAGTTTATCCGGTAAGATGCCTCATTTAACCCGTTGCCCGTCATCTCAAAAAGTAAACATCGAAGGGATAATCAAGGATAACATTTTGACAGGAAAAATTAGTGTAAATTCAGAAAATCAAGAAGTTAACTTTAGTGCCAAACGTGAGAAACTTGTCAAAGAGTCGAAAAAAACCCGACATTAAAATGGGTAATGGGTAACTATTAATTGTCAACTGTCAACTGTCAACTGTCAACTGTCAACTTATATTTATGCGTCGATTGTGGCAAATTATCAAAACAGTGATGGGTATTATATTTCGGCATCCGATCGCGGGGGCTTGTGTTATTCCCATTTTACCTGATGGTAGGATAGTATTAGTTCGCCGTCGTGATAATGGGTTATTGGCTCTCCCTGGGGGAATTATTGACTGGGGTGAAGATGTGCCGAGCGCGATCGGACGAGAATTAGCAGAAGAAACTGGTTTAGAATTAGTAAAAATTGGCCGTTTAGTAGGAGTTTATTCCGATGCCGATCGCGATCCAAGGGTTCATTCTATTTGCGTAGTTGTGGAAGCCGAGGTAAAAGGAGAAATGAAAGTAAAAGATACTTTAGAAATTAGTGAAGTAGAAGCCTTTGCGCCTAATGCCTTACCCCAAGAAAAATTCAGTCACGATCACGCTCGTCATTTAGAAGATTATTTTAAAGGATTGACGACAGTCGCGTAAACTAATAACATTCTGGGAATCCTGAAGAGGTATGAAATGATTAACTTACTCCCGCGTAACTCCCGTGTCAAACTATCCATCGGCAAAATTTATGGCCGTGAAATTGGGCAAGAAGGTCCAGTTTTGGTATTTTTACACGGTTCTTGGTATGATAGTCTTCAATGGTTATCTGTGATGAGAGAATTAGCTCCTCATTATCATTGTTTTGCCCCGGATTTATTGGGATGTGGTGATTCTCATTCGATTAATGTTCATTATTCTATAGATTTAGAAGTAGAGTCTCTGGCGGAATATTTAGAGACTTTGAAAATTAAACAATTTTATTTTGTCGCTCATTCTTTGGGGGCTTGGGTGGCGGCCACTTATGCTCTTAAATATCGCGATCGCGTGCGGGGTTTGATCTTATTAGCACCCGAAGGTGTCACCCTAGATCAACCGAAAAAACGCTGGACTTTAGCCAAATTATTAATTAGTAAACCTCCTCTTTATTTGGGGATATTAAAATTATTATTACCCTTAGCAACAGTATTTAACAAGCACCAAGGATTGCAGCAACAGTTGGCATTTCGCAATACTCTCCTAGGTTCAAAAACAGCCTGTAAACTTTTATTTGAACGAAAAAAGGTAGAAATTCAAGCAGAATTATTGGACGATCGCGTATCTTCTTTAAATGTTCCGACTTTGATTTTACAAGCCAATGATGAAGACGCGATCGCGCATTCTTTAGGTGAAACGTATGCTAGGTTAAATCCGATGATCAAATTGCAATCTGTCATGGGAGGTGAAAATTTACCCCAAGAATCGCCTCAAGTCATTGCTGATGCCATTCGTGCTTTCGTTCCCCGCCGATTGTTGAAAATTTATAGATAGTAACTTGATCTTATTTTCTCTGATCAGTGTTTTTTTCTTGACGCTCCTAAACCCGGTTTCTACCCCAAATATGTAGGTGGGTGAATTATCTACTCAGAAACCGGGTTTCTCGCCCCCGTTGTGTAAATTTATGTAACAATTTCCCCCCAAACGCGATCGTGTCTTGACATTAGGAAAAAGTCGAATTATACTAGAGAAATAAACGAAAATATTAGGATAAATAAAACCTAGAAATTACAGGGGTATTTAAGTAGGGGGGCCTTGCACAACATTGGTGTCAACATCGCGTCAAATCTTTAGAAACACGGTAGAGACACGGCAATGCCGTGTCCCTACGAGGATTGAACAATAAGTGGGTGTACCTGATAACCGTGGTTTCCGCTGTATTTGCTATTCTCACTTTGAGAGAAATCTGTCAACAGCCGATCGCTCCTACTGCTGAAAGTGCCTCTACCGTGAATCTTTGCAAAATGTTCTTAAATTTCCTCCCCATCTCCCTATACACAAAATTTGATAGAGATATGCTAATTTTTTGACTAAGCAAGATTAAAAAAACTAGCACTCACTTGTCTTAAACCAGTAGAATTGCTCCTCTTAGAATCAGGAAATTTAGGGCAGTTTTTTTATGAAACTTATTAATATAAAGTCAACAATATTCCTTTGTTTCTATCTCCTCACCTCCCATAGCCGCCATAATCAAAGATGATCCTAAAGGTGATTGGTCAATTTCAGGACAGGGGATAAACTTGTGATATAATGTCTTAATATTTTCTTGTCTAGTCACAGCCTAGCCCCATTTTATCGGTGAGGAGCGAATGAACATACTTGGCATATCAGCCTATTACCATGACAGTGCCGCAGCATTAGTTTGTAATGGTGAAATCATCGCGGCAGCTCAAGAAGAACGCTTTTCTCGTAAAAAGCATGATGCCCGATTTCCCAAGGGCGCGATCGCGTATTGTCTCAAAGAAGCCAACCTGCATTTACGAGAAATCGATCAAATTGTTTTCTATGACAAACCCTTAGTTAAATTCGAGCGTTTACTAGAAACCTACTTATCCTACGCGCCAAAGGGTTTTCAGTCCTTCTTGGCCGCGATGCCCGTCTGGCTTAAAGAAAAACTTTACCTCAAAACAGTCTTAAAAAAAGAACTAGCAGCCCTGGCAGAATGTAAGGTAGGATTACTTCCCCCTCTCCTCTTTACAGAGCATCACCAAGCCCACGCGGCCTCCGCGTTTTTCCCTAGTCCCTTCCAAAAAGCCGCGGTAATGTGTTTGGATGGTGTGGGTGAATGGGCAACTACCTCCGTTTGGTTAGGGGATGGCAACCAACTTACCCCCCAATGGGAAATTGATTTCCCTCACTCCCTGGGTTTACTCTATTCCGCGTTTACCTATTACACGGGCTTTAAAGTGAACTCCGGTGAGTATAAATTAATGGGGCTCGCACCCTATGGGGAACCGAAATATGTTGATCGTATCCTCACCCATTTAATCGACTTAAAAGACGATGGTACTTTCCGGTTGAATATGGACTATTTCAACTACACCGTCGGCCTAACTATGACGAATGATAAATTTGCCCAACTGTTTGAAGGCCCTGCGCGTAAAGCGGAAGGCCAACTTACCCAACGGGAAATGGATATCGCGGCTTCTATTCAAGTGGTGACAGAAGAAGTTGTCTTACGTCTGAGTCGTACTGTGCAAAAAGAATTAAATGTCGATTATCTCTGTTTAGCAGGAGGTGTCGCCCTTAATTGTGTCGCAAATGGTCGTATTTTACGCGAAGGTCCCTTTAAAGATATTTGGATTCAACCCGCGGCTGGAGATGCGGGAGGGGCCCTTGGTGCAGCCTTAGCTGTCTGGTATCAATATCATGATCAACCCCGTGATGTTTCCCAGTGGTTGCCTGTTGACTTCAAAGATAAGGCAATGGAAGAACTTCATGAGGAAGTTACCAGTCATGACGCGATCGTGACTCTCCATAAAACCCCCATTTCCGTCTCCTGTTATGACGCGATGCGCGGCTCTTATTTAGGCCCACGTCAGAGTAATGCCGAAATTCTGGAATATCTCCAAGCAGTCAAAGCCGGTTATGAATTTCTCGAAGATGATCAACTCATGCCCCGTTTGGCGAAAATTTTAGCTGAGGGTAATGTCGTAGGATGGTTTCAAGGGCGGATGGAATTTGGCCCACGCGCTCTGGGAGGACGTTCCATTATTGGTGATCCACGTAATACCAAAATGCAGTCGGTAATGAATCTCAAGATTAAATATCGAGAGTCTTTCCGCCCCTTTGCCCCTTCAGTATTAGCGGAACGAGTTTCTGATTATTTTGATCAGGATCGGCCTAGTCCTTATATGTTAATTGTGGCTCCAGTACGCGAAGATCGACGTATTCCCATGACAGAGGAGCAAAAGCAACTATTTGGTATTGAGAAACTCAATATTCCACGTTCCGAACTTCCCGCGATCACCCACGTTGATTACTCAGCACGGATTCAGACAATTCACAAAGAAACCAATCCTCGCTACTATAATCTCATTTCTCATTTTGAGAAGGAAACGGGTTGCGCGGTATTGGTGAATACTTCCTTTAATGTCCGAGGGGAACCTATTGTTTGTACGCCAGAAGATGCTTATCGCTGTTTTATGCGGACGGAGATGGATTATTTGGTGTTAGAAAATTTCCTCTTGGCGAAGACTAAACAAACCCCTTGGGAACAAGATGACTCTTGGAAACAAGAATTTGAACTCGATTAAGGGTTGCCGAAAAGGGAGCATCCCCAGATCCGAAAAAAATCTGTAGTGGGAGCGTCTCGCTCCCGGCGGGATCTCCTCAATTAAGGGTTGCCGAAAAGGGAGCATCCCCAGGTCCGAAAAAAATCTGTAGTGGGAGCGTCTCGCTCCCGGCGGGATCTCCTCAATTAAGGGTTGCCGAAAAGGGAGCATCCCCAGGTCCGAAAAAAATCTGTAGTGGGAGCGTCTCGCTCCCGGCGGGATCTTCGAGGGAGCGAGACGCTCCCACTACCAATTTACCACCAAGAGAAACTCCCTAATCCCCAATCCCTAATCCCCAATCCCTAATCCCCAATTCCTAATCCCCAATCCCTAATCCCTAATCACTATGAGTAATCACGAAATTCGTAAAGAGACTCACACCATAAACAAACTTGATGAAAAAGGCCTACGGGACTTTGGACTGCTATTAGGTGGTATCATTATTGGTTTGTTTGGGATAGTTGTCCCCTTATTACGCCATCATCCGAGTCATTGGGCTTTTTGGCTCATCGGAGGCTCTCTCTGTCTTATGGCTCTGATCGCGCCCTTATCCCTCAATCCTATTTATTATGCTTGGATGCGCTTTGGGCTGTTTATGAGCGCGATCGAAACACCCATTATTTTAGGGATTGTGTTTTATCTGATCATGGTACCAATGGGTTGGATTAAGCGTGCAATGGGTGATGATCCTATGCACCGACAACTGAATGACGATCAGAAGACTTATCGCGTCCCAAGTAAACCGAAAAATAGAGTTAGTATGGAGCGTCCTTTTTAACAATGTTAGACTTTCTTCAAGATATTTGGGCGTTTATGAAAGAACGCCAAAAGTATTGGCTGCTACCCTTAATTATTACTTTGGTTCTTTTGGGAGCTCTGATTATTTTGAGTCAATCTTCGGTGATCGCGCCGTTTATTTATACTTTGTTCTGATTCAGAGATTCCCGCGATTTTGACCTAGTTTATACCCGGAGAAAACTAACGTAAGAAAACTAACATGAGAAAACTATGGTGGCAACAACTTAGCCTAATTTTTGGGGGAGTTATGGCGGCTGTTTTCCTGGGAGAATTAGGTCTTCATATCGGGGGAATTAAAGGTCAGAAAAAGCCCATTGAGCCGGTCTCTTTTGATATTTACAGATTAGATGATCCCGATCGCGGTTGGTCTTTCAATCCGGGCGCGTCTTTCCAGTGGCAGGGTGAAGGGGAGCGACCCTTCATCCTGGTAAATAAAGACGGTTTACGCGATCGCGAACATACAAAGGAGAAACCACCAAAAACTTATCGGATCGCGGTCTTGGGAGATTCCTTTGCCGAAGCTTTACAAGTGCCGATGGAAAAGACTTTTTGGTGGAAAATGAGAAAGCAACTCAATAAAAAATGTAGTGCTTTAGGGGATCGCAAAGTTGAGGTAATTAATTTTGGGGTTCAGGGTTATGGGACGGCTCAAGAACTAATGACTCTGCGCCATAAAGTCTGGGAATATTCTCCCGATTTGGTGATATTAGCTTTTTTTCCGGGCAATGATCTTATTAATAATTCAAAAAAACTTGAATTTTATAAACGTCGCCCCTTTTTTGTCTATAAAAATGGTGAATTAGTACCGGATCAGTCATGGCAGAAAATGTCACCGAAAGAACATGAATATTTAAAATTTTCCCAGATTGATTATCTTCCCACTTGGTTAGTCAATAATTCACGCATTTTGCGGTTAGTCAGACAAGTAGATTTAGATAATAAGAAACGTCTGCTTGATGCCACAGAAAAAAACAATTCCCTAATAACTTTAAAGAACCGATTGATCCAGTCTGGAAAGATGCTTGGCAGGTGACAGATGGATTAATTACACTAATGAATCAGGAAGTTAAGGCAAAAGGGGCCGATTTTCTGGTTTTGATCATCAGTATGGGATCTCAAGTCCATCCCGATCCTATCGGTCGTCAAGGCTATATGAAACAATATGGTATTAAGGACTTGGATTATCCTAATCAGAGAATCAAAGCCCTTGGCGATCGCGTCAATATTACGACAGTGGATACAGTCCCACGATTGCGAGAGTATGCAGAAAAAAATAAAATTTGTCTACATGGCTTTGCTAATGCTATCCCCTGTGAAGGTCATTGGAATAGTCTTGGCCATGAGCAAGTTGGTCAACTTATGGCAGAACACTTATGCGATAAGTTCAAAGCCGAGCCTTCGGGTTTCACAAAAAATAACGCAAAAGTGAAGTAAAATTAATATCATTCTCCCCCACTCAATAATAAAACTCTTACCCAGAAACTCATGTTTCGCGGTGTTTTACCTCTGGCAAAAGCTCTAAAATTCCACTATTGGCTTAGAATAACAACGGGACATTTGAGCGCGTGGACAACTGATAATCTTAGTTATTGGGGAACCCTGATTCTATTAAGTTAATGTTCCTGCACTATTTATCTATACCTTGTTCTTAAGAATGCAGAAATACAAAGTCTGGAAGGAAACAATTTTTCTTAGTCTGGCGGGAGTTTTCACTGGGATTATGATGGGTGAAATCGGTTTGCGTGTGGCCAAAATTGAAGGGGTACAGAAAATGCCCGACTATGTTGATTCCGCCCCAACGGATTTTCATACGGCTGATCCTGATTTGGGATGGTGGCATAAACCCGGTGCTTCCGGTTGGTGGACTCAGGAAGGTAAGGCTTTTATTCAAATGAATAGTGCCGGGTTGCGCGATCGTGAACATAGTAAGGAAAAACCCAAAGATACTTTCCGAATCGCGGTTTTAGGGGATTCTTTTACCGAAGCCCTACAAGTACCCCTCGAAAAAACTTTTTGGGCAGAAATTGAACCCAAATTAGCCCAATGTAAGGCTCTTCAAGGGAAAAAAGTTGAAGCCATTAATTTTGGTGTTCATGGTTATGGTACAGCCCAAGAATTAGTGGTTTTGCAGAAAAAAGTCTGGGATTATGCTCCTGATTTAGTATTGCTGGGTTTTTTTAATGGCAATGATGTTATTAATAATTCGCGCCAACTAGAATATGATCCCTATCGACCTTTTTTTGTCTATAAAGATGGTGCTTTAGTGGGGGATATGTCTTTTCGCAATCTTGCCCCAGTGGATCGTAATCAATACGCGGTTTCTTGGGTAGATCGTTTACCTGCTTGGTTAGTAAATCATTCCCGTATTTTACAACTGGTGAAGAAAACTGATCTGAATCTGAAAAAGGAAAAACTCTCTAAGGAATTTACCAGACTCAGTATTCTTAATTTTAAGGAACCTACGGATAAAACTTGGCAAGATGCTTGGCAAGTGACAGAAGGGTTATTAGAATTAATGAATCAGGAAGTAAAACAAAAAGGAGTTCCATTTTTTGTTTTTACCATCGGTGATCCGATGTCTGTCTTACCCGATCCCAAAGCCCGCCAAAATTTTACTCAGACTAACAAAATTCCAGATTTATTTTATCCTGATAAACGAGTTAAATCTGTGGGCGATCGCGCTGGTTTTCCCGTATTAAATTTAAGCCCAACTTTTCAACAATACGCGGAGCAAAACAAAGTTTGTTTACATGGTTTTGATAATATGCTCTGTCAAGGACACTGGAATATCGAAGGACATCGTTTAGCCGGGGAAATCGTCTCCTCTAATGTTTGTCAATTTTTGTCTAATACTTCTGTGTCTGCGCCATCAACTCCAGAAAAGCACAAAAAGAATAATAAATAGTCATTTCGGGTAGATCATCTATACATTACATTATGAAAACCAAATTAACCGATTTAAAATCAATCAAAAATTTATTGGGGATTATTTTAATTAATATCCTTTTGACTTTTGTTGCCTTAGAAAGTGTATCATTAACCTTCTATTTCTTGAAGCAAAAACGATTTTATTATACCAGTAAAAATCAACCCCAATCTCAGGAATTTAGCAAAGACTTAGAAAAACTGGGAGTACGTTTAGAGGAAGAAATTGTCGAACGATTTCATCCCTATTTTGGCTATGTGATGAAACAGGGAGCTTTTCCTCGTCCTGATGTCAATTTAAAAGTGAATAATTATGGATTTTATAGCCGCTATGATTATCCCTTTGTTAAGAAAAATAGTAATCAATATATTATTGGGATGTTTGGAGGTTCGGTAGCTAATGATTTTGCTATCAATGACTATATTTATAATGAATTTACACGCCGACTGAAAAAATCGCCTTTCTTTGCTAATAAAGAGATTATCCTTTTAAATCTGGGGGTGGGTGGCTATAAACAACCACAACAATTATTAATTTTGAATTACTTGTTAGCCATCAATCAACAGTTCGATATGGTGATTAATTTAGATGGATTTAATGAAATAGCCTTGGCGAATGTTAATAATACAAATAAACTCGATTTGGCTATGCCCAGTTTTCAACATATTCAACCTTTAACGGGATTAGCGAATAATAATTTATCCTTTAAAGTGCTTCAGTCTATGTTAGATATTCGCCAAACGAAAAAGAAATTAAGCCAAACTATTAAGGATTTAGATAGTTGTTCCTTAGCCCTTTGTTATACAACGCGATCGCTTCAAGCCAGACATTTAATTAATCAATATCAAGAAAAACTGAAAGACTACGAAAAACAACAGAAAGCTAATGCGAATCAACTCTTTGATAAAAATAATGTGATTAATTTGTATCAGAGTCAATCAAAATTATCCGATGAGCAAAAAGCTTATGATCAAATGATCTCTCTGTGGTATCAATCCTCTCTGACAATGAGTCAAGTGCTCAAAGCTCGTAAAATTCCCTATTTTCACTTTATTCAACCCAATCAATATTATCCAAGCAAACGAGTATTTACAGAAGAAGAAAAGAAACTTTATATTGTGACATACAGCCCCTACTCAAACGCGATTAAGAGCGGATATCCCCAACTCTTGTCAAAAGTTGAAGACTTGCGAAAAGAGCAAGTTAATATTTTTAGTGCAGTCAATGTTTTAGACGGGGCAAAAGAAACTGTTTATCGAGATAATTGCTGTCACTATAATAACATAGGACAAAATCTCTTAGGTGATTATATCTCCGAGAAAATTATTAACGTGATAAAAGAGCAAAAATAGCTGATTTTAATCATAAATTATTCAGCCTCATTGCATCATCATTTTGATATGCTATAATCTTCCCTAATCATTAAGGAATGAAAATTTCATAAAGTAGTGCAGGCATCTTGCCTGCTTTCCTTCTCAAGGGTGAAACCACAAACTCAATGCTGAAGTTACTTAATTTTCTTCGGTGTTGCTGAAAAGGGATATGAAATTTGTAGAGGCAATCCCCCCCTGGTTGCCCCCTACTCTCTCGCGCGCGGGGAAGAAGGGGTAGGCACGGGGCATTACCCAGGGGAAATCATACTTTCATTGAGCAACAATTTTCATTCCTAATGTGCATTAAAGATCAGGAGTAAATCAAGATGAAACCCGTAAATCTACCCCAAATATTGAATAAAACAGTAATCACAGAGACGCTCAAAATAGTTGTCATTAACATAGTTTTATTAGGTGCTTTTTTAGAGTTAGGTTCCCTGGGTTTATTTTGGTTAAAAAATAAACAATTTTTCTACACCCGATCCATTGCCAAAAACTATAAAGAGTTAGGGATTGATATGGAAGGTGTGCGTTTGGGGAACTCTGCGGACTCCGTTATTGAGAGATTTCATCCTTTTTTTGGATATATTCAAAGACCTGGCCCGGATTTTCAACCAGGATTTAAAATTAATAATTATGGTTTTCTTTCTCCCTATGATTATCCTTTTGTCAAAAGCAAAGATCAAGTAACTGTTGCAATTTTTGGCGGTTCTGTTGCTTCTAATTTATCTGTTTTTGAAGTGCAAAATAAAGTGATTACTAATAAACTGAAGGAACTGCCCCAGTTTAAAGATAAAGAATTTATTATTTTATCCTTTGCCACTGGTGGTTATAAACAACCCCAACAATTAATTATTTTAAATTATTTTCTTGCTCTCGGTCAAAAAATTGATCTTATCATTAATGTAGATGGTTTTAATGAAGTCGCGTTATCGAGTTTAAATAATAGAAATAATTTAGATACAACGATGCCAAGTTTTCAACACATTTCACCTTTAGTCAATTTGGCTAGTCATAGTTTGACACCAAGAGCGATAGAAACGATGAGTAAAATTAGGGCAAATAAGGAAAAATTAAACGAAGAAATTTTACATCTCTTTACTTGTAAATTAGCTAGTTGTCATACGATTAAATCCATTTATGTCCAGAGTTTAATTAATAATTATCGCCAAGATGTACTCAAGTTTGATAGAGAGATTACCACCAATACTAAAGGTCAAAGTATTGTCCAATTAAATACAGTACCAGAACCCTTGGCAGATACGGTAGTTTTTGAGAAAATTGCCCAGCATTGGGTTCGTTCATCGGTGTTAATGAAACGAGTTTCAGAAGCTAGTAAGATTCCTTATTTTCATTTTCTGCAACCGAATCAATATTATCAAACCAAACGAGTCTTTAGTGAAGCCGAAAAGAAAGTCGCGTTTAATAATGAGACTCCCTATGCTAACGCGGTTAAATTAGGATATCCGAAATTGTTAGAGAATGTGAAAAAATTAGAAAATAATGGTGTTCAATTTTTTAATGGTATTAATATCTTGGATGACATTAAAGAACCTATTTATATAGATAGTTGTTGTCATTATAATGATTTAGGGCTGAAAGCTTTAGCTAATTATGTTGGTGATTCTCTGGTTAAAACTCTTAGTCAAAATAGGGAAAAAACCGGGAAATAATAAACTCTCTCTGCCGGGGATTGATTTGCCATCATCACAACGCGATCGACTTGCGGATTCAATCGGTGACACGATAAACTAAAAAAGACTAGAATGAATGGGGACGGTGTGTGCCTTTACCCCATAATTACAGCATTTCCCGCTGTTATGAAACACGGTAGGGACACGGCAATGCCGTGTCCCTACGGGGATTGAACGATAAGTTGGTGTACCTCATAACCGTGGTTTCCGCTGTAAAACTAGGGGGGCTTACAAAGTCGATTCTCGGTAATAAGTAGAGTAGGCAAGGATCAGAAAAATGAGTGTAACCAAGCCATCCATCCAAATTTCAGGCTACATTATCACTGAAGAACTTTACGCGGGTATCAGAACCCTGGTTTATCGAGGAAAACGACTATCGGACTCAACTCCTGTAGTGATAAAACTCTTGCGTAATGAGTATCCCAGTTTCTCTGAGTTAGTACAGTTTCGTAATCAATATACGATCGCGCAAAATCTGGACTTACCGAACATCATCAAAACTTACAGTCTGGAATTATACCACAATAGTTATGCCTTGGTGATGGAAGATTTCGGGGGAATCTCGATCGGGCAGTACCTCCAAACACTCAAAGAAACAAGTCAACCTTTCACAATGGCTGACTTTTTCTTTCTGGCAATGCAACTAACCGATATCCTCAATGGACTGTACCACCACCGTATCATCCACAAAGATATTAAGCCCGATAATATCCTGATTAATCCACAGACTAAACAGGTTAAATTAATCGACTTTAGTATTGCTTCCCTGTTACCGAGAGAAACCCAAGAAATTAAAAATGCCAATGTGCTAGAAGGCTCCCTTGCCTATCTCTCACCCGAACAAACGGGGCGGATGAATAAAGGCATTGACTACCGCAGTGACTTCTACTCCTTGGGTGTTACTTTCTTTGAAATTCTCACAGGACAACTTCCTTTTATATCTAATGATCCGATGGAGTTAATACACTGTCATCTGGCACAAAAACCCCCTTCCATTCATAGTCTAAATTCTGATATTCCTTTAGTTTTGTCTGAGCTGGTTGGCAAGTTAATGGCGAAGAATGCTGAAGA
Source organism: Microcoleaceae cyanobacterium bin_387 (assembly GCA_037440985.1). Classification (GTDB taxonomy): domain Bacteria; phylum Cyanobacteriota; class Cyanobacteriia; order Cyanobacteriales; family Microcoleaceae; genus JBEDKD01. Next base: position 51,653 of record JBBITB010000022.1, read on the forward strand.
GCGCTACCAAACCGTATTGGGCCTGAAATATGACTTAGAAGAATGTCGGGATCAATGGCAGGAAAAGGGAATGATTGAACCCTTTACCCTCGGCCGCAGAGATTTGTGCGATCGCTTCATCATTCCCGAAAAACTTTATGGGCGTGAAAAGGAAGTTAACACTTTACTACAAGCCTTTGATCGGGTTGTTAATCTCCCCCAAACTGCCCTGAATCAGGGGAAACTAGGAGGGGGCGAAATGATGTTAGTAACAGGGTTTTCTGGTATCGGTAAAACGTCAATTGTTAATGAAATCCACAAACCCATTGTCCGGCAACGGGGCTATTTTATTAAAGGGAAATTTGACCAATTTCTTCGTAATATTCCCTTTTCGGCTTTTGTGCAAACATTTCGAGATTTAATGGGGCAATTGCTGAGTGAAACTGATGCCAGTTTAGCGGTTTGGAAAAGAAAGATTATTGCAGCACTGGCGGATAATGCACAAGTCATTCTTGACGTGATTCCCGAATTGGAGAAAATCATTGGAAAACAACCACCTGCTCCAAAACTTTCGGGAGACGCGGCGCAAAATCGTTTTAATTTATTATTTCAAAAATTTGTCAATATTTTCACGACTAAGGAACATCCTTTAGTAATTTTCTTAGATGATTTACAATGGGCGGATGCGGCTTCTTTGAAGTTAATGCAGTTGTTGATGAATGAGTCCGAGGGTGGATATTTATTATTAATTGGTGCTTATCGTGATAATGAAGTTTTTGCCGCCCATCCCTTAATGTTGACATTGGATGAGATGGCTAAAGGTAATACTATTATTAACAGGATTACATTAGCCCCCCTCAGTGAAAGGAGTTTAAATCAACTGGTTGCCGATACCCTGGGTTGTTCCTTAGAAATCGCGGAACCCTTAACACAACTGGTGTATCAAAATACTAAGGGAAATCCATTTTTTAGTACACAATTTTTAAAATCGCTTCATGAGGATGGGTTGATAAAGTTTGATGGGGATAGGGGAATTTGGCAGTGCGATATTGCCCAAGTCAAGTTATTAGCTCTCACGGATGATGTGGTGGAGTTTATGGCGTTGCAGTTACAAAAATTACCAGAGGCGACGCAGAATGTTTTGAAATTGGCGGCTTGTATTGGTAATCAATTTGACCTGACGACATTGGCGATCATATCTCAACAATCGGATACGAAGACGGCGGCAGATTTATGGAAGGCTTTACAAGATGGATTGATCATCGCGCAAAGTGATATGTATAAGTTTTATGTTACACAGGAGCAAGAGACAGTTTCATCAAATAGTGGGCAAACTGTGGTTTATAAGTTTCTGCACGATCGCGTCCAACAAGCGGCTTACTCCCTTATTCCAGAGAATGAAAAACAAGAAACTCATCTCAAAATTGGGCGACTCCTGCTCAAGGAATATCTAGCAGAAGAGCGAGAAGAAAAGATTTTTGAGATTATTAATCAATTAAATTTGGGAGTCGAGTTAGTTAAGGATGTCGCCGAAAAAAGTTTATTGGCTGAATTATATTTATATGCGGGTCAAAAAGCGCTCGTTTCTGCGGCTTTTCGCTCGGCTTATGAATATTTTACTGAGGGAATTAACCTCCTTTCTTTAAACTCTTGGAAACAGCAGTATCAATTGACATTAGATTTGTATATTGGAGCGGCGGAATCGGCCTGTTTAAATACTGATTTTTCCTTGATCAAGGGGATAGTAGATATGGCTCTCCCTCACATAAATAAGATTACTGATCGTGTCAAAATTTATGAACCACTTTTGAGATACTACCATACCCAATCTTATTTTAAAGAGACTGTCAATCTCGCGATCGATATCTTGGCACAATTAGGGGAACATTTTCCCGAAAATCCTAATACAGAAAGTTTTGCCCGGGCTTTTGCCAAGACTAATCAAGGGATTGAGCAAGTTGGGTTTGAAAATTTGACTAAATTACCACCTATGCAGAATCCAGAAAAAATCGCGGCAATGAGGATTTTGAGGCATATTTGTTTTCCGGCTTACTTTGGTGTTCCAGAAATGTTGGGTTTGATCATTTGTCGATTAGTTGATATCACTATTAAATATGGTGATTCGCCACTCACTCCCTTTGCTTTTGCCCTTTTTAGTGTTTTGTTAAATGGAGGTTTAAACGATATCCAGAATGGCTCGAAATTTGGAGAATTGGCAATTACGAAACATCGTGAGAGAAACGATTTTAATTATAAAGCCGCGATCCATAACCTGTATTTTGGTCTCTCCCGACATTTTTATAAACCCGTTCGAGAATCCATAGATCCTTTGATAGAAGGCTATCAAAGTTTTAGCGAAAATGGAGATGCAGAAAACTGTGCTTATTGCATTATTAATGCCTATTTTTGTTCAATTCTCGCGGGATATAATCTCAACTATATTCAGCAAAAATTTGAAAAATATATTGAACACATCCTTAAATTTGGTCAAGAGCAAGTTATCAATCAGTTACATATATGGACTCAGGTACTCTCTAATCTTGTGGGTAATTCTCACTACACAGCACAACTCAAGGGCGATTTCTTCGATGCTGAAATAATGCTTCCGCAACTTTATGAGACTCGGAATTTTAATACTATTAATTATACACATACGGCTCAGATATTTCTTTATTATCTATTCGGTGAGTATGAGTTAGCTTATAGTCATGCTACTCAAATAGAGGATCATTTGGGCGCGAGTACGGGTAAGTTTCTCCTAATTTCCTATAATCTTTATTACTCTTTGGCTTTAGCTGTTATATATCCAGAGGCGTCTCCTGTGCAACAGAAAAAATATTGGGAGAAATTATTGGCTAACCAACAGCAGATGAAACTTTGGGCTGATTATAATTCGGCTAATTGTTTACATAAATATCTACTGGTTGAAGCAGAAATGGCTAGAATTTCGGGTAAAAAGTTAGACGCGATCGAACTCTACGATCGCGCTATCACGATCGCGCAGGAAAACAAATACATCCAAGAAGAAGCCTTAGCTAATGAACTCGCGGCAAAATTATACCTGAATTGGGGTAAAGAAAAGATTGCCCAAACTTACATGATAGAAGCTTATTATTGCTACGCTCGTTGGGGAGCTAAAGCGAAAACTGATGACTTAGAAAAACGCTATCCCCAACTGCTTTATCCGATTTTACAAGTCCAACAAAATCCTATTTTACTGCGTGAAACATCGAGACTAACTATCAATCAATCCTTAATTATCCATCAAACTCTCCAAACCACTCGCTCTAGCACTAACACTATTTCCGAAGTGCTTGATTTGGCGACGATTCTCAAAGTCTCACAAGCTCTTTCTAGTGAAATTAAAATTGAGAAATTTCTGGAGACTTTCATGGAAGTGGTACTGGAAAATTCGGGAGCTGGAAAAGTGGTACTCCTGGTACTCAAAGATGGTAATTTAGTGATAGAATCCATCGCAACTATCCATGAAGGAATTACTCTTCTATCTGTACCCTTAGAAAGTAGCAAAGATATTCCTATCACCTTGGTTAATTATGTAAAACACAGCTTAAACACCGTCCTCCTTGATGATGCGACGGCCCAAAATGATTTGATCTCTGAGTCTTATGTGATTGGACAACAACCTAAGAGTTTGTTATGTTTACCAATCTGGTATCAGGGTAAAGTCATCGGGATTTTGTATTTAGAAAATAATTTGACAATAGGTGCTTTTACCTCCGATCGTCTGGAACTTATTCAACTTATTTGCTCCCAAGCTGCAATTGCTCTGGAAAATGCTCGACTCTACGCGACCGAACAGGAAAAAAATCATAAATTACAACGCTCTCTGGATAAATTACATCAATCCGAAATGCGATTCAAAGAGCTTTTTGAGAAGTCTGCTGATGCTATTTTGTTACTCAGCGATCAAGGGTTTATTGACTGTAACGAAGCCGCCGTGAGTCTCTTTGGTTATTCCTATCGGGAAGAGCTTTGTGGGATTCATCCCTCCCATATATCCCCGGAATTTCAGCCGGATCATCAATCTTCTTTTGAGAAGGTAAATGGGATGATTTCTGAGGCGTTAAATAATGGTAGTCATCAATATGAGTGGGTACATCAACGGGCTAATGGAGATAATTTTTGGGCAGAAGTTACCTTGACTTTAATTCCCTACGATGGTGAGCAAATTATTCACTGTTTAGTCAGAGATATTAGTGATCGCAAAAAAGCGGAAATTTCCCTTAAGCAGAAATCCCAAGAGCTAGAAGAAGCACTGAAAAATTTACAACAAGCCCAACTGCAAATGATCCAAAGTGAAAAAATGTCGGCCTTGGGGAATTTAGTCGCGGGAGTCGCTCACGAAATTAATAATCCTATTGGTTTTATTTCTGGTAATCTTAATGAATATACTCGTGGGGTTCAAGATTTAATTGATTGTTTGCAGCTTTACCAACAAAAGTTTCCTGAGCCAGGGACGGAAATTCTTGATAAAATAGAAGAGGTTGATTTAGATTATCTACTCGATGATTTGCCGAAAATGTTGACTTCTATGAAAACTGGGTGCGATCGCATCAAAAATATCAGCACCTCCCTTCGAGTATTCTCCCGTGGTGATACACAAATAAAAGTTCCCGCGAATCTCCACGCGGGGATTGATAGTACCCTGATGATTTTGCAACATCGTCTTAAAGCTTCTGAGAGTCGCCCAGCTATTGAAGTGATCAAACACTATGGCAATATTCCTGAGATTAAGTGTTTTCTCGGACAACTTAATCAAGTTTTTATGAATATCTTGGCTAACGCGATCGATGCCTTTGAAGAAGTTAATCGATCGCGCTCTTATCAAGAGATTGAAAGGGTTCCTAATATTATTAACATCACGACATTGTTCGCCGAAGAAAATTCCCACGCGGTGATTAAAATTAAAGATAATGCTTGGGGAATCCCAGAAGAAGTTAAAGCCCGTATTTTTGATCACTTATTTACTACGAAAGGAGTCGGTAAGGGTACGGGATTAGGATTGGCGATCGCCCGCCAAATTGTTGAAGAAACTCACCACGGTAGCTTAATATGCAATTCTACTCTAGGTGAAGGAACAGAATTTGTCATTGAGATTCCACGGGGAAATTAGTAGAGACATCTCCAAAATAGGACGATAGGCATCCTGCCGGCTCTTTGAGAATTGAGTTTATCATAATGATCGAACTCTCATGAATTCTTCAGTCCTATATGCGAGGACTTTAGCTATTAGACAGGGACTTAAGTCCCTGGCGAGGGGGCTTCACCCATCTGGTTTCTGCTGATAATTATTTAGGTAATTGATTTGTGATATGCTTTTGAATCAATTCCCCGGCTAATTTATTACCCGCGATATTCCAATGACTATCATTAGTCCTGTACAGACGTTTGTTGGCGGATTCCTCTGCAAAAATGGGCAGTACATCGAGATAATCTATGTTATTTTCTTGAAATTTTTGTGCTAATAATTTATTCGGTAAAGTAAAGTCCACTTGTTGAGGTGTTTTCTGGATAGCTTGGACGACTTTTGCTTGCAGGGCAATATTAACTTGCATTTCATCAGGAATTAACACAACTAACAATTTGATTTTGCGACTATCACAGATTTGCTTAATTTTAATTAAATAACTAAAGGCATCATCAAAATCCTGTGTGAATATTTTACTGGGTGGATTCTGAAAAATATAACTGCGATCTTTCTCTATGTTTAAGTAAGCATCATCGGCAAAGACTGTCACACTATCATCATATTTCATATCCGCGGTGTTAGCTACATCATAAGGATTACCTTTATATTTAATAGCTAAGTCAATCATAAACTTAATTAGGGATGTAACATAAGAATGGGAATACCAGGGGACACCCTGTGCATAATAATTTCTATCGTCTGAGAAGTCATTGCCGAGAAAAAAGGAGACAATTACCATATCTGGTTGATATCGTAGTCCTTCATTAAGGAGCAGAGAAAAATAATCCACGGGTCCGGTTCCGGGAATACCCATGTTATAAACTTCTCTTTTCTTTTGTGGTTTATCCTGATTGAGGTTGTTTTCTAATACGGTAAAAAAGTTATATTCATAGGGTACAACTCCATAGGCAAAAGAGTCTCCAATACCGAGAATCCGAAATGTATTAGCATCTTTTTTTCGGTTAAATTCTAAATCTTTAAAACCGAGAGAATTTAACTTAAAACTACCATAATCTAGGGCATGGGGTTTCGGTCTAAAACGAGTATAAGTTTTGTCAACAAAGATAAAACTCGGATTGATTTTGTTATAAATTCTTAAGGTTATTTCTGATAAAATAAATGTGATTAATGTAATAATCAGAGTTTGCTGAACCAGACTAGAAATTTTTTTGATGTTGATTTTTTTTAACATTGGTGTCGAGAGTAAATGATGAATAGAGAATGGAATAGCATAATTTTTGGGTAATTATACCATAGGTTCAGCTCAAGAAAATTATTTATTTTCGTTCTGGGGTGGGGTATAGGGGGTGGTATTTGCCAGTGGCATGACTAAAACTTTATCGACACGATTACCATCCATGTCAACGACTTCTAAACGGAGGCCATTCCATTCAAAATAGTCTGCTGATTGGGGAATACGACCGAGATGAGTAATAATAAATCCCGCCATTGTATGATAGTTTCGGGGTTGTTTTTCGGCTAATTCTACATCAAAGAGTTCAAAAAATTCTTCTACGGGTAACATTCCATCTAACAACCAAGAACCATCTTCTCGTTGAATAGCTTGGGGTTCATCCTGATCTTCTATGGAAGGAATATCACCGACAAGTTCGACTAAAATATCATTAAGAGTAACTAGACCTTGAATGACTCCATATTCATCGACGACTAGGGCAATATGAGTGCTAGATTGCTTAAATAATTCTAATACTTTTAAGCCTGCGGTTCCTTCTGGGACAAAGAGGGGACGTAGGAGGGAGGAGGTAAATTCTAAGGGTTCACCTTTTAAACTTTGGGATAATAAATCGCTCACGGAAACAATTCCGAGGACGTTATCTAAGCCTCCTTGACACACGGGAAAACGGGAGTTACTACAATTGAGAATTTTTTGACGGTTTTCTTCGATAGTGTCTTCTAAGTCTAACCAAACGATATCAGGTCGAGGTGTCATCAGTGCTCCGACGCGACGATCGCCAAGACGAAACACCCGTTGCACCATATCTTGTTCGGCTTCTTCAAAGGTTCCGTCTTCGGTTCCTTGTTCGATTAAGACTTTAATTTCTTCCTCTGTGACTTGGGGTTCCGATGAGGGCCGAATACCTAATAATCCCATTACTAATTCTGTGGAATAACTTAAAAGATGTACCACGGGGGAGCCAATCGTTGCTAACATTCGCAGAGGAATGGCCACTACTGACGCGATCGGTTCTGGGTTATTTAAGGCTAATCTTTTGGGTACGAGTTCTCCGAGAATGAGGGTGAAATAGGTAATGATTAAAATGGATATTGTGGAGCCGATCGCGTGACGATAGGGGGCCAAGGGGGGAATGGAGGCCAACAGAGGTTCGAGATGATGCGCGATCGCGGTTTCCCCCAAGGCCCCGGACAGGATCGCCAACAGTGTAATCCCAATTTGAACCGTAGGTAAAAACTGATTGGGAGCATTGGCGAGATCCAGGGCAATACGAGCATTATGATCGCCTTGGTTGGCTCTTTGTTGTAATCGCACTTTTCTCACAGAAATAATAGCCATCTCTGACATGACAAAGACACCATTGGCTAAAATGAGAAAGAGAACAATTAGGAGATCGGTACTCTTTGAGGACATTTGTGACTTTTCCCTGGTTTTTACCGAGGGGTTTGGTTCTCGTTTGTTTGAATTACTATTAGAGATAACTGCGGATTCTACCTGAATATTAACCCTGAGAGGGGTTGAATTATTTAGGGACTCGAATTAAATGATAAACTCCCGCGTTCCCTAATAATTGGTACTGCTGGGGTTGCAATTTTGCCTCTTCTAATTTATCGAGTTGCGATAAAATAAGAATGGTGGGAGGGGATTGAGATTTTTGTTTTTGGATGTAATTGACAGCTTCCTCCAATTTTTTCATATAAACAACAGGGGCTTGGCTATAAAATACCACACTGGGTTTAGCAAAACCAATCATTATGACTTCTTCCCCAGGGACTTTGACTTGAGTTGCTAATTGAGCTAGTTGTCGCAGGGGTAGTTGTCGCTGTTGATCAACCTGGATAGACGCGGGTGTTATGGAGAAAATCAGAAAGGCGATTAAGCTGATCAAGTTTATCCATAATATCCCCTGGGGTTGTTGTTTCCAGAGTAATAGGGTTATCGCGATCACGTTTAAGCCCCAAATGCTGGCTCCCCAAGTTAAGATACCGGATTTTTCCAGATTTTGGGCAAAATTGGGCATGGTGGGATCGTTGATCCAATTTGCCCCATATAACATGACGAACGCGATACCGATGCTGACAACTATATTAAACAGAATCGAAACGATCAGGGCAGTGGTGATGGGTGATTGGCGATTGGCGATTGGTGAGCGGGGATTGGGGAATTGGGGATTGGTGAGAGGGG
>JBBITB010000022.1:60235-68026 GCA_037440985.1 Microcoleaceae cyanobacterium bin_387
GGGGATTGGAGATTGGGGATTGGGGATTGGGGATTGGAGATTGGGGATTGGGGATTGGGGATTGGTGAAAGAGGGAAGTTTTCTTCTTCCTTATTCCTGATTCCTTCTTCGTTGATTCCTTCTTCCTTCTTCCTTCTTCCTTCTTCTTGTATCCAGAAAATGGAGAGGAGGAGGGCGGATGCTGGCATTAAGGGGAGGACATAACTAGGGAGTTTTGTCACCGCGATCGTAAAAAAGAGGAAAATGCTAATAAACCAAAAGAAGGCAAATAGAGATAACTGCTCCCAAGGACTTTTACGCCGCCAATAGGTGCGTTTCCAGACTTGTAAATTCGCGATCGCGATGGGTAAATAAACGGACCAAGGGGCAAAGCCAATTAAGACAACTACGAAATAAAAATACCAAGGAGCCCAATGACGATTAACAACTTGGGTAAAGCGTTCAATATTATGATAGCCAAAAAAGCTGTTAATAAACGCGTCACCATTGGCCGCGGTAACAAGAATATACCAAGGAAGCGTGATGATTAAAATTAATAATAATCCCTTCAATGGTTGCATAGAGCGTGTAACTTCTCGCCAATTACCGAGATAGATAGTGAAACTACCAATAATTAAGAGAGGTAAGACTAAACCAACGGGACCTTTGGTTAAAATAGCTAACCCGACTAATAGATAAAAGGCTAAATACCAAGGGGAAGAGTATTGGAAAAGGGATGAAGCCCAATTAATAATAGAAGTTGTCGGAGTTTCATTATTATTGATATTGTCGGGTGTGTTTTCCTGAGATGACGCGTATCCGAGAAAGAAAGAGAGAAGGGCACAACACATACAGCCCGTGAGTAGCATATCAGAGACACCTGTGCGTCCCCAAGCGATTGTTTCTGGATTTAACGCGATTAATGCGGAGCCTAACCAAGGTAGAGAAAAAGGTAAAGGTGGAGATAGAGAGATGTCTTCTTCCCTCTTACCTTCTCCTTCTTCCTTATTCCTTATTCCTTCTTCCTTATTTCTTTCTTGATATTGCCAGAGGGTGTAGAAAGCGAGACAAGTAAGCGCGATACCAGCCAACGCGGAGGGCAAACGAACACTCCAAGAATTGACACCAAAAATACGATAGCTCATCGCCATTAGCCAATAAACTAAAGGCGGTTTATCGAAGCGAGTTTGATTATTAAAATAAGGAGTAATCAAATCTCCTGTCACAGTCATCTGACGAGAAGCTTCAGCAAATAAGGGTTCAGTTTCATCGACTAAACCCGTTGTTCCCAAATGCCAAATAAATGCTACGCCACAGATTAATCCTAACCAGAGGAAAGAAATTACCCAAGCTAAAACAGGAAAACAGGCAAGATGCCTGTTCCACCTTTCGATAGATTTGCTGCAAAAAACGAGCGATCGCTCTAACCCCAACTTCATTAAACTTTTGTGAATTTTGTTGATTTTCTTTGGTCTAATGAACCCTTTTGTGGATTATTAGACCAAATACCTTTAGTTATTTTACTCCCAAATTGAGTATTTTTAGCAATAACTGGGTTAAGGTTCGATGATCAATTGCCATTCGGAGGTTTTGCCATTCCAGAAGGGAATCTCTGTATCGCCGACAATATATGGGCCCCAGTAACGTCGTGAGCCATCTTGGGCAAACCCCACCAGAATATCTCCGGGTTTTAACTGTAAATCGCGATCGGGCAAAGATAAACGCAAACCATTGTGACTCCCTTCCCTGGGTGCAAAATCCCAATGGGCTGGCCTTTTCTCCAGAGTCGGAGTTTTATCTGATTTTCGTGATAACAAAGCTAATCGAATGGGATGCTGGCTCAGATTACTAACACGAAATCCCCCTTTAGTCTTAAAATTGCTCTTTAAATCTCCTTTATTGGCAATTTCTATAGGGGTTTCGATGGGTTGAGGTGTAACACCCGAAACAGGATTTATTTTAATAGAGGGTTGTGCGGATAAAGTTGGCAATAGTGCGATCTGACTTCCTCCAGATTTCATCATCTCTGGGGGCATTGGTAAATCCGTGGTGTTTTCCCTACTAAAGGAAATATCAGGGGATGAAGATTTTAGTCCCAGCCCTGGATTCCAGAAGGCAAACTGCACCCATCCTACACTCATGCCGATAAAAAAGATCAGTCCGTTTATAACTACAGTCCCCTGATTGTTGAGTTTCATAATTTTCTCTTTAGAGAAGAAGTGTTGACCTCTTCAGTTAGTTATGGCTGTTTTAATTTACCTTTATTTTAGTAAATTAATGTGATCATTTATTGATTTTTTTCACCTTTACTAGAGGTTAAGTGCTGGGATCACGGCAGACTAAGAAAAACCTCTTAGGTGTTAGGTGTTAATTTCGAGCCCGAAGAGGTGTTACGTTTGAAAGTTCACTTTTTCACCTACCACCGATAACCCACTTCCCACTTCCTTCTTCATTGGGGATTGGGCCTTGGGGATTGGGCTTTGGGGACTGGCGAATTAATAATTGATAATTAACAATTAATAATTGTGAACTTTCTTCCCACTTCCTTCTTCTTTCCTTTATGCAGAATACCCGTCTGAATCGATTATTTGACGCGATCGGCTTTCAAGTCCGCCAATGGTTAGGAAATCCTTGGCGGCGTATCTCTCTATTGGTGATAAGTTTACTCTTGGGAAATTTTGTGGGGACGGTGATTTCGACTACCGCGGGACAAAGAGCTAATTTAGATGTAGTTGTGGCTTTTTTCTTAGTTGTTGTTACAGAAGTCGTTAACGGTTTAGTTTATGGATCAACTCCGGCGATAAGTGGCTCTTTTTTGCGACAATTGATCAACTCGTTTAAAATCGGTTTGGTTTATAATCTGTTCGTGGAAGCTTTGAAATTAGGTTCTTAGGGAGTTTTTTACTAATGTCATCAATCTCTGAAGTATTAAATAATTTAATATCTATTAGGAAAATTTCCGATGCTATTTTAGATGATTTAGCAAAACTGGAAATAGAAGAAAAACAATTTTTTTCTCTCTGGAGTATCGAGGTTAGTCAGTTGAGAAATAGGCTCAAGGAGAGAGGGGAGTTATTTTTATCTCTTTTTCCTGATATCAATCAACTGTCTTTATCGACTCATCCTCAATTTTTTGTCAATTTATGGCGTTTATGGTTGCCATTATCCCTAGAATTAATTGGGGAATCTCAGAAGTTAAATCGTCCACTTATTCAAGGTATTTTAGGGGGACAAGGTACGGGAAAAACAACTCTAGGACAGGTTTTAAAATTGATTTTAGCGAAAGCAAATTCTTCCTTAATTAGTCTTTCTTTGGATGATTTATATAAGACTTATTTAGAACGTCAAGAATTACAAATAACTGATCCCCGTTTAATTTGGCGGGGTCCACCGGGGACCCATGATATTGAATTAGGGATTAATGTTTTAGATTCGTTGCGTGATTTACCTAATAATCCTCAACCAATAGCCATTCCTCGATTTGATAAGTCTCTGTGGAATGGTGCGGGCGATCGCGTTTCTCCTGAAATGGTGTCTGAGGCGGATATTGTCTTATTTGAAGGATGGTTTGTCGGTGTTAAACCCATTGATCCCTGTAGGTTTTCCGATGCACCTTATCCTATTATCACAGAGCGCGATCGGCAATTTGCCCTGGATATGAATGAAAAATTAGGGGAATATTTACCGCTTTGGCAAAGATTAGATCAGTTAATTATCTTAGATCCCATTGATTATCAATTATCGAAAAAATGGCGACAACACGCGGAACAAGAAATGATTGCAAAGGGAAAATCAGGGATGACAGATGGAGAAATTAATCAATTTGTCGAATATTTCTGGAAAGCGTTACATCCTGAATTATTTATTAAACCGTTAATTGAAAAGGGGGAAAATGTCAATTTAGTGATAGAAATTAATGCCGATCATTCCCTTGGGAAAATTTACAGCAAAAACCGATGTTATGAGGTACACCCACTTATCGTTCAATCCTCGTAGGGACACGGCAATGCCGTGTCCCTACCGTGTTTCATAACAGCGGGAACTGCTGTATAATCCCAATGACTCTTGACTGGAGGGGTGGAGAAAAGAGGGGGATGGGGGGTGAGATACCCAATAAAAAACAGCGCGATCGCGCTGTTTATCGTTGAAGCAACTAAAAAAATTTAATTCGAGTTCTGAGAGGATAATATTTTGTGATAAGCTGTTGATTAGTTCTCTAAAACTTTAATCAGACCTCGGCGGACTAAACGGAGTAAACGGTCGATTGAAGAGCGTTCTTCTGGATCAAGAGATTCATCAAGAATAGCAGCCATTAAGCCATAACGATCTAATTTTGTGAGGTATCCAGTCTTGCCAACAGAGACGAGTAGTTCGTTAATTGCACCTGGGAGAAGATTGAGGGTTAACATAAAACTTAGCTGGAACTCGATATATATATAGTGGCTCCTTTGCTAAGTTTAAAAAGTGACGTATGAGATAGTAATTCTGTGATTTTTCCCAGTTTTTTTTGTGAGGTATCTCTGGGGATCGTGTGAGGGGTGTCACAGTATCCTTGAGAGAAGCCCGGTTTCTTTGCGAAAAATGATGATACGAAACGAAGTACGCACAGGGGAGCCTGTAGCACGCGCGCGAGGAGGCGCGCACTACTCACGGAAAAGCGCGATCGCGTTTTGGCAAGAATACCCTTTTAGGAAAAATTTGATAGGATGGGCTTAAGCGCGAGAATTATCGAGATATAACCATGAACCAATTCCCTAACCAGCCCCCTAATCCCCTAAATGGAAAATCATCTTCGCCTCACCCCCTCGCGAATGTCAATCTTCCTAATATTGATCCGCGTCTTCTTGAATCCGATAATAATGGCTCTCCCAAGTATGACAGCAAGACAATAGAAGTTGTTAAGAAAGTTTACATTACGCTGATCGTCATTGGTTTAGTGATTGGGGGATTTTTATCTGTTGGAGTGCTCGCGGTGATGAAACATTTTGGACTTTTAGGTGTACCACCCGCCCAAGTGCAACAACATACTAAATAATACAGAAGGAATAAGGAAGAAGGTTAACAGTTGACAGTTGACAGTTGACAGTTGACAGTTGACAATTACCCATTACCAATTACCCATTCCCCATTACCCATTCCCGATTAACAAATCTTGATTAATGATGATGTTACGACTTGCCATTACTGTTTGAAATAAGTCCGTGGGTAAGATTTGTTCAACGGGCCAAACTCCGGGTTTATCTAATTTTCCTTCTAACATTAATTGCGCGATCATTCCTGTGCCTATTCCTGCCACGATCGCGGTATTTGGATGTACCATTGTTGTGCAGCATTTCGCTAGTTTACCGTCTTTTTTTCCGGTAACTTCGGAGCGCACTGCGACACCAATACCACTGAAGGAATCAGTGACACGAGTCATGGCAAAACTGACATAGGATAAAAATTCAATAACCCCTGGATTTTTTAAGACAAATGGTGGCCACCAACGGGCAACCGTCCAAGTTAAAAAGTTATAAAAATCGGGAATCGTCCCAAATTTTGTGATGACTGTTTTCACGGGAAATGATTCTGGTAATGTAAAGGCTTCTGGCATATCGAACCAATAAACCCCCGTTTTGCCATAGGGTTCGGGAAAGACGATTGACTCGCGCTCTTCATAAGGATTGACAGTTTCCCATTTCCCATTGAGCCAAACATCAAAAGGCTTTTGTAATCCTAAAAAAGTCGTTCGCATTACCGTTACTCCCGCTCCCCCTGAACCCCCTACGACATAACTTAAATGAACGCGATCGGCTTCATCTAAAGCTTCCACCCCTTGACGCACCATACTATTAGAAATTCCGGGGAAAATACCCGAATTAATAATCGCGGTAATACCCGCGTTTTGTGCATCTTCTCGACAGGTTAAAATCTCACGAGTAAAAGGCGAACTATCACTAACATCAAGATAATTTACCCCTGCTTCGATACAAGCTTGCAAAACACTGGTATCTCGATAAAGAAAGGGACCAGCACAAAAGATTACTAAATCAGAAGCCGAAACTGCTTTTTTCAGTGCATCTTTATCAGCCAAATCTAAAGGTAAAAAATCAAAATTGAATCCAGAGTTGTGAGCAGTTTCTCCTTGAGAAGTCCTACCGGTAATCGTAATAATAGCATCAGTAAAAGTCGCTAAATCTTGGGCGACACAGTTGCCGATGCGTCCCCGTCCCCCAATAATCAATACTTTATTTTTCATAGTGAAATCTGCTTTTTTAGTCTAGGTGAAGGTATATATCCGCTTCTGAGATAATAACCCAAGCCGAAAATATTAGTTTGGGGTTGGACTGCATAAGCGCGACAGGCTGTTGGAGTTAACAACCTAATTTTAAATCTATTATAGTCTTGATCTTTCAGAAGTAAAACTTGTGGCACAGGCATCTTGCCTGTGACGGGCTGTGATCCCTGCATTTACATCTCATTTAAAAATGCTATAGACATATCTGCCCAATAGAAATAGAGTCACGATCGCGGGATGATAAAATACAAGTTTACCCTCAAAACTATTTACCACTACCAAAAACCAAGAGGAACTAATGAATTAAGAGAATTGCTCAAACGGACATACTTTAGTTGCTTAATCCTCAAACCCCTATCCCTTGGTTAGTTTTTGGCTGTGTGACAGGTAGTAGACAGGCAAAAACCGCTCCCCTCAAGAGTTTGCTAATTTTAGAAGATGTCTCTTGTACCTATGTTAAAATGATATCTAAGTATTAGTCACAAAAGTTCTCTCTACTGAGATCTTTATTAAATGTATGTTGTTTATTTTATAAGCATAAACTATGACATCAGAAGGTAATGTGGCAGATACAGGTATTTTAGAAGAAGCATATCAACTTATTAACCAGGGTGCCGCTACCAGCATTTGTAATTTTTATAGTGTAGTTACCCAGATTATACCCTTGTTAAAATCTCCCGATTCTAGCCTTCGTGCTAATGCTGCTTATGCGTTAGGTTATCTGGGAATTAATGAAAAAGAAACTGTGGGGAATGCCTTAATTAATTTACTCAATGACTCGGAAGAATTAGTGAGAAGTGAAGCTATTGAAGCATTAGGTTTACTACATGATACCCGTGCCCTTCATTCTCTCAAAAATTTACTTAGAAATGATGTTTCCCCATTAGTTCGGGCTTCTGCGGCTGAAGTCCTTGGGGAATTAGGAGACGTTGACGCGATCGAAACTCTTGAACTTTCACTCCTTGATATTAATGAGGATGAAGCCGTAAGATGTTATGCGGCTAATGCCATAGGCATTTTAGGAAATTGTCAGTTATTACCCACACTGGAAAGCTATATAAAATCAGAAATATCTCTGACAGTAAAAGCGGAATTATTAGGAGCAAAATATTGGCTAGGTGACAAAGATGCCCTTAATATTTTATTGAATTTATCAGCCGATGCTGATGAAAATTTAGCCCTTCATATCTTGAATATCTTAGCTGATTTGAAGGAACGACAAACACCATCCGATATTTATCTTGATGCAGCAACATTAGGAAAATCTTTGACAGTTATTAAGGCTCGTTTTCCCCTTTTAGAGCATCAAGCAGAAAAACTTATGGCACTGTAATTCTATACCAGAAGTGTTTTCTAGTAGGTTGGGTTGAACAAAGTTAAACCCAATCAGAATATTACAGCAGTTTCCTCTGCTATGCAGTACATCTTGATCCCCCTAAATCCCCCGATCGAAGGGGGACTTTGTCCCCCCCTTGGGAAGCAGGGCTGCGTCATTCTACCGTTAAATCGTTCAAAGTAAAAGCGATTGGCTGTGA
>JBBITB010000023.1:0-67256 GCA_037440985.1 Microcoleaceae cyanobacterium bin_387
ATTTGGAAAGACGAGAAATTTATATCCACGATCAGCGTAATGCTATCAAAAAAGCAGTCAAAGATAATGCGGTGGAAATTGCTAAACGGTTGTTGGATGTTTTAAATGAAGAAAGCATTAGTAAAACGACGGGATTAAGTTTAGAGGAGGTGCAACGCTTGAAACACGATCGCGCCTAATCCCACCCATGTGTTAGGAATGAGGTGTTAAGTTTTTGGTTTCCCTTTTGCACCTATAACCTAACATAACTTTATTCCTTAAGAATTGTTACAATAAGGTAAGAGCGATCCCCAAAAATGTTATAATGAATCACAACGTCAAAAGGACGGTGATTTATGACAATTTCAGTCCAGTTTATCGACGGACTTGACGAAGAAATTAGCGGAGTAAGCTTACGCAAACGTCGGGATTCCGCGATAAAAACTGTAGTTTTAATCTTTAAACATCTCCACGCGATCGAACGTCTCCGTGCTTACAGAAAGCAAATCAATAAAATTTTATTACGAGACGACGAAGGGGATATTCAAGTGACACCCAATGGTGTAAAATTTTTCTTTACTGAAGATGAGAGCTTATCGCGAGTCGAATGTTTCTTTGAAGTAGAAACAGAATCCGCGTTTGAACGAGTCATGCGATTCTTAAATCGTTATGCGGAAGCGAATGGTTTTCAGTATCAATCGACTTAAGCATTAACTTTCTCAACCCTTGAGAAAAAATAACCCAGTTTCTTATCCTGACAATTTTGTGATTATGGCAAATTGTCTTAAAGCATAGAAACCGGGTTGATTAATGGGTTAATTTTATGATAAACTCTCACATATACCGTAATCATAAATCATCATAAGGATAAGACTGTGAGTAAAATTATTACTCTTAAACAACTAAAAGCAGAATGGGTAACACCAGAAAAAATTGCACCCTATGGGCAGGTGATTTTTCCATCAAAAGATGATAAAATTTTCGATAACGAAGATGCAAAATTACTATTAAATAATGGGATTCCACGATTTTATATTATGCGTTTAAAGCAACAAGGACGCAAATTTCACTGTATTACGCGTCATGTCAAATGTACTCAATGTTTAGGAGCATTAGAAGGCAAAAGTTGGTTAATCGCGCTGGCCCCTCCTTCTCAAGGAAATGAACCCTCCTTAGAAGACTTAATCGCGTTGAAAATTCCGGGGAATTGCTTTGTGAAATTAGAAGTAGGAACTTGGCACGCAGGGCCTCATTTTGATGATGATTTTATTGATTTTTATAATCTGGAATTGAGTGATACCAATATTGTCGATCATTTTACCCATAATTTTCGTCGTAGTCATGGGTGGGAATTTGAAATTGTCTAAAAAGTTACTCAGGGACAGATTGACATAAAGACGTAAAGGATGATATACTGTGACTCGAGGTGCAATCCCCGATGAATAACCCAAAAATTTGCCAGAAAAACTGCTTTTGCAAGATGCTAAAGCCAGTCTTGGTAAACGAATTTTAGGAGGTGTTCAAAAACCTTTGGGAGATGCTCCCAGACTGGTTGCTGTTTATGGTGGTGAACCCGGAGATTGGGCGAAAATGGCTAGTACCCAGACTGTAATTATTGATGGAGCAGTTGTTGAAATCCATTGGTTTAGAAATAATAAGACAGGTAAAACTGTTGAGTTTAAATTTAAGCGTACTTATCCCCAAAAATCACCCCAAAATCTCAAGGGAGGAAACTGATGATAATTCGTTGCATTACGAATAGAGGAAATAGACTCCCAGAAAGTTATCTCAAACCGGAGTTTTATTACACGCCAGAAACAGATTTTCCTTTAACCATCGGTAAGGAATATGTTGTTTATGCGTTTTATACATTTGAGGGTAATCTCTGGTACTATATCTGTGATGATAGTTACACCTATTATCCCATGCAAAATCCTGCGCCTTTGTTTGAAGTTGTTGATAGTAGAATGTCTCAGTATTGGCGATTGCATTTATCAGCCAATGGGTTATTAGAATTTTCTTTTGAGGAATGGTTTTCTGATCCTTATTTTTATGATAAGTTAACGGATCAGGATGAGGCAGAAGTTTTGATTTTTGAAAGAATTAAAAAAATGATGGATGTTGAAGCTTATTCGCCTGCTCCATTGCCAATATCGGCGCAATATTCTCAAGTTGAAACTTCTTTAGAACTTGTTAGGTGATTAATGAAACTGCTCCTAAACGCTCCTAAACGGAGATATTAGATCGAATATGCTCTCGAAGTCCCGAGTCAAACCTGTGAAAAATTAATAGTAAGGACAACCGTCCTTACTACCCGATAAAACCATTGGTTTAGTTAGAGCGCTGGAAACGGCGTTTTGTCCGTCTCGCGATCGCCTTGCGCTTGCGCTTTTCCAGAGGCGTTTCAAAATGGAGATGCTTCCTTACATCAGGAATAATACCCGCTTTAGAAACTTGACGTTTAAACCGACGCAGGGCTGACTCAATCCCTTCATTTTCCCCAATGACAACTTGGGTCATTATGTCCCCTCACTTTATGAATTTACGTTATAACGATTAGAATGGCAAAATTTTTTGCTAAATTCTGCCCAATCGTCTATTATAGCTGTTTTGGTACAGGTCGTCACATTTACCTTAATTTTTTTTCCAGATTTCGGGTTTGATAGAGGTTTGCGCCATTCCATAGATATATAAGCCTCCGCGAACCCTAGCGCGGCGTGGTACTGGGGACTGGGGACTGGGGACTGGGGACTGGGGAATGGGGACTGGCGAGATGGGGATTGGGCAATTGATAATTGATAATTGATAATTGTCAACTGTCAACTGTCAACTGTCAACTGTTAACCTTCTTCCTTCATAATTATGTTTTCAAACCCCCGTAACAATACCCCAAAGATGCTTTTTAAAATCACTCTCACCTAAAGAAACGTGCATTTGTCGAGCCCAAGTGTAAATATCAAAACTAACTTGTTTTTCCTTTTGTCCGGGTTGAATCACAATATTACCTAAAATTGTTACCCAATGATTCGGAAAAGAAACCAGAGGTTTTTTCTCACTTAACATCCCATCAGCATTAATTAAAGCAAAGGCGACTCCACCGGATTTAATAGCATCATTCGCTTTTTGTAAAGCTTCTAAATCTCCCGTAAAATAGGCATGATGATACTCAGCTTTACGATAGCCTAAAACTTCGCGTACCCATCCTACCATTTCCCAAGATTTCGTCATCCCACTAATATTACGAATCACATCCGGTGCTGTCGGATCGACTGGAAAAATCAGATTTTCGGCATTTCTCCAAGTGGATAATACCATCCAATCTCCTTGGGGCATTTGTACATCACCCGTATGTGAGCGCAACTTATCCGAAGCCGAAACCCAACGACTAAATTGGGTATGAAAACCACCGATCAGAAAAAGATTTTGACAAATTTCGACATAATAACTAGGATTATGTCGAATTAATTGAAATAAAATCGAAGCAGGCCCGCAAAAAGGTTGTCGTCCTTGATTCACTTGTAATGGATCATCAAGACGCGATCGCATTTCTTGAATCACTTGTTGTTTTTGCAAACCCGGCCAAATTCCGGGGACTTTTGATTGTTCAAACTGAGTCACCATTGCTTCGGCTTTTGTTAACAACTGAGGATCAGGTAATTGCGACACCATTGTAGTCTCCCTTGAAAATCAATCAATTTTTCACCCTAAAAATTGCTTTTAGAGTAACCTTATTTTTCTATATTAAGCCAAATTTGATTCAGTTTGAGGGAATCATCTCCCCAGAAGGAATCAAACTTGTCTGATCATTACCCTTCCTGCACACCAGGAGGGGACTCACCCCCAAACTAGCTTTTCTGTTGATTTTGGACCTGAAAATTTTCCATTAAACACGATCGCGCATTAATCTCATCCGGGTCAGATTTTGTTAGAATCAAAATAGATTAGCCCTCGCGAGGGTGACTAAACATGATAAATTTCTTATAAAACTTACCCATTTAGCTTAAGCCAAGATTATGATCAGCAACCCAAATGATCCTCGCCCCTATGATGTTGTCATAGGGGGTAAGAATTTCCCCCTTAATAGTGCAGTTTTAGGTGGAATTTCTGGATTAAAAAAACGATTAAAACATGATAATAAATCAGTGCAACTAAAAGCATTAAAAGAATCCCTTAAATATGGAGAAGAAGGCGTAATTTTTCTGCTGGAAGTCCTGACAACAGAAAAAGGATTTGTCCAAAGAATTGCCTGGGATTTACTCTGGGCAATGGCCAAAGAAAGTGGGAAAAAAAAGCTCATTCCCTATGCACCATTGCCCTCTGCAATAGGGGTTAATTATCGTCCCTTAGAAAAACTTTTAGCCGCAGGAAAATGGCAAGAAGCAGATAAAGAAACAGCTCGAATGACTCTCATCATTGCCAATCGAGAAAAAGAAGGATGGTTAAGATTAGAAGATATCAGTAATATTCCCTGTGAAGATTTACGCACCATTGATAAATTATGGGTAACATATAGTCAGGGACATTTTGGCTTTAGTGTTCAAAAAGAAATTTATAAAATTTTAGGAGGCACGGGCAAGTATGATGAAAAAATGACCCTGCGTTTTGGTGATCGCGTCGGTTGGCATCGCCCCAATCTGATTAATTTAAATAGTTCATCTTATCAATTAGATGATACCGGGTGGTTAGACTATTCTGATCTTATTTTTAATCTCCAAGCCCCCAGAGGTCATCTCCCCCTCTTAACTGGACTATTAGAAATTAATGAATTGACCTGGATTATGCAGGAAAATCGTATTTCAGGACGGCGAGTATTTGTCTTACATTCTTGTTTAATGAAAAGAATGCTAGAATGTTGTATCTAAGGAATGAAAAATTAATCAATTAGTGCAGGAATTTTTCCTGCATTTGCTCTCAAAGGTTCCCTGATTAACCCAATAGTCACATTATTTAATTTCCCTTCCTAACTCTATAAAATTGTCATAATAGTAATCAACTTACCATCAAATTTTATAGGAGGGCGAACCTATGGGCTAAGAGTTGGCTAGAGCGCGATCAGTAGTTAGTTATTTATGATGTATAATAAGTTTTAAATTAAGATTCAGGAGAAATGGTATGTCGGAAACTCAACAAGAACCAACACAATTATCCCCTTCCCCCCTCGAATCCATTAAAACTAAAATAGGAACGATCCTCAGCAATTGGAAGGTAAAACTGGGATTAGTTGCTGTAAGCATTGCAGCATTGGGTCTCCTGATTTTTTTCTGGCCTCATCTGGTAGCCGTTCAAGGAATGAAAACTTGGGCTGCGAGAGCTGGTTATCGACCAATTGAGTGTATGCTCAAGGATACAAACGACGATCATTATATCAGTTGTAGTGCCATGTCGGATAATCAAATTGTGCCCTTAGAATGTAGCGCAAGTGTTTTTAATCTTGGTTGTCGTGTCCGTTATGGTTCATCTGTACCACCAATAAGATCCGCGACTCCGACTCTTTAATATCATCATCGGGTGATATTTTTCCCCCATCCTAGGGGCGGGTTCAGCAGCTAATAAACCCGCCCCTTACCGATATCAAAATACGATATTATTCCACAGGAATTGTAATCACAAATTCAGCTCCATGTCCTAACCTTGAAATACATTCCAAGGTGCCCCGATGTTTCTGAACAATAATTTGATAACTCATAGATAATCCTAATCCAGTACCCTTACCGACAGGTTTTGTCGTAAAAAATGG
Organism: Microcoleaceae cyanobacterium bin_387; assembly: GCA_037440985.1. GTDB lineage: Bacteria > Cyanobacteriota > Cyanobacteriia > Cyanobacteriales > Microcoleaceae > JBEDKD01. The sequence continues at coordinate 5,717 of JBBITB010000023.1, forward strand.
GTCAAATATCTTATCTGTTATTTCTGGGGGAATACCTTGACCATTATCTATTATTCTAATTTCAACTTTCTTACTGTCTCTCATTTTTGTACAAATTTTTAGGGTAGGTGTCTCCGTTGTCGGATGCAGAGCTAAAGCATCAATCCCATTAGTAATAATATTCATAAATACCTGATTTAATTCCGCAGGATAACATTTTACTTTCGCTAATTGACCATAATCCTTGATCACGGTAATTTTTTCCAGTGAATTAGTTAAAATTAATAAGGTACTATCAATGCCACCGTGAATATCTACTCGTTTAAAATCGGATTCATCCAGTCGGGAAAAATTACGCAATGCTTGGACAATTTGACTAATGCGATCCGCTCCATTCTGCATAGATGAAATTAATTGAGGTAAATCTTCCTTAATATATTCTATTTCATCGAGATCAATATCTTCAGGAATTTCTATTTGGTGAGAATCGGAATAATTATGATATGAATCTAAAATATTTAAGAGATATTCAGTATAATTTCTCGCGTGAATTAAATTACCATCAATAAACGTAATCGGATTGTTTATTTCATGGGCAACACCCGCGACTAACTGCCCTAAACTCGACATTTTTTCGGAGTGAATAAGTTGAGCCTGAGTGCGTTGTAATTCTAACAATGTTCTTTCTAATTCATTTACTTTTTCTCGATAGCTTTCCGATAAAGTTCGTAAACTTTCTAAATTACATAATTGAATTTGCGTTTTTATTCTGGCTAAAAGTTCGGGTTTAGAAATAGGTTTAGTTAAATAATCATTAGCCCCTACTCCTAAACCCACCACTAAATCTTGTACCTGATTTTTGGCAGTTAACATCAAAATGGGTAATTCATCAAGATGATACTTTTCACGGATTTTTTGACAGACTTCATAACCCGTCATCCGAGGCATCATGATATCTAATAAAATCAGATCCGGTTTAACTTCATTTTCCAACATTGCTAAAGCTTCTAAACCATTTCCCGCTTGAATCACATGATAATTTTGCAAATAAAGATGATTAGAAATTACTTGCAAATTAATCGGTTCATCATCGACAATTAAAATTGTTAAGTTCTGATTTTCCGGATCATTTGGTAAAATCCAAGACTCATCTAAGGCCATTTCACCAATATCTTCGGAAAGAATTAAAGGTTGATGACTAAGGGAGAAAGATTGATCCATTTTACTTTCCGCTAATCCCTCAGAAATCGGTAAAGTAAAGGTAAAGGTTGAGCCGACACCTTCGGTAGATTTTACGATGATTTTACCGCGATGTAATTCGACTAATTGTTTAGTGACAGTTAACCCTAATCCTGTGCCTCCGTATTCTCTAGCCGTGGAGCCATCAGCTTGTTCAAATGATTCAAATATTCGGTCAAATTTATCTTGAGGAATGCCTATTCCTGTATCAATAACAGAAATAGCTAAATAGGTAGAATAGTGAATATCTTGCGCTTCTGTATTATTATTTTCATCATCTATGATTTCCGCGGTGATTTCGATTTTCCCTTTTTCAGTAAATTTTATCCCATTCCCAATGAGATTATATAAAATTTGTTGCACTCTGTTTTCATCGGCATAAACGGGGGGTAACTCTGGGGATATACGATTAATTAACTCTAATTTCTTTTTGCCGAGAGTGGTGCGACTGATGGTAAGCACGACTTCGACTATTTCTCGCATTGCCAGGGGTTTTAGTTGCAATTCAATATGTTTTTGTCGCAGTTGGGAAAAGTCAAGAATGTCATTGACTAAATTTGATAAACGTCGCCCACTCGATACGATCATGGCTAAGTTAGAAATGGTAGTTTGGGGGAGTTTTCCCGTAACTCCATCTATTAAGGATTCGGCAATCCCAATTATGCCATTTAAGGGTGTGCGAAGTTCGTGGGAGGTATTAGCTAAGAATTGATCTTTGAGTTTATCGAGACGTTTTAACTCAGCATTTTTCATTTCTAAGTCAGTGAAATAGGCTTGTAATTGTTGCGCCATTTGATTAAAGGATTGAGATAATAGATTTAATTCTTTAATGTTTTTATTATTGACTTTTTGCTCGAATTGTCCCGACGCGATCGCGTGGGCTGATTTATTCAATTGAAAAATGGGAATCGCGATTAATTGCGCGGTAAGAATGCCAATAACGATCGCGATAATTAAAGCCGCGACACATAATAGAATTGTGATGCGAGTATTGGAGTCAATTTGCTCCATGAAATCCTTTTCTGGCACTACTACAACAATTAACCAATCTAAACCATTCCCATCCGAAAAAGGAAGGACTTGTAAAAACACGCGATCGTGTCCGATCAAAAAATCCAACTGTTCACTTTTTTTTATATTTGTGAAATTACCAAAATATTGATGTAAATAAGCCGCAGTTTCCTTAATCAAAGGAGTCTCAAAATCTTCAGCTTTAAATCTCTTTACCGTTTTTTGATTAAGCTGATAAGTTTGTTGAGAAGTAGAAGTCGCCACTAATAAACCCGAACGCTCCATAATAAAAGTTTTACCAGATTTACCGACTTTCAAAGATTGTAAAAACTCACCAATTTGTGTCAGGACAAAATCAACACCAACCACCGCGTTTAACTGTCCCGTTTGACTATAAACAGGTTGACTCAGAGTAATCGTTAACTTAGGATCATTAAAATCAATATAAATATCACTCCAATAGGGTTTTCTCGCGTCGATCGCGCCTTGATACCAAGGACGTTTACGAGGATCATAAGCCTTACCCTGAGTTAATAAAGTCGCGGGATTTCCCTCAGTATCAAGAGAATAAGCATGAAAATTTCCTTTAGTCGTTTTACCCGATCGACCAATTTTCCAAGAGCCATCAGTTTGAAAACCAATTCCGGTAAATTCCCCCCCAGGGCTTCCCACAAAAGTCGATGTCATAGTAACACTATCAAACAAATTTCTTTGATGCCAAAAATATCGAGTCACACTCGCCATATCTTGTACATTTAACTGATTTAAGTTAACCGCGTTGCTATTCATGCGATTAATGGCTAGGGGGATTTCCAGATAATTCTTAATATTTTGCTGAATGCGAGACGCGACTTCCGAGCGCAATTGACTCGCGAGATCATTCACCGCAGACTGACTATTACGAAAAGATAACCATCCCGTTAGCCCCACCGTGGCAAAAATTTGCAGCACAAAGGGGACAATTAAGACAGTACGCAGAGGTAAATTGGGACGGGTTATGAGGCGTAAACTTTTCATATCGGGTACAGACATCAGCGCGATCGCTCCAAAAGTTGCGGTGATTTGGTTATACCACAATTTCAGGAATTACAGCTTATTTTTGTTTGATGACTACCAAAGTAATATCATCATAGACAGTGTGTGTGCCAATATGTCGTCGCACATCATCAATGACAGCTTGACAAATCGCGATCGCGGTTTGCTGATACTGTTGTTTAATGACATCAATTAATCGCTCAATACCATATAAAACCTTATTATGATTTTCCGATTCCGTAATGCCATCAGTATATAATACAACGACATCTCCGATATCTAACTGCACCGAAATTTCTCCAATAAAAGCACTAATATTTTCTTCAATACCGATGGGAAAACCTAAATCAATAGTGTCAATTAATTCCAATTCACCGTAAGCACGCATCACAATAACTGTTTCATGTTGACCCGTAATCCTCAATTTTTTATTATGATAATCTAGGATAGCTAAACTCATATTTTTATCAATATTCATCCGGTTTAAATTATGATAAATCGCATAATTTAAAGCCGATAAAAATTGTACTGGATCTTTTTCATCATTGGCAAGGAGTGTCCGCACCGCGGTTTGTGCCATAATCATTAAAACGCCACTTTCTAAACCATGTCCCGTGACATCACCAATGGCAATTTTAATCGAATTTTGTCCATAAATAACATCATAATAATCCCCTCCTACTTCATTCGCTGATTCCATAAATCCCGCAATTTCTAAATCCTTAAATCCCTGAAGTTCTGGCTCTTTTGGTAATAACATATACTGAAGTTTACGCGTGATATCTAACTCCGCACTCATGCGTACATTTTCAGATTTCAGTTGTTCATTTAATCGGATAATCTCATCCTTAGCTTGGATCAACGCGATCGCGATATTATTAAAAGAGCGTACTACTTGTCCTAATTCATCTTTATTATCTAAAATAATAATATCATTCATTTTACCCATTGCCATCTTTTTTGAAGCATCATCAAGAGCCGATACCGTTTGCATAACCCCCATATAAAAAGCCATAAATAGATAAATAATGATCGTAATAATAATTAAAATTAACACCGTGATGATTATGCGTTCAACCTCGATAGAATCACTTCTTTTTTGTAGTAAAATATCCAATTCATGAATAGCATGATCCCAAATCGCAAAACTCATATTACGATTGCGCTCTAGCAAATGTATATAGAGGGGAATTAAGGCCTGGGTAAAGTTCAAATTATAGATTTCTTTGATAAAGTCATTAACTTGATTATTACTCTGTTTTAATTCTTCAATAAATTTCCTAGTAACAATATCTTCTTGTGCAAAATTTTCTGAAATTTTCAGAGCCAATTCTTGATTCATTTCTTTTAATTCTCCTAAGAAAAAAATCAACTCATTCTTTTCTTCAGCAATAAATTTTTGACGATCAATTTTATCAAAAATCAATCTGATTTTCAATAAAAGAAGTTGAAGTTTGGGTAGTTTATTCAAAGAAAGATCAACTAAATAATAAGTATTTAATTCTGAATCTAAAATTAAATTAGAGCGATCACCAATATAACTACTTAAGTGATTAACATCTAGGAGAAGATAACGATAAAAATAATCATAAGTTTCGGGACTCCAGTCAGGACAATTCTTGTTAAAAGTTTGCCAATCTTCATAGATTTCTTCATAGAGTTTGTCCGTATCAAGGAAAGAGCCGAGATTCCGATTGGTTTGGGCCAATATTTTAAAATCTTCCTCAATTCTTACTCTGATTTCAGGAAAATAGTAATCGGAGTCTAAGTTTTTTGGACAACGATAATTTAATAATTCACTTTGAGAAAGAGAAGCCCGTAATTTTCGCAAAGGTCGCAGGTATTGAGTCCCATAGATTTCTTTTTGGATAAAAGCAATGCGACTATTAATATCAGCAAAAATTCCATAAATCATTAATACTAATGGTAGGGCAAAAACTAAGCTAATTAGGATAAATTTTTTGGGGTAATTGAGGGTATTAAGAAAGGAGATTGCGGGTTGGAAAAAACGATAATTTAATTTCATAACTCCCTGAAATTTGAGAACGTAGTGCGGGATTCTATTATTGATTTCTGCGCTCTATTGATTTCTTAGCTCTATGGATGATTTCCTTGGCATGGAAGTTGGAACCCACGGATAATTTTAGTTGATATCCGTAGATTTTCAGCAAAAAATCAACCCACCTATTCCCCTTAATCTACAATAGCATTAAGCAGTAAATCTGTCAAAGATATTGTCGCCATATTGGTGAGTGTTAAGGTATCGAAAATATCAAATTTTGCCCCCTCTTGTTGCAATTCATTATCTAAAACCCGGAAAAATTGTGTCACTTGGGGATTATCACCTACTTGAATCAAAGAAATTGCCATTTCTTCATCACGTTGTAATTGATTTGCGGCATTAATAATCACATCTTTAACACCTTGGGGACTCATCACCTCCCCCGCAGTTATCACAATAATAGTTTCCCCATTCAATTGAGAAGTTCCCGTGGCTCGACGCATAAAATAACTATCCGTTGCGTCTTTTAACACAGCAGTTAAATAGGTTTTTCCCGAAGGTTGGTTTTCCTCAAATATCTTGGGAACAATCGTAGATGTCACCTTGTCATAACGAGTAAAGTGATTAGCAAAGAGATAAATAGTTAGTCCATCGGGGTCAAATTGTTCGCATTGTGTTGCTAACGCGAGAGTGGCCTCCTGTATCATTTCCCAGCGAGTTTTACCTCCCGCTTCCACAATTCCCATGCTTTCACTTTGATCAATAATTAAGGTATAGTCCCGTTGCTGTAATGAACTACCACTATCTAGCAAAATATCCATCTTCAGTATCTCCAAATTATAAGTTAATTATTAAGGTTTTCGCCCATCGCAAAATCCCATGACACAATGGGGTGGACAATTTGAAAAATGTCACATCCCCTCATTCTAAAAAAGACGTTCCTATTTAATATCTGACGAGATGTCAAAAAAAGGAACCTGATTGTAGGGAATTTCCGTCTCAATGAGTGTAGCTATTTTAGTACCCATTAATATCCCACTTCTTTTTCAGGAGAGGTGTTACGATTTAATCACGAGGCTCAATTATGAAAAAACATCCTCAAGAACCCCGAAATACGGGCCAAGCACGATGCCCTGAGTGCGCAGGCACTCGGCTGATGCCGAAGGCATCGCTACGCGAACGCCGAACGGGCTCGGGGAAGCTATCGGAAAAAAATCCGAGTCCCTTTATGTTAGCTTTAGTCGTAACGGGAATTCTGATCATGGAATTTTATCCCACTATGATCCAACGGGCGATCGCGAAAGCAGATGTCATCCAATCTGAGCATACAGGGATTCGTTTCAACTCTTTAGGTAAAGAATGGGGTTTAGTCAGTATTAATGAGTCAGAAGTGCTACCACCATCGATCGCGCTCAAGATTCGCCAAGTCGTCGCGCAGCAAACCGCAAATAAGCTCGAAAATATTAATATTACCTCCTTTAACCGTCAACAATGGCCCAACGCGTGTTTAGGAATTCCTCGCACTAACGAAGTTTGTGCTCAAGTCATTGTCGAAGGCTGGCGCGTAGTCCTATCCGACGGTAGCCAATCTTGGGTCTATCGTACCAATCAAAAGGGTACATTCTTACGCGAAGAACCCCCAGAAAAATGAAAAATCAAATAAAAAAGGGGAGGGCATCTCCTTTCCCCTTGCTTGGGAGCCTCATTTGCTCTAAGTTAAACATAAAAAAATCTTTTTCTTTCTAAATTGTATTCAAAAATACGGTTAATACGTCGGGATATAGTAGATTATAGGCTAAAGAATAGTTTGATCCGAATAAAACCGAGTTTTTAAGTATTCAATCAGAGCGATGTTTTACTATTTTGCCTATGGATCTTGTATGTGTCCAGTAGATTTAAAACGCTCACTGGGCGAAAACACTCATTCCTATGTCATTGGGCCAGCAACACTGAAGGGATATCGTTTAGTCTTTTACGGATATTCCTCCCTACGTCAATGTGGGGTATTAGATGTAGTCAAAGATCCCAAAGCCTCAGTAGAAGGAGTCTTATATCAACTTCCGGGGTATTTGAGTGATCCTTTAGACGAACGAGAAAAAGGATATAACCAAGAATCCATTAAAGTATCTTGTCGAGGACAAATTTATCACAAGGTGCGGACTTATTCAGTAATTGATAAATTACCGGAAGAATTAGCCCCTAATGATTGGTATTTTAATGTAGTTTTACGCGGCGCGATTACTTGTGGTTTACCCGAAGAATACTGTTGGAAATTGTTTCATCACATGAGACAATTACAGCAAAAACATCGTGAATCTCCAGTACGTCGTGTCGCGTAATATAGCATTTCTCTGTCGGTCTCAGTCGATAGAGAAATGCTATAGTCAAAAAAACTGTCGAACCCTTGGGAAGGCTTCGCGTATATCTGTGTTTATCTGCGTTTATCTGCGGTTAAATAAATTCATCTAAACCCGGCAAAAACAGGCGATCGCGCTCCATAATTATTGTTTACGAATAGGAGAAAAAAGGAAAGATTGAGTCGGTTCTAAAATCACCCCAGTAACAGCCTTTTGGCTAAAAGTATAATCCCGATCTTGCCATAAAGGAATATAGGGAACTTCATCAGCTAATATTGTTTGTAATTGGGAAAAAATCTCTTGACGCTTTTTCGGGTTAATTTCCTGTCTTTCTTTGTCAATTAATTGATTCACTTTTTCACTATAAAAAAACGAACCTTGGCCTTGACTTGCACCCTTTTCACATCCCCCAGTCACAGAAGCTTTTGTACATTCTAAGAAAGGTTGAATGTAATTATCCGCGTCAAAAAAGTCCGCGTACCAATCCACTAATACAGACTGATAAACCCCTTTTTCGATATCTTTATAAAGGGTAGCCGATTCCACGGTTTGAATTTCTATTTGTAATAAACCCTCTAAATGTCTCTTCGCGAGTGCCTTTAATAATTGCGCGACTAAGGCACGTTTGCCTGATCCTGTCGGATACCATATTTCCACTTTTGCCGGATTTGTTGGCGAAAATCCAGCTTTCGTTAAAAGTTCCTTAGCTTTGGCAAAATTAGCATCACCATATTTGTCTTTAAATACAGGTTGATAGAGTTCCGAAAACGTAGTAGGCACGAGACTATATAATGGTAATGCTTGGCCTAATAATACCCGTTCATTCATTAAAGGACGATCGATCATTAACGCGATCGCCTGTCGGACTTCTAACTGATCTAAGGGTTTTGATTTCTGATTCAAAACCATATAACTTACCGTATTACTCTGAGACGCGATCGTTTGCCATTTTTCCTCTTTAGCCCCCTTTTCCAAATTACGAATTTGCTCAGGATCAAGGGATAAATAAGCCACATCAACCGCCCCTGTACGAAAAGAATTAAACAAATTAACAGGGCTGGATAATAATTGTAAATTAACCCCAGGATTAGCAGGTTTTTGTCCCCAATACTTATCAAAAATATCCAACTTGAGAGAATCACTCCCATATTTTGTTAACTGATAGGGTCCCGTTCCCACAAAAGTATCCGGTTTAAATTTACCATCACCAATTTCATAAACCTTCGGTGATATAGCACATAAATTTGGGAATGTCAACAAAGAAGAAAACGCGGCAAAAGGTTTCTTTAATTTAATCGTTAATTCATAGTCACCCGTAGCTTTAACAGAATCAACCAGATCCCCTAAAAGAAAAGAAGGACGACCACTATTTTTGATAAATCGTTCCAAAGAAAAAACCATAGCCGCGGCATTAAAAAGCGTACCATCATGGAAACTTACCCCTTGACGAATAGGGATAGTATAAGTTAAACCATCATCACTAATTTTAGGTAATGCCGTCGCTAATTGGGGAATTAATTTAGTAGAACCCGACTCATAAGCATAAAGGCGATCGCCCAAATTATAGAATAACTGAGCCGAAAGAGTTTCATAAGCATCAGCCGGATCAATAGTACGAATTTTTAAAGTTGTGCCGATAGTAACCCGACTCGCATCGCTATTAAGACTAGGGGAATTAACAGAGGTACTACGTCCACAACTAATAATGAGCAAACAGCAAACACAGAATAAACCGAGAAATTGCCAAAGAGAATGTTTAAGAAATACCTGTTTTCCGAAAAGCCCATGAAAAATTGTCATTGTTATTTCATCCCAAGATACAAATTTTTTATTATAGAACAATTCAGCACATGGGCGAATCGTTAACCCTCTTCCTTCTTCCTTCTTGCTTCTTCCCGCTTCCTTCTTCCCTCTTGCTTCTTCCCGCTTGCTTCTTCCCTCTTGCTTCTTCCCTCTTGCTTCTTCCTTCTTCCTTCTTCCTTAATTAATTTCGACAGCGAGCGAGATAAATTTTAGCCACCTCATCGGAAGGATGAAGAAGAAGACACTCCTGAAAAAGAAGAGCCGCCTGTCGAAAAGACTTTTGCTGATATAAAAACATCGCCTCTTCATATTTCGGCAAAGTTTGAAGTTTCTTGTCTAAAATTTCTGTTTCATCCGCATCAAAAACTTCATAAACTGTTACTAATTCTGATTTGCCTTTAACTTGTACTTGATCAATCATACGAATGTGATAATTTTGAGGATTAGCTAAGTCCTCAAAGGTATGATGAGAAATTAATAAAGGGACTCCATACTCCTTGGTTAATCCTTCCAGACGAGAGGCTAAATTAACGGCATCACTGATCACTGTACTTGTCATGTGATTATTACCACCTACAGTACCTAACATTAATGTACCTGTATTAATACCGATCCCTATTTTTATGGGTTCAAATCCTAATTTTTGACGGGAGTCATTGTAATCTTTTAACGCTTTTAACATAGCAATTCCCCCGTTAATGGCTTCATTGGCATTATTAAATAGAGCCATAATGGCATCACCAATATATTTATCAACAAATCCCTTATTTTCAATAATACAAGGTTCCATACGACTCAAATAAGCATTAATAAATTTAAAATTATCTTCAGGATTCATCCGTTCTGAGATGGTGGTAAAATCTCGAATATCAGCAAACATCACCGACATTTGTTGACTGACATGATCCCCTAAGTTGACATCAATAATACTTTCATAGCCAAGGAAAAAGAGAAATTCATGGGGGACAAATCGCCCATAGGCATCTGTTAATTGGAATTCAATATCTAAAGATTTTTCTAAACTTTCCTTCGTTTGGGTTAATTTTTCAATTAAATGTTGACGTTCCGCTTCCGCCTGTTTACGTTCAGTAATGTCTTGAAATGCCGCGATCGCGTGAGAAATCTTACCATCATCATCAAAAATAGGAGTGCCCCAAACTTCAAGAGGAACCACGCGATCGTGGTGATGAATTTCCATATCATCTACCGTACTAATTTCACCTTGAAGGGCACGAAGAATAGGTTGCTTTTCCACAGGGTAGAGTTGATTCGTACCCGACAAATAAGCTTGATAAACTTCGGGTAAAATTTCCGCGGAAGCATTAGGGACAAAACCTTTGCCCAGTAACTCCTGAGCTCTTTGATTAGTGTAAGTCATTTCACCCTTACTATCCAAAACAGCAATGCCCACGGGCAAAGCTTCCAGAAATTGTCTTAATCGTTTTTCACTCTTTTGGGTAGCTTCCAAAGTTTGTGCATACAAATCGGCTTCAACGGAATCCGAGTGTTCGGTAGTCATTTCTAACAATATTTCCAGATCCGTTTTTTCCTGCTGGAGAACTTCGACTGTTTGGCGGAGTCTCGCAATCTCGATCAAGAGTTGTTCTTTGGATAATTGTTCTTCCTGCATCGCCCTGGGATATACCCCTTAATTGTCTGATTTTATTTAGCATTTGTTGTCTTCATTAAACCCCTATTGTCCCGACATTAAACATCCGCAATAACCACGCGATCGCGCCCTTGAGATTTAGCCTGATAGAGAGCCGCGTCAGCCAATAAAATAATCTGATTACTGGTTTGACCATGTTCAGGAAAACCCGCGATACCTAAAGAGAGCGTAATACGTCCCAGAGTACATTTTTGATAAGACACCTCTAAATCTTTCACCTCTTGGCGCAGAAGTTCCGCGTGTTTCCAAGTTTCCTCCAGTCTGGTTTCCGGTAAAATCAAAATTAACTCCTCACCGCCATAACGACAAGCAATTCCCCTATTATTAGTATATTTCTCCAAGACTAGACTAACTTCTTTAAGAACAATGTCCCCCGCCTCATGGCCAAAGGTATCATTAAACTGTTTAAAGTGATCGATATCACTCATAATGATACCCAAGGGAAGTTCATGGACTTGAGCATGGTAGAGTTCGCGATTGAGAAAGTCTTCCATGTAACGTCGGTTAAATAGTCCTGTCAGAGGATCGCGAATACATTGATTTCGCAACCAATCTTCCAGGGTATCGCTATGGGCAGTAGTCATTTCTAAAATGATTTCTAAGTCTGCCTTATCCCCACTCACCTTAGTTAACAGAGACTCTAGCACCACTTGGCTTCGTTGTCTTTCCAGAATTTCCCCTTGCAGTTTTTGATTTGACTCTTGTAATAAAGCCTGAACTGCATCAGCATGAATAGTTGTTGTTTCCAACAAAATTTCTAGGTCAGCTTTTTCTTGTTGTAACACTTCCACCTGCTGGCGCAGTTTTTCTAGCTCTAAAAGAAGTTGTTCTTGGGAGGGTTGTTTTTCCGGCATTGCCTTGGGGGGGGCGGCTGTGGTACTAAGCTCACTTTTCTGTTATTTTTGGTATAGGTACCTCCGTAGAAACACTGAGATACCTATAATCAAGATAACATTATACAAGCCTTTAACTTAACTCCAACGTGAGCGCAGGCATCAGACGCAACAAGTTTTTTAAGGACTTCCCTTGCCAAGGAATTGTTTGAGAACCCTCGATGATCATTTCAATCTCACCTTGCTGGCGGACATTGATCACAAATTTAGACAGCATACTAATACCGGAACTATTGAGAAAATCTAACCGTTGTAAGTTCAATATAATTTTCGGCTTGTCCTGCTGTAGCACCGCGTTGAGTAATTCCATAATAGGTGCATATTCTTCCATGCCACTGAGTCGTAGAGAGCCTTGACACATAACCCTTTTTGTTTCTGGATCATACCAGATGCGATAATCGTCCGTTCTAATTTCTTCAATTCCTTGAATTTCCATAACCCCAAAACTCCATAAACGTCTTTACTAAATAGCCTATACCGTCAGTTGCACCATTGTCGTCACTGTGATGATTTCTTCAGCCCCTTCTACTGTTTCAAACTTCCATCCCAGTACCGCCATGTAATCAAGAATCATCGTCAGTAAGCCTAAACCTGAAGAGGTCGCGTTTTTCTCGTCAGCACTTTTCTCTAATTTATGAATATATAACTCACCCGGGTCTGAGGTGGTTAACTCCTTAATATAACTTTGAAAAGATGACACATTTTCTTCGGGGATACTATTGGTAATAGTAAATACCATACGTTCGGTATCTAATTGTAATCGAATACTGATAGGATAATCGGTTTTTTCATCATTAAACTTCATCGCGTTCTCTAATAACTCATTCGCGATATAACTCACGGCACCTTTGATTTCATTTTGCCTTTCTATACTCTCTGGTTCCTCTTCACGACTGGGAAAGAATGTAATTAAGTAGTCGGCAAGAAAATCCGCGGATAACCCATTATTACGCCATCTTTGTTTGAGGGGAACTGAACTCGGAGAAAATCCAATAATCAGATATTCCTCTGTAAAGGGTAGTTCTTCATAATTGCCAAATATTTCCATCATTTTAAGTTGAGAGGTAGGTGGGAATATATTAGAGGGAATAAGGGGGGAACGCGACAGGAAGGAAGGCGACATAAGGCATTTTTTGGGTAAGTCCAAGTAAGAATAACCTAGTGATGCTTCAACGTGAGCAAAAAGGAAGGTGTTAGGTGCTAGGTTGTCGGTGGTGGATGCACAATTCAAAAGACCTGAAATCTTAAACCTCAAGCCTCAAGACCATATTGTATCACAAAAACCTCTGTGTCAATGTCGCAATCTGAGTTTTTACTCCTCCCAAGCTGTCTCACTCTAGGGTATCATTATTATATGAGGTCTTGGACAGGTGAGAGAAATCCCAATCCCTTTCATCCTGTCCCATCATCTTAGACCCCCTGGGCTATTCTTTTTCCTTTCTTTCTCTATTTGGGTGAGACCTTATTTTTTTAGGCAAAGAAACTTAGTTTATCTATAACTTCTTAGTCTCTCCTGAAGAGGAAACTACCCAGAAAGCGGGTTTCTTTTCCGTTGCTATTGATCATTACCCACTGGAGTTGTTTCAGTAATTTGATACGGTTCATAGATGGGACTTTTCATCATCAATTCACTTCCTTCTCATCCTGATTCAATCCCCCCTCTCGCTGACAATAGTAACGCGTCGGGAGCAATAATCATAACAATTATCAGCTCTGGGGTACTTACTATGCTTGCCATCGAAATTGCCAAAAGCTAGATGGGGAAAAGGTTTGATTTTCTCAATAGTTCTATTTTTATCATTTTTTGTGCCAACGCTTACAGCATCAGCTTTTCCGCGATTTTTGACAGAGGCATCTCGCGAGAACCCTATACCTACCCCAGAAAAACCCGATCGCGCTCCCCACAAATTTCTCTATTTCACCGATGTCAAACCTCGATTGCCGAAATCCCAAATTTTTCTCTCTCATCATCTCCATTATCTCGATCGCGTGTACCATCCCCTTTTTTCCGCGACAACCCTTGACATCACTAGACTTCCTCTTTTAATGACTACATGGTGATATAACTATATAGCTTTTAAAAGAACTTCTTTACAAAAATTTTACAAATGGGTAAAAAGAAGAGAGATTCTTAAAGATTTGATAAAGATGTCAGAAAGAGAGCTCCCGTCAGTGACGAAGAGTTTATACTAGATGTAGAACGAGGAACTGATGAAAAACCCATATCAACATGAAAATGAAGATGTGGTATGAAACTCAAGGTGTAAAAGGCAGCTTTTAGGGGGTTTGAAAGATATGGAGGCGATATCAACAGACGGGTGAAAGGGTATCTACTAAAGGGTATCTACTATTGAAGGACTCCAAAAGAGAATTTTAGAAATGACTTATAACACACAATTAACAGTTTCCGTGATTATTCCAGTTCACAATGCTGGACCATACTTCCACTCGTGTTTATCTAAGTTAGCCGCGACTAAACCGCGTCCCTTAGAAATTATTGTTGTTGCAGACGGGGATAGTGATGGCTCTTGGCGTTTAGCTAATGACTATGGAGCAAAAGTAATCCGAATTCCTGAATGTGGAGGGCCAGCACGCGCACGGAATTTAGGCGCACGGGTAGCCCAAGGGGACATCTTATTTTTTACCGATGCAGATGTCGCGATCTATCCAGACACGATTAGTTCGATCACGGACGTCTTTGAGAAAGAACCCCATCTGGCCGCACTAATTGGCTCCTATGACGATACACCCGGAGCCTCTAATTTCCTATCCCAGTATCGCAATTTATTACACCATTACGTTCATCAACATTCCAGCGAAGAAGCCTCTACATTTTGGGGGGCTTGTGGTGCGGTAAGACGGGACATTTTCCTCGCGATGGGTGGATTTAATGAAGGTTATAAAGGGGCAATGATCGAGGATATTGAATTAGGTTATCGCCTCAAGGAAACGGGTTATCGGATTCGCTTGTGTAAAAACATACAAGTCAAGCATTTAAAGATATGGAAACCCGTTTCAATGATTAAAGCCGACTTTTTCTATCGGGCACTTCCTTGGACAGAATTACTATTACGCGATCGTCACCGCTTCAATAATGACCTCAACATCCAACTCAACAGTCGTTTGAGTGTACTTAGTGTATATACTCTCATATTATCTCTCATAGCAAGCTTGTGGTGGATCGGGTGTTTGGGAATTACCCTCCTCTGTTGCCTGCTATTATTAGCACTCAATTTCCCCGTGTATAAATTCTTTTATGAGAAACGGGGTTTAATTTTTACCCTGAAAACCTTACCTTGGCACTGGCTATATTATGTGTATAGTGGCTTAGGATTTGTCGTGGCTCTGATTCGGTACTATTCACTCAATCACTGGCTTCCCAAAGTGAGTTCCTTCGTATCAGTACAGTAAGAGTCGCGAAACAAATATCTCAAATTCTGCGATAATACCATATCGGGGGATAAGTCTTTTTGACAAATCCCCCAAGTTTCCTTGAAAAAACAACAAAGTAAAAAGTAAGAGGTAAAATCCTTGGAGCATTACCCTGTTATTATTATTGGAGCCGGTCCGGCAGGTTTAACCGCTGCCTATGAACTTGTTAAACAAGATACATTACCCCTTGTCATCGAACAAGATAATAAAGTAGGTGGTATTGCCCGGACAGAAATTTATAAAGGCTACCGTTTTGATATAGGAGGTCATCGCTTTTATACGAAAGTCGATGAAGTACAAAAACTGTGGTTAGAAGTCCTCTCCGATGACTTTATTAAAGTGCCACGTTTGTCGCGAATTTATTATGGTGGTCGCTTTTTTAATTATCCCCTAGATGTCTTTAACACCCTAACGAATTTAGGGATTTGGGAAAGTTTTCTCATTGTTTTAAGTTATCTCAAAGCTAAAGTTTCTCCCATTCCCAATGAAAAAACTTTTGAAGAGTGGGTGACGAATCGTTTTGGAGAACGTCTTTACAAAACCTTCTTTAAAACTTATACCGAAAAAGTCTGGGGTATTCCCTGTAATGAAATTCAAGCAGATTGGGCGGCTCAACGCATTAAAGGATTATCTCTTACTACCGCGGTTATTAATGCCCTTTTTGGCAGTAACGACACCAAAACCTTAATTAAAGAGTTTGACTATCCCCGCTTAGGCCCCGGAATGATGTGGGAACGCTTTACAGAAAAAATAGAAGATAAAGGGGGGAAAGTCCTTCTTAATACAAGTGTTACTAAGTTAAAACGTCAGGGTAATCGCATCATCAGTGTCATCACGGAACAGGACGGAAAAGAAGTAGAATACACAGCGGATCGCGTAATTTCCAGTATGCCAGTTTCCGCCTTAATTAAGTGGATGGAACCCTTACCTCCAGCGGAAGTAGTAGCCGCAGCAAAAGGGCTCAACTATCGAGATTTTCTCATCGTATCCATCATCATTAACACCAAAGATTTATTTCCCGATAACTGGATTTATATCCATACACCAGAAGTCAAAGTCGGACGGATTCAAAACTTCAAAAATTGGAGTCCAGAAATGCTTCCAGACCCCAATAAAACCTGTTTAGGGATGGAATATTTCTGTAGTGTAGGGGATGAACTTTGGGAAATGTCCGATCCTGAATTAATTAAATTAGCTACAGTTGAAATTGAGAAATTAGGGTTAGCAAAAGCCGTTGATGTCGAAGATGGGGTCGTGATCCGACAACTCAAAGCCTATCCGGTTTATGACAGTGAATATCGTCAACATTTACAAGTCATCCAAGGGTTTGTAGAGCAATTTGAGAACCTACAAACCGTAGGGAGAAATGGAATGCACCGTTACAATAATCAAGATCACTCCATGCTGACAGGGATGTTAGCTGCGGAAAATCTGTTAGGTTCCCACCATGACTTATGGGATGTTAATACAGAACGTTCCTATTATGAAGACTTTAGTGCAGAAGAGGGAAAGGGTAAAAAGCCAGCCGTGACGTCTTCTTAACTGTCTAACCGGGTTTCTGCAGCAAAATCAACAACAGAAAACCGGTTTCTCTGATAAGGCGAGAAGTTACTAGAAACCGGGTTTCTTAACCCAAATCGGTGATTTCATCGAGTAGTCTTAGAGCAGAAACCCTGTTCCTTTGACAACGCGGGGGATTTTATCAGGCCTTGCTGAGAAACCGGGTTTCTTTGAGAAATGGGGTGATTTTATCAGGCCTTGCCTAGAAACCCGGTTCCTTTGACAACGCGGGTTGTTTTTTCATTGATACTTAAAAGTCCAGGCGATTATAACATATTTAGGATTAATTGACAAGATGTTCTCAAAAATTTAATCTTTGGTTTAAGATATGATGGCACATTCAGGGGAAGACTCCTCGGAGTTGATAAAACCAACCTGTTGAAAATGCCCATAAACAAACAACCAAGGAAAAAAACGATGAAAAACATCAAGACATCAGGGAAAAGGTCCGCGATACCCCGCCCCGGTCTACAGAAAGTCCTATTAGCCTTGGGCTTGGTTTCCCTTTGTATCAGTTGTAAAAGCCCACAAGCAAAAAATACTCCAAGTCCGAATAGTTCTACCGCGTCCCCCACAACATCAGGCTCTCCGGTAGTTGCCAATAAACCTGCCGATCCCAATACAGTCAAAATTGTCTCCAGTCTGCCCATGACAGGCAGTTCCATCGGTCAAAGTCAAGCCATTGTTAATGGTATCAAACAAGTCATTGAAGAAGCCAACTCCAAAGCCTGCGAAGGTAAAATTACCCTTCAATTTGAATCCTACGACGACGCGACAGCCGCGGCAGGTAAATGGGAACCGGCACAAGTCACCTCTAACGCGAATAAAGCTGTCGCCGATGGTAATGTAGTCGGGGTGGTGGGGCACTTTAACTCTGGAGCTGCAAAACTTTCCATTCCCATCCTCAACCAGGCCAACTTAGTGATGGTGAGTCCCGCGAATACCTATCCGGGTTTAACCAAACCAGGAAAAGGAGAACCCGGAGAACCGGACAAATATTATCCTAATAAACAACGTAACTATACCCGTGTCGTACCCGCGGATGATTTACAAGGTTCGGCTGGGGCTAATTGGGCAAAAACATTAGGTGTGCAAAAAGTCTTTATTCTTGATGATCAAGAACTCTATGGTAAAGGACTCGCGGACGTTTTTGAAGCGAAAGCAAAAGAGCTTGGCCTACAAGTTGTAGGTAGAGAAGGTATTGACTCCAAAGCCAGCGACTATAAAGCTTTAATGACAAAAATTAAAGATTTAGGTCCCGATTTAATTTACTTTGGTGGTATTACTCAAAATAATGGGGGGCAATTAGTAAAAGACATGAGAAATGTCGGCATGACACCCGAACAAGTGAAATTTATGGGTCCCGATGGTATCTATGAAAAAGCCTTTATTGATGCCGCGGGTAAAGATGCTGAAGGGGTTTACGCGACTTTTGGTGGGGTTCCCGCGAACCAATTACAAGGAGTAGGACAAACTTGGTATGAAAGTTACAAGAAAAAGTACAATTCTGAACCGGAAGCTTACGCGGCTTATGGTTACGAATCTGCCAAAGTTATTGTCAATGCCATTAATAAGGTGTGTAAAAACGATCGCGCCGCGATCCGAGATGCTGTTTTAGGTACAAAAGACTATAACGGTGTTCTCGGTACTTGGAGTTTTGATACGAATGGGGACACCACTTTAACGACTCTTTCTGGTAATGTTGTCAAGAATGGTAAATGGGAATTTGTCGAAGTTTTAAAGGCTAATTAACCGGTAATTGTGATTAGTGATTGGGGATTAGGGATTGGGAATTGGGAACTCGGTTGTGGATTTTGGGTTTTGGCGTTTGGCTTTTTGGTTTTTTACCCAATCCCTAATACCCATTAGACATTACCGAAATTCCCAATCCCCAATCCCTAATCCCTAATCCCTAATCCCTAATCCCCAATCCCTAATCCCCAATCCCCAATCCCCAATCCCTAATCCCTAATCCCCAATCCCCTTAGACATTACCCATTAACCATTAGACATCTCCCAAAAATCATGTCAATCGCAGGCAGTATGCCTGTACCACAATAGTTGTTGGAGATGTCTATTAACCATAACCCAATCCCCAATACCCAATCCCTAATCCCCAATCCCCAATCCCCAATCCCCATGAACAAGTGGCAAAGTATTCTGTTGTATATTGCGGTTGTCTATGTAATTTTATTATTAGGACCGATCGCGGGTTTTGATTTACCGCGAATTATGGGAGAAATCGCCCAGCGTCCCGAACTCTTAATCCAACAAATATTAGTCGGTTTAGTGAATGGTGCTTTAATCGCGATTATTGCCCTAGGCTATACAATGGTTTATGGGATTATCGAGTTAATTAATTTTGCTCACGGTGACTTATATATGTTAGGGGCTTTTGCTTCCTTGACGATCATCGGGGCCTTTGGTTTACAAGATAGTGCCTCTTTAAGTATCGCGATTCCTGTGATGTTTCTAGCTTTAATCGTCAGTGCGGTGTTTTGTGCGGGATTAAATATTTTGACAGAAAAATATGCCTATCGTCCCTTAAGAAATGCTCCGAGATTAGCACCTCTGATCTCCGCGATCGGGGTTTCATTTATTTTCCAGAATTTAGGCTTATTTTGGGGAGGTTTAAAATCCATTTTTCCCATTATGGGTTCTAATTCCGCGTCCCCGAAAAATTTTCCTGATTTATTACCCCGTGTAGATATTCTCAAAGCCTTGGGAATTCAAAGTAATATTGTCTTTACTACCAAAGATTTAATAGTTTTAATTATCGCGGTATTTTTAATGATCGGACTTCATCTTTTTGTCCAATATACTCGTCTGGGGAAAGCGATGCGAGCCACGGCTCAAAATCGAGAAGCCGCGAAAATTATGGGTATTAATGTTGATCAAATTATTGCCTTAACGTTCTTAATTGGTGGTGTTCTCGCGGGTTCCGCGGGCTTATTGGTGGGATTATATAATAATACGATTGTTTTTACAATGGGATTTACCGCGGGATTAAGGGCTTTTACCGCGGCAGTTTTAGGAGGTATTGGTAATATTATTGGCGCGATGTTAGGAGGGGTGTTAATTGGTTTATTATCGGCTTTGAGCGATCAATATTTATCAAGTCGTTGGACAAATGCCTGGGTTTTTGCGGTTTTAGTGATTATTTTAGCATTTCGTCCGGGTGGTTTATTAGGTGAAAATGTACAAGAAAAAGTCTAAGGAAGGGAGCGAAAGCAGGCTGGAAGCCTGCACTACTTTATTAAATGTTCATTCCCCATTCCCCATTCCCCATTCCCCATTCCCCATTCCCTATGATTGTTAACACATTGATTAAAGAATTAAAAGCGAATATTCTCCTCGGCGCGATCGCGTCCCTTACCGTTTTAATTTTTGCGGGATGGAGTGGAGTAATTATCGGTTGGTTATTGGGGACTGTTTCCAGTTATAACCGTTGTCAAGAATTACGAGTATATACTCCGAAACAGGGGACAATAACCGGCTCATTGACAAGTCTGACTTTAGGGATTTGGGTATTAGTCGCGACTATCCTTGAAGGAGTCTTAATTCACCCTCTTGCCGGCCAAAGTCCCGTCCCTTTTCTGGATACCTTATTTCAAGGTTTGACAGCTTTATTAATTACCACCTTGGCGGGTACTGTGATAGGGGCAATTCAAGGACTCCCACCGCAAAAACGTCAACAAGCTAACCTGATTACGATCGCGTTTATTTTAATAATTTTCCCCTTTATTGATCAAATTACCCAAACCAATTGGATCGCGACATCAGTGCAAATTGCCATTTTTGTCATGTTAGCATTAGGGTTAAATATTCCCGTGGGATTTGGGGGATTATTAGACTTAGGTTATGCCGCGTTTTTTGCCATTGGAGCTTATACAACAGGATTATTAGCCTCCTCCCATCTTAATATTAATTTAGATTTTTGGTCCGCTTTACCCATCGCCGCCTTAGTCGCCGCGATCTCCGGCATTATTTTAGGAGCTCCTACCTTAAGACTGAGAGGAGATTATCTCGCGATCGTCACACTAGGATTTGGAGAAATTATCCCCGTTGTCTTTAGAAACCTCACCAATGTTCGGATTGAGGAACCCATCTCAAAAATCATTGCTTCCCTTACCGGAAATCCCCAATTAACACTTTGTTTAATCGGATGCGAAAAACCCCTCAATCTTACCGGAGGAGAAGCCGGAATCAACCCCATTAATCGCCCTTGGCTGCCCTTTATCGGAGTTTTCACCTCTAGTAATTACTTCCCCTGGTATTACTTAATTATCCTTCTCGTTGTCGGCGCGTACTTTATGATTTCGCGACTAAGAGATTCCCGTTTAGGAAGAGCTTGGGAAGCCATGCGGGAAGACGAATTAGCAGCGAGTGCAATGGGAATAAATCTCGTTAAAACCAAATTATTAGCCTTCTCAATGGGGGCTACTTTTTCCGGGTTCGCGGGTGCATTTTTCGCCGCCTATGTCAGTGCAATATTTCCCAGTGTCTTTGATTTTTCTGTATCAGTAATTATCCTCTGTATGGTAATTTTAGGAGGTTTAGGAAATATGGTAGGGGTAATTTTAGGGGGAATTATTATCACCTCCGCGGATCGCCTGTATTTACCCCAATTAGCACAAGTGCTCAAGGGTATTCTCAACACTTCCGTTTTGCCCAATATTGATAATCCCCAATTAAAAGACTTTCTGGCAACCAGTTTAGATCCCTTACAAATGCGTTTATTTCTCTTCGGCCTAACTCTGGTTATAATGATGATAGTTAAACCAGAGGGATTAGTCCCCGATCGCGTACACCAAGCCGAATTACACGAGAAAGATGCCGAAAATGGAGAGGAATCTTTAGCCAATGGAATAAATCATTAAGTATGTATAAATCAAAGGAAAACGGAAAAATCAGAAACCGGGTTTCTTATCCCGTGGTTAGCTATCAATAAAAAAAACTCAGAAACCCGGTTTCTTATACCCAAAAAAATGTGCTACAATAAATGCTTTCGCCTAGATATTTTTCCGATTGATTTTCTCTTTATTTTCTCGGTGTCCTCTGTGCCTTTGTGGTTCATTAAAAAAAGCACCATGATATCACAAAAAAGAGATTCCATAGATTAGCCCCTTAAGTTATCATATCCCAATCCTTAATCCCCAATCCCCGAAACTTATGCCATTATTAGAAGCGAGAGAATTAACTATGAAATTTGGCGGTTTAACCGCGGTAAATCAAGTTAGTTTTACCTTGGAAAAAGGAATAATCGCGAGTTTAATCGGTCCGAATGGTGCTGGCAAAACTACCTTTTTTAATATGTTAACCGGGATTTATAAACCCACATCCGGTTATTTATGGTTAAATCATCGGGATATTACCGGATCAAAACCCGATCGCCTAACCAGTTTAGGCATCGCGAGAACTTTCCAAAATATTCGTTTATTTAATAATATGACCGTATTAGATAATATTATGGTAGGAAGACATTGCCGTTTAAAGGCAGGATTGTTAGGGGCAATATTCCGTCCTAAATCAGTGATTTCAGAAGAACGTCAAGCGAAACAAACTGCATTAAAAATGTTAGATTTTGTCGGTTTAGGTGTTTCTAAAGGAACGGAATTAGCGAAAAATTTATCCTATGGTGATCAACGGCGATTAGAAATTGCCAGAGCCCTCGCGTCGGAACCGGAAATTTTATTATTAGATGAACCTACCGCGGGGATGAATCCTAATGAAACCGCAGATTTAACTCGATTTATTCAACAAATTAGAGATGAATTGGGGTTAACTATTTTGTTGATTGAACATGATATGAAAGTGGTGATGGGAATTAGTGATCGCGTTAGTGTGATGGAATATGGGATAAAAATTGCCGAGGGAACTCCGACAGAAGTCCGTTCCGATCCCAAGGTAATCGAAGCCTATTTGGGTAAAGATAACCCAGAGGAAGACTGAAATTGAAACATCCTGAAGGTAAAGACCTTTTAAATGGAGAACTTCATCAAAACTTTACACAAAATCGGAAAATCTTTACAGAAGCTTTAAAAAAACCTATTGTCAGCAATGGGTTTTTGCCATTAAGCTAAACAGAGGGATTTCACAGAGAGTTTGTCAGGGGTCACAATTAAGAGCAGACATCCTCCACTAATTTTATTTAAGTAATTATACTTAGGGCATTAATGGGCGGATCATCTAGGGTTCTGTGAAATTGCCAAAAAAAGCACCCTTGAAGTAATGACGAGCCGAGAGTAATAACCGAGGTAAGTCAATAGAGGGATTGTCCAGAAACTGTTAGTAAATAAACTTGGGAGAACCGCCAGCTATGTTAAATACCCTTAAGAGACTCACCATTAGTGCTTCTGTTGTGGCGGTGAGCGCGATCGCGGCTTGCCCCTCCTTTGGGGCATCTTTAACAAACCCTACTGTATCTGGAGTCGCGGGTACTGACTACTTAGTATATAAACAAGTTGGTAATCAAACGGTTCTCGACAATGCCGCCCCCTTATCGACTGTATTACAAGGTTCCGCGGCGAACCCTGGGGGCAACCTAGAACTGTTTGCTGATAGTGAAACAGCAAAATACAATACTCTTACAAAGTTCCAGAACGCCACAGCTACCAGTTTAACGGGTCAAATCTTGGGAAATCCCATTGTCTTAAGCAGTTTGACTTACTCTGACTGGTTTAAAACGGGCTCTGGTAATAGCACTACATACGGGGCTGCGAATCTGGCAACAACTTGGTTTAATGCCAACTTAGTGGCTAATGGATATGGTACTCTTTTTACAAACCCTCTAGGACAAGGCATTGCAGCTTTAGCATACAATACTTTTTTGGGTAATGCGGGTTTCCAACGATTTAGCGATCCCAACATTTCATATCTTAACCAAGACTCTCCCAATAGCCTGATCAAAATTGGGTTGGCAGGTCACTACGATGCCACGAGCCTGTTGACCGCGGCTCTCGGTCCCCAACTGGCCGCGGGGATTTCCCAATACCGAGATCAAGGCAAAGCAAACTCTCCCATTCAGATGAGTGAAGTGGTTAAGGTTGTATATGGTGGAAACACTAGCTACCTCTACAGTTTCCAAGCTACCGACTCTGGTTTAACCGCGGCCGATGATGGCATCTCTCACAGTGGTAATTATGAAGTGACATTACCAGGGACACAAGCGGTACCTGAACCCATGACTATGTTAGGAATGGCGTTAGGGGTAGGTTCTTTAGTCGCGACTAAGCGTAAACAAAAAAATGCTTAAATTTTGTGGTAATTTCAGCTAATATCAGAGGGAGCCAAAAGCTCCTTTTTTTTATGTTACCTGATATATGTTGTTATGCTAGAAGTTCAAGAAATTCATACTTATTACGGCAATATTCACGCCCTCAAAGGGATTTCCTTAAAGGTTGATGAGGGGGAAATTGTTACTTTAATTGGTAGTAATGGTGCTGGGAAAACAACTACTCTTCGCACGATTCAAGGGTTATTACGTTCTCGTCAAGGTCAAATTTTATTTGAAGGAAAACCGATTGAGTCTCTCTCCACGGAGGCGATCGTGCGTTTGGGTATTTCCCAAAGTCCCGAAGGGCGATTAGTTTTTCCTCGCATGACGGTATTTGAAAATCTGGAAATGGGGGCTTATCTGCGTAAGGATACTTTGGGCATTAAATCGGATTTAGAGAAGGTTTTACATTTGTTTCCCCGTCTGCAAGAAAGATTTAATCAAAAAAGCGGAACTCTTAGTGGCGGTGAACAACAAATGCTCGCGATCGGGCGCGCTTTAATGTCTCGTCCACGTTTATTATTATTAGATGAACCGAGTATGGGATTAGCTCCGATGTTAGTGAGTCAAATCTTCTCGATTATCCGTGATATTAATACTCAAGGAATGACAGTATTATTAGTGGAACAAAATGCACGGATGGCCTTAAGTATTGCCAATCAGGGATATGTAATTCAAACGGGAGAAGTGGTGTTAGCAGGGACAGCCAGCGAATTACAATCTAATGAAACAGTCCGTAAGGCTTATTTAGGAGAAACTTAATTTTTTGCTGACTATGGAAAAAAGAGCTGAACGCTTTTTGTCCTATTGTTTTTACCTCTAAAACAATTAGAGACTTGATGGTTATGGGAGGGAATGGTTAATAGTTAATCATTCCTTTTTCGGTCAAAATATAGTTACTCAAAGAAGATTTTTAAGACATTTTCCCCTTTTTTGAGAACTCATACTCGGAATCAAAAGGATCGCGTCATGGGGAACCGACATAAAAATTACTCCTGATCAAAATATTAGGATGGGACTTAGGACTCAAAAATGCCACAACTATGACATTATTATAATAATAATTTATACAGGGTAGTTAATTTTATGAAAATTTTTCATATTTCTTTACCAGACTCCTTGGCTAAGTATATCGAGGAAGAGGTAATCAAGGAAGGTTACGAAAACGTCAATGAGTATTTCAAAGACTTAGTTGGGCAAGAGAAGAAACGAAAATCGGAAGCTCGTTTAGAATTTCTATGGGAAGGAATGAAAATGCCAAAAAAAAGTGAGCTCACAGAGGAACAATGGAAAGAAATTTACGACGCGGTACAAGAAAGATTTAACCAAGAAAAAAAACCAGAAAATCCCAGATAAAGTAGTTTGGGTTGAGGGAATCATCAGTAATTCAACTCCAGATATGTCGCGATATGTCGCGACTCAACCCAACCTACAGAGGAGTCGTTCGATTATACTTTTTATATTGGGTGGCAGGGAGTTCTACTAAATAATAAGTAACCGTAGAAAGAATGATCGAAAATAACAAAGTTATTAACAGCTTTTGCCAATATAACTGCAAAGATATCTCAAAGGGATTCTTAATTGATAAAATCTGGAGAACTTGAGCCAGAATTGGTAAATGCCAAAGGTAAACACCGTAGGATAATACTCCCATAATTTCTAGTAGTCTCCAAGGATTATCTCGGCAGGCTTTCCCCGACAGTTTTTTATTTTTGGCCCCATCGTTATTTAGCATTTCTTCATACTCAAAAGCGTAGATAAAAAATGAGGTAATTATCGCGGTTAATACAGGGGAGACATAATAACCTAATACCGTTCTAAAAAATGTTGATCCTAACATCCCTGGGCGGGGGGGCGGATAGTTCCACATTTCATTATGGTAGCCGTGATACGCGGTGACTAAGTAAAATATAATTAAAATAATAATCGCGATAAGTTTTAATTTTTTGGGATTTGGGGGTTCTGTGATCACATTAATTTTTTTCTGATTTTTTTTCTGGATATCGAACCAAGCATTGAGAAAAAAGCCACAAAGAAATACATCAAGATTGAGGATCAATGCTGTATGGAAAGGGTGAGTGACAAAGGCGGCACATCGGATCAAAAAAGTAATTATTATCAGTAAAATCGTCGTTAAAACAATATTTTTAGCGGTGAGTAATCTCGGTTTAAATATACTATAAATTAAGGGGACGATTAAATAAAATTGCACCTCGGTAGAAAGAGACCAAAGCACAGGGTTAAACCAGTTTAGGTTGGAAAATAGGGGAATAGGAAAGGCGGTTAAAAATAGACAAATTCTGGTTAAATCTCCCCAGTTTTCCATCCGTAATGCGCTGGGATAAACAAAGATAGATAAAATTAAAACAGAAAAATAATAAAGGGGACATATTCGTAAAGCACGATTTAAAATAAATTTTTTCACTCCTGATAGATCAACGGTATAGCGTTGGGTATAAAAGGCTTTCCCCATTAAGTAACCAGAAAGACAAAAAAATATCCACACCGCGATAATACCATCACTGAGAAATAACCAAGTAAAGTCATAATTTTGATAAATCACTGTTTTTCTGGGGATGATACAATGAAACATTACCACGGCCAAGCAAGCTAAACCTCGGAGGGCTAGTAGGGCATCGACTTTATTAACCATTTTTGGGGTGCTATTTAGGATTTCCATTGGCTGATTTGATTAGGCAGAATAGAGGGCGCGATCGCGTATTATTTAGTCTGACTTAATTCCGAATTAAAAATTTCTTTTTGGTGGGAAAATATGGGACTATACTTTTTCTGACGACTCGCGGGAAGTTCCACTACATAATAGGTAACGGTTGCTAATATCGTGGAGATAATTAGGGTGGCGAGGAGTCTTTGATAAAAGGTATCAAGGGGGGTTGTCGAGGGAAACATAGGACTTACTTTGTCTCTAATTGGTAGATGCCAAAGATAGACACCATAGGATAATACACCCATGATTTCTAAGATTCTGAAGGGGTTTTCTAAACAAGTTTGTAAAGAAAGTTTGCGGTTTTTATAATAATCGTTGTACACCGTGCTTGATTCAAAGGCATAAATAAATAAGGCTGTTAAAATGGCAGTTAAGGTAGGCCAGATAAAGAAACTCGTCATTGTTCTAAAAATGCTTTCTCCCATCAAACCTGGACGAGGATGAACATTCCATAATTCACCATGATATCCATGATAGGACGTTACTAAGTAAAAGATGATTAACAGACTGACTGAAATGAGTTTAATGTTTAGTCTTTTTCTAATTTTTGCCGATAGGGTGATGATGTTTAAATCAAGGATTTTTTTATTGCAGTGAAACCAGGAATTGATGAGAAATCCCATCAGGAATATATCAAGATTTAAAATTAAAGAGGTGTGAATAGGTCGAGTAAGAAATGCGGCAAATCTCAAGAAAAATCCCATGAATAACAGGACGAGTGCCGTCAATATTATTTTCTTTTTCGTGACTAAAAAGTATCGAAAGGCTGTATAAATAAAAGGAACTATTAGATAAAATTGTACCTCTGTTGAAAGAGACCAAAGTACCGGATTAAAAGGAGTATCGAGATTTGATACAATTGGTAAAGGAAAACTATAAGTAAAAGTACAAATCCTCAGTAATTTTCCCCAATTTTCCAGTTGAAAAATTTCGGGATAAACGAAAATAGATAAAATGAGAACAGAAAAATAGTAAAGGGGAAAAATTCTTAAAGCACGATTAATGATAAATTGGGTAAATCCTGATACATTAGCCTCATAGCGTTGGGTATAAAACGCTTTGCCCATTAAATAACCAGATAAACAGAAAAATACTAAAACTGCGACTTGTCCATCACCCAGTAAAACCCAAGTAAAATCATATTTTTGATAAATAATAGATTGGGGAAGAATATTACAATGAAAAATGACAACTATTAAGCACGCGATTCCTCTCAAGGCTAAGAGGGCATCCAGGTGATTAAAAGTATGTTTCAAGGAGTCTGTTATTTTCTCTGTTATTTCCATTTATTTTTTTGTGATGATTCAGCGGATTTTTCATGTAAACATATTTTTAGTTAATTGTCAAGGGTTAAGTATAAACTAATCAAAATAGCAGAATGAAACTCCAGCTTGTTTGGGTTAGTTCTCACGGATTTTGATAGTTTCACTAATTTTTGATTAGTGTTGAATATAAAACTGTTGATTACTATTCTTGACATCGCAAACTCCAAGTTTCAGAGGTGATTTTTCTGAACCTAGTAACCTTTCTAAACAGCCTCCTGTCTCATTGGTAATAAAGTCATTCTGATCGTCATTGTCACGATGCCAGTCTTGTTGAGGAGTGCCATTACACTGATTTAAAATTACTTCTTTAGTTTCAGGATTAATATCTAAACATTGCTTTGTGATTAAATTGCGTAAACTTCCTGTCTGTTCATCATAAGTCCATTTTTGATTGCCCCCGCGAGACTGGGACGCGGGAATACAGGTTTCTAACCAAACCGTGGACTTTTTGGTAGAGGATATTTCTCCGGTGGTGAGACATTTACCGTCATCACTAAGGATATTTCCATAACTCTTATTTTGTATAGGAATAAAGCTTTTATGATGGGAAAAGGCTTCCTGAGTTGACAAAGTAAGGACTCCCAGTGTCGCCAATAGCAAGGGGATAACATTTTTCAGATTCTTATACATATCTCAGCGTTTTGACTTTCTGGTTAGTTTACCATTACTGATCATTTTGTATCTAGTCGCGCTCGGATGGGGCCATGTACAGGATGGGTTTCTTGGGGAAATGTTAACTATTAATACAATTTGTAGCGGGAGGTGACAATTTTTTGTATAAGGTCACAAATAACAAGTTTTTAAGGAGAAAAGCAAGTGTTGACCTCAACATTACTGGCTGTTGTACCCCACACCATCGAATGGAGCCCCACTGTCGCGATCGTTATGATCATTTCTAACATTGTCGCGATCGCGTTTGGCAAATTAACGATCCAACAACCCAGTGTCGGGCCCGCAATGCCTTCCTCTAATTTATTTGGTGGCTTTGGGGTGGGTGCCGTTTTAGGAACCACCAGTTTTGGTCATATTCTGGGCGCGGGTGTGATCCTTGGGTTGTCCTACTTAGGTGCCCTGTAAGTGGTGTCCCTCTAAAATCAGGAAAAGTTAACATTTCAAACTTAGGGGCGGCTAATCTCCGAAATTAGAGCTCCTAAGTTTTTTATAGATGGGAACTCTGCCGTGCCCCACCCCCGACACCGAAAAAGTAATTCACCCCTTTTTTACCCTTCTTAAAAATTATCTTATTTGTCTCTATAGGAAAGATTTATAAAAATTTGCCATAATAGAAGTTAAAGGAGGTAATTAAGCGGATTCTCGGTAGGGGCGAAATCAATTGAAGGAAGATTACAGAAATCAACTTTACACAAACTTTACTTATTTTTAAAGATTCTGTAAAGTTCTCCGAATATTTACTTAGCTCTGGAAGATAACTTTTATACTTAAGGTAATAGTTATCCACCGAGAACAACGTGAAAAATCAAATGTTGTCGGAAAATCTTAGAGCCCGAATTTCTCCTAAGCCTTCGTTAGTGGTTGTCAAAGACAGTTGCGAAAAAACCCTTCTCTCAGTTCATCCTTCTGTGAGAAGTCCACTGAAACGGTTAATTGATATACTGGGCGCTTTAGTTGGGTTAATCATTACTGCAATTATTTTGCCTCCTGTCGCGATCGCGATGTTCTTTGATCACCCAGGCCCCATTTTTTATGGTCAAACTCGCTGTGGTTTAAACGGAAAGACTTTCCAAATGTGGAAGTTCCGCTCTATGGTGGTAGGTGCTGAAAATCTGAAGCATTTGGTAAAAAATGAAGCGAATGGTTATATTTTCAAGAATAAAAATGATCCGCGTATTACTCCTGTTGGTCGATTTTTACGCGCCACCAGTCTTGATGAATTTCCCCAATTTTGGAATGTCCTTAAGGGGGAGATGAGTTTAGTCGGAACTCGTCCACCCACTCTGGATGAGGTACTCCATTATAATGATCATCATTGGAAACGATTAAATGTTAAACCTGGTATTACTGGAGAATGGCAAGTTAATGGTCGCTCTCAGGTGAAAGATTTTGAAGCAATTGTGCAGATGGATCTTGATTATCAGCACAAGTGGTCGGTATTTTATGACCTCTTTTTATTAGTCAAAACTTTTTGGGTAGTCTTTAATAAAAATGGTGCTTGTTAAAGACTTTTTTCTCCGATAAACATGGGAAAAACCGGTTTTTTTCAGAAACCGGTTTTATTTGTGTTCAGCGCATAACATTTGCTATAATTAGGGCAAATAAGGACACTTAATTTTGAGTTTATGAATCTACCTAATGCCATTACATTTTCTCGTTTACTTGGGGTTCCTTTTCTGCTAATTGGGTTACATCACCCTACTGTCGAATCTCGTTGGATTTGTTTAGGTATTTTTCTGGTTGTCGCGGCAACGGATTGGTTAGACGGTTATCTAGCTCGTAAATTAAATCAAATTACAGATTTAGGTAAGTTTCTTGATCCTTTAGTCGATAAGTTATTAGTATTTGCTCCTTTATTATGTTTTGTGGAATTAGGGCAAATTCCCGCGTGGGGGGTTTTTGTCATTTTAGCTCGCGAGTTAACGATCGCGGGTTGGCGGGTGAATCAAACCACTATCTCTGGTGCGAATTTTTGGGGGAAATTAAAAACTGTGAGTCAAATGAGCGCGATCGCGCTTCTGATGGCTCCTCTTCCTGAAACTTGGCAAATAGCTAGTTTAATCGCGTTTTGGCTATCCGTTGCTCTTACTATTATTTCCGGTATCATTTATCTTTTCCCTGCCCAGATGACTCCCGAATCTCTGGGGAATAGGTAATGGGGACTGGGGACTGGGGATTGGGGACTGGGGAATAGGGATTGGAGAATAGGGATTGGGGAATAGGTAATAGGTAATAGGTAATGGGGGAATATTTTTGAGGAATTAACCACAAAGGCACGGAGGCACAAAGGAAGGTTTCCAATGGTTTTTACTCCGAAACCGTTTTTTAAAAGCCCTAATCATCATTTAACAGATCAGCCCGAAAAACCTGGTTTCTTTCATTGCCTATATTCCCAGTCCCCAATCCCCAATCCCTAATCCCTAATCCCCATTTATTCATAACTTCGGCCGCGCCATTTTTTAGGTTTATTGAGGGCAGAGATTAAGATTCTTAAAAAGGCGAAGGGATCGGCAAGGGGTGATAACCAAAATAACCACGCACCTTGGGCTTGACTCCGATCGTAGGAGGGCGCGATCGCGGCACATAAAGCCCATCGAATTAACACTAAAAAGCCATTTAAACCTAGTAAAATTTGCCCAATTATGGGGGTAATAGACAGATGGGAAGAAAGTAATAAATAAGTGATAAGTAGGGGAATGGGTAAACCTTGGACGCTCAATAATAACCAGATATCACCCCAGATTTGACCCCTCGATGAAGCATCTTTTAAATCAAGCGATCGCCCCCATTCTTCCCAGGTTTCTTTCATTCCTTCATACATTCGCACCTGAATCACTTTTGCACCATCTAAAAATCCGACTTTAAAGCCTTGACTCGCGGCATGACGAGCTAAAGTGACATCATCACAAAAAGAACTTTTTGCTACAGTATAACCTCCTAATTTAGCTAATACTGAACGACGACATAAAAAACATTGACCATTTGCCATTACTGTGGCGGATGAATCCGCGTCTGTTCCCGTGGGACCGACTCGATATACTAATGTCATTAATAAGGCTGGTTGTAACCATAATTCCCCCGGATATTTCAGGATAAATTGGGGGGATAGGGAGATTAAATCATAATTTTCAGAGATCGCGCATTTTAAGAGACTCGCGACTAAACCCGGATGAGGTTGAGTATCTGCATCAATTCCTAAAATCCATTCTACGGGTGTATTATTTTTATCAAAATTTGACTCATTTAGGGTAAGATTTTCGTCAGAGGTTTTCGCTCCTATAATATGTAAAAATCCGTTATGGAGTGCCCAGGGACGGCCTACCCATCCACTCGGTAATGCTTCATCATTAATTAACTTAAAACGGGGGTCTTTTTCACTGGCACTTTTGACTAATTCTGGGGTTTTATCCGTTGAATAACTATCAACAACAATAATTTCTCGGAGTTCGTAACTTTGACGAGTTAATCCTTCTAAACAGGGTGAAATACGCTCGGCTTCGTTTAAAGTTGGCACGATCGCGCTACAAATACCTACTAAGTCGGGTGTCGGTGACTGGGGCTCTAAAGGAGGACGACGAGAGGGCCCTTTGCTCAGACGAGTTAACAAAATGACTGTCGCGGGAATTTGTAACAGTAACAGTAATAAGCCAATAATATCGGGGAGGGAAGACGTGATGATTAAGTTTAACATTTACAGAGAATACAATGAGCTACGAATCCATAATTTTTGTCGGTTGGGTTGAGCAAGACTTCACCCCTTAAATATGTTGGGTTTCGCTGTACTCAATCCAACCGACGAATCTCATAAATTATTATCCCTTTCTGGGGTGGGAGAATTAATTTATTTGGTAAGCACGACGGGACGATCGCGGACTTCTGTTTCGAGGTTAGACTCTAAAAGATTAATGGCATCAAGATTTTCCTGTTTCTTAGGGGTAAACCAGTACAGCGCGATCGCGGGAATGACTCCTAATGCCATAGCTAAGGATGCCGGAAACCAAAAACGAGTGTCTAAGGAAGTTAAAGTAATAACCGCACCAAAAGCGACATTTACTAAATAAATCGTCAGGGGGACAATTAATTGTGAGCGCTCTAAATTAATCTTGGTATTACGCCAAAAGAAAGCCGCGACACTCATAAAAAGGGTTCCAGTCCCTAACCATCCCGTAATATTACGATAGGGCATCCCAAAAAATGCACCTTCTTCGGCGAATTGCCAGAAGGGAAATGAGGTTTGACTCATCGCGGGATCAAGTACAAAGTCCCACGCGGTTAAGAGAAGAGCTCCCAGCGCGATCGCGCCTAATTGGGAGATCCAACCCTTATCGCGTAAGCCCGCACGAGCCATTAAATAACAAACCATTCCCAAGTAAAACCAAGAAAGGGGAATTGTAAAAGGAACTAAACCAGCAATTTTATAGCCCAAACCTTCTAAATAGTGATAATTACCAAAGGGAAAACCCGTACTTGTTCCTAATAATTCGCTGCACAGGGACAAAACGACGGAGGGCAGCATAAAACTTAACAGAGTGCCTAAGCCTAATGTGCGATACCCATAAAGGGCAACCGCGGCAGCACCAAAGAGAATATAGACAACCCCGCCTCCAGCCATACCCCACTGGAAGAAAACTTGTCCCACGGGTGGTAAGCTCACAATTAAGTCGGGGTTGGGTAATACTACCAATAGTCCCGCGAGTCCAAATACCATTGAGACTATATGGGCAGTGACACAGACGCGCTCGGCAATCAATAGTTGCTTCATGGGACTCCTTAATATTACGAACCAGACAGCACTTCTTCTTAGTTTACAAATCTTTAAGAATTTTCCACCAGGTTTGTCAAGATTGGTTAATACTTGATAAGTTTTATTAATGTCTCTCCTCAGATATCTTTATCTGACAGGGTTTTGAGGTTAACGGAGAAAATAAGCAAATCAACTGATAGAAGGGATTTGGTATCTTTTGCGTAATCTGACAAGGCAAAGTTTTTCAATCAAACAAATCGCCTAATCATCTGGACAACCCTTTGTGATTTCAGGTTATCAGCATAAGACATCAGGTAAAAATCCGATCAATGGCCGGCAGGATACTTACCCTAGAGTAGTTTTTGCAGATTTCGATAGATCCCAAAGGGATTCTCATCCTCAATTTTAGAATGGCTCTGTGAGATCAAAATAAATGTTCAGTAATTATTTGCATTTTCTTAAGGATATCCCCTCTAACAGCATCGTCTATCAAGGGGACTACCAGCCCTCCTTGGTAGTGCTGTCGATCGCGATCGCGATTTTTACCTCATACATGGCATTTTTAATGGGGCAGTTTGCCGAGCCCGTCACCAGTAAAGGGGTTCGCAATACACTTCTGTCCCTGAGTGGATTAGCAATGGGAGTTGGCATCTGGGCGATGCACTTCATTGGTATGCTTGGGTTCCGGTTGCCCTGTGGCATCAGCTATGATCCTAAGCTCACCATCATATCCATGATTCCAGCAGTCGCCGCCAGCATCTATGCCATGAATTTTATTACCCGTCCCCAACCAAGCTTCCAAGTTTTGCTGGGAGGGGGTACATTGTTTGGGATCGGCATCGGTACAATGCACTATTCAGGCATGGCCGCGATGCGCCTCAATGGAGTGATTCGCTACGATCCCTTTTGGTTTTCCCTGTCGATTCTAGTCGCGATCATTTTTGCCGCGATCGCGCTGTGGTTCCGTTTCTACATCGGCCAACTGTTTTCCGTCGCCGGTCCCTATGCCTTATCTTGTTCCGCGGTAGTGATGGGCATTGCTACATCCGGTATGCACTACACCGCGATGACAGCCGCTCACTTCCTGCGTCACAGTGCCAGTGACATTCCTGTTACCGGAGTTGAGCCTTATGTCGTCGCGAGTGCTGTCACGCTCGCCACAACATTATTGACTGGTATCGTGATGTTGGTGGTATTACGGGAAACGACTTTGCAACGCAATCAAAATAAGGTTCTCGCGGAGACCGAAGCCTGGTATCGTGGGATCATTGAATATGCCCCCGATGGAATGTTGGTCATTGACTCCAAGGACTTTATTATCCTGACTAACCCCGTACTCGATGCCATGTTTGGCTATCAGACTAACGAACTTATTGGCAAACCGATAGCAATACTCGGTTTGAGTGCGGCTGTCTCGCGCCACATTAACTTTCCCCATGACTCCCAGGAAAAAGGGCCCCTTTGTCTGATCCGCGATCGAAATCTGGAGTTACAGGGATTGCACAAAAATGGTTCTCAATTTCCCATCGAAGTGGGACTAGCACGTTTACCTGAGTTAGGAGACCACGGTATCAGTGTATTTGCCTCCGTGCGTGATGTCTCCGCACGCAAACGGACGGAACTGGAAATTACCCGTCAGCGTGAACACCTACAGTCGATTCTCGATAATGCCCCAGTTGGTGTTGCTATCACAGTGGACGGTATTACCCGTTTTGCCAACCGCCATATCATAAACCTGGTTAATCTGAAGGTGGGCGATCCCGCGACCAAAATCTATGTCGATCACCTTGATCGCGAACAGATGCTTGATAAACTGGCACGCGATGGAGTCTATGAAGCCGGTACTTACAAAATGTATGGACCCGATGGAGGGATTCGGGATGTTATGGCAACCTTCATGTTGACGGAATACGAAGGTAAGTCAGGTGTACTTGGCTGGCTCACAGATATTAGCAAGATTAAGGCGGCCGAGGAGGAAATGCGACGGGCGAAGGAATTGGCAGAAGAGACGACTAGGGTAAAATCGGACTTTCTCGCGAATATGAGTCACGAAATTCGCACACCCATGAATGCCGTCATTGGTATGACTCATCTGGCACTCAAAACGGATTTGACCCCCCGTCAGCGCGAATACTTAAAAAAAATACAGACATCCAGTCAACATTTGTTGGGGGTGATCAATGATATTCTCGATTTCTCCAAAATTGAAGCGGGCAAACTCACGATTGAGCATATCG
Source organism: Microcoleaceae cyanobacterium bin_387 (assembly GCA_037440985.1). Taxonomy (GTDB): domain Bacteria; phylum Cyanobacteriota; class Cyanobacteriia; order Cyanobacteriales; family Microcoleaceae; genus JBEDKD01. The sequence goes on from JBBITB010000023.1 coordinate 41,679, forward strand.
ACTTTGAGCTAGAAAAGGTATTGGAAAATGTTGCGACTCTGATTACCGAAAAAGCTGCCGCGAAGGGTTTGGAACTGCTTTTTGATATTGATCGAAATTTGCCCCGGCACTTCGTCGGTGATCCCTTACGGCTTGGTCAGATATTGATCAACTATGCCAACAACGCGGTCAAATTCACGGAAAAGGGCGAGATCACCATCATCGTAAAACTTAAGGAATACCGTGACACTACTGATGTCGTCTTATATGTTGCTGTAAAAGACACCGGTATCGGCTTGACAGAGGAACAGATCCGAAATCTCTTTAATAGTTTCCAGCAGGCTGATACTTCTACCACACGCAAATTCGGCGGTACTGGACTGGGTTTAGCGATTTGCAAAAAGATTGCCCAACTTATGGAAGGTGAAGTCGGTGTGGAAAGTGAATACGGCAAAGGTAGCACTTTCTGGAGTACGGTATGCCTACGCCAGAGTAAACAGATACCACGGAGACTGGTACTTAGTCACGATCTCCAGGGCAAGCGTGTCTTAGTGGTTGATGATAATGAAAACGCTCGACTGGTGCTTACTGATCTCCTCGAACAGATGAAATTTGATGTCGATATGGCTAGTTCTGGTAAAGAGGCATTGGACTCGGTAATTGAAGCTGATGCCAACGCTCGTCCTTATGATATCGTTTTTCTCGACTGGCAAATGCCTGGTATGGATGGACTGGAAGTGGCGCGACGGATACCACTACTTTCTTTGAAACACAAACCTCATCATTTGATGGTAACGGCCTATGGACGGGAGGAAGTTTTCAAGGCCGCGGAATCGGTCGACATCGCAGATGTATTGATTAAGCCAGTCAATGCCTCGATTCTTTTTGACGGCTTGGTGAGAGTCTTGGGTGAAACGGTACAGGATACGGGTAGTAATTCCTACGAGACTCCGAGTATTCTCAGTGATCGCCTGAAAGTGATCAGAGGTGCTAAGATCCTACTTGTTGAAGACAATGAAGTAAACCAGGACGTTGCCATAGAGTTGTTACAGGATGCTGGTTTTGTGGTTGATATCGCGGAAAATGGTCGGATCGCGCTGGAAAAGGTTAAGATTGGTAACTACGATATCGTGTTGATGGATATGCAGATGCCAGAGATGGATGGCGTTGAGGCTACCGTTGAGATCCGCAAAGACTCCCTTTACCAAAGTCTGCCTATTGTGGCAATGACAGCCAATGTTATGCAGGACGATCGCGATCGATGTTTAAGGGCAGGAATGAATGATCATGTCGCGAAGCCGATTGAGCCTGATGCACTCTGGAAAACTCTGCTAAAATGGATTAAACCTCGTCTGAGTGGGGACAGGGAAGAACTTCCTTGCTCACCATTGCCTACGGAAAATGCTATTGTTATTCCATCGGATATTCCGGGGCTTGATACTTTAGGGGGGCTACGCCGAGTCCTCGGTAAGAAATCTCTTTATCTGTCGATGTTACGCAAATTCGTATCGGGACAGAAAACTGTTGCACAGGAGATATGCCAAGCTCTGGAAGCGGGTGATAAGACTCTGGCTGAACGGCTTGCCCATACTCTGCGTGGTGTTGCTGGCAATATTGGTGCGGTTGAAATCCAACAGGCCGCCTCTGCTCTGGAATCTGCCATCAGAGAGGCTCGTTCTCCTTCTGAAGTCAATTCATTGTTAGCTACCCTTCGTCGCCCTCTCGTCACGTTAATTGAGCTACTGGAAAGCAAACTGCCATTGGAAGCAGAAACTCCTAGGGTGAATATAGACTTTGTTAAACTTGAGGAGATTTGCACTAAATTATCTGATTACCTCCTCGAAAATGATGCGGAGGCTGCGGATCTGTTGCAAGATCATGCTGATTTATTGCGAAATGCTTTCCCGAAGCATTACAGCGCGATCGAACTTGGGGTTAATTCCTTTGATTTTGATGCTGCCCATGCTGCCTTGGTATTGGCTAGAGAAACTGTAAATTAACAATATAGACAGGATCTTCTTATGATTTCCGACTTCTCTCAAGGCGCGATCGAAAAAAAGACTATTTTGGTTGTCGATGATACGCCCGACAATCTTACTTTTATCAGTGGACTGCTTAAGGATCATTTTCGCGTTAAGGTTGCCAACAATGGTGAAAAGGCTCTGACGATCGCGCACTCAGTCAACTCCCCAGATTTGATCCTCCTCGACATTATGATGCCCGGTATGGACGGTTATGAGGTTTGCCGCCAGCTCAAAGCCGATCCGCGATCGTGTGATATCCCGATCATCTTTCTCACCGCGAAGTCTGAAATAGAAGATGAGCGCAAAGGGCTGGAGTTAGGGGCTGTCGACTATATTACAAAACCCGTTAGTCCTCCCATCCTTATGGCCAGGATCAATACCCAACTAACCCTGAAGGCATCCTACGACAATCTGCGGGATTTACTCAAATTCCGTGAGGATATGGTGAATATGATGGTCCATGATCTGCGAAATCCGATTACGAGTATTCTCTTTGCCGCAGAGATGCTTGTCAGATCTCCTACGTTACCCGCGGAAAAACGCCAGAAAAAGTTAGATCAGATTTTGACAGTCACACGACAACTACGCTCTCTTGTCGATGACTTACTCTTGAGAGCGAAATTAGAATCTTCTAAATTAGTCCTAGATCGTATGGATGTTGATCTCGGTGAACTTTGTCAATTAGCAGTTGCAGATTTACGAGAGATCGCGGCTCAAAAGAATTTACAACTGATTACCAAAATACCCGAATCTTATAACCGTACTGTGAATATCGATCCGGTGCTTTTTCGTCGCGCTATTGATAATTTGTTATCCAATGCCATGAAGTTTTCACCCCATAACAGTGAAGTTATTCTCATGGTTGATTACCCAGGTGAAGGAGGTGCTAAAGTTCAGGTGGCGGATTTCGGACCTGGGGTGAATGAGGATCTACGGCAAACGATTTTTGAAAAATACGAGATTGGCACTCCTATGAAAGGAGTTAACCAAACCGGGTTAGGTTTAGCTTTTTGCAAAATGGTAATTGAAGCCCATGAAGGACGAATTATGGTATTAGACAATCAGCCTCAAGGTTCAATATTCACTATCGAAATTGATCATTAGGGTTTGCGGAAAAAGTCTTTGAGTGAGGTGAGGGTGTATTTCCTCTCAGGCTTCGAGGAAGAGGGAAGCACAAAGAGCCTACACCCTACATCCCATCCCCTAAAAAATTTAACGCGATCGTCGGTTTATTCCTAAAGAGCATTCTTCATTGCCCGTCACCCAAATAATTATGTACCCGATTATATCGTGCTCCTAAAAGGCAAAATTGCAGACAACAATCATTTTTTACAAAAACTTGTCAAAAAACGCGCTTTTTTTTTCCACCCCCTTGACAAAAGCTTGATATTGACAGATAATGTGTAATATAATGGGATATCTGCGATTTTTTTATTTTTGCAACCATCCGATTATACTAAAAATACTTTTATAACTTTCCTTAATCTTACCACACCTCCTTTTTTTGGGCGACGAGTCAATGTAAATTTTTGTAACAAAGCTGGAAAAGCCTTAATCCATCTGCGTTGAGGAGCGATTTCAAAAAAAGAGGATTTTAGCTGTGCTAGTTTAAAAGTGGTAGGTTATAGGTCGGATGTAAAAAACCGAAACTGAAAACTTAACACCACCAAAGACCGAACAGCAGACACCGAACACCGAACACCTGACACCTCTAATCTATGCAAATGAGAACTGTTATTGCAGACGATCTCAACCGATTATTAGAAACCGTACCACAGGCCATTCGACAGCCCATTGAAAAACATCCCCAACAGGATTCACTCATTGAAATTGTCATGGATCTAGGGCGCTTTCCTGAAGCACGTTTTCCGTCAGGTGCCTCTTATTTATCTGAAATTCCGGTAACAAGAGAAGACTTAGCATATTGTATTGAGCGAGTAGGGCATTTTAGTGGTGATAACCGTGCCGGTTTAGAACAAACCCTGCACCGGATCAGTTGTATTCGTAATCGTGCTGGGGAAATCATCGGTTTAACCTTACGCGTAGGTCGTGCAGTCTTTGGTACGATTGAAATGATCCACGATTTAGTCCAAACAGGGAAATCGATCCTGTTACTGGGACGGCCTGGAGTAGGTAAAACCACAGCGCTTCGTGAAATAGCCCGTGTTTTAGCCGATGACTTAAAAAAACGGGTCGTTATTATTGACACTTCCAACGAAATAGCAGGAGATGGAGATATACCTCACCCCGCGATCGGTCGATCGCGTCGAATGCAAGTAGCGCGGCCAGAACTTCAACATCAAGTAATGATTGAAGCAGTAGAAAACCATATGCCAGAAGTGATCGTCATTGACGAAATTGGCACAGAATTAGAAGCTTTAGCAGCCAGAACGATCGCGGAAAGAGGAGTACAATTAGTAGGAACAGCCCACGGAAACCGTCTAGAAAATCTAGTCAAAAACCCCACACTCTCCGATCTAGTTGGGGGTATCCAAGCCGTGACATTAGGAGATGAAGAAGCGCGACGTAGGGGTTCACAAAAAACAGTATTAGAAAGAAAAGCCCCCCCCACATTTGAAATTGGCGTAGAAATGTTAGAGCGTCAACGGTGGGTGGTGCATGAAAGTGTCGCGCAAACAGTAGATACACTCCTACGTGGGTATCAACCAACATTACAAATTCGCACCACAAGCGATACCGGAGAAGTGACGATTACCCAAGAAGCCCCCCCCCCACCCACCCTAGGGCCAGGACTACAGATGTCAACTTCTCGAAAACCGATCGCGCCACAGCCAAATGTTCCAGTAGGAGGTTGGCGTGGTTCAGGAAAAATGATACCCTTACCCAGAGAAAGAGAACCTTTACCCGTAAAGAAAGCCCCCCTATCCGATAGTGAATATTTTGTGCAATTATTGGATGAGTCTCTGGAAATGGAACCAGTTTTGTCCCCCCGTCGTTTGGCGAAGACAAGCGGACCCAATGGAGAAGAGATGCCCTTGCATGTTTATCCCTATGGGATAGCGCGACATCAAATAGAACAGGTGATTCAAACATTTACTTTACCTGTAATTTTGACAAAGGATGTCGATAGCGCAGATGTCATTTTAGCCCTGAGATCCCACGTCCGAAATCAATCAAAATTAAGACATATCGCGAAAGTGCGTCAAGTGCCATTACATACCATAAAGGCCAGCACATTACCTCAAATCGCCCGATCCCTGCGACGATTGTTAAATATGGAAGATCCCCATACACCCGAAGTCGCGGATTTAAGTTTATTTGCCCACAATGGCTCATCCGATGAATTAGACGCCTTAGAAGAAGCGCGATTAGCAGTAGAACAAATAGTAATACCCAAAGGACAACCCGTGGAATTACTACCGCGTTCTGCCACTGTTCGCAAAATGCAACATGAATTAGTAGAACATTACCATTTAAAGTCCCATAGTTTCGGGGAAGAACCCAATCGTCGTCTCAGGATCTATCCCGCGTAGAATGGTGAATGGGGATTGGTGAATGGCGAATGGGGATTGGTGAATAGGGACTGGGCACTGGGGATTGGGTAATTAATAATTAACAATTGACAGTTGATAATTATTAATTAATTGTTAATTGTTAATTGTTAATTGTCAATTATCAATTGTTAACCCTCTTTGTTCTTCCTTCTTCCCTCTTTCTTTGTCTATTCGTGCCTTTGTGGTTCATTAATTCTTCCAAGGAGATCCGCTGATGCTGCGAAATTTCAGCAGAATACTTGAAAATATTTCTGATGTCATCACGGTAGTACATGATGCCGTTATCTCCTATCAAAATGCTTCCATTCAAAAACAATTGGGATACAAACCAGAAGAATTAATTGGGCAAAGTATTTTTCAGTGGATTCATCCTAATGATATTCCTAAATTAGAAATCATTTTTGCCCAAATAATTGAAAATCCTAGTTTAACCCCTTCTCTAGAAATTCGATGGCTTCATAAAAAAGGTTCTTGGCATCTTTATGAAACCACATTCCAAAGTTTTTTTGATGATCAGGGTAAAAGTTTTATTGTTTTGACTTCCCGTGATTTATCGGAACGTCAACAGCAAGAGGTTAATCTGAAACAACGCGCTCGTCTTTCTAATTTAGCCGGTGAGATTGGTATCGCGTTAGGAAAAAGCAATAGTTTACCGCAAATTCTTAATCATTGTACTAGGGCAATGCTTGAACATTTGGAGATGACTTTTGCCGGGATTTGGATTTTAAATCGGGCGACTCGTTTGTTGGAATTACAAGCTTTTGCCGGAGAACAACCCCCGACGGCGGATTTTGCCGATCGCGTTCCTTTAGGAATTATGATGGTAGGGTTTATTGGCCAATATAAAGTGCCTTATATTAGTAAAGTTACGACATCAATGAATACCATGTTGACGGAAGATGTCAGCAAAGAAATGGATAAAGTGGTCGCCGTCGCGGGTTATCCATTAATGGTAGAAAATAATCTGGTCGGCGTTTTGGCTTTATGTAGTAATGAACCCATTACCGAAGATATTAGAGAGTTATTGGGATGGGTGGTAAACGCGATCGCGATCGGCATAGATCGAGCCCGTTATTCCGCTAACCGTGAAACTTTATTATTAAGATTAACGAAACAAATTCGGAATTCCCTAGATGTCAATACAATTTTAGAAACCGCGGTGCAAGAAATTCAAAATTTATTACAAGTAGATCGCTGTTTATTTTCCTGGTATCGTCGGAAAAAACACTCAAATTCATCGTCATATTTATCAAATACATCTGCAAAATGGGGACGTTTTTGGCAAGTAGTAAAAGAAGCAAAAAATGAGAAACTACCATCCTTAGTGGGGAATTATTTAATCGGCAACGCGGGGGCGTTTACCGAAAAGTTGTTAAATTTAGAAATGCTGAAATTAGATGATGTTAATAGCTTGACAGAACCCCTGATGCGTGAATTTTTACAGAATGCAGGTTTTACTTCAATTGTCGCAACACCATTACAAACAATTTCTGGCGAAATTGGTGTAGTTTGTTGTGGAATGGTGGTTAATGAAAATAATCCAAAATCTCATATTTGGCGTGATAATGAGATAGAATTATTAAAGGCTGTTACCGATCAATTAGCGATCGCGCTCGATCAAGCAGAACTCTATAGTCAAGCTCAAAATAGTGCAGAAATAGCTCAAGCCAAAGCCCAACAACTCACCGAAGCTTTACGTCAATTACAAACTACCCAAACTCAATTAGTCCAAACCGAAAAAATGTCCAGTCTCGGTCAAATGATCGCGGGAATTGCCCATGAAATTAATAATCCCCTTTCCTTTATATCCGGTAATATTTCCTACGCGATCGAATATACCACCACTGTGTTACATCTCTTAAAATTGTATCAAGACGCGTATCCAAATCCCATCGAAGAGATCGAAAGAATTTATGAAGAAATTGATATTAATTTTATTACAGAAGATTTAGCTAAATTGATGGTGTCAATGAAAGTAGGGACAGAAAGAATTGATCAAATAGTTAAATCCTTACGAAATTTTTCCCGCGTAGATGAAGCAGAGAAAAAACCCGTTGATATTCATGAAGGATTAGACAATACTCTTCTTTTGTTACAACATCGTTTCAAATCTCATGGCAAAAAAACACCAATTACATTGATTAAAGACTATGGAAAAATACCATTAGTAGAATGTTATGCCGGACAATTAAATCAAGTGTTTATGAATATATTAAGTAACGCGATCGATGCCTTAGAAAATCATCCAGAACCGCAAATTATAAAAATTACAACCAGGATAGGAAGCGAAGAAGACAACAATTTCACTGAAGAAGAAACAGAAAAGAAGAATGAATGGAAGGCCCCCGAATATATGATTATTCGTATCTCAGATAATGGCCCAGGAATGCCAGAAGAAGTCAAAAATCACTCCTTTGATCCCTTCTTTACCACCAAACCCGTAGGAAAAGGGACTGGTTTGGGTCTTTCTATCGCCCATCATATTGTTGTTGAAAAACATCGTGGTATCCTCAAATGCGTCTCAGAAGTTGGACAGGGCACAGAATTTTCTATTAAAATTCCCCTTCAATTCTCAGGAACTTAGTTTAACCGCCTGTTATACCCCCTCAATACGATATTTGAGGTCAGTCAAAATAGGACAAATGTTGTAAAATTAAAGAAGAAAAACCTAATCACATCCGTGACTCCAGATATTTAAGTCTTGTTGATGTTAGGATGGGACATGATTGTTAATAAAAATTAAGTTTTTCGGAAATCTCTGTTTAGGAGAGAAAAATTAAATAATGATCGGGAATTATAGGTGAAAGAGGTTGACAATTGATGAAAAAAATCATCCACTAACAGACTTTCATCACTGTTAAGACTTACCTCTTACCTCTGCCCCGCGGTACGTTTTTTGGAAAGAAGTCCAAAATCTTGAAAAAAAACGCACAATTTGTCATAATACCAAGATAACAGATATGAAAAAAACGGGGAAATTAATCAATGAATGAGATTCTTTTAGAAAAATTTATCCGCTTGATTTCCCAATATACAGGTTTGCAAATTCGACATCAAGATCGCAAATTTTTTTCACAAAAATTGGGAGTAAGAATGAAGTCTCTTAAGATATCCTATCCCGAAAAATATTATGAACTATTAGACTATCCTTCTCCAGAAAGTCAGAAAGAGTGGCGAGAACTAATTTTACATTTAACAGTGACAGAAAGTTATTTTTGGCGAGACAAAGGTCAGTTAGAAATTTTACACAATATCATATTGCCAGAATTAATTGAAACTAAAAAAAAGGCGTGTCAGACAATAGGAATACCGAAATCACTGCGCCTATGGAGTGCCGGTTGTTCCACGGGAGAAGAACCCTATTCTTTAGCTATGTTAGTAAAAGAACTGCTACCGGACTGGCAGGAATGGAATTTGTTGATTTTAGGAACGGATATCAACGAAGAAGTGATGGAAAAAGCCCGACGAGGTATCTATAGTGATTGGTCTTTTCGCCAAGTTGATCCTCAGATAAAAAATCAGCATTTTGTTCAGAAAAACAATGAATGGTATATTAATGATGATTTGCGTAATATGGTAAAATTTCGCCGAAATAATTTAATCCAAGATCAAGTGCCTAATTTCACTGATGAAATTTGTAATATGGACTTAATTCTTTGTCGGAATGTTTTTGTTTATTTTGATGGTCTTTCCATTGCTAACGTCTTAAAAAAATTTTATCATACCTTGAGAGTAGGGGGCTATTTAATAACTGGTCATGCCGAACTTCATGGTCAACATATTGAGTATTTTCAAACTCAAATATTTCCTGAATCTGTTGTTTATAAACGCACAGAATCTCATTTTGGAGAAATATCTCATGTCCGAAAATCTCTTTCTATTTTAGATGAAAGTGATTTATTTTCTCCCAGTATATTGGATTCTCCATTAGACCCAATTAAAACAGAAAATAATATCCTTACTATTTCTAAGTCTAAGAATAGTAATTCCAGAGATCATTTCATCTCAGAACCTCAAATAAATAATCCCCCTCCCATGACTTATTCTTCTGGTAAAATGCCTCACAAAAAGGAAGTTAGATTATGGGAAGAAGCCCAAGATTTATTTGCCAATAAAGCCTATAATGAGGTGCTAAAGAAACTTGAGGAATTACTAAAATTATTTCCTAATCATTTTGAAGCTCATTATCTGAAGGGTCTAGTCTATGCAAATATCGGAGAATATAATCAGGCAACTGAATCTTGTCAGCAAGCAATTAAACTGAACCCTTTATCAGAAATGCCCTATTATTTATTGGCTCATATTGCCGAAGAGAAAGGGGAATTAGAAGAGGCAAAAAATTTATTAAAGCGCATTATATATCTCGATTCCACCGCCCTTTCTGCTTATTTTAAATTAGGCGATATTTATGAAAGGGAAGAGGATATCAAACGATCACAAAAGATGTATAAAATCGCGTGGGATATCGTGCAGAAATTACCCCCCGATAGTTTTCTTGGGTATCCGAGTCATCTCAAGGTACGGGAAATGTTAAACTATCTGGAAAAAGTTTTGCAAAAATGATTTAAAGTGAGTAAAAATTATGGAAAAGATACCCTATCTGATTTTTAAACAACATGATTCATTTTATGGAGTAGAAGCTTTGGCTGTACAAGAAATTTTCTTGCTACCGGAATTAACTCCGATCCCGGAATCTCCCGATGAAATTGTCGGTGCGATTAATGTACGGGGGGAATTTTTATCTGTGATGGATCTTAATCTCCGTTTTGGATATCAATCGGATGACTATATGATTACAGATAGTGTGATTACTATTTCAGCGGAAGATTCTCAAATTGGGATCATTGTAAATGAAGTTAAAGAAGTATTAATGATTGAGGAACGCGTGATCAAATCCAAGCTTTCCTATAAACGGGAATTGCCGACAAAATCTCATCATTTTATTCGAGGTATTTTGCAAATTGATGAAGGTTTAGTAATGCTTCTCGATCCGAAAATTTTAATTCAATATTCTCAAGAAGAAGAAGATTTTAGCAAAACTTCCTGGCGGGCGCGCTCCGAAAATTCTCAAAAATTTTCTGATTTGGAGGAGATTGATCTGTTAGAAGAAAAAGTCGTGATACCTCAGAAATTTTTAGAACATCCGGTTTTTTGTCCCCATGCCACCCCGGAAGAAAAAATCATCTTTCGGGAGCGGGCTACAAATTTAAGAAAACAGGAAGAAAATCAAGATTTTCTTCGCAGTAAAATTCCCCTTGCGATAATAGCATTAAATGGTGAATTCTTGGGTTTTAATCTTGACTTAGTAAGGGAATTTACCGACGTTCGTAAAGTGACCGCGATTCCTTGTACTCCCCCGCATATTGTCGGAAATATGAATTTACGAGGGGAAATTTTAACCTTAGTTGATATTCGGAATGCTCTGAATATGCCGATGGGGAATATGGAATCTTTAGGAAAAGCGATTGTAGTGGAAGTGTCAGATATTGTCGCAGGAATTGTGGTGGATGAAGTCTTAGATGTCATGTACTTAAATCCTTTAGATATCAGCCCCGTCCCTACAGCAATTCATTATACCAATGATGAGTATCTCCGAGGCACAGCACCCTATGGGGATAAAATGATGAGTATTCTTGATCTTCAGAAAATGATGACTAAAGGTGCTCTCATCGTTGATGAAGAAGTTTAAAGTAATATAGCAAGTCTAAATTATTGATATAGATTTGTAGTGGTAGCACCCCCGTGCCTATCCCTGATCAATTAGGCCAACCATCGGGGGATTACCTCTACCTGAATTATACAAATCATTTAGATGCACTATAAAAGGTTAATTGTCAAAATGTGATAATTAATTTCACTTAATAATCAGTCCTTACTGATTGATTTAGGAGTCTAACTCTTATCAACTATAAACAATTTAAACAAACTAGAGGAGAACACGATCATGGTCCGTCAAATCAAACTGAGAACCCGAATGTTATTGGGATATACCACACCCGCAGTATTTTACGTGATTATCGGCACAATGGCTTATACAATTACCGAGCAAGTTTTTAAAACATTTGAAGAAGTGGAAAGGGTACAAACGATTATCATTGAAATAAATAATATGTCTCTTTCCGCCCAGGAAATAGTCCGAAGTAGTCGTGGTTATCTTCTCAGTCAGAATGAGCGATTTTTGAATGAATTTCAGGAAGGTTTTAAATCGGCTCGTCAATCCGCCGATAAGGTTATCAAAGAAGTGAAAGCTGATGAACAAAAACAACGTGTCCAGCGAATGCTTGATATCATGAATGAATATTATGAGGGTTCGGAGCAGTTAAATCGTTTGGTTCGTCAGGGTAAACAAGGAGAAGCTCTTGCTATTTTTAAGACGGGCAAATATACCGAATTTGTCAAGGAATTTGATGAATTAACCGATCAATTCAACAAATTTGAAAGAGATCGACTGGGAAAAGAAACAAATGCGGCAAAGGAGTCCCTGGGTTTTTTACGACTATCCCTCTTAATTGGTTCCTTGTTATTATTATTATTTGCCATTATTGTCGCGTGGTTAATTGCTGGGGGAGTCGCGGGAACGATTAATCAAGCTATCAACGCGATCGCGACTTCTTCCACGGAAATTGCCACCACAGTTGAAGAGCAAGAAAGAATGGCTACTCAACAGGCTACATCGGTTCATGAAACCACAACCACAATGGATGAATTAGGCGCGTCTTCTCAAGTGACAGCCGAACAAATTGAAACCGCCGTTGCCCAAGCCCGACAAGCTTTATCCTTAGCATATAGCGGCACAAAAGCCATCGGAATGGCTTTAGATTCCATGAATCAGTTGAAAAATAAAGTGGAAAAAATGCAAGAACAAATTGTGCATTTAAGCGAACAAACTGGACAAATCGGTAATATTTCAACCGTTGTCAGTGATTTGGCAAATCAAACTAATATGTTAGCTTTAAATGCCGCGGTAGAAGCTGTCCGAGCCGGTGAAAATGGCAAAGGATTTGCCGTTGTTGCGACGGAAATTCGCAAATTAGCTGATCAAAGTAAAAAATCTGCGACGCAAATTTATTCCTTAGTTGCCGATATTCAAGACGCAATTAATTCAACGGTAATGGTAACGGATGAAGGGACAAAAACAGTTGAAGATGGTTGTGCGATCGCGCAAGAAACGGCTCAAGTTTTTTCCTCTATGAGTGATTCGATTAATAATATTGTAGTCAATTCTCAACAAATTTTATTAAATGCGAAACAACAGTCGATCGCGATCCAGCAAGTCGTCGATGCCATGAATGCTCTTAATCAAGCCGCAGCCCAAGCCGCCAACGGCGTAACCCAAACGAAAATCGGCACGAAAAAACTCAATGAAGCCGCGTTGGATCTCCAAGCAATTATTTAAAATTACTGGGAAAAAGTTAACCCGATTTCCCTAAACTTAGGGTTAACTTTTTGACGAGGAGAACACAATGAAATTAATAAGTGTAAAGAAAGAAAGTTATCTTCCCATTGAATTTAATCCTGTAATCGTCCTCTTGAAAATTACTCTCTCAAAAAGGAGAACTTCTAATGACAAGGCAACGGAACCAAAAAAAAATTCAAGGTGGGTACAATTCTCCGATGGGGGTTTTCTTGTGTTTTTGTTACCATGATTCTTATGCAGAAGGCACAAAATTTACCCAAGCTACCGCGGAGGCTTTTGCCGGAGTTGCTCAAAGTATTAACCAAGTTGTTATTAATAATGAACGCATTACTCACACAGCCCAACAACAGGTGTTCGCAATTCAACAAGTGTTAGAAACGATGAATTCCCTTAACCTAGTCGCCAAGGAAACTGCCACTGGAATTTCTCAAGTCAAAATTGGTACAGAAGACTTGAGTCAAACCGCTCAAACTCTGAAAAGGATTATTTAGCTTTATTCTATGATAAGGAAGAAGGAAGAGGGGGAAAGAAGGAAGAAGGAAGAAGGAAGAAGGAAGAGGGGGAAAGAAGGAAGAAGGAAGAAAGAATGTCCTAAAACTCTAATTCTAAATCCTAAACCCTAAATCCCCAATCCTAAACCCTAAACCCTAAATCCTAAACCCTAAACCCTAAATCCTAAACCCTAAATCCTAAACCCTAAATCCCCAATCCCCAATCCTAAATCCCCAATCCTAAATCCCCAATCCCCAATCCCCAATCCCCCAATCCCCAATCCCCAATCCCTAATCCCCGTTATACTTAAACAAAAAAACATTATGATGATTGAAGATGATGAACTCCGTTTAGTCTTTAAAAGTGCCAGTGAAGAACACTTACAAAAACTTGATGATGGTTTTTTGCATTTAGAGAAACATCCTGACGATATCGCGAAATTAGAAGAGTTACTACGCGAAACTCACTCTCTCAAAGGTGACGCGGGAATGTTAGGTGTTAAAGATGTTTCCACTTTATCCCATCAAATGGAACATCTCCTCGGTAGCCTGAAACGAGGTGAAGCCAAATTTACCTCAGAAATTAGCGATCGCCTCTGTCAAGCATTGGACGCGCTGCGCCGACTTGTCAATGAAGCCGTGACGGGAGAAGCCTCGGGTGTTAATACCTTTTACGCGCTCGCGAATTTAATGGGTGCCACGACTTCTCCGGTGGCTAATAAAGAAACGAAAACCCCCCCCACTCCTCAAGCAGAATCTGTGCAACCACAACCAGAGGCACAGCCAGAAGCACAGCCAGAAGCACAACCAGAAGCACAACCAGAAGCACAACCAGAAGCACAACCAGAAGGACAAGCAGAAGCACAAGCAGAATCGCAAGCAGAATCGCAACCAGAATCGCAACCAGAATCCCTGGAAAAGACAGAAGAAATAGAGAGTAAGGAGGAAGATCTCCCCCCAGATGTCACCCTTTCACGGGAAGCAGAAAAACTCCCAATTCCTAGTCCCCAAATTACCACTCCCCAAGTCACTGCACCTACCTATCGCATTGAAAGTGTGCGAGTCGCGACGCAAAATTTAGATGCTTTAATGACTCAAGCTGGGGAGCTTACGGTAACAAAAATTCGCCTCGCCCATCGTTTAGCGGAAATTGAGGAATTAACCGCGATCATGGAAGAATGGAATCGAGACGCGTTTCTCCATCGTTTATTGTTACAAGAAGTAGACAATAATCAAAATGGTTATTCTTCTAATGCCATGAGTCAATTTCAAAAGTATCATCAAAGGGCGGAAGAACGCCTTGATTATCTATCGGGTTTAATTAATAGATTAAGGACGGGAGTTTATGAAGATACCGCGAGATTAGACCTGATTGCTGATGAATTGGAAGAGGGTATTCGTACCTTGAGATTATTACCACTTTCTAATATTTTTAGTCTCTTTCCTCGCATGGTGCGTGATTTAGGAAAACAAGAAAAAAAACAAGTAGAATTAGTGATTGAAGGTGGTGAAACTAGGGCTGATAAACGGATTTTAGAAGAAATGAAAGACCCATTAATGCACATGATTAGAAACGCGATTGATCATGGTATTGAACCACCAGATGAACGAGTTAAATTAGGTAAACCACCTCATGCTACCATTCGACTTAAAGGTTATCAAACTACTACTAATATTGTCATCGAAGTGTCCGATGATGGCAGAGGGTTAGATATAGAACGCATTAAACAAACCGCGATAAAACGGGGGATTTGTCAACCAGAAGAATTAAATTCTATGACAAATAATCAAATTCAATCTCTCATTTTTGCCCCGGGTTTTTCTACTCGTAATTTTGTCACAGAAGTTTCAGGGAGAGGTGTCGGTTTAGATGTGGTGCGGACTAATGTTGAAGGATTAAAAGGTTCGATTCAAGTTGATTCGATCCCCGGAGAAGGTTGTACATTAAGATTACAATTAAGTACCACTTTAGCAACGGCTCATGTTTTAATTGTCGCAGTTGATGGCATTTCTTATGCCTTTCCTGTGGAATTTGTGCAAACGACTCGACTGATATCAGAAACCGATATTTTCTGTATTGAAGGTCGTCAGACGATTTTACTTGATAATCAACCAGTATCAGTGGCTCGCTTATCGGATTTATTACCATTATCTCCCATGCAGCGACAATGGTCAAGTATCAATGTCGAACCACAAACTCAGAATGGTCAAAAATTGCATAATCAAGATTATACCCCCTGTTTGATTATTAAAGTAGGGGAAGAACGATTAGGGTTATTTGTCGATGGTTTAATTGATGAACAAGATGTGATGTTAAAACCGCAAAGTCATTTACTTAAACGAGTTCGCAATGTGAGCGGAGCGACGATTTTAGGTACTGGAGAAGTTTGCATGGTTTTAAATCCCCAAGATTTAATTAAATCCGTTCGCAAACAAGCTGTTTTTGTGGCGGTTAATTCTGTTAACTCAACACCGGAAGAAAATCAGAAAAAACAAGTTATTTTGTTAGCTGAAGATTCGATCGCAACTCGTACTCAAGAGAAGCGTATTTTAGAGAATGCTGGCTATGAAGTAGTGACCGCAGTTGATGGTTTAGATGCTTTCAATAAGTTAAAAACTCGTGATTTTGATGCGGTTGTTTCTGATGTGCAAATGCCTAATTTAGATGGTTTAGGTTTAACGGAAAAAATACGTCAACTAAAAGAATATAGTGAGTTACCGATTATTTTGGTAACGTCTTTAGCCTCCGATGAAGATAAAAAACGAGGTGCGGACGCGGGGGCTAATGCTTATATCACAAAGGGGACTTTTAATCAAGAAGTTTTGTTAGAAACTTTAAGACGATTAGCCTAAGAGAATAACTGCATCTCGTCTAGGGGTAAAGTGCATCTAAAATTGACAATCTGAAGTTTACAATTCATTGATTCATTATGTCTCCTATTCGTGTTTTAATTGTTGAGGATTCCCCGGTTGTTCAGGTGATTCTTAAGAGAATTTTTACCGCGTCACCGGATATCGAAATTGTGGGAACTGCGCCGAATGGTGTCACCGCATTGGCACTTCTGGCTAAAGTTAAACCTGATGTTATTTGCACAGATTTTCACATGGCTCCTATGAATGGATTGGAGTTTACACGTGAAGTTATGCAGCAATTTCCTCGGCCGATTTTGGTGATTAGTGCTTCTGTGCAAGCGGAGGATACTCAAAATGTTTTTAATTTATTGGAAGCTGGCGCGATCGATGTTTTTCCTAAACCAACAACGGGTTTAATGGCTGACTACGATCGCGTTTCTCAAGAGTTAATTCACAAAATTAAAATCTTATCGGGAGTGAAAGTTTTTACCCGACATTCTCGCCCTCAACCCCTACCTCTACCTGTCTCCCCAACCCCTAAACCTCTAGGCATTTCCCAAGGGGAGAGGGCAGTGAGTCGGCCTTCTCAATTGTCGTTTTCTTCCCCATCTATCTCCGTGACTCCGAAGACAAAGGCAATTAAAATGCTCGCGATTGGTGCATCAACGGGAGGTCCCCAAGCCCTACATCAAATTTTGTCGCAACTGCCGTCTAAATTTCCCATTCCTGTTATTTGTGTGCAACATATTAGTGAGGGATTTTTAAAGGGTTTAGTTGATTGGTTAGCGTTAGAATGTCATTTACCGGTGAAAATTGCTCATCTGGGGGAAATTCCCCAACCCGGAGTGGTTTATTTTCCCCCGGAGCGTCGTCATTTAGAATTAGATAAATTTGGTCGTTTTTTCTATTCGGCAACACCTCCTCTGGGCGGCCATTGTCCTTCTATTACTATTACTTTTCAGTCGATCGCGAATTTTTATCGGGCTCATTGTGCGGGGGTTTTGTTAACAGGAATGGGTAGAGATGGCGCCGATGGAATGTTGACGATCGCGCAAGCTGGAGGTGTTACGATTGCCCAAGATGAAGGGAGTTGTATTGTTTTTGGAATGCCTAAAGAAGCGATCGCCCTCGGTGCGGTTCAACATATTTTGCCACTGCACGCGATCGCGCCTCTCCTTTTAGCTAAAATCATGTAAATTAATACCTAAAACCCCTGCCGAAAATTGCCATCTGGCATCATGGTAAAGTCGTGAATTTAGCTGCTGCTGATATTCCCAAACTGCACAGATAAAACCACCAATAGAGTATCGCGGTTTTTCATCTAGGGAGGGATACGGCACTGCCCTATCTCTACCCTGTACTTGGTTATTAACAGATTTCTGCTTCTATCAAATCAATCAATTCCAGAATATTTATTAAAGAGCTAGGTTCAACATTTGACTCTTCTATAATATGAACGTGATAGGGAAAATTGGGTAAGTTTGGGAAATGTTCGACATTATCCCATCGCCTCCGTAGAGTTTGCTGGCTTTCATCCATCCACTGATATCGATAACTTTCCGTAATGCAACGATTATTGATAACAGTAAAAAATTCTACAACTTCTAAAAAATCACCATTATTGAGGGTTACGCGAGCGCGAAAATATCCACTTTCCAGCAGAGATCGTTCTTTAACAATTGCCACAGACTTGATCGCGGGACTTGCCAGCAACTTTGCTTTAATTTCTGTGATATACTGGGCTGATATCATGCTTAGGAATTAGAGAGAAGAATTTGCACGCGTTCTCGAACAGAAAGCCACATTTGATAAAAAGAACTCCACTCGACAAAATCGACATCATCTCCTAATTCTCCCGCGCGAAATTTTTGGTAAAATTCAGCGGATGGCATTTGATATTGGGTTTCATATTGTTGTAAATCTGCTTCTATTTCTGCCGCTTGTTGTTGGGCAATGGCGATTTCATGAGTGATTATTTTTTGGAGCGATCGCTCTACTACTTCACTCACTTCGCCTCGGTTATAGAGTGCTTCTAAAATTTTGAGATTTTCCAGAATTTGATTTGGGGTTGCCATAACTGATCATGTGATAATTGGGTTTGAATTGAGCTTAACCTAATTTTATTTTTACGTGGGATAGGTTGGGTTGAGGCGCGATCGCGCTCCTCAAATAAGTGGAGATTCTCAACCCAACTTACCTTAATATTAATCAGAAAGGATTTGTAAACGAATCGTTTGATCATCATCTCCAATGGAGACATTAATAGTTTGTCCTGATAATGTATCTAAACAACCTAATAGTAATCGCAAATTCGGGGTACTTGTACCTGTATCAACATATAAACGATCCGCTAAACCGCCTAACTTTTTCCACACAGTATATAATTTAACCACAGCTTGTTCTAATTGAGCCGCTTGTTTCACAATATCCGCAGTAGTATTTAAACAACCTAATCGTAAGGCCTCTTCTAAGGCCATTTCCATATCTAAATGAGTATTATTTAGGGCTTGAACTTGGGCGGCAGAGTCTAAATATTTAGCTAAATTTCTCGCGTCTGAGGTTAATTGTTTGACAGTATCAACATCAGGATTCTCCGAAATTTGTTGTTGAATTTCTGTTTGATGAGTAGGGGGTAATTTTTCTAATTCTTTGACTAAAGGCGCGAGATAACGAGTAGGTAAAGAGCCCTCTGAAGCCTTTTCTTTGATTTCTTCTGGGAGTAAATCAGAGTGCATCGCAGTCCATTCATCGGTTAATTGTTTAACTTCTCGACGAGTAATCCGCTCGCCGTTTCCCGCGGCATCAGTAATCATTTGTTGAACTTCAGGGGACGCTTTAGCCGTTTCCACAAAGGCACGTTTACTAAAATTTCTAATCGCGTCGGGATCTAAATGTCCCTCTTCCATAAGAGTATCAGCACTATTAGCTAATTCGATCAAAGCATAGGCTTGACTTTTACTAATTTCTCTTTCTTTTAACCAATTTAAAAACCCTGTCCCGCGTCCATCACCACCTTTTTTTTCTTTATCACGCACGACTCGTAAAATTCGGCCTCGCCAAATATCTGTTTGTAAATCAAAGCGATCGCAAACTTTCCAAGCAGTATCAAGTTGTAATTGAAAATCATGATCAGCAATTCCTTGATCTTCGGGATCAGGAAGTTGGAAATTCAGATCCGAGATATCGGTAAGTGCTTCCGCCAGCGCGTCAGGAGTTTGGGGAATTTCAGCCATTGTTAAGAGGTGTGTCAAAAGAGTTAATTTTCATTATTGCATAAATTGTGACATCCGGTAAAGGGGATATTTGAAAATGGTTAAAAATCACCCATCTATCTATTTTTTGGGTTGACAGAAGATGGTTGAAAATCGCGAAAATTTCTCCTGTTTATTTGTTGGTGAGTAAATGAAAGATAAGATAAAAAAAACTGACTCCCAGAAAAATCATTAAACCGATAAAAATGATTAAACTTGTTAATAACAAAAAAACAAACCAAGTATCAGCTTTTTTCACAGACTGGGGGGAGGCTAAATGGGCATCTAAGAGTTCCATATTTTTGGTATTGGCTTTCCACGCGATATCAAAAATATCGCCAACCACGGGAACACTTCCCACTAATGTATCAATAATGATATGAGAAGTCATCCGCACTAAAGTTGATTTAGAAACCCCTAATTGGGCCGCGGAAAAGACAATATACGCGGAGAATAATCCGGTGAGAAAATCCCCTCCACCCGGTAATAATCCGATGATTGGATCAAGTCCAATACCCAATGATGTACCCGGAATTTTAATGGCATTATCTAATAAATTGGATAGTTGACGCAGACGTTGAATTTTGTAATGCTCAGGATGTTGAGACATGGTTACTCCGATAAAGTAATTTAACTGAGAAACTTAGTTTTTCCCCTTAAAGAAACATTTTTTGGATTTTTTGCCAAAGAAAGCGGGGGTTAAAGTAACGTCGATAACGAGTGACGACTTCTTTTCCTAAGATCAGGATACTTAGCCAAAAGCTAATTTCCGCGATCGCGATCAGAATACCTCCTAATAAGGCTTTTTGTGTTAAAGGTAAGGTGAGTAAGGGCAGAATTAAAATTATTATAACCCAAGGAATCCACGAAAAGATAAATAAAAATAAACCTAATTTTTTCATTTTTTTCATACACGATAGTGGGGGAAATAGGATGGGTAACGCCTCCCATTCGGGCTGTTTTTGGTATTTTCCTCATTTTTTTATGGAGGGTAATATCGTCGTTTGTGCGAGAGATATCTGCCCCGTACCTAAATTAAAATTTTGGGTGCAGGTAAGATAATAATTAACAAGAAAATTAAGGCAATAAACCCCAATATCTCCCGTTTATTGTCTAATTCACTCACATCATTTAGCGCGGGTTCATCATATATTGGCATTAAGAATAAAAATATTGCCCAAAGTAATAATCCGGGTTCTAAAAAGGATAAGATTAACATGAGAAATCGGGCAATTTGTCCAATAATCATGCTTTTTTGTTGTCCAAACATGGCATGGACAATATGGCCTCCATCTAATTGTCCCACGGGCATTAAGTTATACGCGGTAATGATCACTCCTAGATAACCCGCGATCGCGACTGGATGTAGATTAAGGGCACTTTGGGCATTTAACGCACTACCAAAGATGATCTTACAAAGGAGCGTCATCAAGAAAGAAAAATGGGGATTAAAGGAGTTAAAATTTAAGAGATTAGACTTGGCTGTAATCGGGACGATTTCTGAGTGCATAAACCCCCAAATTAGGAAGGGAAGAGTCACCATAAAACCCGCGATCGGTCCGACAATACTCACATCAAATAAAGCTTTGCGGTTAGGTGCTGGAGTCGCCATCGAAATAAAGGCACCAAAAGTCCCTAGGAAAAAGGGAAAGGGGATAAAATAGGGTAAAGTTGTGGGAATTTTATAGAATTGCGCGGTAAAATAATGTCCTAATTCATGGACTCCTAGAATCAAGATTAAACCTAATGAATAGGGTAAACCATAAATAAATAAACCCGGATTTGCTTGTAATGCTTTATCCGTCACGCCGGATATTTCCGCACCGATTAAAGTAGTGGTAAATAATGTAATTGCTAAGAGAGACAAAGCTAAACCCGGACGAAATAACGGTGGTTTATTAATGGCATTTTCGCTAGTTTTGAGATAGGGATTAGGTACAAGAGCAAAAAAAGGTTGACCACTAGAACTTGTTTGAAAGAGAACTAAAAAACGAGTGCCAAAATTTCTTTTAACATTGGCTTCAATCGTTTTATACGCGGTTTCTGTATCTGTGCGTAATTGGCCTCGACAGATCACAGCTTGAGGGCGATATTCAAGATTATGGAGAGCAAAAACTGACCAAGAAAAACAATTACGCAGGGATTCTTCTTCACTGGCTTCGATCGGACGTAAGGGAGTTTTTGTTTCTTCTGGAGAAGATGAAGCCGTTTCGGAAACAGGAGGACGTGATCGGCCAATATACACCAACCACCAATATAATATCGGACAAATCAGAAAAGGAATAATTAAAACAGGTAAAGGAATATTATTATTTTTAAATATAAAAATCCAGATACTCCAAATCAACGCGGGGGACATCATTACTAGCCATAATAGCCAAAGGGGAGTTCGTGTGATGGGACGGGCGCTACGCTGTAATAGGAAGTAAGTGATAACTCCTAGTATAAACAGCCATAATAAAGAAAGCATAATAAAACCCTGGTTTATTTCAGTTAGAGATGGGATGCACCTGATTGAGGTAGATATTCTTGAAATTGACTTATCTCCTATTATAGGATAAAACAGAAAAATTACCCATAATTGATAATTCCTTGATTTCACAGACTTCTACATCCAAACCCCCTCGGCTAGTCTTAGACAATATTTTTGCCTTTTCCCCCAATCGGGATACCCTTGGGGGCACCGCGTATTTTCTCGCCCTTGAAGAAGGAAATATATTGATTGATAGTCCCCCCTGGGATGAAACCACGGAGACTTTTTTACAGCAACAGGGCCCTGTGAGGTGGTTATTTCTTACTCATCGAGGCGCGATCGCGCAGGTGCGCTCAATTCAAGAAGCTACTGGTTGTGATATCCTCATTCAAGAACAAGAAGCCTATTTATTACCAGGCTTAAAGGTTACTACCTTTGAAGAGGCTTTTTCCTGGGACGATCGCGTAGAGATATTTTGGACATCAGGCCATTCTCCGGGTTCATCTTGTTTATATCACAAAATGCTAGGAGGAGTATTATTTACCGGCCGTCATTTATTACCCAATCAACAAGGTATTCCTGTGCCCTTACGCACCGCAAAAACCTTTCATTGGCCAAGACAAATTAAAAATGTTCAATTACTGCTTGATCGCTTTACACCAGAGACATTACAGTATATTTTACCCGGAGCAAATACAGGATTTTTACGCGGAAAAGGCGTGATAGAGCAAGCCTATCAAAAAATTCAGATTGGGTAAAGAAACCGGGTTTCTGATAGCAGGTAAACCATTAACCTGAGTCCCCAACTCAAGAAACCCGGTTTCTCAGAATTTCCCTTTAGTGTTCACCACAATCCCTCGCATTTTATCAGAAAAATTGAAGGAGGATCTCGCGCACCTAAATATGATGAGATTTTCTTAGGGTTGCACCGTGTCACCGAGATCATTCCGTCGCTTTAGCACCAGCAAGGTAATATCATCAAAAACCCTTTGTTTGCCAATATGTCCCCGCACATCTGCAATTATGGCATCTTTGATCTCATGGGCAGATTGGCTCCAATTTTCGCTAATTACCTGACAAAGTTTCTCTAATCCATACTGGACATTATTAACATCTATTGCTTCAGGAATCCCATCTGTATAAAGCACCATCCCATCGCCTAACTGTAGTTCTAAGTTAGTCTGACTGATAAAATCAGAAATTTCCTCCTCTAAACCAATAGGGAAGCCTAAATCTATTGTATCAATTCGTTCAATCAGTCCACCATTGCGAACGATAATTGTTTCTTCGTGCTGTCCGCTAATACTAATTTTTCCTTGAAAGTAGTTGACAATTGCTAGAGTTAAGCTTTTTTCCGAGTTCATTCTCTGCACATTTTTGTAAATCGTGCGATTGAGAGTACCTAAAAATACCACTGGATCGACTTCGCGAATTTCATGAAGCGTGCGAACAGCCGTTTGAGTCATCAGCATCAAAATACCGCTTTCTAAGCCATGTCCAGTTACGTCACCAATACCCATTGTTACGACACCATCAATATACAGCACGTCGTAGTAATCCCCTCCAACTTCATCGGTGGGTTCCATATAGCCAGCCAGATCGAGTCCTTCAATATTTTCTAGTTCTTTAGGCTTAGGTAAAATCATCATTTGAATCTGACGAGCCACATCAATTTCAGCAGCCATGCGGAGATTTTCTTCCTTAAGTTTTTTGTTGAGGGTAATGATTTCTTTGTTGGCACTGGCGAGTTCCGATGTTCGTTCTTTGACTTTATCTTCTAAAGTTTCAAAAGCTTCTTGTAGTTGCCCCGCCATACTATTGAAAGAATTTTGTAGTATATTAATTTCGCTAAGTTCAATTAAGTCCGTCGAATCTACTCGTTTATCAAGAGAGCCAGCCGCGAGTGATTCAGAGGCTTTAGTGATGCGGATAATAGGAAAAGTAATCAAGCCCGCCGTTAAAATACCGATCGCGATCGCCAAAATCAATGCCGCCAAACATAGCAAAACTGTATTGAGAGTATTGGCATTAACTTCTGCCATAAAGTCCTTTTCGGGTATGACTACCGAAACCAGCCAATTGAGTCCATATTCATCTCTAATCGGCGATAATGCTAAAAAATATCGTTCCCCATTGAGTTTAAACTCTAATCGAGTCGTTTGCTCGATATTAGCTAAATTGCCGATCTGTGATTGCAGAGCATTCATACTCTCACGCAAAACTGGATTACTACTATCCTGTGCTTTCATTCGTGTAGGCCAATCTTTTCCCACGATCACTTTGCCAACTACTACAGGGTGATTGGCCAGGGAAGTTGAAACTAACTCACCGGATGGCTCAATGATAAATACCAGACCAGACTTGCCAACCTGTAGTGTTTGTAAAAATTGGTTAATCTGCTCCATTCCCATCTGGCAAATAAATATACCAATCAAGTTTCTCTGACTATCATAGCTAGGAGTATTTAAACTAATTTGTAATAGAGGATAGCCTGGGTTGATATAGATGTCACTCCACGCGATCCGATTGTTTTTAAGAACAGCTTGAAACATGGGACTGTTACGAATATTTCGATTATGAACAATACGATCAACCTCAGTGGGATTGCCATTCTGGTCAAGTTTGTAAAGAATAAAATCGGTAAAGGGTGGCTTAATTTGTTCAGCTAATTTAGGCTCTTCGGAACTCAAACGGTTTGTCCAACCAATACGTAAATATTGACCTTTAACATTAGCCATTCCAGCAGTACCAATAGTCTTAAAGCGGTTAACTACTTTCCAAAGATGACTTTTAGCACTTTCCAGGTTATTAAAATTTATCACCCCCAATTCAGCCGCATCCTCATTAGTTTTATTGACCAAAGATGGAGCTTCTAAGTAGTGAAGAACTCCCGTCTTGACTCGGAATCCAATTTCTTGCTGTAGCTGCCCCGCCAGTTGATTTACAGCTTCTTGCCCATTGCGGAAGGAGAGATAGCCAACTAAGCCAACAGCCGCGACAATTTGCAGCACAAAAGGAACCACTAATGTTGTGCTGAGGCTAACTTTTATCGGTGCTTTATTGCCAATTTTACCAATCATTAATACTAAGTCCTTTTGGGGTGATATAAATCTCAAAATTAACCCAATTAGTTGCTATTTCAGCTTGTATTTTTGGGTTAATTAATCAGATACATCAGATTAAGTGATCAAAAAAGTTCAATAAAACGATTCGGGGTCATTTATTTTCCATCCATCTGATAATTCAAAAAAATCACTTCTTTTACATCCAGTGGCGATTCAGCATACTACGGACTTTGGGAGCAGAAAAGACACTAACAATCGCGATCGTAGTCAACACTCCATTATCATTGCACAATCCCGCGTAAATAGCATCGGTGGCACTGCCGCTGCCACAATTGCCAACAGAGGCAGAAACCCCTATTCCTTGAACTCGCGGTAAAATTGCCTTAATCCCAATAGAGGTTAGCAATGGAAAAGAAGAGAGTCGCGTAAAAATTCAGGAATTGCTCCTAAAATCATCCCTCTTCCTTCTTCCTTCTTCCTTCTTCCTTCTTCCTTCTTCCTTCTTCCTTC
>JBBITB010000024.1:0-63638 GCA_037440985.1 Microcoleaceae cyanobacterium bin_387
AATCCCCAATCCCCAATCCCCAATCCCCAATCCCCAATCCCCAATCCCCATTACCCAATAACTAATGCTATCCTAACAACCATTGAGATTTCGAGGACACGAATGGAAAATGTCATCACTTGGGTAACATCAGTTAACCCCAATCTTTTATCCTTTCCTCTCTTGGCAACAACTAATAATGAGGTTGATCCCTCAATGGTGCTGGCTGGAGTGCTTCTTAGTTTAGTTGTGGTCTATTTTGCCAGTAAAGTAGGTGGAGAAATCTCTAATTCATTAGGGTTTCCGGCTGTTTTAGGTGAGTTAGTCGGTGGTGTGCTTGTCGGAATTTCCGTATTTCATTTGTTAGTATTTGCTGATAGTGGTGCTGATAGTTCCAGTTCATTAATTATCAAAATTCTGGAGCTCACCGCGGGATTAAGTCCAGAAACGGCAGAGGTGACTTTTAATGTGCAAAGTGAAGTTATTTCTGTTCTTTCTGAGTTAGGGGTGATAATTCTGCTTTTTGAAGTAGGATTAGAATCTAATTTAAAAGAATTACTAGAAGCAGGAGTACAAGCAACAATTGTCGCGTGTGTAGGGGTTGCAGTACCCTTTGCCGCGGGAACTTTTGGGTTAATGATGTTATTTGGTGTTCCCGCGATACCCGCGATTTTTGCGGGTGCAGCTTTAACCGCGACGAGTATTGGTATTACTTCTAAAGTCTTGTCGGAATTGGGCCGTCTTTCCTCAAAGGAAGGTCAAATTATTTTAGGTGCAGCAGTCATTGATGATGTCTTAGGGATTATTGTTTTGGCTGTGGTAGCAAGTTTGGCGAAAACGGGTGAGGTGGATGTCATGAATGTCATCTATCTTATTATTAGTTCGACCGTTTTTTTAGTGGGCGCGATCCTTTTAGGGAATTTCTTTAATCAGGCTTTTGTCACGATCGCGGACTTCCTCAAAACACGAGGAAACATTGTTATTCCCGCGATAATTTTTGCCTTTATCCTCTCCTATATTGGCGCGGCAATTCACTTAGAGGCGATTCTAGGGGCCTTTGCTGCGGGTTTAGTCTTTGATGAGACAGATAAACGTAAAGAATTAGAGACTCAAATGAAACCGATCGCGGATTTGATGGTCCCGATTTTCTTTGTGAGTGTGGGAGCGAAAACTGATTTAGGGGTACTAAACCCCACGATACCCGCAAACCGTGAGGGGTTACTGATGGCAGTTTTCCTTATTGTTGTTGCCATTTTAGGTAAAGTTGTCACCGGTGCAACGGTTTGGGGTAAAGAAAAAATCAACCGTCTCGCGATCGGTGTAGGAATGATACCGCGAGGGGAAGTCGGTTTAGTATTTGCTGGAATTGGTGCGGCGAGTGGAGCGCTTTCTCCCCCATTACAAGCCGCGATCATTATGATGGTAATTTTGACCACTTTCTTAGCCCCACCTTGGTTAAGAATTGTCTTTAACGAGCCGACTCCTACAGAAGCAGAATCTCAGAGTGGAGTGTAGGTAATGGGGATTGGGTAATGGGTAATTGACAGTTGACTGTCAACTGTCAACTGTCAACTGTCAACTGTCAACTGTTAACTTCCTTCTTCCCTCTTCCTTCTTCCTTCCACAGTCAATATAAAATCAATACTGTAGTCATAAATACTGTGGGAGTATCTCTGAAGAAGCAACGCGAGAACCCAAATCAGTATATTTTTTAGACACTATGAAACATACACTTTCCGTTTTAGTTGAAGATGAAGCAGGCGTGTTGACTCGTATCGCGGGTTTATTTGCCCGTCGCGGGTTTAATATTGAGAGTTTGGCCGTGGGCCCCGCGGAACAAGGGGGCGTTTCTCGCATTACAATGGTTGTACCCGGAGATGATCGGATCATTGAGCAGTTAACGAAACAGCTTTATAAGTTGATTAATGTTCTCAAGGTTCAGGATATTACTGATACTCCTTGTGTGGAACGTGAATTAATGTTATTGAAGGTTAATGCTACTTCGGCTACGCGATCGGAGATTATTGAATTAGCACAAATTTTCCGGGCCAGGGTTGTCGATATTGGTGATGATTCTCTGACTCTGGAAGTGGTGGGTGATCCTGGTAAAATGGTGGCAATTGTACAGGTTCTTAATAAGTTTGGTATTCGGGAAATTGCGAGAACGGGTAAAATTGCTCTCACTCGTGAATCTGGTGTTAATACTGAATTTCTTAAGTCTTTGGAAGTTAAGATTTAGACCTTTTTTGAGACACGATCGCGCTCTTGAGCTATGAGGGATGAGGTTTTAGGTTTTAGGTACAGGAGATGTTAAATTTGAAGTTTTATTTTTTCATCTACTACCTATAACCTATCACCTTATTCTTGAGATTTTTTCAGCGACTTCGCGATCATATTGGGTGGTGTTTTTTTTGAACCACAAAGGCACAAAGGACACAGAGGAAAGAAAAGAAAGGGTCAATTTGATAGGGAAAATGTCGTTTTTGATGGGATGATTGATAATTTTATTGATTTTCGGAAATGGGGCTATCGCTATGAGTAAAACCGAGAATTTTTACAGTCTTAATTTCAATAATTTTCTGTTAAGTGAAGGGAATTAATAATTTCACAAAACAGCCCCGATTACGATATTAATTTTTTCTTTAATTTTACCTCATCTTTAAATCTTCTCATCTCCATTTAATCCGAAAATTTGAGTTCTTTTGACGTTTTTTTTGATGCTATAACTTAATGATGAAACTGAAGTTTCATCTAGCCTATGAACACGATAGAGAGCTTGGTAAAAGAGTTACGCAGGAAACTTTTTTACTAAAATTCTTCGTTAAAATTCTCAAATTTATTTAGTGAAAAAATCGGGTTTCTTTGCTCTTATGCGTAAGTCCTGTGGTAGACAATTTATGGAGAACAACCCTACTCAAAAGGAGCTTACTCTAATAAATCTGGCTCCTGATGTACGATCAAATCATAAAGGGGTTGAAAACTAAACCAACCCATTTGATGAGTACCTACTTGTCCCGCAGTTAAATGGGCAAATTCCGGGTCAATTAAAATCGGTTTGCCCGCGGCTTCTGCCATTAATTGGGCTTGACAAGTTCTCTCCATTGTAATAAACCACCACGCGGCTTCATCAACACTATGGCCAACGGTAAGTAATCCGTGATTGCGAAGAATTATGGCTTTTTTATTACCAAGAGTTTCTCCAATACGTTTGCCTTCTTCTATGTCAAGAACAACGCCTGTATAATCATCAAATAAGGCATGATCTTGATAAAAAGAACAGGCATCTTGTGTTAAAGGATCGAGAAGACGACCTAGGCTTGACCAACTTTTCCCATAAACAGAATGGGCGTGGGCTGCTGCTATAATATCAGGACGGGTAGCATGAATTTGGGAATGAATGGCAAAAGCCGCGGCATTAATCGGTTTATCCCCCTGTAAAATTTCTCCTTGATGGTTAACTAGGATTAAGTCACTTACTCGCATTAAACTGAAGTGTTTTCCCAAGGGATTTACCCAAAAACGATCGCGATATTCGGGATCTCTCGCGGTAATATGTCCGGCAATTCCTTCGCTAAATCCCAAACGACCAAAAATGCGAAATGCCGCGGCTAAACGCTCTTTTCGATGCCGACGCTCTTCTTCTACTGATGCAAAGGTGGGATATTCAAGTATTTTCAGAATAGGTTCGGATGACATAAATACTGCACCTAAAATATTTTGATTATAACACAATATATCAATTAACCAGGACGATGACCAAATTTGCCACCTATCTTTATCCTCATACTTGCTACACTTCTCAACAGCGCGATCGTGCTTCTTTTGTCGGTTATTCTTTTCCCTATTTTAGCAAAGTTCGTCAAAATCTCGCCAAACTCCTTCAAAATTATCCGACTCTACCGATTAAGAAAGCACAAGGCTATATTGTATTTGTATTAGTTTTCATTCTGCCGTTGATCTTTATATGGCTAAAGCCTCTGATGGGAAATTAGGCACTACCACAGGGACGCGATCGGACAGTAATATTCCCATTTTAATACAATCTTTTCCCTTCGCCGTTTTAGCAGAGGAAGGGTTAACCGGAAATTTTTATCATGGTGAAGAAAGTTTAGATATTTTGGCGGACTCCTTATCGAACATCCCTTGGGAACCAGATTTAATTTTAATATTTTCTGGCTATGATTCCCATAAAGATGATTGTGGCAAAAATATTACTAATTGGAATAATTGTGATTTTCAACGATTAACCCAAATTGTCTTAGATTTTGCCAAAAAAATTTCTTGTCCTGTTTTATCGAGTCATGGAGGTGGGTATAATTTATCTGTCACCCTCTCCGCGGCGGTAAGTCATGTCGAGGTTTTGGCAAATTATTGATCAGGGCATTTTGAGTTGTCTATAATGATTAACCCATAAATTTGAGGTGAAAAGTTATGTTAGGAGCTATTATTGGTGATATTATTGGTTCAGTATATGAGGGTTTTAGTGCTATTAAAACTAAGGATTTTCCTTTATTTTGTGAGCGATGTCATTTTACCGACGATACAGTTTTAACCATCGCGGTAGCCGATACAATTCTGCATAATCGTGATTATGTTGAGCGATTCAAATGGTATTATTCGCGATATCCAAAAGCTGCTTATGGCAAACGTTTTAAGTCCTGGGCTTTATTACCATCAAGTCAACCTTATTATAGTTTTGGTAATGGCTCCGCGATGCGAGTAAGTCCCATCGCCTTCGCGTTTAATGACTTAGAAACTGTCTTAAATGAAGCAAAACGTAGTGCAGAAGTTACCCATAATCATCCCGAAGGAATTAAAGGTGCTCAAGCTGTCGCATCCGCGGTATTTCTCGCGAGAACTACCCAGGATAAAACGGTGATTAAATCTTACATTCAGAGGAATTTTGGCTATAATTTAGAAGAAACCCTTGATGAAATTCGACCGAATTATCATTTTAATTCATCCTGTCAGGGTTCAGTCCCCCAAGCCATTATCGCGTTTTTAGAATCGACGGATTTTGAGGATGCCATTCGTAACGCGATTTCTATTGGTGGAGATAGTGATACGATCGCGTGTATCGCGGGTGGAATTGCCGATGCTTTTTATCGAAAAATCCCTAACAAGATTGTACAACAAGCTTTAGTTTGTCTGAGTGAACCTCAATATCTTATTCTTGAAGAATTTATGTCAAAATTTGTTAAGAGGGATTAGGTAATGGGTAATAGGGAATAGGTAGGGAGCATCTCAAATTGGTAAAAAAAACTGTACTGGTTTAGCGGAGCCTGTGGGGAGCATCAGAGCATCTCGCTCCCCTAGATTTTAAGTATTAGGAGATAAGTCATAAACCATTGCCCATTACCAATCCCCCATTACCCATTACCCATTTCCTATTACCCAATCCCTACTTTTGTAAACTGCGAGGATCGAAAGCATCTCGTAATCCATCACCTAACAAATTAAAGGCTAAAACCGTTAAAATAAGTAAAATCGCGGGAGGCCAAACTAACCAAGGTTGTAATACTAAAATGGAGGCACTCGTTCCCACTGATAATAAATTGCCCCAAGACGGATCGGGTTGTTGAATCCCTAAACCAATTAAACTTAATACAGATTCCGATTCAATAAAACCCGGAATTGCTAAAGTTGCCGAAATGACGATATAAGTGGCAGTTTGAGGTAAAACGTGACGCACAATAATATAAAATGAACTCCCGCCCATTGCTTTTGTTACTTGGACAAATTGACGCTCTTTAATTGATAAAACTTCTCCTCGAATGACTCTAGCTAATCCTGCCCATCGCACAAAAGAGGTAATAATAACAATTAATAAAAATCGTTGACTACTGCTTAAATTTGTTGGTAAAATTGCGGCTAAAGCTACTAATAAATAAATACTAGGAATCGTCATTAATACTTCGACAAAACGCATGATCAGACTATCAAGCCATCCGCCGAAATAACCGGAAATTCCACCAATAATCATCCCCAAGGGAAATGAAATCATAATCCCGACTATGCCGATACTTAAACTGATACGACTTCCATAAACAATACGACTAAATTGATCACGGGCTTGTTCATCTGTTCCTAAAAGATTGATTTTCCCTTCTCCCTTCGCGCCAAATAAATGAATATCCGTGGGGAAAATTCCTAAAAATTTATAAGATTGCCCTTTGACAAAAAATCTGATAGGAGAGGGGTTTTGCCAATCGACATTTAATTGACGATCGCCCGTATTAATATCTACGGGGCCTTGAGTGGTAGGATAAACATGGGGACCAATAAATTGACCTTCTTTTGTTGTCCAGTAGATATGAGTCGGTGGTAATAATGAACCATCAATTTGTGATTGATAAGGATCATAGGGTGCAACAAAATCGGCCACGATCGCGCTCAGATAAAAGATTAATAAGATGAGCGCGCCTAATTGAGCTAAAGGATTTTTTCGGAAATTTTTCCACCACTTCATTTGATTTTATATTTTCTATAGTAGGATTAGGAATTAAGAAAAAAGACATCGTTAATAGACATCTCCAAAAACCACTGTAGGGTAGGCATCCTGCCTGCCTTGGCTCGGATTTTTGGGAGATATCTCTAAGGGTTAATACTGGGGGGATTCTCCCTAGGAGTATCTTCTGTGAGTGTATCATAAAAGGGATTATAGAAGAAAGAACCCGTTTGGGGGGGTAAGGTGGGATCGAGGGCGATTTCCACAATACTTTTAATCACCCCCGTTAAGGGAATTGCCAAAATTACTCCTAAAAGTCCCGCGACTTTTCCTCCTAATAATAAAGCCGCGAAGACAATCACGGGACTGAGCCCGGTTAAATCTCCTAAGACTTTGGGCGCGATCGCGTTATCTTTAATTTGTTGAATTGTCACAGAGATGGCCAAAACTTCCAAGGCTAACCATCCATTAATAAATAATACGATAACCGTCACAGCACCTATTCCTAAAGTTGCACCAATAAAGGGTAGTATTTCCAGTATCCCAATAAAGACAGCAAATAAGAGAAAATAAGGAACCTTTAACCACCAAAACGCGATCGATAAAGTCCCGGCCATAAATAAACCTAAAACTAATTGTCCCACGACAAACTTTTGTAGATTTCGTTGTAAAGTATCTCGAAAGACATAGCGCACTTCCGGTGCAAAAAAACTGGTGATTCCTTCCCAGATTTTTACCCCATCCAGTAACATATAAAATGAGATTACTACAATGAAAATTAAATCGACAAACCAATTGAAAGTTCCTAAAACAATTCCCAACCCTTGAGCCGCGATCGCTTGCACTTGTCCCTGAATTTTCTCAAAAAGCTGTTGCTGTAAAATAGGCACATTAAAAGGGAGATTTCGTTCCTTACTCCAGATTTGAAATTCGGTTAATTGTGTTTTTCCTGACTGTAACAAATCTGGTAATTTTACCGCGAATTGACTGGCTTGAGTCCAAATCGGAGGAATGACAATTAAAACAATCAAAGTTACTACCAAAGCCGCGATTAAATAAACAACACCCGCAGCGAGTCCACGGGGGATAAACTTTTGCAAACGCGCCACAGGATAATTAAGTAAAAAAGCAATTAATCCCGCGGTTACTAAAATACTAATTAATTCCGCGACATAATTAAGGACTCCTACTGTTAACCATCCAGTCACAAGCAGGAGTAACCAAGTAATAAGAAATCGTTGAGTTGGTGAAAATACATTCATAGAAAAATAGACATACATTTCCGTACTGCGCCATTTCCATCTATTTTATAATAGTAGACAGGAAAACAAACATAAAACTTTTCGCCAACATTTCTCCTTTTCATCCTCAAAACCCGTCAGAGACTTCTCTCTTAGTCCGATATTCCTTGACAAGGGCTTTCTCGTGGGCTTCTCAGATCATTCTTTACAGAAGTTTACCCAAATTGAGACGCGCAGGGGTTGACAGACAGAGGTGAAGTATGTATTATAAGAGATTGTGAACTAAATTCTACGCGATCGCGGACGTAATTCAGTGGTAGAATGTCAGCTTCCCAAGCTGAACGTCGTGGGTTCGAGTCCCATCGTCCGCTTTTTGGGTTTTCCAAACCTTATTTGATTACTTTAAACATAAGCACGCGACTGGCTATCGCGTGCTTATGGAATAAAATGTTAGTCTGATGTAACGACTTTAGCCTATTTATAGTTTTCCCAAAAAAACTTGTCGAATAGATGAACAGGTGAAAAGTAATGACTAAAGCAAATTACCAAACAATTAACTTTTGCAGATATAGGGGCAATTTAATTAAAGAAGTTGCTTCCACAGCATCCCAGAAAAACAACTTAGGATGGATCAAGACAGGAGTGATGTAGAAACCGGGTTGATTTTAGGTAATATCAAACTTATTAAATTTCGGTTAATTTTTCTAAGTTCTTAAAATTTACCCTCTATAATGGAATAGCAAACCCATAAGGATTTGACAGTAATATTATTCTCATGCCGTCAAAAAAACATCCCGAAGCGGTAGTCCAAAAGCCATCCCAGATAAAAACATCAACGGATTTGAAACTGGCTCCGAATTGGTTGCAACAACTGCTCCGCCGAGCCCCAGTTCGCTCAAAAATTAGCTTGAGTTATGCACTGCTACTTAGTATTGCTTTTTTGGGAACGACTGCTGGACAGCTAGTGGGAAACTTATACACCCAAAAAGTTTTAGAAAAACTCACTCTCGAACAAAACGAGGCGCAGCTTTTAAGCGAACTGAAAATTGCTGTATTGGAAACTCTATCCCACCAACAAAAGCTAGTTATTTTCACGGTTAATCCTGAAACTTTTGACAAGGAAAAGAAGCAATATTTTGCTCATAAAAAACGAGTCAATCAGCTTTTTTCCGAGTTAAAACTTTTGGTGGATAGCCATTTCTACAAAGCCGACACAGAAATAGTAGATTTCAATCAATTTTTACAGACCTATGACGCGACTCAAACAGCCTACAGTGAAAAACTCGATCAACTTCTGCAACAAATTGAGCCGAAAGGCTTGCCACCAGAAAAAATTATAGCTGCACAGCAGTTACTTTGGGATTTTACGAAAAGCCAGGAGGCGATAAAGTTTCACCAACTTTCCAAAGATTTAACCAAACTTCTTAAGCTTGCTTATCAAGGACAAGAACAAGCAAAAGTCCACCTAGAGAGTGCGCGGCAAATTCGCATCGACATTAGTATCGCGAGTTTGTTGCTATCGGTACTCAGTGCCACTGCCTTTGCAGTATATATGAGTCGAATGATTTCTGAACCTATAGAAGCACTCACTAAAGTCACTGAAAAAGTAACTAAAGAATCCAATTTCAGCCTCCAAACTCCCGTTACTACTGAAGATGAAGTAGGAAAATTAACAAGGGCTTTTAACATTCTCATTCAATCGGTAAGAGAGCATATTGAAGCACTAGAGATATCCAATCAAAACTTGGAAAAGCGAGTCGAGGAACGGACTGAAGAACTCTCACAAAAAAATCACGAATTGCAGTCAGCTTACAACCAACTTGCAGATGCCTTGCAAAATCTTCAACAGACTCAAGCTCAACTAATTCAAGCTGAGAAAATGTCTAGCTTGGGTCAAATGGTAGCAGGTATCGCTCACGAAATTAACAATCCGCTCAGTTTTATTTACAGCAATCTAGAACACGCGAGTAACTACGCTCAAGACTTGTTGCGATTAGTAGAATTATACCAAAAGCAATACCCAAATACTAGCACTGCTATTCAAGCAGAAACTGAGGCAATAGATTTGGATTTTCTGGCTGATGATTTTTCTAATCTTATAGATTCGATGAAAAATGGTACTAACAGAATTCGAGAAATTGTTCTGTCTTTGCGTAAATTTTCCAGGCTAGATGAATCCCAGCTCAAATTTGCCAATATTCACGAAGGGATTGACAGTACATTACTAATTATCAATCGACGCTTGGAGCAGAAAATTGCAGTGATTAAAGAATATGGAGATTTGCCTTTAGTCAAGTGTTATCCAGCACTTCTCAATCAGGTGTTTATGAATATAATTGATAACGCGATCGCGGCCATTGAGGAACGAAAAGTCAGCAATCAATACCTCATACCTGCGCATTGGCAACCTACTATCTGGATTCATACGGAAATAATAGATCACGAGCTAGTTAGAGTCGCAATTCGAGATAACGGTACTGGCATACAGCCGGAGTTACAAGATAAAGTATTTGACCCTTTTTTCACAACCAAAGATGTTGGTAAAGGGACGGGTTTAGGTCTAACTGTTTGTCATCAAATTGTGGAAAAGCACCAGGGAAAGATAGAAGTAATTTCGGAACCAGGAGCGGGGACAACTTTTTGGGTAACGCTGCCAATTAAACAATCTTAAAGTTAGAAAAAAACCTGATAAAAGCCCGCATAAATTTAGCATTTTACCAGATGAAAGCTCAGGAATACTCTATTAAATTACTAACGGGACTTAGACAAAATAAGGCTGGAAAACAAGGTAAAATCCAGTCACAGTAAGAGTTTAAGGTGAATTTATGCTTTTTCTTGCTGTGACTAGCTTTGAGCCTTCTAAAACCCTATCGAACTAAATCGCTTTGCCAGAGCGGGATAGAGCCTGATTTTAACTCCAAATTTGTCTAAGTCCCGCTAAGGCACAGTAGAGGCCGTCCCCCTGTGGTTGCTCTTAGGAATAGTGTTTTTGTGTAATTTCTAAGTTTTTTTAGGTTTCGCTTAATCTTTCCAAGTTCTTGAGATTTGCCCTCTAGTGTGAAATCACAAACCTAAATACAAAAGATTTGACAATGCAAATGGCAAAGAAAACCTCTATGGTTGACAGTCAAAGCGACGGCAAGACTAATAACGGAGGAAACTGTCGGCAAAGACACTATTGCTGGCGCGGATATTGGAGTCATAAATGAAATGGAATAATGTCGAAGAATCAACTCGATCGCCGAATGGATAACGACTCGCTCTCCAGTTACGAAGGGCTGTGAATCCTTCGGACATAAGCAATAGTTTTATGTCACTACAGTCTTTTACTTTCCTGCTTCAGCTTGGAAACCATCTTTGCCAAGATGACTAATTCACATTTTTTGAGGTTAGGTACTGCCTCTTAAGGTAATTTTTGGAGCTGACTCTGGGAACGCAAAATTAAATAATGCCAACTCTTGAAAATCTTGCTAAGTTCTTAACATTTGTTTTCTACAGTGAAACTACAAGACTAAATTAAAGAAGTTTCACACCATGAAAAATTCAACATAAATCGCGATCGGGGCAGTTTTAGTCGGGACTTTAGGCTTGAGTGGATTAGTCCGAACTGTGTACGCCTCACCAACACAATCTCAGGTTTCCCTCATGTCTGAGCGTCACAGCAGCAAGGCTGTACGAGAGGCCAGTGATGGCGACGGCGAAACGAAGGACGATGCCCAACAAAAATAAAAATAATGATGATACCAAGAAGTAAATTATGAACAAAAATGTGATGTAATCTCACTTCTACCGAAAAATTAAGAAGGAAAAATATTATGAAGAAAATGCTAAACAGGGTTCCAGAGGTTACAGGTTCCTTCTGGATTATTAAGGTTCTGGCAACTACAGTAGGTGAAACTGCGGCTGATTATTTGTCAGTAAACCTGAAACTTGGTTTAAGCGTTACATCCTATATTATGAGCAGCGTATTACTGATTGCGCTTTTGAATCAGTTTAGGCTTCAACGGTATGTCCCAGTGATTTACTGGATTGTAGTCGTTTTGATGAGTATCACTGGCACACTAATTACTGATAGATTGGTAGATGAGCTTGGAGTTAGCTTGATGACAATTACGATAGTCTTTAGTGTTGTCTTGTTGCTAGTTTTTACCCTCTGGTATTCCAACGAAAAAACATTGGCTATGCACTCCATTAACACAGCTAAAAGAGAACTGTTCTACTGGGCTGCTATCTTATTTACGTTTGCCTTGGGCACGGCAACAGGAGACCTCCTAGCAGAAGCTTTCAAGCTGGGTTATGCACAATCAGCACTACTATTTGGGGTTTTAATTGCCATAGTAGCCCTTGGTTATCATTACTTGAGAATGAATGCGGTTTTGGCATTTTGGATAGCCTACATCTTGACTCGTCCCCTTGGAGCATCTACTGGCGATTTATTGTCACAACCTACTACAAATGGTGGTGTTGGTTTAGGTACATTTAGAACTACTATGCTTTTTCTTTCTATAATAGTGAGTCTGGTTATTTACTTAAGCCTTAAGCAGAAGAAACTAGCTGCACTACCCATTGACCAACAAGATTGATTAGTGAGCTTTCCGAGTTCTTGACATTTATCGTATAAAGTGAAATCGCTAAAGTATGATAACCCGATACCAACCATGAGCAAACTTCCACAAATCACCGCGTTTTTTTGGATAATGAAGATATGTGCAACCACTCTAGGAGAAACGGCAGGAGACCTTTTATCAATGACGATAAATGTGGGCTATGCGGTTAGTTCCATGATATTGATTGGAGTATTTTTAGCTACTCTTGTGACTCAATTGATATCGAAAAGCTATAACCCATTGCTTTATTGGACTGTCATCCTTTCCACCAGCACCGCGGGCACAACAATGTCAGATTACATGGATCGTACTTTAGGGCTTGGCTACACTAAAGGCTCTGGGATTTTAATTACCATTCTCTTAGCTATTCTTGCCTTCTGGTGATTCAGTGTTGGCTCTCTATCTGTTAATAACGTCAAAACGCCTAAAGTTGAACTGCTTTATTGGATTACCATTCTATTTTCCAATACTTTAGGTACTGCCTTGGGCGATTTCCTAGCCGATTCTTCTGGACTTGGATTTGCCGGAGGAGCACTCCTAATTTCTGGTTTACTTGCCCTGGTATTAGCAGCACATTATTTTACCAAAATTTCCCCAGTCTTGTTGTTTTGGATTGCCTTTGTCCTAACCCGACCATTTGGTGCAACACTGGGGGATGTTCTGACAAAACCACACGAAAAAGGCGGCCTCAATTTTGGTACTATCGGCTCATCTATAGTCCTTCTGTCAATACTTGGAGTCTGTATCCTCTTCACCACTCTAAAGCAGAGAAGACTAATCATGCCTGAGCCTTCTAACAATGAATGACATCGGGTCAAATTAGAATCAATTATTATCAATCAGCAGGAACTAAAGATCGATTTTTATCGCGACTTCAATCTGGTTTTTGCTCAAGAATCATTCTTACAGCATTTCCCGCTGTTATGAAACACGGTAGGGACACGGCATTGCCGTGTCCCTACGGGGATTTAACGATAAGTTGGTGTACCTCATAACCGTGGTTTTCGCTGTTAATTCGACACTTTATAGTAATTCCAACTTGAAGGGGAATTACTATAAAGTAATAAAAGTTGGGTTTCACTACCGTTCAACCCAACCTACCTGTTTGATTCTTATTAGGAATTACTAGAAAAGATGGTAAACGCACTGTGAAACAACTACCAACCCCTAGCTGACTGGTGACGCTAATTGATCCACCGTGATTTTGGGCAATGGCTTGGGCGATTGCTAACCCCAAGCCCGAACCCCCATCCCAGTAAGAACGAGATTGCTCTGCCCGCCAAAAACGCTCAAAAACCCGCTTAATATGCTCTGGTGCAATTCCCACACCCGTATCTTTTACGCTCACGATTAAATAGGAACCGAGATAGTTTGCTGTGATTTCAACTGTTCCCTCTGATGGGGTGTAGTGGAGTGAATTTTGAATCAAATTGGTGAAGAGCCGTGTTAGTTGTATGGAATCACCGACTAAATAAATATTTTCAGTTAGGTGAGGTTTTAAAGAAATTTCTTTGACTTCTGCGTGAGACTGATATATCTGAACTAAGTTCTCCAAAATCGCGGTTAAGTTAACAATATCTTTACTGATGGTGTCAGCTTTATCCGTTCGTGCTAACAGCAGTAAATCTTCGGTGAGTCGCGTCATTTGATTTGTCGCACTGGCAATAGCCCGGAACTTTTCGGCATCTGATTCTCTCATCCCCTCTGGATATTTGAGTGCTACTGCCAGATTACTTTTAATCGCCATCAACGGACTACGGAGTTCGTGAGAAGCATCAGCAGTAAACTGCTTTAAAGTTTTAAAATTATCCTCAATTGGCTGCATCGTTAGACGAGTCAAAATCATTCCA
This sequence comes from Microcoleaceae cyanobacterium bin_387, assembly GCA_037440985.1. GTDB lineage: Bacteria > Cyanobacteriota > Cyanobacteriia > Cyanobacteriales > Microcoleaceae > JBEDKD01. Next base: position 14,126 of record JBBITB010000024.1, read on the forward strand.
CCAATACCACTGAACATCAAGGCTATAACAATTCCACTCCCTAGCCCCCAATTTAATTTACTCAAAGTTTTGTCAATTTCTTCTAGGGATTGACTTACTCTTACATAGCCAATTACCTTACCCTTACTGTTATTAATAGGCAAAGTCACTCCTTGAACTCGATTTTTGATCGTTTCAAATTGGACTGTTTCGTTCAATGATAATGGTCGCGTCAGCAGAAAATTACCTTGCTGAAAAATGGTGTTTCCTTTAGTGTCAAACAATTGCAACGCTTGATTTTTATCAATCAGATTTTCTACGTTAAAGTCACTCTCAATTTTTATTTGCCCATTTTCCCATTCTGCATTACCAGCAGCTCCTTGTCCTAAAGCGGTCAGTTTTTCTGTGAGCTGTTGGGTGAGACTGCGAGCGAAAATCACCCGAACGCCCAGGGCAAAAATACTTAAGATTGATGCCAATACAAGCAGGTAGGATAACAACAAACGATAACGGATTTTCTCAAACATAATTAGCTGAAAAAATATGCGATAAAAATCGTGGCTATAGAAACAATAATGTGCAAATTCTCAGTTTGAGATGGTTATTTGTGATTGCCACTGAGCCGATAACCCATGCCGTAAACTGTTTCGATGAAGTTTTCTGAACTGCCTGCTGCTTTGAGCTTACTTCGCAAATTTGTGATGTGAGTTCGGACTGTGCCTTCTCCAGAAGATTTATCAAAATCCCATAGTTTATTGAGAATTGCAGACCGCGTCAAAACTTGATTGGGGTTTCTCAAAAAACATTCTAATATCATATATTCTTTAGGAGTTAAAGATAAAGCATTTTCGGCATAAGTAACAGTGCAGCTACTAGGATCTAGTTGCAAATCGCCGTGTTTTAAAATCCGCGGCTTGGTTTCTGGACTTCTTCGAGATAAGGCTCTAATTCTCGCGGCTAATTCTTCTAATTCAAAGGGTTTCACCAAATAATCATCGGCCCCCGCATCGAGTCCCATAACTCTATCTGAGGTTGTATCTCGTGCTGTCAACATCAAGATCAGAATGTTAGATTTAGTAGCGCGCAGACGCTGGCACAGCGCAATCCCATCTAATTTGGGCAGCATCAAATCTAATAAAATAAGATCGTAGTTAGCTGATTGGGTATATTCCCACCCCTCAATCCCATCGATCGCGATATCTACAACGTGATTTTGATGCCTTAAATCTTCTGCTAGAGGTTTCGCGATGCGATCATCGTCTTCAACTAACAAAATTCTCATAGGTTCATTTCAAAAGAGGAAATATTTATCTAAATTAGGGAGTAATCAACATATAGTGTTTCCATTTCAGAGGTAAAACTTGTGGCACAGGCATCTTGCCTGTGACGGGATCTCTGCCCGTACTGCATTTACATCTCATTTAAAAATGCTATATCGCGATCGTCGATGCAATGGTAGTAGTAAAATATGTCTAAGTCTTATCGGTAATTTTCCCTAAAAACAACACCCAGAAACAGGGTTAGAGCCTAGAGCTATTCTGATTTTACCCTATTAGGAAAAAACCCAGTTTCTGGAAATGATTACCAAAAATCTAAAGAGGAGAAAAGTCCGCGCGACTAACTATCATAGATACGAGCTTCCGCGGCATCAGGATTTTCTTCACAATAGATTTCAAAAGCCGTTTTTTCAAGAGCTTGAGCCCGTTGGTGAGCCGCTTCGGCTTGTAATTCTTCCACAATATCCCACGCGACCGCACAATCTTTAGAATTGACACCTTTTTCTGCTGAAATCTTCTTCGCTTCCGCGATCGCGTCTTGAATTTGCTGATCAAGTAAAACCGACTTCGGTTTTTCCAAAAAATCACTTTTACTGAGGATATCGGTAACAGAAATAATGCCGATCAGAGAATCCTGAATCACAGGAGCACGACGAATACCCGTATTAGCAAATAAACGAGCAACATACTCAACACCCAAATCAGGATTAACGGTGATACAAGGTTTGGTCATAATCTCATAGACACGGACCTTCGCGGGGTCTTTTCCATAGGCAATCACCTTATAAATTATATCTGTTTCCGTAACAATCCCATAGGCATCTTGATCATGGCGGCGTTCCACAATCAAGGCACGCAAACAGAGATCATTCATAATTTTTACAGCTTCAGCAACCGTAGCCGAACCACGAATTGTCTCCACATCCGCGGTCATAATATCTTGTGCTTTCATCATCATAAGTGAGCCCTCATTACATAAAGTTCTATAGATTTTGAGCCACACTCAAAACCAAGAATGATTGTTTATTCTTTTAACAATCATTATAGCATTTCTTGATGTAATTGACGCAAAAAAATCTTAAAAATTTGGAAAAGTAGGGTCTTCTCAAAAAAAGCAAATCACCAAGGATTATAACATTTATCAGTGAATAATACGAGCAGGCAAGGTTGCGCCCATCAAAAGAGCCTGTTGCCAATTGCACTCATTGAGATGAGTGCCGAGGAGACTAGAATCGCGTAAGTCAGCCCCTTGCAAATTAGCACCATCAATATTAACATTCCACAAATAGGACCCTTGCAAGTTAGCATTCCTCAGATCAGCATGAGATAAATTAGCCAAATTTAGATTAGCTTGACAAAGATGGGAGTCAAGTAAAATCGCGTAGGACAAATCGGCTCTCAATAAACTTGTCAAACTCAAATTACAACCGCTCAATATTGCCCCAGTCAATTCTGCCCCATTGAGGGTTGCGCCTTGGAAATTCGTCGCGCGTAGATCCGCCTTATAAAAATTCGTCGCGGTTAAATTACAGCCAGAGAGATTAGAGCCTTTCATTTTCGCATGATTAAAGTCAACCCCACTCAAATCCGTCTGATGTAAGTCAACATTATGGAGATAAGCACGACTTAAATCAATGCCCGTGAGTAAAGCCCCCTGTAATAAAGCATTATTAAGTCTAGCACCACTTAAATTCGCCCAAGCCAGGTTAGCCCCGGTTAAATTCGCCCCATTCAAATTAATTCCGGTGAGATTAGCACCACATAAATTAACATGAGACAAATCAGCACCACGCAAATTAACCCCTTTCAAAATCGCGCCACTAAGTTTTGCCCCTCTCAATTGGGATTTGACGAGAAAAGCTCCCTCTAAGTTAGCTTTCGTCAAGTCCGCATCACAAAGTTTTCCTTTTCCTAGCTTAATAAAACTGAGATTTGCGGCATATAAAAAAGCATGATTGAGATTACTTTCATTAAGACAAGCCCTACTGAGATTAACACCGGCTAAAGACGCGTTTGCCAAATTTATTCCTTCCAGGTTTTGTTTAGTGAGATCAACCCCAATGAGATTAGCTTCGCGAAAATCTCTTTCCCCTAATTCATAACGATATAAAAGTTCGTAAACATCCATTGCTTCTACTAAATCAACTCATTTATCTTCAATCATGGGCAGTTCAGAGTCAGCCACTAAAACTCTGAACAATGGATCGTACTATCGGGTTAGTGATTCGGCTCATAGGTGCTGCCATTAGGCATAATGGCGCGTCTCAAATCGGCATCGCGCAAATTAGCACGATTGAGGTTAGCATCAATTAAAACTGCTTCAAGGAGAATTGCACCACTGAGATTAGACCAACTAAGTTTAGCTCGATAAAGATTAGCACCACTGAGATTGGCGCCTCGCAAAGTTGACCAACTAATATTCGTGACTCTCAGGTTAGCCTGACTTAAGTTAGCTTCACTGAGGTTTGCCCCCATCATAGTAACTTGACGCAAATCTGCACCACTAAGATTAGCACCAATCAGAGTAGCACCACTTAAGAACGCTTGAGTAATATTTGCTCGTTCTAATTCTGCCTCGCTGAGATTGGCGTTAGTTAAATTCGCGCCTTTAAGAATCGACCAACTGAGGTTAGCTTTAATCAATGTGACACGAATGAGACTCGCGTCGGTGAGATTTGCCCCAAATAAGTTAGCCCCGGTAAGATTCGCTTCCGCGAGACTGGCTTCTGTGAGGTTGGTTTTACTTAAGTTAATGTCTTTTGCCGTTGTGCCTCGAAGATTAGCACCACTGAGGTTAGCAAACTTAAGATTAGCCTCTGTGAGTTCACTACCAATGAGATTGGCATCGGTAAGGTTTGCTTCTGTTAAGTCAATTTGTATCAGTTTTGCTTCACGCAGATTCACTCCTGTCAGATTAGCACCGCTGAGGTTAGCCCCCTGAAGGTTAGCCCGACTAAAGTTAGCATCGCTGAGGTTGACTCCTTTGAGGTTGATTCCTTTGAGATTAAGTTCCCGAAAGTTTCTTTCCCCATCCGCGTATTGTCTTAGGATTTCTTCTCCCTCCATATTTTCTTGCCTCGTTTTTGTTTTCAAATTCAGGAGATTGGTGTGTTTTCAGATGATATACCTTCCCCTTTTCCTTCCTGGGTAATTTCTCTGAGGAATATCACGCGGGTGCAAAAGGGGGGATGATTCCGAGCTATGTAGGCTAATTGTGATACTGCACGAATATCTTGAACATAAATATTATTACTTGAGTTTGGTCAACTAGGGCTTTTTGACAAACCTCCGTGATCCGTTTTGGGCTTCGCTCTGGGTCATTTACCTCAGATCATGATATGATTCAGGGCTTAATGTATCGAAAAACTGGGTCTAAAACCCCGTCCTTTAGGACGGCTTGACATTACTAAGAGTGTCGTTTACCATAGCAAGTGTAGTTTGGTAAGCAAGATGCTAAAAGCCTTCAAGTACAGAATCTATCCGACCAGTGAGCAGTCAGTTCTGCTTGCAAAGTCCTTTGGCTGTACTAGGTGGTTTTACAATTACGCCCTCAACTTAACAACTGAAACTTACAAACAGACTGGAAAAGGGCTGAGTCGGAACGAGATAATAAAACTTCTTCCTTCTTTAAAGAAAGAGTACGAATGGCTAACAGAAGCACCATCACAGGTGTTACAGCAAGCGGCTCTAAATCTTTCGAGTGCCTTTCTCAATTTCTTTGAAGGTCGGGCAAAGTATCCTAATTTCAAGAAAAAACAAAATAAACAGTCTATCAGGTTCCCTCAAGGTTGTAAGCTAAAAGACGATGTTTTGGTATTACCTAAAATTGGTAAAGTTCATTGCCAAGTCTCACGGCAACCAGAAGGAACCCTAAAATCTGTTACAGTTTCAGTTAATCCATCAGGAGAATATTTTGCCTCTTGTCTCTATGATGACGGCAAAGATATACCCTCCAAATCATCAGAAGGGAAAGCTGTTGGAATAGATGTGGGGCTAACCCACTTTGCTATTACCTCCGATGGTACCAAACATGGTAATCCCAAATACTATCGTAAGTATGAAGCGAGGTTGGCTAAACGACAAAAGCAACTGAGCCGTAAGCAAAAAGGGTCTAACAACCGTAATAAAGCTAGGGTCAAAGTTGCCAAAGTACACGCGAAAATTACTCGTTGTCGTGAAGATTTTCTGCACAAACTAAGTCGTAAATTAGTTAACGAAAACCAAGTCATAGTCGTAGAAAATCTTTCTGTTAGAAACATGGTCAAGAACCCCAATCTTGCCAAATCAATCAGTGACGCAGGATGGGGTCAATTCTGCACCATGTTAAAATACAAGGCTGAATGGGAAGGAAAAGTCTATGTTGAAGTAGATAGATTTTTTCCGAGTTCAAAGACTTGTAATAACTGCTTGAATCGCGTGAATAGTTTAAGTTTAGATGTTCGTAACTGGCAATGTCCTAAATGTGGGGCAAACCATGATAGAGACATTAACACGGCTTCGTGCATCAGAGATGAAGGTTTACGAATTTTGGCGGTAGGGCATACCGCATCCGCTTGTGGACAGCGTGTAAGACCATCTAAAGGCACTGCTTTTAGAGGCAATGCTGGTTGAAGCAAGAATCCTAGCCCTTTAGGGCGGGGAGTGTCAATAATCTACCTTGGATGGAATAGAGAATGTCAGATAATTTTAGAAGTCAAGTTGTGACTCAGGGTGTTCAGCGATCGCCGAATCGGGCTATGTTACGGGCTGTGGGTTTTGGTGATGGGGATTTCACCAAACCTATTGTCGGGGTTGCTAATGGATATAGCACAATTACGCCCTGTAATATGGGTTTAAATGATTTAGCCGAACGAGCCCAAGCTGGACTCCGCAACTGTGGCGCGATGCCTCAAGTTTTTGGTACGATTACGGTCAGTGATGGGATTTCTATGGGTACGGAGGGGATGAAGTATTCCCTGGTGTCCAGAGAAGTTATTGCAGATTCTATCGAAACGGCCTGTAATGGTCAAAGTATGGATGGGGTTTTGGCTATTGGTGGTTGTGATAAGAATATGCCTGGGGCGATGATCGCGATCGCGCGTATGAATATTCCCGCGATTTTTGTCTATGGGGGTACTATCAAACCCGGACACTATAATGGTCGTGATTTAACGGTAGTAAGCGCGTTTGAAGCCGTTGGCCAATATAGCGCGGGTAAAATTGATGATACGGAATTAATCGAAGTAGAACGGCGTGCCTGTCCGGGTGCGGGTTCCTGTGGGGGAATGTACACCGCGAATACGATGTCGAGTGCTTTTGAAGCGATCGGGATCAGTTTACCCTATTCTTCGACAATGGCCGCGGAAGATGCAGAAAAGGCCGATAGTACAGAAGAGTCAGCTAAAGTATTAGTAGAAGCTATCCGTAAACAAATTTTACCGAGTCAAATTTTAACTCGTCAGGCCTTTGAAAATGCTATTTCTGTGATTATGGCGGTGGGTGGTTCCACTAACGCGGTTTTACATTTATTGGCGATCGCGCATACTATGGGAGTCTCCTTAACCTTAGACGATTTTGAGGCAATTAGAGCGAAAGTGCCAGTGTTGTGCGATCTCAAACCCAGTGGCCGTTATGTCGCGACAGATTTACATAAAGCGGGTGGCATTCCTCAAGTCATGAAAATGTTACTCGATCATGGTTTATTACATGGAGATGCTCTCAGTATTACAGGGAAAACGATCTCCGAAATTTTAGCCGATGTTCCCTCTGAACCCCCCGCGGATCAAGATGTCATTCGTCCTTGGAATAATCCCCTTTATGCCCAAGGCCACTTAGCGATTTTACGCGGTAATTTAGCCACGGAAGGTGCTGTTGCCAAAATTACCGGAGTGAAGAAACCTGTAATTACTGGTCCTGCACGCGTATTTGAATCGGAAGAAAATTGTTTAGCCGCGATTCTTGATGGCAAAATCAAAGCGGGAGATGTAATTATTATTCGTTATGAAGGGCCAAAGGGTGGCCCTGGAATGCGAGAAATGTTAGCACCAACTTCGGCTATTATTGGAGCCGGATTAGGTGATTCTGTGGGTTTAATTACCGATGGACGTTTTTCTGGTGGTACTTATGGAATGGTAGTCGGTCATGTTGCACCGGAAGCCGCGGTTGGTGGTACAATTGCCTTAGTAAAAGAAGGGGATTCGATTACGATCGACGCGAATAATCGTTTATTACAGTTAAATATTTCCGATGAAGAATTAACTCAACGTCGCGCCTCTTGGCAACCCCCTCAACCCCGTTATACTAAGGGTGTTTTGGCGAAATACGCGAAGTTAGTTTCCTCCAGTAGTCTTGGTGCTGTCACGGATATGGGCCTAGATAAATAGGACTGAGAAAGACATCGGGTGGGAACATCCCACTTGAATTAATGAATAGTAGGAACCCTAGGTGAGAATCCTAGGGTTTTTTGGCTTTTTTAGGATGAACCTCTCCGAGTGGGAGAGAGGTTGGCGGTGAGCTGTGTTTACGAATCAAATAGGTATAGCAATCCTAAATGATTCGTGGTAGGGGCAATTCATGAATTGCCCCTACCGTAAGCATTTAAGCCACTACTTTCTTACAACCTATTTAGGACTGCTATATATAGGCAGATATCATAGTTAATTCGGCTTGGGCACTAACTTATTTGAACACAACGGCAAAATAAACCGCGAGAAACATTAATACAAATGCAACCAGATAATTCCATTTCAAACTCTCACCCAAAACTATCACGGCAAAGGCAATGAAAACCATAATTGAAATGGCTTCTTGGATTATTTTTAACTGTGTTGCCGTAAAATATCCGTAACCAATTCGATTAGCAGGCACTTGGAAGCAATATTCAAAAAAAGCAATTCCCCAACTAACCAAAATCACAAAAAATAATGATTGATTTTGGAGAAATTTCAGATGCCCATACCAGGCAAAAGTCATAAACGCGTTGGAAATGACGAGGAAGATAATTGTGAGCATAACAATGGCTATAAAATCAAATCTATTCTACTTTAGATTAATCACGAGTATTTCTGTCAATCTATGATTTAGTGCTATATAACCACAAAAGCACAAAGACACAGAGGAAAGAAAATTTAACCTGTAGGGGGGAGTTTTTCGGGTATTTTTCATCCCTATGACGATTATGTTTTGAAGATATATAGCATTTTTAAATGAGATGTAAATGCAGGGATCAGAACCCGTCACAGGCAAGATGCCTGTGCCACAAGTTTTACTTCTAAAAGATGAACACTATATATATGGGCTTAACAGCTTACTACTTTCAATAATCTGCGATCGCAACCATTGACACGCGGGAGAATTATAACTGCTTTGATGCCAACGCATCCCTACGGAAAAACCTTCAATATCGAGGGGAATTGGCAGAATTTTTAATGCTTGATTTTCGGCAAATGCTAAGGCAATCCGTTCTGGGAAAGTCGCGATTAAATCAGTTTGAGCTAAAATAAACGGTGCGGTTAAAAAATGAGGAATAGAAAGGGCTATATGTCGTTTAAGATTCTGTTGGGCCAGCAACGTATCTACTCGCCCTACTCGATCTTCTTTCAGTGAAACTAATAGATGAGAAACTGAAAGATATTCTTCTAAGGATAAAGTATTTCCAATAGTGGGATGATCATCGCGACAAACACAGACAAAATTTTCGGAAAAAAGGAACTCTTCTTTATGCCATTGAATTTGCTCTGGAAATACGCCACAAAGTAGATCAATTTCCCCATTATCCAACAGAGAAAGTAGTTTTTGTCGATCGCCGGATCTAATTTGAAGACTGACATGAGGCGCGATCGCGTGGATTCTTTGCATTAATTTGGGTAATAATGTGAACTCTACATAATCCGACATCCCAATGGTAAAAACGCGATCGCTCGTAGTCGGATGAAAAGTTTGCTCCTCTAGCAATGCCGATTGAATATGCTGCAACGCGGGACGTAATTGTTGCGCTAACACGATCGCGATCGGGGTAGGTTGCAATCCCCCCGCGCCTCGGACAAATAACTCATCCTTCGTCAAACTTCGTAACCGAGACAGGGCATTACTCGTCGCGGGTTGACTTAACCCCAATCGTTCCCCCGCCCGCGTCACATTTCTGTCTGTCATCAAAGCATCAAAAACCACTACCAGATTCAAATCAATCCCCGCAAGATTGATATGGTGAATATCACTCATATAAATTATCTATTAGACAAATGTATCATCCTCGATCCATGATGAAAATGTCAACATTATCAGAAAAAAAACTAGCTAATTCATGAGCAAACAGATTTTAATGATTGTGGCAAATCCTTCTATTTCAACGACTTTAGGGTGGGCGGTGGGATTTTGGGCCGCGGAACTAATTCACCCATACCACATATTTACCAAGGCAGGTTTATCGGTAACGATCGCGAGTCCCAAGGGCGGTAAGGTAGAATTTGATAGCCTCAGCGATCCCCGTGATGCCTCCGGTTATTCCCAAGATGACACCCTTTCCCTGGAATACATTAACCAACCGGAATTTATGCAATTACTGGAAAATACCCCTGATATTACCAGCATCCATGCAGCCGATTTTGACGCGATCGTTATCTGTGGTGGACAATCCCCCATGTTCACATTTCGGGAAAATCATGAATTAGCCGATTTATTCATGCAATTCTACACAGCAAATAAACCAAGTGCAGCCCTTTGTCACGGCACTTGTTTACTTTTAGAAACCAAACTTAGTGACGGTTCCCCCCTAATCAAAGGCAAAACAATCACAGGTTTTGCTAATTCCGAAGAAGACTATGCCGATCAAATTGTCGGCCAGAAAATCATGCCATTTCGCATTGAAGACGAAGCGAAAAAACTCGGGGCTAATTTTATCACAAAAGAAGCCTTTTCTTCCCATGCCCTGCGCGATGGTAATTTGATTACAGGACAACAACAAAACTCCGGTACAGAAACAGCTAAATTAGTCTTAGACGCGTTAGGGAACTAAAATAATGAATATTGCATTTATTGGCATCGGACAAGTCGGCTCCGCCTTAGCGGGAAAGTTAGTCGCATTAAATCATACCGTTACTATTGCCGCTCGCGATTCTAATTCCGAGAGCGTAAAAGCGGCCTTAGCTAAATATCCTAAATTGCAAGTAGCCTCTCCCCCAGACGCGATCGTGTCGGCCGAAGTAATATTTCTGGCTACTCCTTTTTCCGCGAATCAAACAGCCTTAGCAGAAGCCGGAGACTTATCGGGAAAAATCATAGTTGATTGCACCAATCCTGTCGGGCCAAATCTCACGCATGGACTGAAAAATGAACAATCCGGCGGTGAATTTGTCCAAAATCTTGTACCCAATGCCAAAGTAGTAAAAGCCTTCACTATCTACGGATTTGAGAACTTTGAAAACAACATCTATCCGGGTTATGGCGAACTCAAACCCGCGATGTTAATTGCCGGAAATGACACAACAGCTAAACAAATTATTTCAGAGCTTTGTATCGAGATGGGTTGGGAACCTGTAGATACGGGCAAACTTTCCGCCAGCTTACATCTTGAACACATGACACTCCTTTGGATTAAAATGGCAAGAGTCCAAGGTGTAGGCGCTGGTTTTGTCTGGGCAAAATTGCAAAGATAAGTGAAAATTCTTTAAAACACAAAGACACTAACAATACCTTCGCCTTTTTTAGGGCGGGCACGGGGCACAGATTCGGAGGTTGGGTTTCCTACCTCAACCCAAGAAATGCGTTGGGTTTCGTACCTCAACCCAACCTACCAAAAATGGCGAAGGTGTTGACTAAGACACTAAGAAAGGAAGAAGCCTAGAGCCCATTGATTTACCATTCAATCAATATCTAAATCTAAACCTTTGTGCCTTGGAAAACCAAAACTTTATTATCAATATCAGGAGAATTTGCACCGATGGGAAAAGGGAGACTAGAAGCTTTTAGTGATGGTGTTATTGCTATTTTGATCACGATTATGGTATTAGAATTAAAAGTGCCGCACGGAGATAATTTCGCGGTATTACGTCCGCTGCTTCCGGTATTTCTCAGTTATGTGCTGAGTTTTATTTATGTTGGGATTTATTGGAATAATCACCATCATTTATTGCAGGCAGTTCGCCGTGTTAATGGTAGCACTCTTTGGGCTAATTTGCATTTGTTGTTTTGGTTATCTCTTATCCCTTTTGTCACTGGATGGATGGGGGAAAATCACTTTGCGGCTATGCCAGTGGCTCTTTATGGTATGGTGCTATTGTTTGCCGCGATCGCGTATTTTATTTTGACTCGCACCCTCATTGCCCATCATGGTAAGGATTCGACATTGGCGATCGCGCTTGGTAAAGATATTAAGGGTAAACTATCATTAGGAATTTATGCTGGGGCAATGCCTCTGGCTTTTGTCAATTCCTGGTTAGCCTGTGCCTTGTATTTTCTGGTGGCGATGATGTGGCTCATTCCTGATCATCGAATTGAGAGGAATCTATCTCAACGTGACTTGGATGAATGAAATCCGAATTAGGAATGAAAAATCAATATGGTGAGGAATTGTGCAATAGTTTACCCTAAAGAGAAAAGCTTCTTATGAATGCACATTAATTCTCGAAAATATGTTATTATGAGAGAAAGAAATCGGCAAAAGAGATAAGCCGTTATACTATCATTGTGGGAAAATTGACGCTCTTAAAGGGTGGGATAAAACTTTGTCCATTTATACTAGATGATATTACTTTATGTGGGTTTGAAGACAAACAGGATCATCTGGATTTTGAGAATATTTATTGAGATAAGTGGAACTTTTTTTAACCGCGATAAACGCAGATAAACACAGATAAGAAAATCATCTTAGATTTGAGAAGATATGAGCTTTTGATTTAGTTATTGGGGCGGGTATTACCCCCCCCAACATTACTCATTTATGCAAAGATAGTGCCAAAAAAGTCGATCGCGTCTTTCAAAGCTGCAATAAAAACATCGATTTCTTCACGAGTATTATAAAAATATAAACTCGCGCGCGCTGTTGATTGCGCTCCGATATAACGATGTAATGGTTGTGTGCAATGATGCCCTGCACGAATCGCGACACCCGCTTGATCTAATATGGTAGATAAATCATGGGGATGCACTTCTCCCGCGGTAAATGATGCTAATGCTGCCCGTTTTTCACCCTTACTATTGGGTAAGGGACCATAGGTTTTGACTTGGGGAATTTCCGCTAATCTTTCATACAAATAGGCTGTTAATTCCGCTTCATAAGCATGAATTTTATCCATGCCTATATTGGTTAAATAGTCAATGGCTGCTCCTAGCGCGATCGCTTCCCCAATAGCCGGAGTACCCGCTTCAAATTTATGGGGTAAGTCTGCATAAGTGGAAGACTCTAAAAAGACATCCGCGATCATTTCACCACCTCCTAAAAATGGAGGCATTTCTCGTAATAAGTCTAATTTGCCATAGAGGAAACCGATTCCCGTGGGCGCACACATTTTATGCCCCGATGCTACCAACCAATCACAATTAATTGTTTGGACATCTAATTTTAAATGGGGGGCACTTTGACACGCGTCTATTAAGACTTTTGCGCCGTGACGATGGGCAATTTCACAAATTTCTTCCACCGGGTTAATACATCCCAAGGTGTTAGAAACATGAACGACTGAGACTAATTTTGTTTTATCAGAAACTAGGGTTTTATATTGTGCTAAATCAAATTCTTGTGTTTCCGTTAATTCGACAAATTTCAGCACCGCGCCCGTTTTTTGGGAGATAATTTGCCAAGGCACTAAGTTACTATGGTGCTCCATTACTGTCAGGATAATTTCATCGCCTGCCTTTAAGTTATTTAATCCCCAAGAATACGCGACTAAGTTAATTCCTTCACTGGCATTGCGGGTATAAACAATTTCTTGATGGGAAGCTGCATTAATGAATTTAGCTACTTTTTCGCGGGCGTTTTCATAGGCGGTAGTGGCTTTATCGCTGAGGGTATGGGCTCCCCGATGGACGTTTGAGTTATATTGTTCATAATAATCTTTGAGGGCATTGATTACCGCGATCGGTTTTTGAGATGTCGCAGCATTATCTAAATAAACCAGCGGTTTATTATTGACTTTTTGGTGTAAAATGGGGAAGTCTGCGCGTACTTTAGATGCCAAAGTTCTTTCTTGTATAATTGTCATAATTTTGAAGGAAGAAGGAAGAAGGAAGAGGGAAGAAGGAAGAAGGAAGAAGGAAGAAGGAAGAAGGCAAAATTAGAGTGTTTTTTTCTTTCCATCTCAGCCGGAAATGAATTTCCGCGCTGATAGCTTAAGTCGGTTAAAACCGACTAAAAACACTCTCAAAAAGCTTTCCAGTCGTCTTTAGACGACTTCAGCTATTAGACAGGGGTTTTAACCTCCGGGCGGGCTCACGGGCGGGCTCACGGGCGGGCTAATAGGATAAATGGAAGATACCCAATTAAGTCCGACAAGAGACACAACGGGCTAACATTTGTCGCAAAGAGTCTAATGGTAATTTACTGAGAATTTCACCCGCAAACGCATCAATTAACAAATGCCGACTTGTCTCAACATCTAACCCACGACTTTGCAAATAAAACATCTCATCTTCATTCAATTGACTAACTGTAGCACCGTGTGAACATTTGACATTATCCGCGATAATTTCTAATTGCGGTTTCGTATCCACACGCGCCTTCGATGACATTAATAAATTGCGACTTAATTGCCCTGCATCCGTTAATTGAGCACCCCTTCTGACAAATATTTTACCATTGAATACCCCATGAGACTTGTCGTCAACAATACATTTATTTAATTGACGAGTCACACTATTCGGATAATTCAACGCGATCGCGCTATGAGTATCAGCCAACTGCTCCCCACCAATTAAAGTTAAACCATTAAGAGTAGTTTCCGTGCCCTCACCCGTTTGGAAAATGTCCAAATTATGACGAGATAAACTAGCCCCTAAACTAACAGAGTGACAAGTATAACGACTATTACGAGATTGAGAAACCGCGGTTTTACCAATATGGAAAGCATCCCCCGCGTCACGCTGCACCCGTGTATGATTAACTTGGGCATTTTCTTCAACCCAAATTTCTGTCACCGCGTTATTAAAATAAACGTGTGCTTTCCGTGAATCTGGACACCCAGGCTCCGCGGTGCCATAATGTTCAATAATCGTCACCGCACTACCAGGCTCCGCGACTATTAAACAACGAGGTTGAGTAATTAAAGAAGTCTCACCTGCCAAAGAAATAAATAACAGATGAATGGGCGTTTCTACCACCACATTTTTTGACACCCAAACTACCGCGACATCATTTAACGCGGCTGTATTCAGTGCCGTAAATACCTCTTGTCCCCCCTGTTGTTTAGCTAAATACTTACTAATTTTCTCAGAGGAAATCCCCCCCTTATTAAGGGTAAAAGACTCCAAAAGCCCCCCCTTATTAAGGGGGGGTTGGGGGGGATCAATTCCCAATAAATTGCCAACATAAATGCCCTCTGGCAAATTCTTAATGGCAGAAAATTGAGGTGAGAAAACACCATTAACAAATACCAACCGACTCTCATTAGCCTCTGGTAAAGTCAACAAATTAACCGAAAAAGGTGATAATTCAGGAGCATTGCCTACCTGAAATTTGACATCTAAGAGCGGTGCTAAATTAGTAAAGCGCCATTCCTCATCTCTAGTTGTAGGAATTTCTAACTCCTGCACCAAAGCTTTAGCACTTTGACGCACATCTTTTAACCATTCCACACCACTATTAGATGTCGAGGCAACACACTCTAATAATTGAGCTAAATAAGTTACTTGTTTCTTTTCTGATACTTGAATCATGATTAAACACCCACTAATTCTTCGTCTTTTACCCAGTCGTAACCGCGTGATTCTAATTCTAAAGCTAATTCTTTGGGGCCAGTCATCAAAATTTGCCCCCCTTCCATAACGTGAACAAAATCAGGCACAATATAGTCTAAAAGTCGTTGATAGTGGGTAATGACTAGCATACAATTCTCTTCATTTGCTAAGAAATTAACTCCATTGGCAACAATCTTGAGCGCGTCAATATCCAACCCGGAATCCGTTTCATCCAAAATAGCTAATTTGGGTTCTAACAGTGCCATTTGTAAAATTTCATTGCGCTTTTTCTCACCACCGGAAAAGCCTTCATTGACACTACGACTTAAGAAAGATGGATTCATTTTGACAACATCCAGCTTTTCTTCTATTAAATCTTGGAAGTCAAAGGAATCTAATTCTTCTAATCCCTTACTTTTTTGGCGAGCATTATAGGCAACTCGCAGGAAATCTAAATTAGTAACGCCCGGTATTTCTAAAGGATATTGGAAGGCTAAAAATACACCCGCTAAGGAGCGATCTTGGGGTTCTAATTCTAGGAGATTCTGCCCTAAAAATGTGACTTCTCCTCCGGTTACGGTATAGGCAGGATGTCCCGCGAGTATTTTGGAAAGGGTACTTTTTCCTGAACCGTTTGGCCCCATTATCGCGTGAATTTCTCCCGCCTTAATTTCTAAGTTTAAGCCTTTGAGAATGGGCGTATCATTAATTTCAGCCGTTAACTCACGCACTGATAAAATTACAGGACTGTTTTCGATAATCATTGTGGTTTTTTCCTAATTTCCTCTACGCGATCGCGGCGCTTGAACCGCGGGCTATCGTGTCTTTTTCTTTCTATTTGATAGTGGGTTG
Source organism: Microcoleaceae cyanobacterium bin_387 (assembly GCA_037440985.1). Taxonomy (GTDB): domain Bacteria; phylum Cyanobacteriota; class Cyanobacteriia; order Cyanobacteriales; family Microcoleaceae; genus JBEDKD01. The sequence goes on from JBBITB010000024.1 coordinate 30,100, forward strand.
GGTTGAGAGAAAAAATCCCACACCACATCTCGACTTACCCATTGATATAGGCTTATTTGCGGGCAACCCCTGGGGGCGCATCCGGGTTGGCAAATATCATTAGTGAGGGCGAAGCATTCGGATTATAAATTATTGGTTTTGAGCAATAGATTCTTTGCCTGAATGCTATGGGTTGCAGGCTCCGCTAAGGCCCCTAGTAGGGACACGGCAGTGCCGTTTCCCTACTATTTTTTGTTGGGTTTTGCTCAGGCTTAACCCAACCTACTAAATTACCCAACACTGCCTTCTAATTTCAGACTTAAAAGGCGATCGGCTTCAACGGCAAATTCCATCGGTAACTGATTGAATACATCTTTACAGAAACCGCTAATCATCATAGAAACGGCATCTTCTGCCGAAATTCCCCGTTGGGCAAAATAAAACAATTGCTCTTCTCCTATTTTAGAAGTAGAAGCTTCATGTTCGACTTTTGCACTACTATTTTCTACCTGAATATAGGGAAATGTATTGGCTTCCGCGTTATCCCCAACTAACATGGAATCACATTGAGAATAATTACGGGATCCGGCACTATTCGGTCCCATTTTAACTAGGCCGCGATAACTGTTTTTTGAATGTCCCGCGGAGATTCCTTTGGAAATAATTGTGCTCTTGGTGTTTTTGCCAATATGAAACATTTTGGTTCCCGTGTCGGCTTGTTGATAATTATTTGTCAACGCGACAGAGTAAAATTCTCCTACGGAATTATCGCCTACTAAGACACAACTGGGATATTTCCAAGTGATCGCGGAACCTGTTTCGACTTGTGTCCAAGATATCTTAGAATTGACTCCTTTACATAATCCGCGTTTGGTGACAAAGTTATAAATTCCTCCTTTGCCGTTTTCATCCCCCGCGTACCAATTTTGTACGGTGGAATATTTGATTTCCGCGTTATCTAATGTGACTAATTCGACGACGGCCGCGTGTAATTGATTTGTGTCAAACATGGGCGCGGTGCAACCTTCTAAGTAAGACACAAAACTGCCTTCTTCAGCAATAATTAAGGTGCGTTCAAATTGTCCAGAATCACCGTTATTAATACGGAAATAGGTGGACAATTCCATCGGACATTTGGTATTTTTAGGGATATAAACAAAGGAGCCGTCGCTAAATACCGCGGAATTGAGGGCGGCAAAATAATTGTCTCCTACGGGGACAACACTTCCCAAATATTTTTCTACCAGTTCGGGGTATTCTTTAACTGCTTCGGAAATGGAACAGAAAATAACCCCTTCTTTTGCTAATTTTTCTCTAAATGTTGTCGCGACGGAAACGCTGTCAAATACCGCGTCAACTGCGACATTAGCAAGGCGTTTTTGTTCGGTGAGGGGAATACCCAATTTCTCAAAAGTTTCTAGTAAGACTGGATCGACTTCTTCTAGGCTGCTTTTTTTGGCTTGTTGTTTGGGTGCTGAATAATAAATGATGTCTTGGTAATTAATTGGGGGATAGTTGACATGAGGCCATGTCGGTTCTTTCATCTTCAACCATTGTCGATAGGCTTTGAGGCGGAATTGTAACATAAATTCCGGTTCGTTTTTCTTGGCTGAAATCACGCGTACTACTTCTTCACTCAATCCCCGCGGGATGGTGTCTGATTCTATTTCGGTGACAAAACCGTATTTATAGGGCTGATTGACTAATGTCTTGACAGTTGCACTCATGCGTGTTCTCTCTTGAGTAGAGGATTCTCTAAAGGATGGCTGGCGGTGGTATGTGGCCTAAAGGGTTCACTGACAATACCTTCGCCTACAAAGCGGGCGGGCACGGGGGCACCGCCCCTACAGATTACCGGTTTTGGGCGTTTTATCGTTTTTGCCGAAGGTATTGTCGAAGAAACCGGGTTTCTGACGCGGGGGTAAAACCGTCGCCCATGAGTCCGGTTTCAAGGTGACTCTGGAAAATTTAAACAACTGGTTTGTTGCTTAAGTATATTTTAGGTTACATTAGCAACAGTAGTATTGTCAAAGTCAAAAATTTATATTTTTGTCAACCACCCATGACTGTCTGTGGGGTTTTTCTGACTTACACAAGTGTCAATTGAGGGGGGTTTTCCCTACGAGGTTCATTATGACGACGATTCAGCAACCTTCTACAAAACAAGATATTCTTCAATTTCTCCTTCAGAAGGGACAGGCGACGGCTTTGGAGTTGGCGCAGGCTTTGGATATTAGTCCCCAAGCGATTCGTCGTCATTTGAAGGATTTGGATTCGGAGAGTCTGATTCAGTATAAAACGGTTCAAGTGGCATTGGGCCGTCCTCATCATATTTATGAACTTACTGTTAAGGGCCGCGATCGTTTTCCCAATCGCTATGGTGAGTTCGCGGTGTCCCTGTTGGATACTCTCGCGGAAACGGTGGGACGCGATCAGGTAAGTTCTATCTTACAAAAGCAGTGGGAACGGAAAGCACGCGAATATTATAGTTTATTGGGTACTGGCTCTGTACAAGATCGGTTATCAAGGTTAGTGGAATTGCGTCGTGCTGAGGGATATATGGCTGAATGGTATCCTGTGGAGGGTTGTGATGTTTCTCATGGGAATGTTCTACGATGGATGTTTACGGAGCATAATTGCGCGATCTCTAATGTCGCGGAGACTTTTCCTAGTGTTTGTGGACATGAGTTAGATATGTTTGCTTTGATTTTACCTGATTGTGTGGTGGAGCGTACTCATTGGATTATTAATGGTGAACATCGTTGTGGTTATTTGATTACGGCTGTCGATGTTGATGTTATGGAGGTTTGTTAATTTTTTCTCTCTTGATGAACGCGATCGCGTTTCTTTTTCTCTTACTAATACCTCTTACCGAATTATAAATTAATATGACAGAATTTACTGAATTTTTAACAATAGAAGAATCGACCCAAGTGGATGCTGGGTTATTGTCATCGAAGGATAAATTTGCGACTCGTTTGGCGATTTATGCCTTAAGAGTTCTTAAGGAAATTGCGAAGGATATGGGCTTATCGGTGGAATGGGTGACGTTTGAACAGGTGAGACTATGGATAAAAAAAGATGCTTTGCTTCAGAAGCAAATCGAAGTCGATGTGAGTTTTGAGACTTTTTTTACGAATTTAGTATTTTCTTCTTTGAGGCCTTTAAAGCAAGTTTCCCAGGAGTCGGGGATTCCCCTTGAGGAGTTAACGGTGAAGGAGGTGATACAATGGTTTGAGAAAGAGGCGAAAATTCGGATTGAACAAGGCAGTAATTGAACTGGCTGGGGTAAATCCTCTTTATTTTTATTGTTTTGCGGAAAACCCAGTATTTACCAGAGCAATACTCATATTTTATCTCACTGAATGAGTTAGCCTTATGATGAGAACAATCAAAGTCGAAAATTACAAATCTATTCACAAGCTGAAGTTAGACTTAGGGCGAATTACTGTCTTTATTGGCGAAAATGGCTCTGGAAAAAGTAATATTTTAGAAGCGATCGCGCTGACTGCCGCCGCCGCGGGCAATAAACTTGATAATGAGTTTTTAGTGTCAAGGGGACTTCGTGTTACAGAGCCTCAATTTATGAAATCTGCATTTGATCAAGAAAATATTTTACAAGAAATCAAAATATCTATTATCGGACAAGATCAACGAGAATTAATGTTTTTTCTGCAAAATGATAACCGTCCCTATTCCAAGTGGATTAATCAAATAAAAATCGCCAATCCTCAGAGATTGCCATACAACATAGCCCAAGTACACCAAGTAAAAGGGGAAAACATTGGTGCAGATATTTTTAATAAAATTGCAGATGATTCTGTTGTGATTTCTGCTCCAGAATTAGCGAGAATCTTCTTCCGATACCTTCCAGAATTTCTTATATATTCGCCCGAAATTAATTCATTACAAACCTTTCAACAAGAAGGACAAATTCAACCTTTAGGGATTCATGGTGAAGGTTTATTTAAACTTTTAAAGGTCTTAAATGCAGACGCTCAGGATAAAATTAGTAAAATCAAGGAAAAATTACGCTTAATAGATTGGTTTAAAGATTTTGATATTCCTAATGTATCTAACTTTGAACAGGTTATTAAAATTAAAGACCGATATTTAGAACATAATTTAGAATATTCGGATCAAACCAGTGCGAATGAAGGATTCTTATTTTTACTATTTTATTTGGCCTTATTTATCAGTGATGATACTCCAAATTTTTTTGCTATTGATAATATAGATGCTTCCCTGAATCCCCGCCTATGTCGTCGCGTAATGCAAGAATTAATCCAACTGGCACAAGAACATGATAAACAAGTAATTTTTACTACCCATAACCCAGCCATTTTAGATGGTTTAAACTTAGAAGATGAGGACCAAAAACTCTATGTAATTTATAGAAATCTCTCAGGACATACTAAAGCAAAACAAATTTTTAAACCGGAAACTCTGCCCGGAGAAGAACCTGTTAAATTATCAGAAGCCTTTATCAGAGGTTATCTGGGCGGACTCCCTAAAAATTTTTAAGGATGTCGTTATCAATGAATATAACCCGAAGAAACCTACTGTATCATAAACTCTGTTTTTTACCTATAGTATTTTCCGTTGAATTATACCGAACCCTCTTATGACAAAATTTGGATTAATTACAGAAGGACTCACGGATCAAATTGTAATTGAATACATTTTATCTGGGTATTTTAAAAATCCGAATATAGATGTTTCTCCACTGCAACCAGAAAGAGATAAAGATAATGAAAATAAGTCTCAAAATTATGGTGGATGGCATCAAGTTTTTGCCTATTGTCAGTCACAGTCTTTTCGAGAGGCTTTTCCATTCTTTGATTATATTATTATTCAAATTGATACGGATGTCTCCGAAGATTATGATATTCTTAAATTAGATAAAAATGGTGAATTTACGCCGGAACTGTTGATTAAAAAGGTGATAGAGAAGTTCATCCAAGTGATAGGAGAGGATTTTTACAGGAAATATCAGGAGAAGATTATCTTCGCGATCTCTGTGCATTCTATCGAGTGTTGGTTTCTTCCTTTGTATTATCCAGATAAGAAGCACAAATCTAAGTTTAAAAATTGTTTAAATACCTTAAATCCAAAATTGAAGACGAACCATTATTTTACTATTGATGCGAATTCTAAAAATCCTGACTATTATCGAGAAATCTCAAAACAATATCTTAAGCATAAGGTTTTAATGAAGTCTTATAAAGACAATCCGAGTTTCCGTATTTTTATCGAAGAAATTGAGCGGAGAAATATCGTTATAGAAGAAGAGGAGTTTTAAGAGCATTTTTCTAGGAGACTAAAATTGTTATAGCAGAAATGGTCGCGTAGTGAGCGCGATCGACCTTGGTGGTGGGAGTTTTAGCCTCGAAAACCCTCAAAAAAGAAAGTTCAAAAATAAATACTGCTGTATTACTCCTGCACAAGACGAGATAATAAAAAAAGAATCAGACTAAATATTGTTATCACACTCTGACTCTCCTCTCCTGCTAAGAGAAGAGGAGAGTCAGAATGATATCTATTTCTCACTTTTTTTTAGTGCTTTTTTCACCAATTCAGGGATCTGTGAAGGCCGTTCCGCGACAGGGATTTTCGCAGCCTTAAACGCGGCAATTTTGGTGTCGGCTCCCACTCCTAATGTTTGAGTCGCAGCTTCTCGTGCCGCACGAGAAGTAATTAAGGCTCCCGCGTGACCTAAATGTTGACCTTTGGGCGCGTGACGTCCTGCAATATAAGCAATCACGGGTTTATCTATGGCTTCTGCTATATAAGACGCGGCCGCTTCTTCGCTCCCTGGGCCCACTTCTCCCACCAGAACGATCGCGTCGGTATTATCATCTTCATCTAAAATTTGTAACCATTGTTGAAAAGATGACCCCAAAATCGCGTCACAGCCAATACTAACCCCCATAGACTGTCCTAATCCCGCATTGGTAAGTTCTAACGCGACTTCATAGGTTAAGGTACTACTACGACTAATGATTCCCACCGTACCGGGTGTATAAAATTCCTTGGGATGAGTCCCCAATAATAACTTATTGGGAATAATAATCCCTGGACAATTGGGACCGACAACTAAGGTTTCTGTCGCTTCCGCCTTACGCACTAAACGCACCATATCTAAGGGGGGCACCCCTTCGGTAATAATCACGATTTGACGAATCCCAGCCGCGATCGCCTCTAAAGCCGCATCCAAAACCCAATAAGGTTGGACAAAAATCACCGTCGTATCTACCGGGCCCACTTGCGCCTGGGCTTGCTCCACTAAATCAAACACAGGAATCCCTTCTAGGAGTTGTCCACCTTGGCCTGGACTCACTCCCGCGACGACATTAGTACCATAGGCTTTCATCATCAAGGCGGCTTGGGTGGATGATCGTGATTCTGTAATACCTTGGACGAGAACTTTACTCTCTGGCGTTAAATTCATACTTAAAAACAACTCATAATCAGGACGATCGCGTGAACACCAAAGAAACCCGGTTTCTCACAGTTATCTGTTACTTTAAAGGACGATTTTCGCATAAGAAACCCGGTTTCTGCGTAACTCCTCATAATATCTCGAATTCTCTTATTTTATCCATCAATGGTCTTCTTTACTGGTGGCAAAGATACAGAAACCTGATTTCTTTGCCAAACCAGGTTTCTCTCCCATACCCACAAAAGTTTCTAGGGTAATTCTTCAGTAAAGATGCGACGCAGAATTTCCGTCACTTCCGCGGCGATACTCGCGTCTAGGTTCACCGCCTCTGTCTCATACTCTGTCTCATCTGATGCAGATATCGTACCCTTTAACGTCATCGCCAAGGTTCTCAGTTTGGGGGGTTTTCCTTGTGCCTTGGGGCGTTCATCAATGAACCAGAGGAACGCGGTATAAATGGTTTCTACTACTTGGCGGGTTTCACTCCAACCGTGACCCAGTTTTGAGAGAATTACAGGAGAACTGATTTTATCGTCTAATCCTAACATTTGTAACGCGACATCGGTGTAACGAGCCGAGTCATTTCCCAATGCTTTCACCACACTTTTTAAACTACTCCACTGAGCCGCGGGTAAACGAGAAGATTGAGGAATATAAAGATGCCATCCTAGCATCGACATCAACCTTGTCAGATCATACGCGGAGACGAAATTATCACCTTTCGGACTTGCCGCAGCCGCGTTTAACAAAACTTTTTGGTTTTTCTGATCCCATAATTCAGGGTTGGTAATATAGGCATCTTCTCCATAATCACCTTGAAATTTTAACTCTTTATTTCCTGTTACTTGCTGCACCCACTTTTCCAAACCTGTACGAGTCTCGAAGCGTTTAAACATCGCAGAAATGGAGTTAGATGTGGCTATTTCCTTCGCGTAACTAATAGCATCTTTTGCTAAATCAAAAAACGTATGATCCGGTTGCTGTTTTTCGGGATCTCGAACCAGAGAAGTCTCAAGATCAAAATCGGGATATTTTCCATTGACTTTAGAGACAACATTGAGAATAGGAATAATTTTGGTGGAACTCCAAAACTGTCCTTCCCTGAGTGAATTACGTCCTAACCATGTTACTTGTAAATTGCTATTAACAAATGTGCCGATACAAATACAGGCTTCTGTGATATCTTTATGGATAAAACTCAGGGCTTGATCATTAATTTTAGGAATTTCTCCTAATTTTGGGTAGGAGCTAAATATATTATTTGTAACCGTTGGATTGATATAACTGACCACTTTACCATCGGGTTTAGCTTGGAGGTAAGTGGGATAATTTTTTATTTCTTTTTGATAAGGTGATTCGTTTATCCCTGAATCTAAGAAGGCTTGTTCTCCTGCGGTTGCCTTCACGTCGGATTCTATCTGAACAAATTGATCATAGACTCCGAAGCGATTTCTCGCCTGTTCCAATTTACTATTATCCATTGGTGATTTTTCCTTTTTTGTTGATCTGTGAAATATTGCCCGATTTCTAAGCATTTTTGCACCGCAGATGTGCAGCCCTACCCCTTGGGTACACAGATTTTTTTGAGTATGGCCGATATGGGGCTTGAACTACATATCTGCTAATTAATTCTTTTTACCATGAACTTGAATCCGTTTATCTGTTTTTTGCTTTTTCACCCACTGGATAAATTTGATCATTTGTGGTTCAGTTTTTAATTTTTCTAAGGTATTCAGTTCTTGGGCTAATTTTTTATTGTCAAACAGAATATGAATTTGACGATGACAGGGGGAACAAATATTAATAGTTGGGCTGAGGTGTTGATTTTTCCGTTTGGTGTTTTGCCGCGGAATGAGATGATGAAGGGTTAAGGTATCCATCTCTCGTTCACAAAGTTCACACTGCATAGTTTTACGCGTGATTAAGGGAAGAGGGAAGAGGGAAGAAGGAAGAGGGAAGAGGGAAGAAGGTTAATAATTGATAATTGACAATTATCAATTATCAATTATTAATTATTAATTCCCCCATATACCTATTTTAGCTGAGAAAATAAGTCTTTGCCGTCTTTTAATGGTTTGCCATTTTCTCCCTCTTTTACTTCAAAGGTAAGATCACAAGCATTTGGTTCTTCTAATGCTTTTACACACAATTCCGCGATGTCTTCTCGACTTACTTTTCCTTTGATATTATCCCCTTGATCAAAAATTAAGGGTTTCCCTCCCGTTTCTTCGGTTAAGGCACAGGGGCGAATAATTGTATAAGGAATTTTACTGGATCTTACACAGTCTTCACCTTTTAATTTCCATGTCAATATGCCTCCTAATTGGTCATTCATTCGTACCGCGGGGGGTTCTTCTTCTAAGTTTAATCCTGGTCGTCCGGGGCGTGTTACTCCTGCTGAACTTACCATGATAAATTGAGGTACTTTTTCACTATTATAGGCTTTAATTGATTCTATTTCTAGTTGAAAAACACCGGCTTCAAATTTGGGGTTTAAGGCTCCATCATACTCAAATTTACTGTGCATTAATTGAAATGATGTAATGTGAGTAGAGTCAAATGGTGGGGCATTTTTGACGGTTTTTGCCCGAAAAACGGGGATTAATTGATCAAAGGGAATAATCACTGACATCCAAATATTATAGACGGTATCAAAGGAATAACAATAACCGAGGCCATCCCATTTATCTTCGCTACGGATAATCAATTTATATCGTTTGCCATCTCCTTTGACTCGTAATTCTATTCCCTGATATTGCCCGATATTTAATGGTGGGGTAAAGTTACGCGATCGCGCTGAGACAAAGCCTCCTGAATTTTGGGTGGAAACATAACCACTAAAGAGGGCTGTTTTATTGATTAAACGGATGGAACTTTCACTCACTCCCCCCATGACAACATCATCTAATGAACCCCAATTTTCTTTAAATTCTGGAGAAGGTTGGGTAAAATCAAAGATTATTTGATCCCGGGCTTTCATTAGAGAATTACGCGTCGCGTTGACTAAATTTTTGACCCCCTGATATTCAACTATTTCGGGTACATCGACGACTTCTGGTAGATAAAATTTAATGCCTTGATAATATTTTTCCCGCGTGGGTGTATCCCCTTCTACGGGTTGAACACGCGTCCCTGTACAACAGATCACCGCGTCAATTTCATTAGTAACAAGGGATGTTAGGGTTTCCGGTATGGTGATATCCCCTTCGATCAATTCGATGTTATTTGCTAACACTGTTTGGGCTCGTTTCAGATCACGCACTAGCGCTCGCACTTGATACCCTTTTTCTGATAAACGACGCACTACTCGTTTACCGACACCGCCGGTTGCACCCGCGACTAATATTCGTTTTGGTTTATCCATTTTTGAGTTAATACGAGTCCCTAAAAGTTGCTGAAACCAAGGTATATTTCCGACAAACGGAATCACCCCAAAATAAGCCAGGGTTTGGAAAAAGCGGCCGGCATCCCATTGAGGGGTTTTATTGTCTGTCACTGTTATTTCCTCTATTTGATTTGGGGTTATTTTAGTTGAGTTTGACGGAGGGGAATTTTAATGATAAATTCTGTTCCTTCTCCTTCGGTAGAGTTGACATCTAAAGAGCCGTGATGTTTGTCTACTACTATATCATAACTAATTGTGAGTCCTATTCCTGTGCCTTTTCCTGCGGGTTTTGTGGTATAAAAATGACCAAAGATTAATTTTTTGACTTCTTCTGTCATCCCTATTCCATTGTCCGCGATGTGAATGATTACTGTTTTTCTGTCGGGGGTTAGTTCGGTGATAATTCGTAAAAGCCCTTTCTCTTTTTTGGTGGGTTCTTTGTCCAGGGATTCTTCGATCGCGTCGATCGCGTTGCTGAGAATGTTCATAAAAACTTGATTTAATTGACCCACATAACATTCTACTAAGGGGAGATTACCATAGGATTTAATGATTTCTATGGAAGCGCGATCGGGCTTCGGTTTAAAACGATTACTTAAAATTAATAAGGTACTATCAATCCCTTCATGAATATCTACTTCTTTTAAGTCTGCCTCATCAATTCTGGAAAAAGTGCGTAAAGATTGAACTAGAGTAATAATACGTTCAGCCCCCAATTTAATTGAACCTAATACTTTGGGCAAATCTTCTCGCACAAAATCTAAGTCCATCGTGTCGATTTCCTGTTCAATTTCTGGAGGAATTTCGCTATAGAACTTTTGATAAAGATTAACTAAATTAAGGATATTAGTAGTATATTCTTCGGCATGATTCAAATTACCATAAATGAAATTAATTGGGTTATTAATTTCATGGGCAATACCCGCAATTAATTGCCCTAAACTTGACATTTTTTCACTGTTGATTAGTTGATTTTGCATTTTTTTAAGTTCTTTTAATGCTTGTTCCAACAGCATTGCTTTCTCTCTTTCACGGGATTCTGATTGCTGTAATGCTTTATTTAATTTGGCTAATTCATCTCCTTGACGGAGGACTATATTCACCAGAGAATTTCTCAGTTGAATGGCTCCCTCAAGTTCATAATTTTTCCAGGGTAATGATTGACAAGAAACGGTGGCTTTCCACTGTTCAAAAGAACGACGGGGACTCACATTATAACCGGTTTCATTTTCTATTTCTACTACTTCAAAGGCTTTCTCTGGATTTCCTGCCCAATGGACGGTTTGCACGACTTCAGGGCGAAACCATAATATATATTTAATACTGCTTTCGGAAATGGAAATGGCTAATAAACCACTGGCGACATCTTTAAATATCTTAGCTTCTGGATAATGTTTACTCAATGAATCTGTCGAAAAAAGTATATTTTTATTATGGTGTTCAAGCCAGTTTACTATGTTTTGAATTTCGGATAATTGCGGTGTCTTACCGATAAGATAGTAAGGTTCTTCACTGCCAATTACCGCGGCTCCTTGAGCACTAACTATATCTAATAAGTTGGGTTGATAATTGACTAATTTTGATAATTCTTCCGCAGACAGAAAAGCTAATTTTTCCAGAAATTTAGCTTGATTTACTTTAGTTTTTAGACGATATTCATAGTCTTCATTGTCTTCTTTTGTTAAAAGTTCAAAAGACATGACTTGACCAAGAAATTCACAGGCTTCTCGGATTTCATAGGGGACATATTTCGGGCTGTAATGATGACAAGCTATTAATCCCCATAGTTGCTGATTTTTTAGCACTGAAATAGACATGGACGCGGTGACACCCATGTTTTTTAAATACTGAATATGACAAGGTGATACGCTTCTTAAAACTGAAAAACTTAAATCTATTACGCGATCGGTAAGAGGATTTTTTGTGGGGATAATTTCGATGGGTTCATCATTTACATCGGGTATTAGTCGTAACCAATTATGAGAGTACAATGATCTTGCTTGGGGAGGAATATCAGTGACGGGATAGTGTAATCCTAAAAAAGACTCGAATCTTTCTTGACGCTCTTCTGCAATAACGGCTCCATGTCCATCTTGATCAAATTTATAAAGCATCACCCGATCAAACCCTGTAATGACACGGATTTCTTTGACAATAATTTGACATAAGTGATGGAAGTTTGATGCACTTTGTAAAGATGTCGCCGAGTTCCTGATCCTATGATAAAAACTGACAAATTTGAAGGCATCTGTCATGGGAATTTCGGGCTCAATTTCTAAAATCAAGGCCCCATCTTTTCGATGAAACATCGCGTCAAATACACGGGGTTGATAAATATCTCCTAATTCTATCTTAATGGGATTTGCTGATTTTAAATTTTGAGAGTTCAAAGATTTTCTGAAGACATTCAAATTTTCAGCGGAGATAAATTTACTCAGATTTATATTAATAAAACTGCTAGGATGTAAGCCAAATAATTGAAAAGTATTGTTACTGACTTGAAGGATTTTTAGTTCTGGTTCTTGCAGGACAAATAATACTCCATGAGACTGAATTTGACCGCGTAGATGAATGGCTTCTTTCTCAAAACTGGTCAAGTCAATTTCTTTTCCTGTCATGGTTTTGCTCTGAGTCATATTCGGATATGTGGGTCAAACTTTAATGAATTTATCGAAAATGCAATATTTTTCCTGATGGAACCTAGAGAGATAATATTTATTTATGTTAAGGGGGACAGACACAGCTTTTTGGGGATGGCTGTTTGCCTTAACTTGGAGTAACTGACGATTCTTCATTATACCCCTTTTTTTCATAAATGATGCGACTGAATGTTTTTTTTTCTCAGACTTTTCACAAATCTTCATCGCGCACCCTCGGTGCTCTCTGGAGTGGGGGGCATCACCATCAAGACGCGATCGATTACTCTCGATATTGAGGGCGGGGGGCCTTTTCAGGAGAATTTTGCGCGATCGTGGTAAAGTTGTGGAAATTCTGTTAAACTTGAGGAACGGACAGCAGAGGTTTGAGGTTTAATAAATGTTCGATTTTGCTTGGATTATTGAGTTTTCCCATCACTATTGTATTAGTATTTGTGCGGTTCTTGTTCCTCTGAATTTACTGGCTACATTACAAACCATAATTTTAACGGGATGGGATAAGTCTTTTGTCTCGATTCGCTGGGTAAGTAGCATCGCGATTTTTCTAGCTTTGTTATTAGTCTTTCATGTTTGGACTTGGTTTATTATTGGGGTAGTGATGAGTCCTACTTATATTTTGTTGTTTTTGGGTAGTGTTTGTTTAATCATTAATTCTTGGGCGATCGCGCATTCTGATAGTATGAAGCAAATTTTACATCAGGGGGTATTAATAGTCGTAGGAAATCGAGCATAATTAATCAGGGTATAGGTTGTAGTAATAAAATCACTAAATTCTATACCCTATTTATGCTAAACTCAGGAATAAAAATTAAACACAGAAAAAGAAAGCAGGCAAGATGCCGGCACTACTTTATTAATTTTTGCTCCCTTACTAATTCTAGACAAAACAGCACTATTATGCTTCATAATCTTGACAATTTTCTCCTTCTGGTCCTTGGGGATGGACGGCACAATTTAGCACAAATCCCCCATCGTTTTGCCCGTAATAATAATGACATCCGATGCAAGTTTTCGGACGTTCGATCGCGTGAGAAAAGTGATTATCTGAATCGGAAAAGAGACTAAAAGTGCGTTGGGTTTGCACAAATCCAATAATACCCCCCGCGTCTTGAGTTGCGAGGCGAATATTGCTTAAAGGTGTATGATTGGGTAACTGAATTTCTAATGAAAATTGTTGGGTTTGTTGATCATAATGTTGACGAGTGATGGTTCCCGATAAAAGATTGATTTGATGGATGATCGCGGTTCTAAATCCTCGCAAGGATTGAGAGTAACCACACAAAATGTATGTATAATCATCCGCGGATACTCGCAGATTAATACGGAGAGGAATTAATCTGCTTAAATGAGAATTTAATTCTGTAAAAATGGGTTCTAGTTCCTCTAGGATTTGGTGGGATTTTTCCTCATTTAAACCGAAAGATTGAGACACTTGATTAATGAGAGAGACGAGACTATTAAACACTTTTAGCAATAGAGATTCTAGTTGAATATCAAGGCTAATGGGACACTCTCGTAGTAATTTAAAACTGTCTTCTAAAAAGCGTGCCACTCGATAAATAGGATTTAATCCTAGCATCGCGGCTCCTCCTTTAATGGAATGAATAGAGCGGATTATTTGATTGAGTTCATCTTGGTTTTCTGAGTTAATTTGTCTATGAATTAAAACTCTTTCAATGGTACGGAGATCCTCTTTTGATTCTTCTAAAAAAAAACCAATAATGCGTTGCAATTGTTCTGGCAGCATAATCTTTTATCTTCCTATAATTTTTTTAAAGTTCTCTCACTGACAAGAAATGTCCCTTTCTATCTTGGAAGTCAAACCACCGCCTTGTGTTTCAACACGATACTGATCATTTTACTTTCTCTCCACCGGATATGTGGATATTTTGTCGGAATTTTTACCATCTTTTTCTGAAGGAGATTATATTTTGTCGGTTTCGGGTTTTAAGGCTACGATCGCGATACCCAGAAGTAACAGGGGTGCGCCGACTAATACCATTGGGGAAGGTATTTCCCGAAATAAGAGATATCCTAAGAAACTCGCGCCAATGGGTTCAAAAAGAATGGCAAGTGTTACCAATGTGGGTGAGAGCCAGCGCATTGCCCAATTAAAGCTAGTATGCCCGATCATTTGCGGGATTAGCGCGGTTAATAAAATATAAATATAGACAATAAATGGATAACCTGTATAAGGAGTTTGGCACAGAAAGGGAAGGGGAAGAAGAATGATCGCAGCACTACTATACGCGATCGTGATGTAACCACTAATGCTAAAACCTTGACGTTGTGCTTCTCTTCCTAAAAGTAGGTAAAAACTCACAGCCACAGACGCGATTAAGGCTAAAATATCTCCGAAAATTTGTTGATTTCCCATCTTTGATGTGTCAAAATCGCTTAAGCCGATTACCATTGCTCCCAAAAGCGCGATCATGATTCCGATGATCTGACGTAACCTCATTTTTTCGCCAAACCACCACCAGGAAATTAAGGCAACCCACAGGGGATTTGTCGTCACAAGTGTTGTCGATGCCGCGATTGTTGTATAAGATAAAGAGGTAATCCACAAAGCAAAATGAAACGCGAGACTAATGCCGGCTAAAATTGCATAAATAATGGCATTTTTTTGGAGTTTATCCCATTCAATCTTACGCCAAGAGGGAACTAAAATTAAAGCGGCTAAGGTGAGACGAGACGCGGCTAAGACTAAACTAAATCCTAGGGTTTTTAGTCCCGCGGCTTCATTGGCTAATCGAATTAAGATCGACGCGGTGGCAATGCTAAAAATCCCTATTGTTAAAATAATGATGACTCGCGAGCGTGTCGGTTTCTCGGAAAATATCATGGGAAAAAAACTTTTTTTACTCTAATATAGTGTGTCTAAATGATTTGTACAATTAAGCTAGGGGCAATCCCCCCGTGGTTGCCCCGCTCCCCCCCAACCCCCCGCGCGCAGGGGGCAATGAGGGGTAGGCACTCATGTACTACCCCTACAAATCTGTATCAATGATTTAGACTTGCTATATGATATCATTGAGGTTAAAGTTCCGAAAAAAAAGCGGGTGCATCGGAGATAAAAATTTAGCCTGATCCACAATTTTTATCTGATACCTCCGCTTTTAATCTGCCATTAATTTTGGCAAAACCTACACTTAGAAATTAACAGCAGTAAAGCGAGCCGCGGATAAATCCTCTGCTTTTACATTCAAAACCACACCCAACCAAGCATTCGTTTTATTGAGTTTAATCGCGATACCATCAACCTTGTTATTACCATCAGGATCAAGAGTTTGTTGAGTAATACCCGCTTGTCCTAAAAAGTCAAGAGTTTTTTGTTTAGTTGATGAAGTAATTGTTGCCAATAAAGGATCATTCAAACTCAAACTAACAGGCGTCAAAAGGATATCTTGATAAGTTAACCCTCCTGTTAAAGCAATTCGATCATTGCTGGGTTCAAAATCGACAATAATGGCATCAGGCACTTCATTACCATCTAATTTCTTTCCGGCTTGATCGCGTTTCAAAACAAACAAATCATTCCCCGTACCCCCTTTATAAACATCAACACCTTTATCACCAATAAGGGTATCATTACCCGCACCACCCACTAAAACATCAATACCATCACCACCGCGTAAAATATCATTTCCATCGCCACCATCAAGAAAATCTAAACCTTGGCCACCGGTTAAGGAATCATTACCAACTTCTCCAAAAAGGATATCATTTCCTTTGCCACCGACGAGGTTATCATTACCCGCACCACCTAAAATGCTATCATTACCATTCTCCCCATAAATAATTTCAGCATCCGATGAACCCTTAATGGTATCATCTCCGGCTCCAGCAAAAACGCCCCCAGGAAAACCCTTCAATTGTCCGGGTGCAAGTGTGATATTTTCTGCTGTCTTATCGCCTTGTAAGTGAGGTATTCCTGAGTTTACAGGTTGTAATGCCATAGTGAAATCCTTTCTATTCTTAATTAAGGTATTGGAAAGTTTACAAGTCTTCTGACAAAATTGATTGTGTCTATGATCACATTAGTTTAATTTTGTTCTATCATCTAAAATACATGATAAAGAAAAAGTCACTCTTATGTCAATTATTGTCGTCCAAGATTTATCAAAAGTTTATCCAGTTGCCATTAAAGAGCCTGGTTTTCAGGGTACGATACGTCATTTTTTCTCTCGTACTTATCGTACAATAAAAGCGGTTCAAGGGGTGTCTTTTCAAATTGAACCCGGAGAAGTGGTGGGTTTTCTGGGAGCGAATGGCGCGGGAAAAACGACTACTTTAAAAATGCTTACGGGGTTAATTCATCCTTCAACAGGAATGGTGCGAGTTTGCGATCGCGTCCCTTTTCGACGAGAGGGTGATTTTCTACAAAAAATCACCCTCGTTATGGGACAAAAACAACAATTAATATGGGATTTACCCGTATTAGATTCTCTGAAAATTAACGGTGCAGTTTATGACATTTCCGATGGAGATTATCGTCGGCGGGTAGGAGAGTTAACAGAAATGTTATCCCTAGAAGGAAAACTTAATCAACCCGTGCGAAAATTATCATTAGGAGAAAGGATGAAAGCGGAATTAATGGCCGCGTTGTTACATCGTCCTGAAGTATTATTTTTAGATGAACCGACATTAGGATTAGATATTAATGCCCAAGTTAATGTCAGGGAATTTTTACGAGAATATAATCAAAGATACCGGGCAACAATATTATTAACCAGTCATTACATGGCAGATATTACCTCTCTTTGTCCCAGGGTGATTTTAATCCATGAGGGACTATTAATATATGATGGTAGTTTAGAGGGATTAATGGATCGGTTTGCTCCCTATCGAGAAGTACAATTTGAGTTAGAAACTCCCTTGACAAAAGAACAAGTTTCAGTCTATGGTGAGGTGGAATCCATCGAGGGAAAATCGGTGCGATTATTAGTAAAAAGTGATACATTAACGGCTACTGTCGCGAAGATTTTAGCTGATTGGGAGGTATTAGATTTGAAAGTCTCCGAGCCGCCTATTGAAGAGGTAATCGGCCGAGTATTTCGCAGTGGGGTTGTTTCTTGAAATAATTTATCGTACAATTGGTAAAGTCATCTATTTATCGGGAGAAAGATATGGCAGAGGCGAGAAATGTTTTAGGGGAAAAATTAGCAGTTTGCTCTTTTGAGCCGATGACGGGTTTTTATCGGAATGGTTGCTGCGATACTGACTCTAACGATCGCGGTATTCATGTAGTTTGTGCTCAAGTAACGGAAGAGTTTTTACGTTTTAGTAAGTCCCAAGGTAATGATTTAATGACACCTTTTCCTTTGTTTAATTTTCCGGGTTTGAAACCCGGCGATCACTGGTGTTTATGTGTGACAAGATGGAAAGAAGCACTCAACGCGGGTGTGGCTCCTCCTGTGATTCTCGCTGCTACCCATGAAGCTACATTACAATATGTCTCTTTAGAGCAATTGCAAAAACACGCGATCGATTTCATTGATAACAATTAACAGCATGACTGTCTCATCAATATGAATCGTATTATCAAAACGGCTCAAGTATTATTCATTACTCACTACGCCTATATGATGGAATATCGGGCGGAGTTATTTTTTTGGGCCCTATCAGGTTCCCTACCATTTATTTTAATGGGCCTTTGGATGGAAGCCGCCCAAAAAGCTCAATTTGGGTTAAATTCGCTGGAATTTTCCCGTTATTTTTTAGCGGCATTTATTGTCAGACAAACTAATATTGTTTGGGTGATTTGGGAATTTGAAAAGGAGGTATTGCAAGGAAAATTATCTCCTCGATTATTACAACCGATCGATCCTGGTTGGCATCATTTTATCTCCCATATTGCCGAACGTTTTGCCAGATTTCCCTTTATTTGTGGTCTAATTTTATTATTTTTTGCCCTTTATCCCCAATCATTTTGGCTGCCTAGTCTGGGGCAGTTTTTACTGTTTCTACTCGTCATTACTCTGGGTTTTTGTTTACGGTTTATTATTCAATATACTTTCTCCATGTTTGCTTTTTGGATAGAAAGGGCTACCGCGATCGAGCAATTTTGGTTTCTTTTATCCCTCTTTTTATCGGGATTAGTTGCCCCTTTAAATGTGTTTCCTGACACCATACGCGAAATTATTTTATGGACTCCCTTTCCTTATTTCGTCTATTTCCCCGCGGCAATTTTAGTAGGATTACCCGTGAATCTATGGCAGGGAATTTTTGTCATTTGTCTTTGGGGTTCTCTCTTTTTTGTCTTCAATCGTTGGCTATGGCACAAGGGTTTAAAACATTATTCAGGAATGGGTGCATAAGATGTAGGTTGGGTTGAGGTAAGGAAACCCAACAACCAGTTATAGGTTGGGTTGAGGTAAGGAAACCCAACAACCAGCTTTTTTTTGGAGTGGGAGCGTTGGGTTTCACTGCGTTTAACCCAACCTACTACTCATTCTCCAATCCCCAATCCCCAATCCCCATTCCCCATTGCTTAACTACTTATCCTCGTCCTCAAACTCATCAAACTCATCAAACTCATCAAACTCATCCTCGATCGCGCCGAGAGCCTCATCCTCATCATAAGGTAAAGGTAATCCCGCCCCGGTTGCCCCCCCAGAAATAGGAGTCACCTCATCATCAACGTCCAAAACCAACTCCTCACCATCATCATCAAGATCATCCTCATCACGGAAACCATAAAGAGGAGCACCAAAAACCCGAGCCCGTGCATCATCAAGCACCAAATTCTGATCATCCTCTGGCACATCATCATAAAGATCAGAAAAAGCAAAATCAGGATTACTGGCATCCTCATAGGCATTAAAACCAGTACCCGCGGGAATTAAACGCCCGATAATCACATTCTCCTTTAACCCCCGTAACCAATCGGATTTACCCTCGATCGCGGCTTCCGTCAAAACACGAGTAGTCTCTTGGAAAGACGCGGCAGAAATAAAACTATCAGTATTCAAAGATGCCTTAGTAATCCCCAATAACACAGGAGTATATTGTGCCGGAGCCATACCAGTAATCGACATCGCCTCATTAACCTGCTCCACCTGTTGTAACTCAATTAACTCCCCAGGAAGCATCGTCGTATCACCACCATCATCAATGCGAACTTTGGCCGTCATCTGACGCACAATCACCTCAATATGTTTATCAGAAATCTCAATCCCCTGAGACTGATAAACCGATTGCACTTCATTAACCAAGAAATTCTGACAAGCTTGAAAACTCTTAGTCGCGGCATCATAAAAACTCTCACCGATTTCACGATGATAATTAAAATAAACCTCTAATATCTCATGGGGATTCGCGGGCCCATCCGTTAAAGCCATCCCTGCACCAATACGCTCCCCATCCAAGAAAATTACATTTTGTCCAGGGAAAAGAGCATACTCGGAAATAGTGCCATCATCCTCAATAACTTTCACCAATCCGCTGTCATCATCCATATCAACTTGTACAGTCCCAGGACGCTTTGCCAAAACACAAGATTCCTTCGGTTTCCGAGCTTCCAAAAGTTCCTCAATCCGGGGTAAACCCTGAATAATATCACCCGTTTTAGTACGCTCAAAAACCAACAAAACTAAATTATCACCCCGTTGTACTAAGTCTCCATCATCAACGTGAAGCACCGCACCCGGACTGACACGATAGGGACGAGCGCGCCGTAATTGTAGATTTTTACCCCCATCAATACCAATAACCTGACCCGATTCCTGTAACATTTGACCCGGTGCGATCGCGGTACCTGCCACCAACAAATCACCCATCTTAATATTAGGAACACGAGCGATAAAACCATCGGCAGAAACTTCCGTTGTTGTACTAGAAGAAACCTCACTCAAGGGAATATTCACCACATCACTTTCACGAACTACAATTACTCGACGTACTGTAGCCCCCGTTTCGCGAATCCCACGAACAATACCCGGTTCTTTACAGAGAATTTCCGTCTGAGAAACCGTCGCCCCCGGTTCAATTTTGTCCCCATCTACCACAGTCAAACGAGTATTCGCGACCAGATTACCATCGGAAATATCACGACGTAATAACAAAGATTCAAGGATTACTAACTGTAATCGCATTCTGTTGGGTTGTTCCTCATCCGGTAATAATTCAATATCCGCGGCTAATTGAGGCCCTTCTCGGTTAATTTCAATTACTAATTGAGTCCGTAACAGTTCCACCCCTTCCACAGACTTAACGCGATCGCCATCCTTAAAGGGTAAACGCTGCACCGCCCGCAAAGTAATGGACTCATTAATCGTCGCCTGAGAAGGAACATCCGGCTCATCGGGCACAGGATACTCAATCACCGGACGTAATAAGAAAGCCGGAGTCCCCTCCGTTTCCACCGCGTCCACATATTTAAGTTCATCAAGGACCAAACCCGGAATAACTTCCTCACCCGGACGTGCAATAAAATCACCCGGTAAAGGCGCGTCTAAAATATGTAATTCACCCGGTTTAATCAATATTTCGCGAAGGATATCATTCTTCTGAGTCACCTCAATAATGCCACCCGTTTGACAGAAAATATCCTTAACCACCTCCGTTCCCGCTTCCACATATTGGCCATCTTCAACCAGTAACAGAGAGATATCCTTATTAACCTCATGGCATTCTTCCGGTATCCAGAGAAGAGTTCCCCCCTTCACCACCTCATAACCCTGTTTAGCCTTACCCCGTTTCGCGACTTCCACTCCCGCGTACTTCAGAATACCCCCGGTGGTGGTGCGATAACTATTATCCAGTAACTCCGCGATCACTTCGTGATTACCAACCTTACTACCCGGAGTCGCCTTCAGAGCAAAACGTTGATTATTACTGGTTTCAATTACATATTGTTCACGGCCTTGATGACTATCAAGGACAACCACCGCCCGATCCAAAAGAATACTCGCGGTAATGATTTCAATTTCCCGTGGAAGAACACCCGGAGGCAGAGATTGATTCCTTAAGCGCACAATACCCCCATTTTCCGTCACCAGTTTCGTCTGAGCAAGGACACTACCCTCCTCCACGCGATCGCCATTTTTTACCGCGGGTTCCGCCCCCGGCGGCAAATTATAAACTTGACCACTGAGAACCCAAATCAGTCCCCCTCGCACCGCACTACGAGTAGAGTTCCCCTGACGATCCGTCTTTTCCTCCGCGACGATTTCGGCAAATTTCACCTCACCACCAATATCCGTCGCGACATCCTTAGTCGCCTTTTCCGTTGACTTCTGCACGGCGCGTCCGGGCATGGGCACTTCTGCTAACAGTTGACCTTTTTTCACCAATTGGCCTTCACGGACAAACATGGTCGAACCCTGAGAAATGTCATAGGTTTTCGTTGATGTCCCGCTTTGGAGTGTAATTTGACCATTACTTTCTACAGTGAAAGCATCTTCCCCATGACGGGTACGGAAGGGACGCAGACGCATCCGAGAACCGTGTTTAATTTTGCCATCAAAGTCCGCCCGCTTCGTTTCCGCGACTTCCCCGGTAAAAACCCCCCCCGTGTGGAAAGTACGCATCGTTAACTGAGTCCCCGGTTCACCAATCGACTGAGCCGCGATAATACCGATCGCCTCACCCATATCAACCATCTTCGCGTGAGCGAGACTCCAACCATAACAATGTTGACAGACAGAGCGAGTCGCTTCACAAGTCAAGGGCGATCGCACCCAAACCTCCTCTACTTTCGCCTTACCGATCGCGTGTGCTAATTCATCGGTAATGGGAGTATTGCGTACAGCCTTCTCATCCTCAAAGGAAATAATTTCACCCGTTTGGGGGTGAACAACATCACGGGCAATCATCCGCCCCAAAAGACGATCCTTCAGTGGAATCAGAACCTTCTCCCCATCCATCATCGGACGAATCGCGATCGCGCGCATCGTACCGCAATCTATCTCACGAACAATAACATCCTGAGAAACATCGACCAAACGACGAGTAAGATACCCTGAATCCGCGGTGCGTAGGGCAGTATCAACCAAACCCTTACGAGCACCATAGGAAGAAATAATATACTCAGTAACAGTCAAACCCTCACGGAAATTAGTCTTAATGGGAAGATCAATAATTTCCCCTTGAGGATCAGCCATCAAACCCCGCATACCCACCAATTGACGCACCTGAGAAATATTACCCCGTGCGCCAGAAAAAGCCATCATATAAACGGAATTAAGGGGGTCTTTACTCTTAAAATTACGGACTACTTCATCCTTAAGAGACTCCGAGGTACTATTCCAAGTATCAATTACTTTTTGGAAGCGTTCAACCTCCGTAATTTCCCCACGAGAATAACGAGTTTCTGTAGTACGAATCTCCTCCTCAGCCGCCTCTAATAAATCCCGTTTCGACTCAGGAACCTGCAAATCATCCACACTAATAGAAACACCAGCACGAGTCGCAAAACGGAAACCTAAATCTTTTAGAAGATCAGCCATTTGAGCGGTGCGAGCCGTCCCATAATTCATAAAAGACCACGCGATCAGTCTCTTTAATTGGCCTTTATTAACAACTAAATTACGAAAAACCAGTTTCTTACTCATATTATTTGGGTGATAGGGATTAGGGATTGGGGATTAGGGATTGGGGATTAGGGATTGGGGATTGGGGATTAGGGATTAGGGATTGGGCATTGGGCATTGGTGTCAACTTAAGCCTAAAACTATTGAGAAATCTCGCTTTTAGCTGAGTCTCGATCCCCCTAAATCCCCCGATCGAAGGGGGACTTTGAGAAGATTCTTGTCCCCTTCCTAAAAAGTCCCATAATGGGTTGGGATATTCTAAACCTTAAGAAGGGGGACTTTGAGAAGATTCTTGTCCCCCCCTTAAAAAGGGGGGTTAGGGGGGATCGGAGCCTAATCGCCAAACAGTAGTCTGTGACTACGTTTGAGCTTAAGTTGACACCAGTGGGGATTGCGGATTGGGTAATGGGTAACTGTCAACTGTCAACTGTCAACTGTCAACTGTTAACTCCCCTACAAACTAACAGCAGCCATGACAGTTTGATGATAAATAATGCGACCTGCCGTTGTGCGAACATACTGAGAAAGAATATTACCCTCAGCATCCATACGCACACGACGGAACTTAGATAACCTCACCACAGTTCCATCCGCTAAATGCTCCTCCTTCACATCGGCATCCTCTTTTGTATCAGCATCAGAAAGTTCCATTTCACCCTCAAAACGCACCCAGATATAAGAATGTAACTGAATTTGTTTTTGTTCATAAGCCAGAACAACATCCTTAAAACTGGAGAAAAATCGACCCGTAATTTCAGGAGCCTTCGGGTTTTCTGCCGTCAGATAATAACAACCCAAAACCATATCCTGAGAAGGAGTAACAATCGGACGACCCGTCGCCGGAGAAAGGACATTATTACAAGCCAACATCAAGAGACGAGCCTCCGCCTGAGACTCCAAAGAAAGAGGCACATGAACCGCCATTTGGTCTCCATCAAAGTCCGCGTTAAAAGCCGGACAAACCAGAGGATGTAATTGAATCGCCCGACCATCCACTAAAATAGGTTCAAAGGCTTGAATCCCCAGACGGTGCAGTGTCGGAGCACGGTTAAGTAATACCGGATGTCCTTCAATTACCTCTTCCAAGACATCCCAAATACTCCCATCATTCCGTTGAATTAACTTTTTCGCAGCCTTAATATTATTAACCAAACCTTGACGAATCAGACGATGAATTACAAAAGGTTGGAACAATTCGATCGCCATTTCACGGGGTAAACCACACTGATGAATCTTCAGTTTCGGACCCACAACAATAACAGAACGACCCGAATAATCCACCCGTTTACCAAGTAAATTTTGGCGAAAACGACCCTGTTTCCCCTCAATAATATCCGAGAGAGATTTCAGAGGACGATTATTCGCACCCACCACAGTACGACCGCGACGACCATTATCAATTAACGCGTCCACCGCCTCCTGAAGCATCCGTTTTTCATTACGAATAATAATCTCCGGTGCGAGAATTTCCTGTAAACGAGCTAAACGATTATTACGATTAATCACACGACGATAGAGATCATTCAAATCACTCGTCGCAAAACGACCACCATCCAATTGAACCATCGGACGTAAATCCGGTGGAATCACAGGAATATAACTCAATACCATCCACTCAGGCTTAGAACCCGTCGCGACAAAATTATCAATCACCCGCAGACGTTTGATTAACTTCGCGCGTTTTTGACCCTTAGAACCTTCAATATCCTTACGCAATTGTTCCGCTTCCGCTTCCAGAGGTAAATTCTGTAATAAAACCTCAAGAGCCTCCGCACCAATCCCAACCTCAATCCCCGCTAATTCTGTATCCTCACTGTACAGTTCATCCTCAATTTCAATCCACTGATCTTCTGTCAATAATTGTTTATAAGAAAGCTTATCGGAATTACCAGGGTTAAGGACAACGTAAGAGTTGAAATAAACTATTTGTTCGACATCACGCAAAGGCATATCCAAAAGGATCGCCATATAGCTAGGGATGCCCTTAAGATACCAAACATGGGCAACAGGGGCCGCTAATTTAATAAACCCCATACGATGACGACGCACGCGAGATTCAGTCACCTCAACCCCACAACGCTCGCACACAATACCTCTATGTCTTACCCGTTTATACTTACCACAATGACATTCCCAATCCTTTGCCGGACCGAATATTTTTTCACAGAATAAACCCTCCATCTCTGGCTTCAGGGTACGATAATTAATAGTCTCTGGTTTGGTAACTTCACCAACCACTTGACCATTAGGAAGAGTACGCTCACCCCATTGACGAATACGATCGGGAGAAGCCAACCCAATTTTTACATAATCAAAACGCTGTTCAATTTTTGGCATAAGGACTCCAGAGAAGGGGTAATTGGTAATTGGTAATGGGGATTGGGGATTGGGGACTGGGGAATAGGAAATAGGGGATTGGGGAATGGGGAATGGGGATTGGGGATTGGGGAATAGGGATTAACAATTTCTTTCCCTTTCCCCTTATCCTTCGTGCCTTCGTGTTTTCTTAACTTCATCCTTCACAAGGCACTCTCAACAGTTACGCGTCGTCTTCCAACTCCTCACGGGTAATGGATTCATAGGTGGGACGAGAGGGCGATCGCCGTCCGGGGAGATCGGCCATGAGATCCACTTCCACCTCACGGGAAGTACCATCCTCCGCGGTTTCCACCTTATGCACCGCGATATCAAGACAAAGAGACTGTAACTCACGCATTAACACCTTGAAAGACTCCGGTGTACCCGGACGAGGAATCGCCTTACCCTTCACGATCGCGTTGAGAGCCTCATTACGGCCTTGCATATCATCGGACTTCACCGTAAGAAGTTCCTGTAAGGTATAAGCCGCACCAAAAGCTTCCAGAGCCCAAACTTCCATTTCTCCGAAGCGTTGCCCCCCTTGTTGAGCCTTACCCCCCAGAGGTTGCTGAGTCACCAGAGAATAGGGACCAGTCGATCGCGCATGAATCTTGTCATCAACCAAGTGAACCAACTTCAACATATACGCGATACCCACAGTAACGGGGCGATCGAAAGGCTCACCGGTGCGGCCATCATAAACAATGGTTTTACCCGGATGATCCTCATTAAATAACCAATCCTTATGTTGTTTCTCACGGGCTTCCTTTAACTTCCCATGAACACTTTCACGAGACTTTTCCGCACCGTGCATTTCATCAAAGGGAACCATCTTAAAACGGAGATTGAGATTATGGCCAGCCCATCCCAAAAGACATTCAAAGATTTGGCCTACATTCATCCGAGAAGGAACCCCCAGAGGATTTAAGACAATATCAACACAAGTACCATCGGGTAAATAAGGCATATCTTCCAAAGGCAAAATACGAGAAACAATACCCTTATTCCCGTGACGGCCGGCCATCTTATCACCCACCTGAATCTTCCGTTTTTGGGCAACATAAACACGGACCACCATATTCGCCCCAGGAGGTAATTCATCCCCCTGTTCACGAGTAAACACCCGCACATCAACTACGCGACCTTTTTCACCATTAGGAACACGCAGAGAATTATCACGGACATCACGAGCTTTTTCACCGAAAATAGCCCGTAATAACTTCTCTTCCGGCGGTTGATCCGATTCCCCTTTCGGTGTCACCTTACCCACCAAAATATCTCCAGATTCAACCCACGCGCCCTTACGGATAATGCCATTTTCATCTAATTGACGTAAAGCATCTTCACCAACGTTAGGAATTTCACGGGTAATTTCTTCTGGACCTAACTTCGTTTGACGTGCTTCAATCTCATATTTTTCAATGTGAATTGAAGTATAAATATCATCAGAAATCAGACGTTCACTAATCAGAATCGCGTCCTCATAGTTATAACCTTCCCAAGGCATATACGCGACTAGAATATTATGACCTAAAGCCAATTCTGCGCCCTCAGTCGACGAACCATCGGCGAGTACCTGGCCGGCTACTACTTGATCACCTTCGTAAACCAAAGGACGTTGATTTAAACAAGTATCCTGGTTAGAGCGTTGATACTTTTGTAACTGATACTCTATTTCCGGGGGTAGGGGTTCACCCTCTGCCACCGTGGGACGGACACGAATTTTAGTCGCGTCAATATAAGTCACCTCCCCATCCGTCTTAGACACGATCACCATCCCAGAATCCCGTGCCGCCTGTGCTTCCAAACCCGTCCCCACCAAAGGCCGTTCAGGACGTAATAAGGGCACGGCTTGACGCTGCATATTAGATCCCATCAGGGCACGGTTCGCGTCATCATGTTCGAGAAAGGGAATTAAAGAAGTCGCCACCGAGACAATTTGAACAGGAGAAATCGCCGCGTAGTCAACCTGTAACGGCGTTGTCGTCGTAAATTCTTGACGATAACGCACGGGGACCGTATCACCCAAAATATAACCATCTTGATTTGTCCGAATATCCCCTGGTGCTACCCGTAGATCATCCTCCTCATCGGCAGTCATATAACGAATTTGCTCCCGTAACACCCGCCCATCCTTCACCGGATGGAAAGGCGTTTCGATAAACCCAAAGGGATTAACTCGTGCATGAGTCGCCAAAGAACCAATTAACCCCGCGTTAGGACCTTCTGGAGTTTCAATGGGACAAATGCGACCATAATGAGAGGGGTGAATATCACGGACGGCAAACCCGGCCCGTTCCCGTGTTAAACCTCCGGGGCCCAAGGCAGACAAACGCCGTTTGTGAGTCAATTCTGCCAAAGGATTCGTCTGATCCATAAATTGGGATAATTGAGACGATCCGAAAAATTCCTTAATCGCGGCGACAAGGGGCTTAGGATTCACCAAAGACGCGGGAGAAAGGGAATCGGAATCGGAAACTGTCATCCGTTCACGAATGATTCTTTCTAAACGATTGAGGCCTACTCGAACTTGATTTTGTAAGAGTTCTCCCACGGAACGAACACGACGATTTCCTAAGTGGTCAATATCATCCGTTTGACCAATATCAAACTCTAAATTAATTAAATAGTCGATCGCGGCTAAAATATCTTGAGAAGTTAATACCCGCATGGTATCAGGGACATTCAGACGCAACTTCTTATTAAGTTTATAACGTCCAACTTTACCCAAATCATAACGTTTAGGGTCAAAGAAACGTGATTGTAATAACTGTTCCCCCCCCTGAATCGTTGGAGGTTCCCCAGGACGTAATTTACGATAGAGTTCCATCAGGGCTTCTTCTTCCCCAAACTGCCCCTCTTTTTCCACCGTTTTTTGATAATATTCCGGGTGTCGTAAGGAATCATAAATTTCACTATCAGGTAAACCCAGAGCCTTCAGTAATACCTGAGCACTTAATTTGCGGGTTTTGTCAATACGCACCCAAACCAGGTCATTTTTATCCGTTTCAAACTTTAACCAAGCCCCTCGATTAGGAATTAAAGACGCGTTATAGGTACGCCGACCATTTTTATCAATGTCATATTTATAATAAACACCCGGCGATCGCACAATTTGATTAACAATGACGCGCTCCGCACCATTAATAATAAAAGTACCCCGTTCCGTCATTAAAGGTAAATCACCAATAAAGACTTCTTGTTCTTTAATTTCTCCGGTTTCTTTGTTAATAAGACGGGTAGGAACATACATTTGTACCGAGTAGGAACTGTCGCGTCGTTTCGCTTCATCGACATCATACTTCGGCCGTTTCAGTTTAAAGTCTTTGCCCATGAAATGGAGCTCTAACTTACCTGTATAGTCGGTAATGGGAGAAAAACTGTCTAACTCCTCAATTAAACCTGCTTCCAGAAACCAACGAAAGGACGCTCGCTGAATTTCGATTAAATCAGGTAAGCTATAAGTCTCTAAGTAGTGTTGAGTAGGCATGGGTCTCCTCAATGGATTTTGGATTTTGGATTTTGGATTTTGGATTTTGGATGAGATTTATCCAAGAATCTAAAACCTAAAATTGGTGTGGGATGATGGCCAGATTTTGTAGAGTTTTGAAGTGGCATAAATAAGAGATAAAATGATCACTTTATCTCTCATTTATGTTTTTTTCCCCTCTCGATGGGTTCTTTTTTAGTTCCTTCATTTCTCATTGCTCCTCCCGTTACAAAGAAATTCCAAACAATTCACAAGCATTTTGAGTGGTTTCTTCACATAATGTTTCTAGGGAAACTCCTCTCAATTTCGCGAGTTGTTCGGCGACGTGCAGTACATAGGCGGGTTCGTTACGTTTGCCCCGCATGGGGACGGGCGCGAGAAAGGGACAGTCGGTTTCGATTAATAGCCGAGATGGTTCTACCATCATGGCAGATTCTTGTACCTGTTTCGCGGCCTTAAACGTGACAACACCGCTAAAACTGATGTAGAATCCTAAATCGAGAAACCATTGGGTTTCCGTCGGTGTCCCTCCCCAACAGTGCATCACACCTCGGACTTTACCTCGACGAGCCATAAAGTCTCGTAAGACTTCGGCTGTGGCTTCCGCGGCTTCCCGACAATGGATGATCACAGGTTTATTCAGCTTCAGGGCAATTTCTAATTGTGCCTCAAATGCTGACCTTTGTTGCTCTTGGTTATCGGCTTTATAAAAGTCTAATCCGGTTTCTCCAATGGCTACTACTCTGGCATCGGATTTGGCTAAGGTGTAAATTTCATTAGCCTTTTCTTCTGTCCATTTCTCGGTATCAAGGGGATGTAACCCTACCGCGAAGGAAACTTCACTATACCGATCCGCGATCGTCTTTATACTGGTAAACTCCTCTGGCTCGACACAGGAATGCACTAAATTTACGACTCCCGCGTTTCGCCATCGTTCCCGAATCTCATCTAATTCCCCGTTAAACACATCAAAATTGATGTGTACATGAGTATCAATTAACTGCATAGACTAAAATTTATTTGCGATTTTAGATTTTAGATGAAATTCCGAAAAAAATCACAAATCTAAAATCCAAAATCCAAAATATGATTAAGCGGCGACGGAGGTTTGGCGTTTGAGGGCACGCGCGAGACGGGATTTTTTCCGATCGCCATTGTTACGATGAAGAATGCCACGCTTAACAGCTTTATCAATTTTGCTGAAAGCTTCAGACATCCGCTCTTGGACTTCCTTCTTTAATTCCTCAGAGGGGGATGCCGCGTATTTCTCAACGGCGGCAAAATATTTTTTCATCAGAGTTTTCACCGCGGACTTGTAAGACTTGTTATACAAGCGGTTACGCTCGGCAATCTCAACTCGTTTCGCGGCAGATTTAATATTGGCCATAGTTGTCTTGGTGAAAGCTGGGTTTATTTTTGGGCAATATGCCTTATTAACATACAAAGTACCGGACAAACTAATATAACATCTCTTGGTGCAAAAATTCCATTCCCCTAAAAATACATTAAGCTATAGATAAGGAGGACGGGTTCGCCATAATGGTTAAAGAAGAGGGAAGTCCGAAGAGGGAGGCCCGAAGAGGGGTGTCCGAAGTAAGGAAGAAGGAAGAAGGGAAACCCCCCAATCCCCAATCCCCAATCCCCAATCCCCAATCCCCAATCCCCAATCTCGATGTTTCCTAGTTCCAAGTTCTCTGACGAGTTCCTTTACGGTTGGCATTCCTAAGATCCATGCTGCGAATTATTACTCAGTGGGTTGAAGCACAAGCTGAACTGCGACGGATCTGCGATCGCACCCACGGCGATGTTATTGTTCACAAAGAAGCCACAGTGCGCGAAGTCCTGCACGCGGTTCGAGTGAAGGGCGATAAAGCTCTGTTACACTATAGCGCGGAGTTTGACCAGATTACCCTCGAACCTGATGAATTACGGGTGAAGGGTGCGGAGCTAGACGCGGCCTATCAACAAGTCTCTAAGGACTTATTAGACTCGATCCGGTTGGCTTGTAAACAGATCGAGGATTTCCATCGTCAACGAGTGCCCAAATCTTGGGTACATTTTGGCGAGGATGAAGTGGTATTAGGGAAACGCTATACTCCCGTCGATCGCGCTGGTATTTATGTTCCTGGGGGGCAAGCGTCCTATCCTAGTACAGTATTAATGAACGCGGTGCCGGCGAAAGTCGCGAAAGTTCCCCACATTGTCATGTGTACCCCTGTGGGTACAGAGAAAAAGATTAACCCCGCGGTATTAGTGGCCGCCCAGGAAGCGGGAGTCCATGAGATTTACCGAGTGGGAGGGGCCCAGGCAATCGGCGCGATGGCCTATGGTACAGAAACCATCCCTAAAGTTGATTTAATCACGGGGCCTGGTGGCATTTATGTCATGTTGGCGAAAAAATTAGTTTATGGTACTGTGGGCATTGACTCCTTAGCGGGCCCTTCGGAAGTTTTGATTATTGCCGATAGTACCGCGAATCCGGTTTATGTTGCCGCGGATATGTTAGCTCAAGCGGAACATGATTCGATGGCCTCTGCTATTTTATTAACGGATGATTCGGCCTTAGCACGACAAGTGGTTTCCGAAGTCGAGCGTCAATTAGTGAACCATCCACGACGGACTTTAACAGAAAAAGCGATCGCGAATTATGGTTTAGTCGTGGTAGTGGACTCCCTGAAATCGGCCGCGGAATTATCTAATGAATTTGCCCCGGAACACTTAGAATTAGAAGTAGAAGATCCTTGGGCATTATTAGAAAATATTCGTCACGCGGGGGCAATTTTCTTAGGTTGTTCGACACCGGAAGCCGTGGGAGATTATTTAGCAGGGCCGAATCATACATTACCAACATCGGGCGCTGCTCGTTATGCTTCACCTTTAGGGGTAGAAACCTTTATGAAGCATTCTAGTTTGATTCAATACTCCCATAAAGCCTTACAAAAAGTCGCGAAAGCCGTGAATGTTTTAGCCACGACGGAAGGTTTACCTTCTCACGCGGATTCAGTGCGTTTACGCACGGAACCGCATAGTGATTAAAGGTTGAGATTTTATGGTGTGATTTGTGATAGGATAACACGGAAGGTTTTACCGAGATTGTTGATACTTTCCCAACAATCTCAGCCTTTTTCAATCAAGGTTTTATCCTGGGATTGTTAGTCCTATCGCGAAAAATATCCAATTTATCCTTAAAAAACTCATGGTATGGCAAACGGTTTTAGTCGCGATCAATTTTTCGCAATCAACAACAGATTATCAATTAATTCAAGTTTTAGAAGGACTGAATTTAAAATCAAATACCCAAGTCATTTTGACTCATGTCATTGATGGGGGGAAATCTGATTTTAACACCGTAGTAGAAATCCCTTATCTGACTGTGGAAAAATTGTTAGAATCTTATCAAGAAAAATTACCTTATCCGAGTAAGATTGAAATTGTGACAGGTGATCCCCCCGAAGAAATTATTCGTTTGGTGAATATTTACCAGGTGGATTTAATAATAATTGGCAGTCGAGGTTTAACGGGTTTGAAGCGTATTTTAGAGGGTTCGGTGAGTAGTCAAGTCGTTTCTGAGGCACCGTGTTCGGTGTTAGTGATTAAGTCAAAATAATTCCTCTGTGAGGGAGAAACGGGTGGGAGAGAAACCGGGTTTCTGAATAAAGTCACCTGTAGGGGCGAAGCATGACCGCAGTAAATATCAAATTACAACTAATAACCTATATACGGTCATGCTTCGCCCTCTTCAAAACTGAGATGCACCCGAAACCGGGTTTCTGATAAAGTCACCTGTAGATACTGTCTTGACAAGTCAAGACAGTATCTACAGTTATCATTAAATAATTTGGTAGGCTCTTTCACCCAAATTTTGACTCCTTACAAATAACCTCAATAAACCCGCCCCATCCACTTCCCAATATCAGTGTTTATCCCATCTGCGTTAATCTGCGTTAATCTGCGGTTTCAAAAAAAACCAGAGGCCGGTTTATATAGGAGAGAAACCGGGTTTCTTATCAGGAAAAGAAACCCGGTTTCTGATGTTAATCAGTTCTAAATCGCGAGAAAATGAGAACTCTTGATTAAACCAGCTTGCACTCCTATCAAAGTAGCTAATACTTCATTGGTAGCTGTCACCTTGATGATGGTATTGGCTGCATTTGAATCTGGAGCAATAGTGATCTGAGCAAATGTCAAACCACCCGTTAAGCCCAGAGTATCTTTATTTCCTCCTGTGGGGGTGAAGTCAAGCAATGTATCAGCCCCCTTTCCAGAGCCCAAAATAAATAAATCTTGGCCATTTCCGCCGGTGAGGGTATCTGTACCGTCACCGCCCGTGAGGGTGTCTTTGTTTGCACCGCCGTCGAGCCAATCGTCACCAAGGCCACCGAATAGGGAATCATTACCATTTTGACCTGTGAGGGTGTCGTTACCAGTTTCTCCGTCGAGGTAATCATTGCCTGTGTCGCCGTTGAGAGTGTCGTTGCCCGCCCCTCCGATAAGGGTGTCATCCCCTGATAAGCCGATGAGGGTGTCATCCCCTGCATTGCCTATCAGGGAACTTGAGCCTGAGTTACCTGTTAGAATGATACCAGGGACGGGGGATGGTGTTACCGATGGGGTTGGCGTTACCGATGGGGTCGGTGTTACCGATGGTGTCGGTGTTACAGGTGTCGGTGTTACCGATGGTGTCGGTGTTACC
>JBBITB010000025.1:0-16614 GCA_037440985.1 Microcoleaceae cyanobacterium bin_387
CCAGTTAACACCATTAGGAAGTTCCACCCAGTTAACACCATTAGGAAGTTCCACCCAGTTAACACCATTAGGAAGTTCCACCCAGTTAACACCATTAGGAAGTTCCACCGAATTAACACCCTTGGGAAGTTCTCCTCAATTAACATCATTAGGAAGTTCTCCCGACATTAGTAATGGTGTCGTGCCAGTATCACCCGATCCCTCAGCATCTGTGACACCAAAACCACAGGGATTAATCTTGGCAGATATATTTAATGAAGACTTGTATTTGCAACTGAACCCAGACGTCGCGGAGGCGGTAAAAGAAGGTAAATTTAAGAGCGGGAAAGAACACTTCAAGAAATTTGGTAAAGAAGAGAAACGGGAATGTAGTCTCTTTGTTAGCTCAAGCATTTTATCAGAAAACCCGACAGTTAAGGAAGCTTTAGATAAGGGGGAATACAAGAGTCCCATTGATTACTTCCTCCAGGTTGGTCAATATAATGTCAGTCTTCAGTTTAGTATCTTCTTTAGTAGCCAGGAGTATTTAGACAAAAATCCTGACATCAAAGCAAGCCTTGACAAAGGCGACATCAAGAGTCCCCTGGAACAATTTGTTAAATTTGGCATCAAAGAAGGTCGGCAATTTTCTGACTTATTTGACAGTGAATTTTTGGTTAATAACAATCCCGAAGTAAAGAGCGCGATCGCGGATGGCTCTGTCAAGAGTGCCGCGGAATACTTCTTTAAAGTAGGAGCCGCCAAAGGTTTAGTTTGTACACCGTTATTTGATGAAAGCTATTACCTGGCACAAAATCCTAAATTACAGAGCAAAATCAATAAAGGTCAATTCAAGAAAGCATTCCAACATTTCCTGAAATCAGGATATAAAAATGGCATCAGTCCGAATGCCTTGATTGATCTGGATTATTATGTCAAGCAAAATCCCGAAGTCGAAAAAGATATTAAGGATGGGAAAGTCAAAAATCCCTTAGAACACTTCCTGAAGAAAGGCCTGAAAAATGGTCTGAGTTGTTCTCCTCTCTTTGATGGTAAATTTTATCTCGAAACCAACAAAGAAGCCGCAGCAGCCGTGCAGTCTGGACAATACAAGAATGTCTTTGAATATTTTCTCAAAGTCGGGGTAAGTAAAGGCGATAATCCCAGTCCCATCGTTGATGGCAAATATTATTTAGAACAGAATCAAGAGGCAGCTGACGCAGTCAAGTCAGGCAAATATAAGAGTGCCTTTGATTACTTTGTTAAAGTAGGATTGACCAAAGGCGATAGTCCGAGTCCTCTTTTTGATGGAGCCTATTATCTTGAGCAGAATCAAGAGGCCTCCGATGCAGTTAAGTCAGGCAAATACAAGAGTGCCTTTGATTACTTTGTTAAAGAAGGAATGAGCAAAGGCGATAGTTGCAGTCCTCTCTTTGATGGAGCCTATTATCTTGAGCAAAATCAAGAGGCCTCCGATGCAGTTAAGTCCGGTCAATACAAGAGTGCCTTTGAATATTACCTCAAAGTAGGATTTAGCAAAGGCGAAATATCGACACCCTTGTTTGATGAGAAGTATTTTCTGGAACAAAATCAAGACGCGGCCGATGCCGTTAAGTCAGGCAAATACAAGAGTGCCTTTGAATATTATCTCAAAGTAGGATTCAGCAAAGGACAGAGTTCGACACCCTTGGTTGATGAAAAGTATTTACTGCAAAATCAAGAAGTTGCTGATGCTGTTAAATCAGGTAAATACAAGAGTGCCTTTGATTATTTTATCAAAGTAGGAATTGATAAAGACCTAAGTCCTAATGCGTTCTTTGATGCCAAGTTTTATCGCGAAAACTTCAAAGTAGAAGGCAAGAGTAGTTTTCTGTTCTTCCTTACAGTAGGCTCATCTCGCGGAGATATTCCCACCGGAGATCCGACTATCCAACTGTACTTGAAGCAAAACCCAGGCGAGAAGGAAAAAATCAAATCCGGTCAATTACTCAATGTCTTGGTGAAATTTAACGTAGAAGTTGTCGCCAAAGGAATTAAACCAACAGACAAACAACCAGAGAAAAAACCAGATGAAATAAGTCCCAAATGGATAGGAACCCCAGGAGCTGATTTCTACGCCGGTTCTCCCGCGAATGATACGCTCAATGGTTTAGGGGGTAATGACACCCTCTATGGTGGTTATGGTGATGATTCTATCAACGCCGGAGAAGGAAACGATCTTCTCTTTGGTAATCAGGGACGTGATTCTCTGTTTGGAGAAGCCGGTAATGACACTATGTTGGGGGGTCAAGGTAAGGATTTACTGGTTGGCGGAGAAGGCAATGACATAGTAGACGGTGGACAAGGCGATGATTCCCTTGTTGGCGGAGAAGGAAATGATCTTCTTCTCGGTGGCGAAGGGGACGATACTCTTGACGGCGGCACCGGTGATGACTCCCTCTATGGCGGAGAGGGACATAATGTTTTTGTCTTTGACACAGGCAGTGGTGTCAACCTCGGCAATGATGTTATCTATGATTTCGTAAGTGGTGCTGATACCCTACGCATTACTTCTAATGGAACGGTGAGCATTACTTATACAGGTTCCGCGGCTGTTTTAAATTTGAATAACAATGGCACTATTACCCTCTTGGGTGTTAAGTCTTTGGGTAAAGATGACATTGAGATTCTCGGTGGTGGCTCTTTGGCCACAATGAGCAATAGCAATACGATCGTCAGTATCTATGGTGACTACAGCACCATGACAACCCCGATCATCTTTGATGGTGTGACGGGTACTGGTGGTGCAGTAACAGGAACGGCTTATGCCGATCTCTTTAAGGGCGGTTCCGGTGCGGAGTTGTTCAACGGTGGCGCGGGTGATGATACCTTTATTGGTGCTGCGGGTGATGATACCTTCACTGGCGGTGCTGGTGCGGATGTGTTTGTCTTTGGCTCTACCAGTGCGACTCTCCAAGAAGGTAGTGATATCATCACGGATTTTGTGACGGGTACGGATAAATTGCAGATCGCGTCTGCGGGAACGGTAAGCGTGAGCTATACGGGTTCTTCTGCTGTACTCAATTTCAATAATGGCACGATTACTGTATTAGGTGTGAACTCCCTGAGCACGGCGGATATTGAATTAATCGGCGGTGGCTCTTTGGTGGGCTTAAGCAATAGTAATCCCATGATGGTGAGTACCTATGGTGATTACAGCACCATGACAACCCCGATCATCTTTAATGGTGCGACGGGTACTGGTGGTGCAGTAACAGGAACGGCTTATGCCGATGTCTTTAACGGCGGTTCCGCGGCGGAACTGTTCAACGGTGCTGCGGGTGATGATACCTTTATTGGTGCTGCTGGTGATGATACCTTCACTGGCGGTGCTGGTGCGGATGTGTTTGTCTTTGGCTCTACCAGTGCGACTCTCCAAGAAGGGCGTGATATTATCACGGATTTCGTGACGGGTACGGATGAATTGCACATCACCTCTGCGGGAACGGTAAGCGTGACTTATACGGGTTCTTCTGCGGTACTCAATGTCAATAACAATGGCACGATTACCCTCTTGGGTGTGAACTCCCTGAGTACGGCCGATATTGAATTAATCGGCGGTGGCTCTTTGGTGGGCTTAAGTAATAGTCATCCCATGATGGTGAGTCTCTATGGTGACTACAGCACCATGACAACCCCGATCATCTTTAATGGTGCGACGGGTGCTGGTGGTGCAGTAACAGGAACGGCTTACGCCGATGTCTTTAACGGTGGTTCCGCGGCGGAACTGTTCAACGGCGGTGCTGGTGATGATACCTTTATTGGTGCTGCGGGTGATGATACCTTCACTGGCGGTGCTGGTGCGGATGTGTTTGTCTTTGGCTCTGGCAGTATGCCTCTCAAAGGGGGTCCAGATCGCGATATCATCACGGATTTCGTGACGGGTACGGATAAATTGCAGATCGCGTCTGCGGGAACGGTAAGCGTCACCTATACGGGTTCTTCTGCGGTACTCAATGTCAATAACAATGGCACGATTACTGTATTGGGTGTGAACTCCCTGAGCACGGCGGATATTGAATTAATCGGCGGTGGCTCTTTGGTGGGCTTAAGCAATAGTAATCCCATGATGGTGAGTGCATATAGTGATTACAGCACCATGACAACCCCGATCGTCTTTGATGGTGCGACGGGTACTGGTGGTGCAGTAACAGGAACAGCTTACGCCGATGTCTTTAAGGGCGGTTCCGGTGCGGATCTGTTCTTTGGTGGCGCGGGTAATGACACCTTTACTGGTGGTGTTGGCGCTGATTACCTTACAGGTGGCGCGGGTAATGATGTCTTTGTGTACAACAGTCCCACGGAGGGTGGAGATACTATTACTGACTTTGTGACGGGAGATGTCTTGCGCTTCTCTTCCACGAACTTTGGTGGTATTACCTCTGTAACGCTTCAGTCGCCCGCGAATACAACTGTGAATATCAATGGTGCGAAGCTGGTTGACTTCACCGCGATTACCAGTATTACCACACTGGCGCAAGCGGAATCTCAATATGCGACACAATTGGGTGCAGCCGGTCCTGGGTTTATTCTGTACAAGAGTGGCAGTGATAATATCTTGGCTTACGATCCCAATCGTTCCAACTCTGGCGATATTGTCAATATTGCGAATTTGCGTACTGCAACCCTTTCTTCTAATAGTTTTACTTTCCTGTAAGACGTTGAGTTAGGTTTCTGAGTTGATCAGTGAGTAGGGGGGCTATGCTCCCCTATTTTTGTTTAAATTCTTGGGCTCTGAGGTGGGACTTAGGCTAAACCAGCTTGATCAACCAATACCTTCGCCATTTCTTTGTCGGTTGGGTTTCGTACCTCAACCCAACCTACGAATCTTCCTATGGTTGGTCTACAGTCGAAACAGCCAAAAGCGAGATTTGGCAAAGGTTTGATTTTCTGATAGTTCGATTTTGATAAACTTTTCGGCAAACTCTTGCTGGTTATATTTTTTGGCGATTTCTTACATACTAAGTTCGGTAGAACCCGAAGATGTTGGGTTTTGCTTCGCTCAACCCAACCTACGAATCTAAGCTGCGCTAACCACTTCATGGTTCGGGGTTCGGTAGAACCCGAAGATGTTGGGTTTCGTACCTCAACCCAACCTACGAATCTGAATTATTGCTTCTTGCTTCTTCCTTCTGCTATATCACGATACTGTCATTGAGGTTCGAGCCGAGTCACCTGTTTTACTCTTGTTAAGCTAAACTTGATATCTCGGAGAAAATTTGATACAGTGCCGAGTAACATCGAGCGAAAATGATTTTGTCCCAATTGGGCTAATCCTTAAATCTGTCAGAGTTTCAGAGGATAATATCTTACTTCAACTGGAATCATTTTATGGATTTGGGGGGATCTGTTACATCATTATTTGCAGATGTTTGATTATTGATTCATGTTGTGAGGAGACGAGAATGAAATCTAAGTTGTTTTGGGGTTTTTGTACGGCTTTAGTGGCAAGCCTCCCCTTGAGCGCGTTGGCTGATACTAGCGTCAAAGTTGATTATAAGGGCGGGGCTTCAAAGTACCAGTTAATTCCTGGTATCCTTCCTGATCGCACTTTGCCTAAAGCTTTTGATTTTCCCATTTTGACGAATATTGCTGTTGATAACAGCATTACTACTAATACTCCCATTACTGATGCTTTTAATCCGCCCGCGATTCCTCAAGGTGTTACCGCGGAAGATGTTGTTCGCATTAGAGCTGAATATACCAAGGCTCTCGCGGCTTGGGGTGAGTCTGTAAAAGAATGTGTTGGCAAGAAACCCAAGTTACTCCGGGTGAGTACGAATAATCCGGTTTTATTTAATGATGCCGCGGGTACTATTGTCCGCAATGCTAATTATAAGGCGGTTTGTAAGTAATTT
This sequence comes from Microcoleaceae cyanobacterium bin_387, assembly GCA_037440985.1. Lineage (GTDB taxonomy): Bacteria > Cyanobacteriota > Cyanobacteriia > Cyanobacteriales > Microcoleaceae > JBEDKD01. The sequence goes on from JBBITB010000025.1 coordinate 5,877, forward strand.
TGGGTTTTTTTATTCCTTAATGCGCGATCGCGCTTTTCTTTGATTTTGTCAGGGAAAGGCGCGATCGTGTTTTTCTGTGATTTTCCCTCAAATCAGGCTTTCACCCTCTTCGTCACCTGTGAGAGTTGAGTTGACTCATCTAATCAGAAACCGATAAAGGTAAGGACACGATATTAGGGAGCATCTCAAAGGAGCAAAAAAACTGTAGTGGGAGTGTCTCGCTCCCGATTAGATCCCTAGGGAGGGAGACGCTCCCACTGCCAATTTACGTTTAGGAGATGCTCCCCTTTCATCACTGTTGCCTGTTCGCTGTTCCCTGCGGTATCAATTTAATAATTAAGAAATTTCGAGTGGAAAATCAGTAAGAAACTGTGCTGATAGTTCTTCCATGAGGGCTAATTGTTCCAGACAAGCTTTTTTAGCCTGTTCCAGATAAGTCATTTGTGACTCCATCAAATTTGCTAATTTTTCTTGTTCATCAAAAGATTCTGGAACCGGAAATTGTAGAGATAATATTGTATCAATATTGGCGCGTGGCATTCGAGAACCTGTTTTTTCTCTCATCGCGATCGCGACCGTTTTGGGATGTCGAAAAAGCCATACTAGATAACGTCGAGACACATTTGGAATAGGGAGAAAGGGGATTAATTCAGTTGTAGCGCGTCCCTCAAAATCGGGGAGGGCAACTTTATTAAGATAAGGCCGTAATTTCCCATAAAGAATATGTCGAGAGTCGAAGGCAAAGGTTGTGCTTTGTCCTTCATTTTCCTTTGCATCCGAGGGCGATCTCAATATCCGACCTGTGTTACTTTCAATATGTTCTAAACTTAAGTAAGGTAAACGCATAGCCAGTTCAGAACCGGGCTCAACTATTTTTCGATCAGGAATACAGAGATCACTCAATCTTACCCAATACCATCCTTGAGGAAGTGAATTTAGGTTAAATTGAGTGTTTTCTGTCTTCATTATTTTCTTATCCCTTTTTACTTGATGCAATTCCTACGGAGTCGATCGCGGCTTCTAACGCGATCGCGACATGAGTCCAATGAGTACCCCCTTGACAAAAAGCAATATAAGGTTCTCGTAAAGGCCCATCCGCGGAAAATTCCGACGTACTCCCATCAATAAAAGTACCACCAGCCATCACTAATTCACTCTCATATCCGGGCATCGGTCCCGGTACAGGATCGAGATAAGAACCCACAGGAGAAAACTGTTGCACCGCACGACAAAACGCGATTAACTTTTCAGGAGAACCAAATTCAATCGCTTGAATCACATCATGTCTTTCGGCCATCGGTAACGGATTTACACGATACCCCAAACTATCAAAAACATAAGCCGTTAAATGATTCCCTTTCATCGCCTCACCCACCATTTGAGGCGCTAAAAATAACCCTTGAAATAATAAACGATTTTGATCAAACGTCGCGCCCCCACTACTCCCAATTCCAGGCGCGGTTAAACGACAAGTCGCGGCTTCCACTAAATCCGCCCTTCCCGCAACATAACCCCCAGCAGACACAATCGTACCCCCCGGATTTTTGATCAGGGAACCCGCGATTAAATCCGCGCCGATCGCGGGAGGTTCACGATCCTCGGTAAACTCCCCATAACAGTTATCAACAAAACAAACTGTGTTAGAATTTTGATGCTTGATGATCGCGACGATTTTTTCAATATCCGAAATAGACAAACTCGATCGCCAAGAATAACCGCAAGAGCGTTGAATTAAAGCCAAACGAGTCCTATGGCTCACGGCTGACTTGAGGCCTTCCCAGTCAATCTCATTCTCATCCGTCAAAGGTAACTCGCGGTAAGTAATACCAAAATCCATAAGTGAACCTTGACCTTCACCGCGTAGGCCAATCACTTCTTCCAAGGTATCATAGGGATGACCGGCTACGGCCAACATCTCATCCCCTGGACGTAATACCCCAAACAAGGCCGACGCGATCGCGTGAGTGCCAGAAACAAACTGAACCCTCACCGCGGCAGCCTCCGAACCCATAACTTCAGCAAAAACCTGATCCAACGTTTCTCGGCCCAAGTCATCGTGGCCATAGCCCGTTACCCCAGAAAAATGGTGAACCCCCACCCGATGACGGCGAAACGCCTCCAAAACTCGTTTAAGATTATACTTGACTGAAGTATCAATACCAGAAAAAATCAGAGACAGTGCTTGTTCTGCTTCTTGTAGCCGTTCAATACTATTTATACTCACGGGACTAACCATCTTGTGTCGTATTAATTGTATGACGCGCCAAGCACGACCTACATAGGAAAATTTATCTCAAATGACGATTGCAACATCAACGACCAAAAATTCTCCAGACTGGGCAATCATTATCTATATGGCATTTCTCCATCTTGGAGCTCTATTTGCCTTTTTTCCAAGTAACTTTAGTTGGGCCGCGATCGGTTTAGCCCTTGTAATGCACTGGGTAACAGGTGGTTTAGGCATTACCTTGGGCTTTCATCGTTTGGTAACTCACCGTAGTTTCCAAGCCCCCAAGTGGTTAGAATACTTTTTGGTTTTTTGCGGCACTCTCGCCTGTGAAGGAGGACCCATTGATTGGGTAGGGCTCCATCGTCTGCATCATCTTCACTCCGATCAACAAGCCGATCCCCATGATTCTAATAAAGGTTTTTGGTGGAGTCACATGGGTTGGATGTTGTTTGAGACTCCTGCGCGTGCCGAAATTCCCCGCTTTACCAAAGATATTGGAGATGATCCATTTTATAAGTTTTGCCAAGCTTACTTTATTCCCATTCAAGTCGCTCTTGGTATTTTGTTCTATTTCTTAGGCGGTTGGCCCTTTGTGGTGTGGGGAATATTTGTGCGCTTAGTGGTGGTTTTTCACTGCACTTGGTTTGTCAACAGCGCGACTCATAAATTTGGTTATGAGACTTATGATGCCGGCGATCGCTCCAAAAATTGTTGGTGGGTAGCTCTGGTGACTTATGGCGAAGGTTGGCATAATAATCATCATGCCTTTCAATATTCCGCTCGTCATGGCATCGAATGGTGGGAAATCGACCTCACATGGATGACAATTCAATTATTACAAGCTTTGGGTTTAGCGACAAAAGTCAAATTACCCGAGTTAGAAAAATCCTCCTAAAAAATCCCTAGGAAAATTAATGAAGTCTTGACTTTTTTGTGAGAGAGGATTTCATTAATGACGACAAAATAGGATGGGAAAGCATCCAGAGTAAAAAATAGAATTAGGGAACCCGGTTTGTTACTAAAACTGGGTTTCTTTGTTTGAATGAGGACACGGCAGTGCCCATTAGTGTCAACTTAAGCTCAAATATAGTATCTGTTGACGGTTTGACGATTAAGCCTGTTGATCCCCCCTAGCCCCCCTTAAAAAAGGGGGGACAAGAGCATCAAAGTCCCCCGAATTGCTCTTGATTTAGGGGGATCGAGACTCAGCTAAAAGCGAGATTTCTCCATAGTTTTAGCCTTAAGACACAGTAGGGCCGTGCCGTCTCCCTACTCGAGGACACGGCAGTGCCGTCTCCCTACTCGAAATATATTTTTGCCATGAAAAATAAGACATTAAAAGACATTCAAGAAGAAGTTGACGACTGGATCACAAAAATCGGTCATGGTTACTGGACTCCTCACCAAATGCTCGCGAGATTGGTTGAAGAAGTGGGCGAAACGGCCAGACTCATTAACCATTTATATAGTCCGAAAAAAAAGAAAGATCGCGAACCCGATCAACAACTCTCTGATGAATTAGCTGATATTTTATTCGCGGTGATTTGTCTAGCAAACTCTCATAATATTGATTTACAAGAGGCTTTTGATAAAATGATGCAAAAATATTCTCTCCGAGATCAAGATAGATATAAGTCTGATGAACACCATTAATTTTTCTCCCCTATCCCCCTAGGGGGTAGGGAAAAGTCACTTTATTTCACATGGGAATGCACATTAGGAGACAAAGAAATTAAATCATTCATATTACCTTTAATCGTATTACAAATAGTATCTAAGGGGAGGTCATTCGGATCGCGCCCAAAGGGATTTTCAATCTCAATGCCAATGGCTTCAATCCCAAATAATGTAAAACTAATAATCCCCATGACAAACCCTAATCCCCAGCCAAAATCCTTCACCATTTCAAAGGGTAATAACAAACAATACAGTAATAATAACTGTTTGAGATGAATGGCATAGGCTAAAGGGATCGGTGTTCTTAAAATTCTTTCGCAACCCCCTAACACATCGATCAGAACATTAATTAACCCATTCATCGCGGTTAACTGATAAACATCTAAACAGCCGCGATCGTGTTGACGATTCAAATAATCACTAATCCAAAAAGAAATTTCAATGGGTGGATTATTATTCATTGTTTGCAATATTTCATACTGACTAGGAGAGATTAATTCTGCCAGTTCTTCATTGCTTTTCTCTTGTCTTAAATGAAGCTTTAATGCGACAGCAAAAGCAGTTAAAAGACGCAAAACTTCTTTTTTATCCTGAAGATCATTCGGTTCTTTTTCATCAACATTGACCCAAATTTGACGAGCGAGATTTCTGAGAGTATTCACCAATGTTCCCCATAATTTTCTGCCTTCCCAAAAACGCTCATAGGCAGTATTCGTTCTAAAAACGAGCAATAATCCCAGGACAATACTAGGAATAATACTTCCCGTCCGAAAAGATAGAGGAAATCCCTGAGCATATAAAAAAGAAATAAGAAAGGCAAAGCTACTACAAAAAATGACTAGAGGCATAATAGCCTGAATGACAGAGCCTCGCATTTGAAAGGCTATTTTAAACCATCTTAATTTATCTTTTGTCATTGATATTCTCCTTCTCATAGATGATGGATTGATAACGATATACCCGATCGCGCTTTTTTTGTGATGGGATCAAGCCCCGAAAAAATCCTTGACAAATTGTAACACAAAATGCGTAAGTATTCCAGAGTCAAAAGCTCCATTCAGTGATAAAATCAGGATCAACGTCCCTCAAGAAAAACATCAGTGTCAGATACATCAAATTTGGGAGAATCCCATCAATATCGTTTACCAAACCAGCGATGGTATATTTATCCTACTCAGTCCGAAAAAGCTGAAATTTTGGCGAAGGCGACTGGGTTATCTCTCCTTTTAGCTCAAGTTTTAGTGAACCGGGAAATCGAAACGCCCCAAGAGGTTGAACTATTTTTAAATCCTGAATCTCTAGCCTTACCTTCACCATTAGACGCGTTTCCCGATTTAGCCCATAGTATTGACTTATTAGAAAACGCGATTTCTGAAGGGGAAAAAATCGCGATTTGTGGTGATTATGATGCCGATGGTATGACAAGTACCGCGTTATTATTACGATCTCTTTCGGCTTTAGGCGCTCAAGTGGATTATGCGATTCCTAGTCGAATGCGAGAAGGTTATGGCATTAATAATCGCATTATTGAAGAATTTAATCAGGAAGGAGTCTCACTAATTATTACCGTTGATAATGGAATTTCTGCCCATGAGCCTGTCGCCAAAGCCAGAGAATTAGGCTTAAAAATTATTATCACAGATCACCACGATCTCCCCCCCGAATTACCCAACGCGAATGCTATTTTAAATCCGAAATTAATCCCTGAAACTTCCCCCTATCGTGGACTCGCGGGTGTCGGCGTTGCCTATATTTTAGCGATTTCCCTTGCCCAACGTCTTCAGAAATGGCAAAATTTAGTTAACCCTTTATTAGAGTTATTTACATTAGGTACTATTGCGGATTTAGCTCCCTTAACTGGAGTAAATCGACGTTGGGTAAAGCGCGGTTTACGTCTCTTACCTAATTCTAAATTGGTGGGTATTCAAGCTTTAACTCATGTCGCGGGAGTTGTGAAAAATCAAGGGACTCCAGACGCGTATCAATTCGCGATTGATAGCATTAATACTGCCCAAAGTACCTTAAAACCTGAAGATATTGGTTTTCGTCTTGGCCCTCGCATTAATGCCGTCGGACGTTTGGATGATCCGCAAATTGTCATAGAATTATTAACGACTAATGATATGCAAATTGCCTTAGATCGCGCGGTACAATGTGAAAAAATTAATCAAAAACGACAGGAGTTATGTGCAGTTATCGAACAAGACGCGATCGCGCTCATCGAAAAAAATCAAATAGATTTACAAGCAGAAAAAGTATTAGTGATTGTGAAGAAAGGTTGGCATCATGGTGTGATCGGTATTGTCGCGTCTCGCTTAGTTGAGCGTTATGGTGTTCCCGTCTTTATTGGGACTTATGAAGAAAAAGAGGAGTTAACCACGGATGAAATCACCGAGGAAACGGAGACATTATCGGTTAATTTGGATGAGGAAACCTTGGGAGAATTAAAGCCTTCATCTGTGGCTAATAAAATTAGGGGTTCCGCCCGTGGGATTCCCGAATTTCATGTCTATGAAGCCCTATGTTATTGCCATGATTTCTTAGGGAAATATGGGGGACATAAGGCCGCGGGAGGTTTTTCTTTACCAACGGAAAACTTAGAAGACTTTAAAACTCGTTTGCGAGAATTTGCCCATCAATCTTTGGATATTGAATGTCTTAAACCTTTAGTCGCGATCGATGTGCAGGCCAATTTTGAGCAGATTACCTTTGAGCTTTATCAAGAAATTGATGTCATTCATCCCTGTGGTATCGAAAATAAAGATCCGATTTTCTGGACTCCTAATGTTCAAATTATTGACCAAAAAATTGTCGGAAAAGGTCATATTAAATTAACATTGAGACAGGAAAGAACACCCTATTATCTGAAGGCGATCGCGTGGCGTTGGGAAGAGTATTTTCCCTTACCGAAACGGGTAGATATTGCCTATAAACTCAGGGAAAATACTTGGAATAATAACACCACTGTTGAATTAGAAATCATCGGAGTGAGACTCCCTATTTCCCCAGAGCCTCCCCAAATCGTGGAATTTAATTACCGCGATCGAGTCTATACTTGTAGTGTATCGCAAGTGGGAACCATACCAGAATTAAGAATCAAAAACCAAGAGGGACAAATTTTAGCAATACAACCCGGAAAAAAGACAGCTTTATTAGGCACAAGTCGAGCAAACGCAAAAGAAATTGATATCTCTAAACCATTTCTTCAAGAGTTAATTGAAACTGCGAAAAAATCCCTCATGCTTTCTTAAGCTTAGGTTAGGTAGAGGCACGAAACCCAACCACAAAGAAACCAATTTTTTTTAGGAAAAATTGTCATTTCCACCAATTCCCTAAAGGGAGAAACCCGGTTTCTTTAGCAAAAATTTTCATAGTCAAGAGTATGAGCCGAGAAACCCGGTTTGTAAAAACAATACCCTAAACCCAAGAAATGCGTTGGGTTTCGTGCCTCAACCCAACCTACATAATTCATTTTTCGGTTGGGTGAAGGTATTGTAAAAACAATAAGAGTAAATTAATGGAACAACTAAACCTATTTGAGCCGACAGAAATCAAAATCAAACGCGCTCCCAAACGCCGACAAAAACTACTAATGACTAAAAAAAGCTTATCCACATGGAAACAACGCGTTTATCTCCATCAACAATTAATCCGCCAAACCCCATCACCTCAACAAATTAGTCTATTTGCAGAAATAGACAATAGTTCTTATAACATAGATAAAATCGATCCATTCTCCTTACCCTTAAACCCTTCCTTATTCTATGAAATGCCAGAGCAAGGAGACGCGGTTTGCTTCTATTTTGTCATAGATAATACCCTCCCCTTACTCCTTTATATCGGAGAAACTAAACAAACTCCCAAAAAACGCTGGCAAGAGCACGATTGTCAAAAATATATTATGAATTATATAGAACTCCATCGGGCTTATGATTTACCCGTTACCATAGGAGTCGCGTTTTCCTGGGAGGCACCACCGCAGAAAAAAGCCCGATTACAATTAGAATCGGAACTTATTTATAAATGGCGATCGCCCTTTAATAAAGAATGTTGGCAATATTGGGGACAACCCTTTGGTAAAACTTAATGATATCACTCTTTGCTCCCTGTCCTAGTCAGCCTTTGTGGTTCAATCACAAAAAATCCTTTATAATCAGAAATTGCTGTTTATAGGACAAAAACCCGTGTTAGAAACCTTAGACATAAAAAATCTATTTAAGGGTAAACTTCCTACGCCAGAAAAACCCTTAAATGGTTGGTCCTTAGATGAACGTGATCCCGAAACTATTAACTCTATTACGCCCTTTTGGGAATGGTTTTATCATCACTATTTTCGCGTGAAAACTGATGGATGGCACAATGTTCCTAAAGAGGGAAAAGTCCTCGCAGTTGGCACTCATAATGGTGGCCTCGCGTCACCGGATATGTTTATGTTTATGTATGATTGGTTTCGCCGTTATGGTACTGATCGCGCTGCCTATGGCCTGATGCACCCTAGTGTCTGGAAAGTGTCACCAGAATTAGCAGGAATGGCTGTACAATGCGGCGCTGTCAAAGCACATCCCAAAATGGCGATCGCGGCTTTACGTCGAAATGCGACGGTTTTAGTGTATCCAGGGGGCGCACAAGACGCGTTTCGTCCCCATCAAATGCGCGATCGCATTTACTTTGCTAATAGAAAAGGGTTTATCAAAGTCGCGTTAAAAGAAGAAGCACCGATTCTCCCCGTAATTTCTCACGGAGCCCATGATACCCTTTTCGTACTCGCGGATATCTATCAACAAATGCGTCAACTTCATCAGTCGGGTATTCCCTGGTTATTTGGTGTTGATCCCGTGGTTTTTCCGATTTATTTAGGCCTGCCCTGGGGGTTAAGTCTTGGCCCTTTGCCTAACTTGCCTCTCCCTCATCCTATTCATACCCGCGTGTGTCCACCCATCACCTTTGAACGTTATGGCCCCGATGCCGCCCGCGATCGTGACTATGTGGACGAGTGTTATGAAAAAGTCCGTAACATAATGCAACAAGAATTAAATAAATTAATTGCCAATTCTTAACAATTGAGAGAGGAAAAAAGTGATCAAAATTCACTTAGGGAAATTTCAGAAAATCTTGGCAAATATCCGCTTCAATACCCTTTTTTTCCTCTCTCCCTCTCCGGGTTACTCAGTAAGTATGTTCTTAACCCCAGAAAATCTTTATGATTTCTTAAGATTCGTCAAAACCTTATCCCAAGCGAGATTAAGGAATTTTGGCATTGATCCTATAGGGATCAAGGGATAATGTATCTGTTTTTACCTGGAATTGAGCTTTTTCTCTGAGATAATAAATTTAATGGGCTAAAAAAGTGTGTCGTCAACACACGGTCTGGCTCCAAAGTCAAGTTAGATACTTTTTTAACCAAGAATTGAGTCTAATCGGCTCAACCCTTTTGATTTTGATCGTGTTGATCCCCTGAAAACCCCTTAACAAAACAGGATATAAGAATATGAAGAGAAGACAAATTGTTCGTTGTCCCAACTGTGGCAATCCGGGCGAACGCCATTATAATCTCTATACACAAGAGATTCAAACCCAATGTTCTGTCTGTGACTATTTAATGGTTACTTGTCATCTTACAGGTAAGGTTTTAGAGGCCTACGCGCCCGGAATTGCCTGCTCGCGCTAAATGTGGGAGGCGCGTAATTGTCCACAGGCCGCGTCTGCATCTAACCCGCGAGAATAACGGACACTTACCGCGATATGTCGCTGCTGCAAAGTGGCGACAAAATCCTTAATTCGATAGGTACTTGGGCGTTGATAATCAACTTCTTGAATCGGATTATAGGGAATTAAATTAACATGACTTTGGAAACCCCGGGCATGATTCGCTAATTCGATCGCGTGCTGGGGTAAGTCATTTAATTCCGAGAGCAAAATATATTCAAAACTGATACGTCGTCCTGTAATTTTCACATATTCTCGACATTCCTCGATTAACTCTTCAATACGATAAGCTCGAGCACTAGGAATTAATTTCTCCCGTATTTGTTGATTAGAAGCATGGAGACTCACCGCGAGAGTCACTTGTAAATGACAGTCCGCTAATTGGAGAATACGATCGCGAATACCGACAGTAGAAATCGTGATATTACGTTGGCCAATACCGACATCTTCATTAAGAGATTTAACCGCGCCTACGACATTTTCTAAATTAAGTAAAGGTTCCCCCATTCCCATAAAGACAATATGACTAACACGGCGACCAAAATCTTCTTGAACTGTTAAGACTTGATCAATAATTTCATGCCTTTCTAAATTGCGGGTAAATCCTCCTTTTCCAGTGGCACAAAAATCACAGCCCATCGGACAACCCACTTGAGAAGAAACACAAACAGTTAAGCGTTTTTCCGAAGGAATACCAACGGTTTCAATAATTTGACCATCGGCTAATTTTAACAGATATTTGATAGTACCATCAGAGGAGACAGCGCGATGATGAATCGTAGAACGGCCAATGGGAAAATCCTTAACAGTTTCGCGCCATTGTTTAGAAAAAACGGTAATATCAGAGAGAGAATGAACTCCCTTTTGATAAATCCATTGATGTAATTGTTGACCGCGATATTCCGGTTGATTTTGTGATTTTACCCAGTCTTTTAATTCGACTAAAGTTAAACCTAAAAGAGGGAAAGAAGACGTTTTTACTTTTACCATATTCTTGAGTTTTTAGGGAGAGTCCAACAGGGGTTGAAACCCCTGTCTCAAAGCGAAAGTCCTCTGAAGAGGACTAAGGAGAGTTAGACATTTTTGAGAACAAAACAAGCATCAAATCCTTGGGGGATAAGGGAA
>JBBITB010000025.1:16714-62639 GCA_037440985.1 Microcoleaceae cyanobacterium bin_387
ATGGGTTTGAGGCTATTTTATCGGTGTTTTTTGGTTTTTGCTCCCACTAATGAGTGATGGAGTCCTCTTCAGAGGACTTGAGCTATTAGACAGGGACTTAAGTCCCTGGCGAAGGGGAGTTAGACATTTTTGAGAACAAAACAAGCATCAAATCCTTGGGGGATAAGGGAAATATACCATATCCGAAAAAGCCCTCAAATCCAGATATATCAACCCATAGAATCAAATGATATCCAAGTCTTTTCGGATATGGGTTTGAGGCTATTTTATCGGTGTTTTTTGGTTTTTGCTCCCACTAATGAGTTATGGAGTCCTCTTCAGAGGACTTAAGCTATTAGACAGGGGTTTCAACCCCTGGCGGGCGGGCGGGCAGCGAGCCAGCTTTCGGCTTAAGTTGTCACCAATGCTGCGGGTATCACCCCAAAGGGGGTACTACTCACGACTGAAATAGGATTGGGATAATTAACCAACATATTTAGGATAAATTTTAGCACTTTTAGGAGGAAACCGATCGCGACTTTTTTCAGTGAGCGCGATCGTGTGCAATTTACCAAGTGTCATAAGTAGGGGAGGCCAATTTTATAATTGTCAGTAAAACTAAATTATAAACTTCAGGTTTTCATGGAGTTATTATGATTTCAGATAAATTTCGCCGTCAACTCCGGCAAGAAGCCCAACTGTGGCAAGCCGAAGAAATGATCACTTCGGATTTTTATCAACAATTGTCCGAGCGCTATCAATTTCAAAACTTAGAAACCGCCTCCCGCGATCGCTTTCTCATGGTGTTGATAAGTGTAGGCGCGATCCTTCTTGGCTTAGGAGTAATTACCTTTATTGCCGCGAATTGGCAAACTTGGTCAAAAATCGTCAAATTCATACTTCTGCTCTGTGTATTTATCAGCGTAAACACCGGAGCTTTTTATCTCTGGCGTGGTGCGGCGATTCAACCCTATCCCACTCGTAGAAAACGCCTGGGAGAAGGATTATTAATTTTAGGCTCTCTCATATTAGGAGCAAATTTAGCACTTACCGCACAAATATTTCATATTGGCGGAGATCCCTACGGACTTTTCTTAGTTTGGGGACTAGGAGTATTAACAATGGCCTACAGTTTACGCCTCACTTCTTTAGGAATGATCGCGATTTTGTTAATCATATTAGGCTATTGGCAAGGAATAGGAATAATAGATTACTCTAGGGAATTTTCCCCCTTAAAATTCTTCATTGAACATACCGCGCTTTTTGCAGGATTATTATTTGTCCCCTTAGCGTACTGGTGTCGATCGCGTGGGATATTTATCCTCGCGATGTTTGCCCTATTACCCTCTCTGCAATGGAACTTAATGGAATTATTTCGTGTTCATTTGCCCTGGGGTATTTACATGGCAATTGCCTGCACATTTCCCGCGGCTTTATTATGGGGATATGATGATATTATCTGGCCAAAAATTGATAGTCGTGTCTTTCAACCCATTGCCCGTACTTTAGCCCTTTGGTATCTTAGTATATTCTTTTTCATTGCCTCTTTCCATTGGTTTTGGGATTCAGTATCACCATCTTCTTTTTACCCTGTCAATACTAACAATTGGCTCAGAGCAATTGATGTCATAATTTACGGTTTATTAATCCTTTGGGAATGGTTTAATTTAGCAAAACCGAGCCGAATCAACCCGAAAAAATGGGGCTTTGATGCCATTACTACTGTCATTGCTGGTTTTATTATTGTCACAGCGATCGTTTGCCTTTTACATCTCAGTCCCTATTCTATCCCAGGTCTAGCCACATTTATTATTAATGTGGAAATGTTTCTGCTCGCGATCGGATTAATTCGGATAGGATTATCACGAGGAAATCGTCACGCGTTTTGGGGAGGATTAGTATTATTAACCCTGGACATTATCAGTCGAATGTTTGAATACGATACAGAATTATTGTTAAAAGCCTTCGTCTTAATTTTGTGTGGAGTCGGTGTCATCCTAGCTGGTTTATGGTTTGAACGTCACTTATCAACCTTATCACCCTCTCAGGAGGATTAATTATGACATTTTCCCAGAATAATGAAGCCAATATAACACAGTCGGAAACCGAAAAAACAACAGTTCCTATTTTACCACAAACACCCCCGAAAACACCATCACAACCCATAAAACATTGGCGATTTTGGGTTCCATTCCTCTTTCAAATTAGCCTAATTTTATCAGTACCCGCTCAACCGTTATATACTTATCTAACGGGTAAAACGGTGATATTACAAACGGCTCCAGTCGATCCCTATGATTTTTTACGAGGTTATTATCAGGTATTGAGTTATGATATATCTCAGTCAGATACCTTAGAAAAACTTCCGGGTTGGCAGCAGTTACCAGGGGATTTTGAAAAGTGTTTTTCGGGTCAAAATTGTGTCAAACCTAGTCGAAAATATGTGAAACAAGGCATCAGTTTTTATGTAATTTTAGAAGCCCCAAAACCGGATAAACAATCACGGTATCCTCTCGCGTGGAAACTGATCGCGGTTTCGGAAAAGACTCCCCAAAATTTACCCTCTAATCAGATCGCGATCAAGGGAAAATATCATGGTAATCGCATGATTTATGGCTTAGAAACCTATTATATGCCAGAGGAGCAACGTAATCAGGTAAATGCGGATATTAGTCAAGTACAACGGGGACAACGGCAAGCTTTTGTCGTAGAGGCAAAAGTCGATAATCAAGGTAACGCGATCGCGTTGAGTTTATGGGTACGCGATCGAAATTATCGCTTTTAATATATAGGTTGAGCGATCGCGTTTCCCTCTTTCGACTGGAAAAGCGCGATCGGGCCCTCATTAACGAGGGATAAATGAAAAATCCGTGTCATTGAGAAATCCATCCATAGATGATCAGCCCAAATCAAGACTCTCACCTTCCAAGCGGAGCTTCAGTTTAATCACAAATTCAGTCCCCTTGCCCAATTCCGAAAAACACTGCAATTTACCACGATGTTGCTCCACAACAATTTGATAACTAATCGCCAAACCTAAACCCGTTCCTTCTCCCACTTGTTTAGTCGTAAAAAAAGGATCAAAAATACGAGGCATAATATTTTCTGGTATCCCCAAACCATTATCTTTAATCCGAATTGCCACTTGTTCAGATTCCAGACATTCAGTTGTAATAGTGATAGTTGGATAATAATCAGAATGGGTATCCTGATTATTTTCCTCCTTTCTCAGCTTCTGGAAATTTTGATATTTTTCGAGCATGGCATCGATCGCGTTTCTCAAGAGATTCATAAAAACTTGATTTAATTGCCCCGCGTAACATTCAATATGAGGTAAATTACCATAATTTTTAAGAACTTTAATACCCAGGAAATTAGGTTTAGATTTGAGAAGATTTTGGAGAATTAATAAAGTGCTATCAATGCCCTCATGAATATTAACCAGTTTCATTTCAGATTCATCCAAACGAGAAAAATTACGCAAAGTCAAGACAATTTCCCGAATGCGATCTGCCCCCACTGTCATCGAAGATAAAAGCTGAGAAATATCCTGACTGAGAAATGGCAAATCTATATGATCAATTAAGGCAGAAATTTCCACTCCAGGTTCAGGATAATGTAGTTGATAAAGATCAATTACTTTTAGTAAATCACCAGTGTATTCACTGAGGTGAATAATATTACCATAGATAAAATTAACAGGATTATTAATTTCATGGGCAACTCCCGCGACTAATTGACCTAAACTAGACATTTTTTCACTTTGAATTAATTGAGTTTGAGTTTTTCTCAGTTTTTTTAACGTAATTTCTAGGGCTAAGGCTTTTTCCCGTTCTCTTTTTTCCGAATCTTGGAGAATTTTCTCCGTTAATTTTTGATTAGTAATATCTCGTACAATCGCGATATATTGAAAAGAATCCCAATAAACTCTACGGGAAATAGCTACCTCAATAAATGTTATTCCTTTGCCTGGAATTTTTAAAGTATGTTCACTGCGACTCGGCCAACTAGGGGCATAATTTCCTAAATTTTCCATAATCACGTTTAAAGGATAACCTCTTAAGGACGAATCGACATGACTAAAAAGATTTTTTGCCGCAGGATTCGCTTCCAAAATTATCCCATTTTCATCAAGGATGATAATTCCATCTAAGGCGTTTTTAAATAAATGTTCAGTCGCTTCTCTTGCTTCTACAATAGAGGCAACTTGAGGGAGAGTCGTCCAACACGCGATCGCGACACCGACAAAAGCCATTGTCACCAGACAAACCACGAAAAGGGACTCATTAATTTGATCATTAATACCATGAAAATTCGTTGCTAAAAGCCAACCTAATGACAAAGAGCCACAGACTAAAGCAATTACAATACTAACTTGAAGAACAACAAAATCGTGATTTATTTCAGATTTTATTTGAGCATAAAAAGTGCGATAACGTCTCATCCACCACTCATAACTAAAAGGAGAAAAACTGACACAATCCATCGCCTTATCACAAATCAAAATGAAAATAGGAAGACCAATACCTAATAATAAATCATGCCATCCCCAAGCCATTCCACCTAAAATTAAAACCCCCAATTCCACTAAAAAGAAAAATAAAGCCCAACGAGGCCAAAGAGCTTCATTTTTATTCCGATTTACCCAAAGGCCAAAATGTAATGCCATAATCCCACAAAGGTAGCCCGTCCCCGTAATCATTACAATACGAGAAACATCCCCCCAAATCAAACAAATCAGACTCAAGAAAAGAGTCAATAATAACGCGGGTTCAAAGACACCGCGACGAGAAATTACACTAAAAACAGGTGAAAGATAGCCATCAAGGGATAATTGATATAAAACACGAGGTGAATTAGAAACCGCAGTCGTACAGCTTAAAAGACAGCTACAAGTTAACAGAAACGTAAGGAGAGGTGCAGTAGCATTTCCCCAAAAAGGATGGGCAACCGCAAACATTTGTAAAAAAGTATTTTCTCCTAAATGGGGATCAGTTGCTAAACGAGTTAATAACCAAGAGCCTCCCAGATAAATAATAGGAATGAAACCCGCGGCAATGGGAAGAATTCGTAAAGTTTTTGTCGGTTGTGTGCTATCCGCGACAAAAGAAGAAGCTGTTTCGCAGCCATTCACCGCGTAAACCGCCATAAAATACCATTTTGCCCACTCGACAATATTAAATTGACTAACATTTCCTAAATCCACAGCCTGTGGAAAAAAACCCGGACTCTCCTGGGCAAACATTAACCAACCTAAACCTTGAGTGCAAAAAGCCAGTAAAAAACCAATAGCAGGAATGACAAAACAAAGATGTAAAATCCCTAAAGAGCGAGTGCCACTAAAAGCCACAACATAAGCAATAAGTGTGAAGAAAATTCGCAAAAATATTTCGGTACTAGGTAGCCCTAATTGCTTTAAATTTTCCTCTATTAAATCTGCTAAAATAATCGCATTGATTGTGGGAACTGATACCCACCCTAACCAATAACCAATGGCTCCATAACGCGCTAAAAGCGGATAATTTTTTAATAAACGGGCCGCATAATTAGGAGTACCTCCCGCCATTTTCCACCAAGAAATTCCTAAACGCTGTACTTGTAAATTAAGAAGTATTCCTGTAATTGTTCCGGGCAACCAAACAAGAATCGCTTGGCAACCTAAAGCCGCGTTCATCGCGGGGGCTACCCCTAACCATAATAATAAACCGGATAAACCAAATCCCCAGGTTTCTATTGAACTTAAGGTGCGTTGTAACCGTAACGCGGGGACGCGTTTCTCTTTCTTCAACATTTCTTTACTTTTATCCCTAATCTTCGGATTGATCAGTGGCGAGATCCGCTACTTAATAAGTCACTGAATGTTAATCGTTTATGAGTAATTTCGAGGCTCGTCTTAATAGTATCAGAATAGCTAAGGGTTGTCTGTTACAAATTTGACAACCCTCTCTATCTCTTGCTGTTTTTTCTAATAATTGTAATTATTAAAGTTGTTGTGATAAAATTATGCGAGCAACAAAAATAGAAGAAACCCCGTTTGTTGTTCACCACAACACAGGTATCTCAAACCAGGAATGTGATCCCCAAAAAGGAGTTTCTGTATATGAGAACAATAATCATTTCCTGTTTATTGCCCTACTCGAAAAATCTGTTCTGCGGTCAAGTTTAACTCTGGAAAGATGCGCGACTCTATCCGATCATTGCCCCGAAATAAATTAAGAGTATATTCGCCATCAACAAGTTGATAAACAGAAATTGTCGGTTGTTTGGGGTTGCCAATATATCGCTTACCACCTAATCCTAAATAATCAACAATCCAATATTCAGGAATCCCCAATTTTTCATATTCCCCTAATTTCATCAAATAATCATCTTGCCAATTGGTACTAACGACTTCAATGACTAAACGGAGGGTTTCGCCCTTAATAATAGTAGATCGTTTTTTCCACATGGGTTCAGTTTCCAGAGCATTCTGATCAATAATAATAACGTCTGGATTAAAACCTGAGTGATCAGAATCAATGGGCTTAATGATACACTGTCTAGCAGCTAAGTAGGGGAGTTCCAAGTTTTCTATTTGAACTCCCAGTTTCAGAGTAAGAAAACTCGTCACTTGTTCATGGGGTCCTGTGGGTTGCATTTCGATAATCACTCCATTATGTAATTCAAAATAACCATAGCCGTCTGGATACCAGTCCAGAAACTCATCTAGGGTCATTATTTCCGATTTAGAGGCTGTTTGAATCATTGTAATTTTTCCTTATTCAATCATCGGTTAACTTTTGTTTTTCCTGACTTCACCAGATTTACGCCCATTATATTATAGCAGGAAGAGAGAAGCGGGGAGAGGGAAGAATGTTACTTACGCAGAAACCAGGTTTTTTCACCAAAATACTTCATTCAAACTCTTAATCTCGGTTAAAAACCCGGTTTCTTTGATCACGATCGCGCTATTTTGCGATCGCGTCTCTTAGGGAAAGGAAAGCTGAAAGTCAACCAGGCAAGCTTATCCGGGTAATACACCCCTTAAATTGTGATTGGCGAGTATCATCATAGTATTTTGGAAAGCTTTAATAAAAGACTCAGAGAAAACTCTTACCCAGTCAAGGATTGAGGAAAACAGTTGACGAAAGTAACCATTATGGGTGAAGATAACCAAGATTCATAATAAAAGCCCAAATCAACCTCAAATTCCTTTTGTCGTTGTTAAACCCGGTGTTTCCGATGGGTATTCAATCAACCCGGATGCTAGTTTCATGGTGCTAAACACATTCTCGTTACCTTTGGGGTTTCTCTTTACATCTCCAGGCCCAATTATTTTCCAATTGGGACCTTTAACGATCCGTTGGTATGGATTATTAATCGCGATCGCGGTTTTAATTGGCGTTTCTCTATCCCAATCTCTTGCCAAACGTCGTAATATTGACCCCGACTTAATTGCCGATTTAGCAATTTGGCTTGTCGTCGGTGCAATCCCGATGGCAAGACTGTATTATGTGATCTTCCAGTGGTCCGAATATGCCCAAAATCCCGCGGATATTATTGCCATTTGGAAAGGGGGAATAGCCATACATGGCGCGATTTTAGGTGGAATGCTCGCGGCATTAATTTTTGCCCGGATTCAGAAAATTCCTTTCTGGCAATTTACAGATATCGTCGCACCTTCATTAATTCTAGGACAAGCGATCGGACGTTGGGGAAATTTCTTCAATTCCGAAGCCTATGGCCGTCCCACAGATTTACCTTGGAAACTCTATATTCCTCCCCAAAATCGTTATATGCTCCCCCCAGAGTATCAACAATTTGACTATTTTCACCCCACATTTCTCTACGAGTCCCTCTGGAATGTCATGGTATTTCTTTTATTAATAACCTTGTTTTTCCGAGATATCCAGGGAAAATCTCGTTTAAAAGTAGGGACATTATTTATGGTGTATATGGTGGCTTATAGCACCGGAAGATTTTGGATAGAAGGATTACGCACTGATAGTTTAATGTTAGGCCCTCTGAGAATGGCACAATTAGTCAGTTTAGGGGGTATTTTGTTGGGTTTACTCGGGTTGGCTTGGTTGTATTTATTCCAACGTCCTTTACCCGATATTGTCGCCCCGTCTCCAGTTTCATCTCAGCAAATACCTGAATCCTTAGATGATGATGACGATCGCGCATCATAAAAAAGCCCTAGAGAGAGGATTCTCTAGGGTAACACCAGGGTGCATATACCATTTATTCATTTCATAAGTAATGGGAATAAACCCGGAAAGTTTTCAGAAATAGATCATTTTTTTTTGAGAGGAGAATTGTGCCACAGGAATCTTTAAAACCAGGGGTTTATATAGTGGGTGCTGGCCCCGGCGATCCCGAATTATTGACGATTAAAGCCGCGAAATTATTAGCCAACGCGGATGTTATCTTATTTGCTGATTCCTTAGTCCCTAAGCAAATTTTACAAGGGGTTCGCGCGGACGCGGAAATTATTCATACCGCGAATAAAACCCTTGAGGATATTTTACCGATAATGATAGAAAAAGTCCGATCTCGTCTTTCTGTCATTCGTCTGCATTCGGGTGATCCTTGTTTATATGGTGCTGTCTATGAACAAATGCAAGCCTTAATAGAAGCAGAAATTCCCTTTGAAATCATACCCGGAATTAGTGCATTTCAAGCCGCGGCCGCTAAGTTAAAAGTAGAATTAACAGTACCCGGACTGGTACAAACAATTATTCTAACACGAATTAGTGGTAGAACGCAAGTACCGGAACCGGAAGAATTAGAAAGTTTAGCCGCCCATCGCGCAAGTTTATGTCTCTATTTAAGTGCTCGTCATATCGAGGATGCCCAGGCGAAATTAATGCAATACTATCCCCAGGATTTACCTGTAGCTATTTGTTATCGCTTAGGGTGGCCTGATGAACAAATTTTGTTAGTTCCCTTAGCAGAAATGGCGAAAGCCACTCACGAAAATGATTTAATTAGAACGACACTTTATGTGATTAGTCCCGCGTTAGCCCAACAACAAGAAAAAACGCGATCGTGTTTATATCATCCCGAACATACTCATTTATTTAGGCCAAAGTAATTGTAGGTTGGGTTGAATGAAATGAAACCCAACTTATCCCCCTGGAAAATCGGTAATAGATAATGGGTAATAGGTAATTGTAGGTTGGGTTGAATGAAATGAAACCCAACTGCTCCCCCTAGAAAATGGGTAATAGAAAATGGGTAATTGCTAATTGGTAATGGTTAATTGTAGTGTGTTTTTTTATGAACCACAAAGGCACAGAGGGCACAGAGAAAAGAAAAGAGAAGAAAGTAATTGTAGGTTGGGTTGAATGAAATGAAACCCAACTTATCCCCCTTGAAAATTACCAAATTGTTACCTACCCTTTCACTTCATCCTCATCTAATTGTCCTTTCGTTATTTCACTTAATTTACCATTTCTTAGTTGATATTGATCATCATTGAGATTTTTACCTAATGCTTTTAAACACCAAGCAAATAAAGTTCTCAAAGACGCACAAGTGTCAGGGTTCGATAAAACATACTTAACATTGAGATACTCAAGAATTTTCCCCCCATCTTCCACTTCATCGAAACCGCGATATAACTGTTTTAAGTCACCCTTGGGATGACGGATAGTTTCAACATCCCCTTCATAATCTTGTAAAGAAGTACCTAAGATTTGATTAATTGCTTGAGCATCAGCAAAATAGTAAGCTTCTATCCTATTGACTAAAAAATGCACAGATGCACGTTTTTTTTCTGTCTTCAAAATAGTATCTAATGCCCTTCGATATCTCGCAAAAATTTGTTCCGCGTATTCCACTCGATCATATTCAAGATCATCAACTAAAATTACATAAGTACAAGGTTTTTGGAGATATTTTCTAGCCGGATATCCTATTCTTTCCTCATCTTTAGTAGGAATAATTTGACCACTTCCCACCATTTTCACTTTTTTCCTGGGAGAAGTAATTACTCCTAATTGTTCAATCTTGCCAATCACTTCAAAAGAACAATTGCCTAATTCCATCAGAGGCTTAAATAACTTATTAAGATGAATTTCCTCTGTTTTTCCTGTTACTAATAATCCGAACTTAAAATAATAACAATGTGGGGGAGTCGTCTCTTGATGATTCATTCTCTTTTCACCTCATTTATGATAAAGACTTACTTTGAGGCGCGACCATCTCAGCCATATAGAGAGAACCCGTCGCGTATTCTTCTAATAAATCTTGTATTCCTTCTATCTCACTAACCCTTCTCATCACAGTTTTACCTTCCTCATTTAATTCCGCAGTTAAAATATTTTCCGGTTCAAATTGACTAATTAACACCGGAGAATGAGTCGCGATAAAAACCTGTTTATTCCATTCTTCCGTTGCTAATTTTACGGCTTTGGCAAAAGTAGCAAGGGCCCAAGGATGTAAAGAAAGTTCCGGCTCATCAAATAATATCAGTGAATAACGCTCTTTTCCTTCAGAAAATAACCCGGTTAAATTAATCAACATTTGAAGATGTCCGTCGGATACTCCTGATGCTCGAATGGGTTTCCGTCTTCCCTTTTCTAAGAAATTTCCATAGACAGTATATGGTCCTGTTTGCTCAAAAAATAGGTCGGCAAAAGTGGGAAAACTCTCTCGCATAAAACTGATGATGGTATTATAGCGATCATCAATAACTTGTTTATCATGTAAATTTCTCAACACTGCCCATAAATTCTCACATCTATCCTGTAGTATATCTCCATAATCAGATTCAGAACCCAAGCGTTTAATTTTGAATAAAGAGGCCGATCGCGACTCATAACGTCGCACTTGACGCAGTAATTTATCTATGTTAGACGCGGCTAAATCCTGTGTTTCTAAAAATCTATATAGAGTTAATGCTAATTTTTCTGGTTCCCTTAAAGTCATTAATTTTAATTCTTGAGAATCACCAAAAATCTGAGCTTTGTCACTCCCTATGGTACGGACGATTAGAGGAAAATTATGGTTTTTCGATAATAAATTTTCCCCGACAAAAGGTTCTATCCTGCCAGAGGAATACCCAAAAGATACTTGATATAATTCCGCGTCGGTTTCGAGGGTAATAGAAATATTTTCATCGGGATCAGAAGCATCCCAAAGCAAACCGATTCCATGCTCTCTCTCGGATGATGCCAGATCAACACCTCGGATCGCGCAGTCTCGCAAAAACCAGATACTATCTAAAAATGTAGATTTTCCGGCTCCGTTGGGACCGAAAAGAATGTTAAGATCAGTTATTTTAATATCTATATCTGCAAGGGAGCGAAAATTCTTTATTTGCAGACGAGTCAATTGATTTGACATGATAATTGGCTCAAGATGTTATTTTATTTCCTGGGAAATATGAAGCAACCCGGTTTCTCGGAGATGATTTTGACAGACAACAATGTTGTCAAAAATAACCGGGTTTCTGGCATCTAGCTCTAAGGAGAAACCCGGTTTCTCCGAGAGAATTTTAACACCGAATGATTGGTGAAAAATAACCGGGTTTCTGGCATCTAACAGCTTTTTAACTACGATTGGGCTGCGTTTTTTTCTCGCGCCGCGGCCGCTTCATCGGGGTGAATATTCAAACGCGTTAAATTGATCCGTCCTTTGGCATCAATTTCCCGTACTTTGACAATGGTTTCATCACCGACGGCGACTTCATCTTCCACTTTTCCAACTCGATAGTCGGCTAATTGGGAAATATGAATCATACCCTCTTTACCGGGTAATATTTCCACAAAAGCACCGATGGGAATAATACGCGTGACACGCCCTACATAAACATCACCCGCATTTAACTTCCGTGTCATGCCTTGGATAATACTGTAGGCTCGTTGGGCTTTTTCACTATCGTTACCCGCGATCGTGACTGTGCCATCATCCTCGATGTCAATTTTTACCCCAGTTTCTTCCGTAATCCCTTTAATAGTCTTACCACCTGGGCCGATGACTAAACCAATAAATTCCGGATCAATTTTCAGGGTTAAGAGACGTGGCGCGTAGGGCGACATTTCCTTATTAGGTGTGTCGATCGTCGCTAACATTTTTTCTAGGATATGTAAACGGGCTGGTTTCGCTTGACGGATCGCGTCTCGGATCACTTCAATAGATAAGCCAGGGATTTTCATATCCATTTGCAGCGCGGTAATACCAGTATCGGTCCCTGCTACCTTAAAGTCCATATCCCCTAAGAAGTCTTCAATGCCTTGAATATCCGTAAGGATACGCACTTCATCCCCTTCTTTAATTAGTCCCATCGCAGCGCCGCTCACGGGTTTGATGATGGGGACTCCTGCATCCATTAACCCCAAGGTTGACGCGCAAACCGATCCCATTGAAGTGGAGCCGTTAGAGGATAACACCTCTGATACCACTCGGATCACATAAGGAAATTCGCTTTGAGGAGGAATAACGGGCAATAGAGCTCGCTCTGCGAGGGCACCATGTCCAATTTCCCGTCGTCCCGGCGATCGCATGGGTTTTGTCTCACCCACGGAGAAGGGAGGGAAGTTGTAATGATGTAAATACCGTTTTTCGTTTTGGGGATACAAGTCATCGGCCAAGTCTTGGGCATCTCCGGGGGTTCCCAAGGTGACAGAGGATAAGACTTGAGTTAAGCCGCGGTTAAAAAGAGCGGTTCCGTGAACCCGGCGCGGTAATACTCCCACACGGCAGGAAACGGGGCGCACTTGATCTAATTGACGGCCATCCACGCGGATGCGATCTTCCACAATTTGCTTCCGCATTAATTGTTTGGTGACTTCTTTGTATAGGTTAGACACCGCTTTGGAGTCCGCGATCGCTTTGATGGGATCATCATCGGGCAGAGCCGCGATACGGGCTTCTACCGATGTCGCCTTAATTTCATCAAGGGCTGCGTCACGGGCATTTTTATCCAAGTCAAACTGACAGAGAATTTTCTTAATAGAATCTTCAGCCTGCTCGCGGATAAAATTCTCTAAAGTGGGATCGACTGGGGGGGCTTCTAACTGCACCAATTCAATGCCCAATTCCGCCATGATTTCCCGTTGCGCTTGAATTAAATCGCAAGTCGCCTCATAGCCAAAATCGATCGCCTCAATAATATCTTGTTCAGGCAACTGATTCGCGCCAGCTTCCACCATAATGACACCATCAGGGGAACCCGCGACCACTAAATCTAAATCACCCATTCTGATTTCATCGCAGGTGGGGTTAATAATAAAATCATCACCCACTAACCCCACACGCACCGCGGCCATTGGTCCCAGGAATGGCATTTTTGCTAATAATACCGCGACTGAAGCCCCCGTCACTGCCAAAACATCTGGGGGGACTTGTTCATCCATTGACAGTGTGGTTGCTACGATTTGAATATCATCGCGTAACCAAGTCGGAAATAAGGGACGTAGGGGGCGATCGATCAAACGACTGATTAAAGTCACTTTTTCCGGGGGCCGCCCTTCACGACGTAAGAAACCCCCCGGAATTTTACCCCCAGCATAGAGTCTCTCCTCATAATCGACCAACAGCGGCAGGAAATCTATTCCCTCTCTGGCTGCGGCACGAGTCGCGGTTACTAAAACTGATGTGTCTCCAGACTCAATTAACACTGCACCCCCCGCTTGAGGAGCCAGTAACCCAATCTTGAGCCGAATATCCCGTCCGTCAAAGGATATCGACTTGTCTATTTCTATCATGTAATCGTCTTCCCTTCTTTTCCACTTTCTTTCTTTAGTGGCGATCGTAACATTAGAATAGGGTCTATGACTGAAAATCTCTGGAATCTTACTTCAATCCCTCGCGAGTCTTGTCCCAACACCTTTTCTTCTGTCCTTCCTAGTCTATCAGAGCTTATACCAATTTTAGGATTGGCTATTTGCCATTGCCCATCTCTCTTTTCTTTTGTCAATCCGTATAAATCTCTATTTACAGCGTCATTGTCCCCCTTTGGGCTCTCACCTTTTTCCACGATTGGGTGTATAATTTTACATAATTATTAATCTCAAAATTTATTTCCTTGACAAAAATGAAATTTTATGATTAAAAACAAAGAGAGTTTTCACATCTATTTTAGGATGGCTAGAGCAGTCCTATTTGAGTTATGCACCCGGTTGTCAAGCCTTGAGCAATTCTGGCTCAAATGATGATAAATTAAGGATTTAATAAAATGGCGATTTTACATGGTAGTTGGATTCAAGAATCTGAGGAAAGTTATTTTTTTATTTGGGGTGAAACTTGGCGACATCTTTCTCAAGTTGCAGTTTTACAGTTAGAGGATGAATTAATACATCAACATCCCTATGCTATGACTCTGAGTGAGTTAAAGACTTTTTTGTTATCTTTAAAAAAATCGGGTTTATGGAATTGGCAATTATCGGAGCTTGGGGAAAATTCTGAAATTGTCGCAAAATCTCCCAGAAGACGTAAGTCGAAAAATCAAGAGATGGTTGTTTCTGAGGTGGTTTCCCAAAATCAATCGGCTGCTTTGAGCCAAGAGCAAAAAAGCACGATCGCGAAGTTGGCACTACCTACGCGTGGCGAGACATCAAATTTAATTCCCTGTTATTCTGCTTTATCAGAGAAAGAGGAAGATCCGCGGATTTGTTTATATCCTTGGCAAGTAGAAGGAATCTGTTTAAAACCCCTAGAAGCTTTTGCTTTTTTACAGTCACTTCCCTTGGGGAGTATCACTGAAACGGAGTCATTTATCGGGAGTGATTTACGTTTTTGGTCTCACTTGGGACGTTGGTGTTTAGATCTATTTGCGAGAGGGAAATTTTTACCGACGTTAAAGAGAATTTCCCCGGATAAATTTCGTGCTAAGTGGGAACCATTATTGGATAGTTCGACGGATCGAATTCGTTTTAATACCTTTGCTAAAGAAATGCCGATCGCGTGTCGTATTTATCAGAGGGAAGAGGAAAAAGATGCGGATTATCGATCTCCTTGGAGAGTACAATTTCCTTGTTCGAGTAAAGAAGTATTAAAAAGTTTTTTGCATGGAATTATTGATGCCCAAGTGCGAAAAAATTTGCATTTAGATACGGAAATTAATTTTAATAATATTACCTCTCCGGTGCGAGAATGGTTACAAGCATTAGGTAATGAAATAGATGTTATTGAAGGGGAAAGGGCAATTGTCGAACGGTTAGAGATTGCCTTAAAAGCGTGGAAATCTCCCTTACAACAAACTATCGAAAAAAATGAATTTCGGACTTGTTTTAATTTAATCCCTCCTTTATTAGGAAAAACTGAATGGACTTTAATGTATGGGTTACACGCGATCGATGATGGGGAATTTATTATAGATGCCCAGACAATTTGGCATAATCCCGTTGAGCGGTTAAATTATTTAGGACGGATGATACAATTCCCCCAAGAAACTTTATTAAAAGGTTTAGGGTTAGCGTCAAAATTATATCCGTTGATTGAACCGAGTTTACAAGAAGCTTATCCTCAATCTTGTCAATTAAACGCGTTACAGGCTTATGAATTTTTAAAGTCCGTAGCATGGCGTTTTACTGATAGTGGTTTAGGGGTGATTTTACCACCCAGTTTAACAAATAGAGAAGGTTGGGCTAGTCGTTTAGGGTTAAGTATTCAAGCAGATACAAACCCCTTATCTGTGGCAAAAATGGAGAGACTCGGATTAAAGAGTATTTTAAATTTTAAATGGGAATTAACGATTGGAGGCCAACAAATTTCCCAGAAAGAATTTAAGAGATTAGTGGCATTAAATTCACCCTTAGTAGAGATTAATGGAGAATGGGTAGAATTGCGTCCTCAAGATGTACGCGCAGCCGAAAATTTCTTCGTCACTCGTAAGGAAGAAATGACTCTTTCTTTAGAAGACGCGTTACGATTAGCCGCGGGAGATACCCCAACGATCGAAAAATTACCTGTGGTTAATTTTGCCGCGTCTGGACAACTTCAGGAGTTATTAAATACTTTAACTAATAATCAAAGTATAGACGCGATCGCGCCTCCGAAAAGTTTCCGAGGGGAATTACGTCCCTATCAAGCCAGGGGGGTTCATTGGTTATCTTTCCTAGAAAAATGGGGTTTAGGAGCCTGTCTCGCGGACGATATGGGATGTGGAAAATGTTTAACTCCTGAATCTCTGATTTTTGTTAATGGAAATTTAGAAAAAGCTGAGACAATTTGGCATAATTATGCTAAGGAAGAAACGCTCTTTGATGGAGAAGGTTTTTGGAGTGAACCGAAAACAAAATTATTAGTAAATTCCCTTGATCAAAAAACGAAGAAAATTGTCCAAGCTCCGATTCAACGTCTTTATCGTCAAGAAGTACGGGAAAAATTGCGGAAGATAACCCTAGAAGATGGCAGTATTATTACTATTACTCATCGTCATAAACTCTTGATTAGAAATGAGTGGAAAAGGGATTTTTCTGTAGGTGATTATGTGGGTTTACCCGGTAAATTATCTTGGGATGGCGAGTCGCAAGATCCTGATTTAGTTAAATTTCTGGCTTGGCAAATTGCCCTAGGTGATGAAATGGAGTCGGGAACCTTGACAATTGCCCAAAAAGATGATAAAAATTTAGCCGATTTAGACAAAACTTTTCCGTGTATTAGTGAAAGATATAATCTGAAAATTAATCATTCATCTAACTCTAATGAAATTCCCTTTTTCCGAGTAGATAGTCCAGATTATCGTCGCTTTTTAGCCGAAAAAGGATATCAATGGGGTGCGCGATCGTGTGACAAGTCAATTCCGGCTTTTATTATGCAAGCTGATCTGAATACAGTGCGAATATTCCTCAGTCATTATTTTGACGCGGAAGCTTCTGTAATTATCAAAATGGGCAAGATAGAAATAAATACCCCATCACCATTGCTCATGCAACAAATTTCCACCCTATTACGTCGTTTTGGCATTAAGTTACGCGTGGCGACTCAAGAAAAATGCGCGACTAATGGTAGTCATACTTATTATATAGGAATATTAGGGGGAAGTGGGGCTAGTCTATTTTTACAAGAAATTGGTTTTAATCGCCCGGAAAAGGCGAGAGAATTTGAAGAAATTTGCCCTAAATTAAATCTCACCAATATCGAAGAAATACCGACATCGGATATCGTTACTTACGCGGTAGAAAACAGTAAACTACCCTTAAGTTATTTGGGAATGCACCACCGGGTTTATCTGAATGGAAGTCAACACTTTTCGCGTCCAAATTTAGCGAATGTCATTACAGAAATGCGCGCTTTTAAGGGGGCGACAGCAAAAGAATCCTCTCAAGAGAAACCCTTTGAAGCTTATGCCAATTTAGGGCAGAGTCAATTAGAGCTAATTAGACAAAATTGGCAACCTATAGGTGAAAACGAAGTTGTTTATAGTCCGATTAAAACGATAGAAGAAATTGACTATCAAGGATGGGTGTATGATTTTGAAGTCAGTGAATATCATAATTTTATCGCGAATAATATTCTTTGTCATAACACCATTCAATTGATCGCGTTTTTGCTGCATTTACAAGAAGAAAAAGCTTTAACCTCTCCGGTTTTACTGGTTTGTCCGACATCAGTATTAGGAAACTGGAAACGGGAAGTTAATAAATTTGGCCCGACTCTCAAAGCCTTGATCCATCATGGAAATCAACGCGCGAAGGGCAAAGAATTTGCTAAAGCTATTAAAGGGAAAAATTTAGTGATTACCAGTTATCCCTTAGTATTTCGAGATTTGAAAGAATTTGAGGGTGTAAAATGGCAAGGGATTGTCTTAGATGAAGCGCAAAATATTAAAAATTCCGAAGCCAAACAGTCTCAAGCGGTTCGTCAAATTGAGGCATCTTTTAGAATTGCTTTAACGGGAACTCCTGTGGAAAATCGCTTACAGGAATTATGGTCGATTTTAGATTTTCTTAACCCCGGTTTTTTAGGAAATCGCAATTTCTTTCAACGTCGTTTTGCCGTGCCGATTGAGAAATATGGCGATCGCGACTCTTTACAAACGTTACGCTCCTTAGTACGTCCTTTTATTTTAAGACGTTTAAAAACCGATAAAGACATCATCCAAGATTTACCCGAAAAACAGGAAATGACGGTATTTTGTCCTTTATCTCAGGAGCAAGCAATATTATATCAAAAATTGGTAGAGGAATCTCTCTGTGAAATTGAATCTTCCGATGGCATCAAGCGACGAGGGATGATTCTGGCATTATTAACCCGACTCAAACAAGTTTGTAATCATCCTTTGATGTTAAAATCAGAAGGGAGTGAGAAAAAAACAGACAGGAAGAAAGTATTAAAAGCCCAAGATTCGGGGAAATTATTACGCTTACAAGAGATGTTAGAGGAAGTATTCGCCGAACGCGATCGAGCCTTAATTTTTACTCAATTTGCTGAATGGGGACATTTCTTAAAACCCTATTTAGAACAACATTTTGGCAAAGAAATCTTATTCTTATATGGGGGAACCAGTCAACAGCAACGGGAAGAAATGATCGATCGTTTCCAACATGACCCCCAAGGTCCCCCTATTATGATATTATCATTAAAAGCCGGGGGAACTGGATTGAATTTAACACGGGCTACCCACGTTTTTCACTTTGATAGATGGTGGAACCCCGCGGTAGAAAATCAAGCAACCGATCGCGTCTTTCGCATCGGACAAACGCGTAATGTCCAAGTGCATAAATTTGTTTGTACAGGCACATTAGAAGAAAAAATCCATGATATGATAGAAAGTAAGAAGGCTTTAGCCGAACAAGTGGTTAGTGCCGGAGAACAATGGTTAACGGAACTTGATACCGATCAATTGCGTAATTTATTATTACTTGATCGTTCATCAATTATCGAAGATGATGAAGATTAATAGACATCTCCAACAACTATTGTGGCGCAGGCATCTTGCCTGCGGATGATGAAGATTAATAGACATCTCCAACAACTATTGTGGCGCAGGCATCTTGCCTGCGATTGAAATGATTTTTGAGAGATGTCTAATAGGAGCATCCCATCTCGCCAAAAAACTATAGTGGGAGCCTCTGGCTCCCTAGGGAAAATCTCATCAGAGTCGAAAAGACATCTGGTAAAAATCGGATCAATGGCAGGCAGGATGCCTACCCTACTCATTCTTCCTTATTCCATAAACTATGAACAATAACATACCAGAATATAATAATGATCGAGAATGGTGGTCCGAACAATGGTTGGATTTAATTAATAGTTATCGCTTTAAAAAAAGGTTAGAAAGGGGTTGGAAATATGCCAGGGAAGGTAAAGTTTTAAGTATTGAATTTGAAGGCAAAAAAGTTTTTGCCAGAGTGCAAGGTACGGAGCCAGAACCCTATAAAGTATCACTTTGGTTAGATCCTTTAGAGGATGAAGATTGGGATTTCGTCATTGAAAATATGGGACAAAGGGCAATTTTTTCCGCAAAATTATTAGCAGGAGAAATGCCGAAAAATATCGAAGAAGTTTTTGCCGCGGCGGGAAAAAGACTATTTCCCTTTAGTTTATCCGATATTCATTCTCGTTGTAGTTGTCCCGATAAAGCTAATCCTTGTAAACATATTAGTGCCGTTTTTTATTTATTAGGCGATCGCTTTAGTGAAGATCCCTTTGTTTTATTGCAATTACGGGGGAAAAGAAAAGAAGAAATTTTAGAAAAATTACGTCAATTACGGGGCAAAGAAGAAAATCCAACAAATCCAGGTGAAAACACCAGCAAAACCTCGTCAAAAAAAGTCAAGTCTCCATTTGCTAATTTAGAGAAATTCTGGGAATATAATCAGCAATTAGAATCGTCCTTAGTGGTGATTGTACCCCCACCCAGTAGCGAAACAGTCTTAGATATTTTAGGGGAAATTCCCTTCAAGAAAGAAGAGAACAAAAATCCCAGTAAATCAGGAACCACCTCGGAAACCGTGATACAACATTTCCGAAAAGTATATCAAGAAGTCAGTCAACAGGCGATTACCCTGGCATTAAATCGAGGGGAAAGTGAATCTTAAACAGTAGGTTGGGTTGAACAAAATGAAACCCAACAGAAGGATTGCAACGAGACTGTTTTAAATTGGTATAAAATCAAAAATTGTCAGAATCAAAGCGCGATCAACTGAGGAATTAAAATTGAATAAAGTAGTGCAGGCTTAAAGCCTGCTTTTGGAGAATTATGCGAAACTACCAAACAAACACTCAAGTTATAGCGCGTCTAAATGAGTTGTACAATTAAGGTAGGGGCAATCCCCCCGTGGTTGCCCGCATTGCTCAGGGTTAGGCACGGGTACTACCCCTACAAATCTGTATGAATGATTGAGACTTGGTATATTTAATTTCCATTCCTTACCCATTACAAAATAACCGATAATCCCTGGGGACATGATAGTATCGTGTCCCTAAAAAAGATTAAGTGCCGTGATTTTAAAATGATATTAAGGCTGGTTGATTAATGATAATATTGAGGAGAGAGGGGCGGGTTTACGGGTTCTCTTGCTTTTAGTTAAGATATTGGCGAACCCGCCCCTAGGGTTATTCAATCTATTTAACCGGATTTGATGTGACTCTAGGAAACAGCTTCATGATGAGAAATCATATCAGCAATAGCTTGTCCTTCAGAAGTTGGTTCCGATAAAAACATTTGACGAGAATCAGTAATTAACCAATCCAACGCGGCAGCCTGTACATCAATAGTAGCACCAATTTTATCCACACAATAACGACCAAAAACTAACTTATCAACTAAACGAACCCCCGGACCTAATCGAGAATATTCAAACACAACACTATTATCAACCGTTGCACCAGTGCATAACCAACAATTAGGGCCAACCATTGCCGGACCCACAATTTTGACCCCATCTTCAATGCGAGTCATTCCCCCAATATAAACCGGTCCAGTAATATCAACTTTATCCCAATTAACTGCGACATTTAAACCCGTATAAACCCCTGGAGAAACTTCAATACCCGGAATGTCAACATTTTTCACTTCCGCTAACAAAACACTGCGAATGGCACGCCAATAATCAGGTACTTTCCCAATATCAACCCATTGAAAATTCATGGAAATTCCATAAAAGGGCGCTCCAATTTCTACTAAGTATGGAAATAATTGAGATCCAATATCATATTCTACACCAGAGGGAATATAATTAAAAATCTCAGGTTCAAATATGTAAATACCTGTATTTATATCAGTGCTTTTTGCTTCTTCGATAGACGGTTTTTCCTGAAACGCGAGAATTTTGCCATCATCATCGGTAACGACTACCCCATAACTAGAAACCTCTTCACGGGGAACAGATTTCATCACCACTGTGGCAATCGATCCCTTTTCTCTATGCCATTTAACCGCTTCTGTTAAATCTAAATCAATCAAAGCATCGCCACACAATACAATAAAAGTATCATCAAAAAAAGGAGAAAAATCCTGAATTCGTTTCATGCCACCCGCGGAACCTAATGCTTCCCCAATCAGTTCCCCTTCTTCGATTCTCCCTTCAAAGGAATAAGCAATTTGTACACCAAATTTCTGACCATCACGGAAATAATTTTCAATTTCATTCGCCAGGTGGGAAACATTGACCATAATCTGATCAAACCCATGCTGACGGAGTAATTCAACCAAAAATTCCATAACTGGTTTTTGCAGAATTGGAATCATTGGTTTGGGAATTGTATATGTAATAGGGCGGACACGAGTACCTTTACCTGCTGCCAAAATCATGGCTTTCATATTTCACTTCCTCAACCATTCGCTTAATGAACTTTTCGTTAATGAATAACGAATTAAAATGTAGAGTCACCCCCAAAAAGTGACTTGCGTTGCTAGAGGATACCCAAAAGCAATGCTTAACTAACTTATCAGCTACAAAATAGCAGACAGTTTCTTATTGTGCCAATTATTTTGATCATTGCCTAATTTTCGATCGCGCTATATGCTTATTACTTGGTGATCCTAATCCGTCCGCTCAATAATCGGAGTGAGCTCAACCCCTGACAGAGTACGAATTTTGAGGTCCTGATAAAATTCCTCTTGGGATAATTCCACCTTAGATTGGGCACAAAGGAGCAAGAGAGCCCAAAAAATGCCCACACGGTCTTTTTTCAGGGAATGCTCTTCTGATAGTGTAGGACTTTCGGATGTAATGGATAAAAGATTTCGAGTTTGGGCCCATCGTTGCAGTAGTTCCTCAATATCTAACCACTTGTCTCCCATCTCTGGGGCATTTTCCCTTAAAAATTTATCTAATTCACTCGCGGTTTCGACGAGGTTTTCTTGGTGCGCTAATTCCGCGATCGCTTTCGCGGAGTCACCTCTCACCTTAGTACGAGTCTTCCGAGGACGAGCAACGGGGGCTTTTTCTTGAATGGTGTTAGCCATCAATTGTAACTGTGCAATTAACTCATCAAGAGTCACGGGGCGGCGACGGGGGACTTGGGCAACAGCGCGACGTTTTAATTGACGTTCCAGATTTTGAGGTAATAGAGGACTAGAGTTTAAGTCTTCCCCCGCGTCTAATTCTTGACCATTTTCCTCTGTCTCTTCCGATAAAACAAGACTTTCCGCCTTGAGTAAGACTAACATAGAAGCATACAAAAAAGCTTGACCCGATTGAGATAAATTCGCGTCTGTACTCGCGGTATCATAGCCCGGAGTCAATTGACTTAAATATCGATCAATGACATCAATAACTTGAACATCCCAAGGATTAATTTCGCCTTTTTCGGCTAATTCGATTAGGAGAGCAATGCCTTCCGCGACACTGGCTAAAGCATCTTGGGGTCGATTATTTTCCATATTTGCTGCCTAGCTTTACTTTGGCAATTAATTTATCAGTTAAAACTATTTTATAGGGGCGAGAAACCCGATTTAGGCATAAATCCTAGGATTCTCTCTGTTTTCTTTCCTCTGTGTCCTCCGATTTGTAGTTCATTACATAATTGGCGGTGAAGTTGGCAATTCTTTCTTAATGATATCACAAAAATTGATAAAATCACGAAAGGTCATCAAATGTTGAGGTTCATCTGCGATTCTTTTTAATAATTGTTCCAGATAAAAAAACTCTAAAACATCTCCGGGGTTTCTTTTGGAATAGCTAATATTTTTCGCGGCAAACAAAGCTTTTAAATAACTTTCATGAAATTGTGCATGAGTATTAAAGCCTTGATATTTTTCCATCACTTCCGGGTCTTTTTCTGCCACATTATAATGTCGAGTATAATCTAAAAGGGGTTTATTTTGGGGCTGTTTTGAGTAAATTTTCCGATTTCCTAGTAACCAAGTTTCAATACAGCGATTTTGCATAATAATTACCAGTTTTGTATTTTTTAATACGATTTTTTGGGCTTTGATAAATTCATAAATTTCATCTTTTAGTTCATCAACGGTATTTTCTTCAGCATCAAGACAGACGACAAAATAATGATATTTTCCACTTTCATTAATTTCTTCAATAGAAGTGATAATATAATCATAGAGAGAAGGATAACCTTCCCCACTAATAATATAATAGTTATTTAAAGTAACTTCATTATAATGCTTAACTTGGGTTAATTCCGGTAAAAGATACTTCAGCCACGCGGGATAAATCTTTTTTTCTGTTCTTCTTCCTTCCACTAAAAAATAGAGATTCATTACTAACTAATTCCTTCTGTATATTCCTCAAGGTTAATCAGTTGGGTAAAGGCTTGATGTCGGGATTTTCCTAAGTTAAAATCCTTGGCATCTTTCACCGTGACAACACCCCCTTTACGAGTGACAATTTTCCAGTATTCCATGCCTATCTTATTGATAATATAGGGATGATGACTTGTGATAATAAATTGTAAATTTCTCTGTTCTAAAAGTAAATCTGTGACAATATCTATGCAGTTAACTCCTAAACTATTTTCAAATTCATCAATGAGAATAACACTCCCTTCAGGACATAAATAAAGTTCGCTAATATACATTAACGTTTTAAACATTCCTGAAGAAATACGATCTTGAGTAATAAAATGGTTGACTCCTTTTTCTTTCAGGAAAAATCCGACCCGATTCACATCAGAGACAAGATTTTTTTTGACATTTTTTAGGGCATCAAATTTAATCTCTTCTACTTGACTAAATATATTGATAAAATACTCTTTTATTTCCTGAAAAACTTGAGGGATACGATAATATACCAAGGCCAGTTTAATTAGGGTTGGTGCATCAATTTTTTGTATTTCTTCTAAAGATAGACTTTCCTTTAAGAGTAAGTATCGAGGTATATGAGAGACTTTATTGACAGACTGATCGATACTGTAAATTATTTGATTAAAACCCTTTTGAACGGGGGCAATGTCTTCCTCTTGATTAAAAAGCTCAATGGCACTTTTAAACGGAGATAGCTTAGGAGTTTGCTCCCCTTTAAATTTGATGATATTATCTTTTCTTTCAATTATTATTTGTTCATTAGCCCATAGGTATTCGTTAATTATTTCAAACTTATTATCTAAGGGATAATCTTCCGAATCCTCATCCCCAAATAAGGAAAGTTGCTGATAGCCTCTGCCAAATTCACCTTCCCATTTATACTCTCTATCATCTACTGTGAATTGAATCTCCCAGGATACACCCCTTAATGACTCTCCATTGGCTATTTTCCTTAAATTGAAAATACCTTCTAGTGTTTGGGTTTTTCCCACTCCTGACACTCCCACAAGCAATGCTAGATTAGAAAATTCTATTGGCTCAAATTTCCATTTGAGCGCTTTGTCACAATAGGATACTCTTTTGATTTTCATTTTTTTATTGGGAGAATTTATAACATTTTGTTATATCAAGATAATTACATTTTGTCAAGGTTCATGTTGATCACGATCGCGTTTGATGGCATCTCTTTTTATTTCTTGTCTTGCCTCTGTGTGCTTTGTGCCTTTGTGGTTAGAAAAAAGTAGTTAATTTCCCGTCGATCGCGCTGGGAAGAAACCCGATTTCTTAGGAAAGAAACCGGGAAATAAATTAAACCAACCTAGTGAGATTGTTTGGCAGCCCAAGCGCGAGTGGGTAATCCCCAAACATAGATAAAACCTTCCGCGGCTTTATGATCAAATTGATCTTCTGCGCCATAAGTCGCCATATCAAAACTATAGAGAGAATTGTCTGATTTCCGTCCGACAATATTGGCATTTCCTTTGAACAGTTTAACTCTTACTGTTCCGGTTACTCGTTTTTGAGTTTCTTGAATAAACCCATCTAAGGCGCCTTTGAGAGGACTATACCATAAACCATTATAAATGATTTGACTATAGGTTTCCTCAATCCCCCGTTTATAATGGGTAACATCGGCTGTTAAGGTTAAACTTTCTAAGTCTCGGTGGGCTTGAATTAAGACTAAGATCGCGGGAGTTTCATAGACTTCACGGGATTTAATTCCCACGAGACGATTTTCAATCATATCAATGCGGCCGATTCCATGATTTCCGACGATTTGATTGAGTTTAAGAATCAAGTTTACGGGATCAATTACTTCGCCATTGATACTAATAGGAATACCACTCTCAAACCCGATTTCTACATATTCGGGAGTGTCAGGGGTGTTCGCGATCGCCTTTGTCATGGCATAAATTTCTTCGGGGGGTTCTTCCCAAGGATCTTCTAATATTCCCGCTTCAATTGCCATCCCTAATAAATTACGATCCAAACTATACGGTGATGACTTTTTCACCGGGGCAGGAATCCCATATTTTTCACCATACGCGATCGTTTCTTCGCGACTCATTCCCCATTCGCGGGCGGGTGCTAAAATCTTAATATTGGGATTTAAAGCACCAATGGAAACGTCAAAACGCACTTGATCATTCCCTTTTCCCGTACATCCATGCGCGATCGCGTCGGCGCCATATTTTTCCGCGGCTTCTACTAACAATTTAGCAATTAAAGGACGGGCTAAAGCCGTAGAAAGGGGATAACGGTTTTCATAAAGGGTATTAGCTTGGATCGCGGGAAACGCGTATTCCTTCACAAAACTCTCTTTCGCGTCAATCACAAGAGACTCCAACGCGCCAGAGGCTAGAGCCTTTTTACGGATGGGCTCTAATTCATCCCCTTGCCCTAAATCCGCGGCTAGGGTAATAACATCTTCAACGCCCCACTCGTGTTTGAGATAGGGGATACAGACGGAGGTATCCACACCGCCAGAATAGGCTAATACAACTTTTTTAGCACGACCCATTTTTTTGTATTCCTGAAACATAACCAAACTTATATTATCCCCTGAACTTATACCTATTGTTTTGTTAGCAATTGTACAAAATGGGGATTGATGGTATTTGTAGGGGTAGGCCCCCGTGCCTACCCACCCCCCTGCCCGCGCGCGTGGGGGTTTAAGATTTTGGGGCAACCACGGGGGGATTGCCCCTACAGATTTCATCTCCCAATTCAGCAACGCCCGAAAAGCTTTTTGGGGCAACCACGGGGGGATTGCCCCTACAATATCATCCATTAATTGTGCAACACCAAAAAAATGCCACGCGTCTTTGACAATATTGATTTATCCCTGTTGCCAGCACTGCGAGAAACCCTCAAACTCTCCTACCGGGCTGATTTCTGCGTTGGCTACTTTAACCTTAGAGGTTGGCAAAAAATTGATGATCTCATCGAGCAATACCTTGGCGCTCCAGGCGCTTGTTGTCGCCTTTTGGTGGGGATGCAAAGTCGCCCCATTGATATACTCCGTGAAGCTTTTACCCTCAGCCATCGTAATGGGGGTATTGATAAGAGCACGATCGCGCTCCTGAAAAAACGGATCGCGGGTGAATTTCGTGAACAATTAATGATGGGTGCGCCTACTAACCAGGATGAAGCCGGATTACGGCGATTAAGTAAACAAATAAAAAGCAAAAAACTGATCGTTAAACTGTTTTTAGCCTATCCCCTCCACGCGAAACTTTATCTGATTCACCGACAAGATCCAAACTCTCCCATCGTTGGCTTTTTGGGTAGTAGTAATCTCACTTTCGCGGGATTGCAAAAACAGGGAGAATTAAATATAGATGTTTTAGATCACGATGCCTGCAATAAATTACAAAAATGGTTTGATGATCGTTGGCATGATTTCGGCTGTATTGATATATCAAAAGAACTTGCCGAAATTATTGATCAAAGTTGGGCACGGGAAACCCTTATTCCCCCTTATTACATCTATTTAAAAATAGCTTATCACCTCTCCCATGAAGCGATCGCGGGTGTTTCTCAATTCCGTATTCCCCGCGAATTTAGTAATTTATTCGACTTTCAAAAAGCCGCGGTTCAATTAGCCGCCCGCCATGTCACTAAACGCGGGGGCGTTATCGTTGGGGATGTCGTCGGTTTAGGGAAAACCCTCATAGGAACCGCGATCGTGAAAATTCTCCAAGAAGATTTACTGTTAGAAACCCTAATTATCTGTCCGAAAAATTTAGTAAAAATGTGGCAGGAATATGTAGATAATTACCGCATTTATGCTAAAATTTTATCTATTAGTCAAGTGCAGAATCAATTACCAGAATTACGCCGCTATCGTGTGGTATTAATTGATGAAAGTCACAACCTCCGAAACCGCAACGGCAAGCGTTATAGAGCAATTCAAGAATACATTGCCATGAATGAAAGTAAATGTATTTTGCTCTCCGCGACTCCCTATAACAAAACCTATCTTGATTTGTCTTCCCAATTGCGTTTATTTGTTCCCGAAGACCAAGACTTAGGATTACGGCCAGAAGCACTCCTTAATGAATTAGGAGGAAGCACCACCGGAGAAATCAAATTTCACCAGCTACACCAGTGTTCTATTCGCTCTTTAGCCGCCTTTGAAAAAAGCGAAAAATCCGATGACTGGCGCGAATTAATGAAGCGTTATATGGTGCGACGAACTCGCTCTTTTATTAAAGATAATTATGCCAAAACTGACAATAAAACCGGGCGAAAATATTTAGAATTTGCTGATAGTAGCTGTTCTTATTTTCCCGATCGCGTTCCTGTCGCGATCAAATTTTCGATGGAAAATTCTAGCTCTGATGCCTACTCATGGCTTTATTCCGATGAAGTTTTTAACGCGATTAACAGACTCAATTTACCCCGTTATGGACTGGGAAATTACATCCCCAAAAAACAGAAAAATTCTCCGACAGAGGCCGAACAACGCCAGCTTAAGGACCTCTCTAACGCGGGGAGACGGCTCATGGGATTCTCCCGTACTAACCTATTTAAACGCTTAGAAAGTAGCGGCATGGCCTTTATTCAGTCCTTAGAGCGTCATATCCTGCGAAACTTTGTCTATTTATACGCGATCGAAAATAATTTAGAAATTCCCATCGGCACTCAGAATGCAGATTTGTTAGATACCCGCAATAGTGACGAAGATTCTGACTCAGTTGTTGCCACTGAATTTGACACAGAAATAGACGCGGGAGACGACACAGATTTAGAACCAGAAGATCCATCATTGCGTTCCGAAAAAACCTTCAGAGAGCGTGCCAAAGTCGTTTATCAAGAGTATCAAACTCGCAACAAACGCCGCTTTAAATGGTTGCGCTCCACTTTATTTGATACCAAAAAATTGAAAGGGGATTTATTATCTGATGCTCAAACATTGATTCCGGTGCTAGAAAACAGCAGAAAATGGGAAACCCAACAAGATGAAAAACTGGGTGCCTTAGTGGAATTATTAACAAAAACTCACCCCCAGGAAAAAGTCTTAATTTTTACTCAGTTTGCCGATACAGTGCGCTATTTAACTGACAATTTACAAGGCAATATTGCCTCTGTTGCAGGAGTAACAGGGCAATCTCAAGATCCCACAGAAATCGCGGGGAGATTTAGTCCAGTTAGTAACGGAAAACGCGATAAAATCCCACCGGAAAAAGAATTACGAATTTTGATCGCGACAGATGTACTGAGCGAAGGTCATAATCTCCAAGATTGTGCCATTATTGTTAATTATGATTTACCTTGGGCAATTATTCGGTTAATTCAACGGGCCGGGCGGGTTGATAGAATTGGGCAAAAAGCCGACAAAATTCTCTGTTATTCATTTTTACCCGCGGAGGGAGTTGAACGCATTATTAATTTGCGGGGACGACTGCGACAGCGTTTACAAGAAAATGCCGAAGTAGTGGGAACAGATGAAAGGTTTTTTGAGGATGAGCAATCTCATGCACTCCTTGACCTTTATAATGAGAAATCAGGTGTTTTAGACGACGATGAAGATACAGAAGTTGACTTAACTTCCGAAGCCTTTCAAATTTGGAAAAAAGCCACAGAAAATAATCCCACGTTGAAAAAAATGATTGAAGAAATGCCTAACGTGGTTTATTCTACTCGCCCCCATATTCCTACACCCGTAGTACCAGAGGGGGTTTTACTGTATATGAAAACCGCCGAAGGCAATGATTCTTTAATTTTGGTTGATCGGGAAGGAAACAGTGTTACTCAGTCACAATTAGGAGTTTTACGAGCCGCGGTGTGTGAAGAATTAACCCCCGCGATTCCTAGGGATAAACAGCACCACGAATTAGTTAAAAAAGGGGCAGAATTGTTGGCATTAGAGGAGACAAATAGTGGGGGGCAATTGGGCCGCCAATCTGGGGCAAGGTTCCGCACCTACGAACGATTGAAGCGTTACGCAAATGAGACGGAAGGCAATTTATCTGTCACAGAAGAAGTCCTCAAAAAAGCTATTGATGAAATTTATCAAAATCCCCTCCGACAGTCCGCCATTGATACCTTAAATAGACAGTTAAAAAGTGGCATTAATGATCAGCAATTGGCGGAATTAGCGATCGCGTTGCGGAGGGATGATCGTTTGTGTATAATTAGTGAAGATGCAGAAAAACAGGAGCCAGTGATTATTTGTTCTCTGGGACTATTTAAGGAGAAATAATTTATGTTGCTTTCAGTTGAATCCCCCGCGAAAATTTCTCTAAAAGAGTTTTTGGAGTTACCAGAAACAAAACCGGCCAGCGAGTACATTAACGGAAAAATTTATCAAAAACCCATGCCACAGGGAGAACATAGTATTTTGCAAGGGCGTTTATTGCCTAGAATTAATCAAATAGGCGAACCACAAAAATTAGCTCTAGCTTTTCCAGAGTTGCGCTGTACCTTTGGCGGCGGTGCAGTCGTACCAGATATTGCCATATTGGAATGGTCACGCATTCCTCGCAAAGCCAATGGTAGAATTGAAAATAAGTTTAATATTGCACCGGATTGGACTATTGAAATTCTCTCTCCCGAACAATCTGCTAATCGCGTAATTAAGAAAATTATTTTCTGTTTAAATCACGGGACAAAACTAGGTTGGTTACTTGATCCTGAAGATGAATCGGTGATGATTTTTAAACCCAATCAAACCCCAGAGGTGAAATCTAATGATGAGATTTTACCAGTTTTGAGTGTATTGGGTGATTGGCAATTATCCGTAGCCGATATATTTGGTTGGTTGGTTGTTTAATTTTATTTACTGCACACTAATTCACAGCATGGAGAATAATAATGATCGCGTCTATTGAGTCCCCTCCTACACTTTCTCTAAAAGAGTTTTTGGAGTTACCAGAAACAAAACCAGCCCGCGAGTACATTAACGGAGAAATTTATCAAAAACCTATGGGACAGGGAAAACATAGTACACTACAAATTGAGTTAGCATCGGCTATCAATCAAGTTGGCAAACGACAAAAGTTGGTCTATGCTTTTCCAGAGTTACGAGTGACTTTTGGGAAACGTTTGATCGTACCCGATATCTCCGTTTTTGAGTGGGCGCGTATTCCCTTAGATGCTAATGGGGAAATTGAAAATAAGATAGAAATCCCCCCGGATTGGGTAATAGAAATTCTCTCTCCTGAACAAAGTTCGGCTCGTGTCATAGAGAAGATTATTTTTTGTCTACAAAATGGTTCTAAACTGGGTTGGTTTATCGAACCTGAAGAACGATTAATTATGGTATTTACTCCTAATCAATTACCAGCAGTTAGGAGAGGAGAGGATATTTTACCAGTTTTGAGTGTATTGGGTGATTGGCAATTATCTGTAGCCGATGTATTTGGATTATTAAACTTCAGAAACCTGGTTTCTTAAGTTACCCATATTAGAAAAGATATCGTGTCGAGAAAGGGAGCCTCTCAAAGAAGTAAAAAAAACTGTAGTGGGAGCGTCTCGCTCCCTAGAAATCTAATAGGGAGCGAGACGCTCCCACTACCTATTTACGTTTAGCTCCCTTTTAGATCCCTAGGGAGCGAGACGCTCCCACTGCACTACCAATTTACGAAAATGAGATGCTCCCTCGATAAACCCGGTTTCTAAACCTCTGATTTCCCCTTACAATTAAACTTTAACTGAAAAAAATATGACGCTCAACTTGTCTCAATCCCGCCAGTTTTTACAAGACTTTCAATTTCGTGATTTATTCATTCAACAATTAGGCTGGTCCTATCCCTCTCGTGATAAAATTGTGCCGATGTCGGTGGAAGGCGAAACTTATTCCTGTAAGTCAATTTCTGAGTTATTGGGAGTCTCGGTTTTTGAAGTTACTGCCGCAAAGGGCGATATTCCTAACGCGACAACCCGGTTAGCTATTTATAAACAAATTGCGGATTTCGCACACGAAAATTTGCTGATTTTTATTGATCAAGAGCGGACCCAATCTGTTTGGTATTGGGTGAAGCGTGAAGACTCTAAAATTTATCCCCGCGATCATGTTTATGTGAAACGTGAACCTTGCGATTTGTTGTTAACTAAGGTTATCGCGTTGTATGTTGATATTGATGAATTAGAATCTTTATCGGTGATTGATGTTGCTCAACGGTTACAGGTGGGATGGGATGTTGAGCGGGTGACTAAGAAGTTTTTTGAGGAGTTTAAGACGCTCCACCTTGAGTTTTTAAGTGCGATTGGTGGCATTGATAAGGAAACTGATCGACGCTGGTATACTTCGGTTTTACTTAACCGTTTAATGTTTGTTTATTTCTTACAGCGTAAAGGGTTTATTGATGGTGGGAAAACCCAATATCTTCAGGAGAAACTGGAGGAAAGCAAGCTGCGAGGGAGTGATTTATTTTACCCAAAATTCCTGCAAGCACTATTTTTTGAAGGTTTTGCTAAACCGCGAGAAAAACGGGCCGATGATATTTTGGCTTTAATTGGTGATGTTAAATATTTGAATGGGGGACTTTTTCTTAAGCATAAAATTGAACAGGATTACCCTCATATTTCTATACCCGATCGTGCTTTTGAGAAAGTTTTTGATTTGTTTTCCCGCTATTCTTGGAATTTAGATGATACTATTGGCGGGAAGGAAAATGAAATTAATCCCGCGGTTTTAGGTTATATTTTTGAAAAGTATATTAACCAAAAAGCCTTTGGTGCTTATTATACGCGATCGGAAATTACAGAGTATTTGTGCGATAAGACTATTAATAAGCTAATTTTAGATCGCGTTAATTCGCTCCTCCCAACCCCCCAGGAAAATGGGGGCAATTTGATCCCCCCAACCCCACAGGAAAAGGAGGGCAATTCGAGCCCCCCAACCCCCCTGGAAAAGGGGGGCAATTCGCTCCCCCCAACCCCCCTGGAAAAGGGGGACAATTTGATCCCCCCAACCCCCCTTAAAAAGGGGGGCAATTCGCTCCCCCCAACCCCCCTGGAAAAGGGGGACAATTCTTCTCACTCTTTCTCCCCCCTTACTAAGGGGGGCGGGGGGGGATCTCCTCGGAAGTTTGAGAATATGACTGAACTTTTAACGGGATTAGATGGCAATATTTGTCGTTTGCTACTAGATGAAATTCTGCCTAATCTCAGTTTATTAGATCCCGCGTGCGGCTCTGGGGCGTTTTTGGTGGCCGCGATGAAAACTCTGATTTATGTTTATTCCACTGTTATTGGGAGAATTCATTTTTTAACCGATCACTCTCTTAATGATTGGCTGAAAAAGATTGAATCTGAGCATCTTTCCCTCAATTATTACATTAAAAAACGGATTATTACCGATAATCTCTATGGTGTGGATATCATGGAGGAAGCGACGGAAATTGCTAAGTTACGTCTGTTTTTGGCCTTGGTTTCTTCTGCCCATGATGTCAGTGAATTGGAGCCGTTGCCGAATATTGATTTTAATATTATGGCGGGTAATTCGCTGATAGGATTAATTCGAGTGGATCAGACGGGTTTTGACGCGGTACAACCCACGACAAAAGGTAAAGGAAAAAAGAAAGACTCCGAGCCCGTTGCTTTACAAGGGAATTTGCTACAACCTTTGGCGGCGAGTGCTTATCAAGGGATTTTAGCTGATAAAAATGCTTCGATTGATTTGTACAAAAAACACGCGTTTGAGTCGGTGGAAAAAGAGGGGACTTCTCAAGAATCTCGCTTATTGTTGTTGCGGAGTCACATTGAAAAGTTAAATCGAGAATCCCAAGAAAAGTTAAATTTGTTATTACTGGATGAGTTTAGCACGCGGTTGGGGATTAAGTATGAGGAGGTGCAGTTATCGGGTAAGGCTAAGAAGCGTTTATTAACTGTTGATGATATAGCCGCGTTGAAGCCTTTTCACTGGGGTTAT
The DNA here is from genome assembly GCA_037440985.1 of Microcoleaceae cyanobacterium bin_387. Classification (GTDB taxonomy): domain Bacteria; phylum Cyanobacteriota; class Cyanobacteriia; order Cyanobacteriales; family Microcoleaceae; genus JBEDKD01. The sequence continues at coordinate 50,215 of JBBITB010000025.1, forward strand.
CATTTTGATAGGGTTTTGGAAAGAGGGGGTTTTGATGCAATTATTACTAATCCGCCTTGGGAGATTTTTAAGCCTGACGCGAAGGAGTTTTTTGCACAATATAGCGACTTAGTAACAAAGAAAAAAATGGATATTAAGGCTTTTGAGAAAGAGCAAAAGAAACTCCTTAAAGATGCTGATGTTGCTCAAGTTTGGCTAGAATATCAGAGCAATTTTCCTCATGTCAGTGCTTATTATCGTTCAGCCGAACAGTATAAAAATCAGATTTCGATTGTTAATGGTAAAAAGGCTGGCACGGATATTAACCTCTATAAATTGTTTTTGGAGCAATGTTTTAATCTTATGCGTCAGGGGGGAGAATGTGGGATTGTTATTCCTAGTGGAATTTACACGGATTTGGGTACGAAGCAACTGCGGGAAATGCTATTTAGTCAAACCCAAGTTACAGGGTTATTCTGCTTGGAAAATCGGAAAAAAGTTTTTGAAGGGGTTGATAGTCGTTTTAAGTTTGTTATATTGACTTTTGATAAGGGTGGGATAACGACTGAATTTCCCTCGGCTTTTATGCGTCTTGATGTGAATGAGTTGCAACAGTTTCCTGGTGATGAACCTTTAAAAATTAGTGTTGAATTGGTGCGGAAACTTTCTCCCGATTCTTTATCGATAATGGAGTTTAAAAATGAGGTGGATATCCGCATTGTTGAAAAAATGATCAAGTTTCCTTTGTTGGGTGAACAGATTGAGGGTAAATGGAATCTGCGATTGGCTTCTGAATTTCACATGACAAATGATAGTCATTTATTTAAGCAAGAGCCAGGTAAGGGAAGATTACCCCTTTATGAAGGAAAAATGATTCATCAGTTTACCCACCAATGGGGAGAAGCTAAATACTGGTTAGATGAAAATGAAGCGAGACAAGCTTTATTAAAACGTAATGAGATAGATAATGGTCAAAAGTTAGCTTATCAAGGCTATCGTTTAGGATTCAGAGATGTTGCACGCAATACTGATATTCGTACTATGATTATGACTATGCTGCCACCTCAAATTTTTTGTAATCACAAAATTCCCACCGCGGTAACAAAAGAGCGCGATCAAGTTGAGGCGAATTATCAGGCTGAATTATTATTGTGTGCCTTGATGAATAGCTATGTTGTTGATTATGCCTTTAGACAACGTGTAACTACAAATCTGACTTTTTTCTTTATTTATCAAATGCCCGTCCCCCGATTAACAAAAGGTGACAAATACTTCAACGAAATTGTCGATCGCGCTGCGAAACTGATCTGCACCACCCCAGAATATGACGAACTGGCTCAAGAAGTAGGACTAGGTTCCCACAAAAACGGGGTGACAGAAGAGGAAAAACGTGGTAAACTCAGAGCAGAATTAGATGGAATAATTGCTCACCTTTACGGATTAACAGAAGAGGAATTTGCCTATATCTTAACTACTTTCCCCATAGTATCAGAAACAGTTAAAATAGCAGCATTGAACGCGTACCGAGATGTCGAAAGAGGGTTAATTTATTGAAATATTCACCAATACGTTAAACAGTTTTTTATGTAGGTTGGGTTGAGGCACGAAACTCAAAAAAATGCGTTGGGTTTTGCTTCGCTCAACCCAACCTACTAGCTTCACAAATTTGCGAAATGCCCGTTTGAATTTAGGGGTTAAAACCAGCATTCTCATGCTTCTGGCTCCTGCAAAGACTGGCGCAATTCTCTAACAATATCCTGGGCCGATTGGTGGTTGAATTTTCCGGCATGGAAGTCAGCCAGATTTTTTTTTGCATCCTCAGCCATTTCTGCACGGCAACTTTCGTAGTGGCGGTTTTGCAGAATTTTGATCAACATTTCCTGCTGTTCGTAGGGTAGTTGTAAAGCAGTTTCTAAAACTTCGTTGAGGGTATTCATAGGACTATTGTGATTGCCTCTAGCTTGTTACACTGATTTTTAGGAATTTCTTTATGATACCTTACGGGGCAAAAAAATTGATCGGGCTTACCAGTATAATTAAAGTGTCCCCAACCACTGAGGCTATCGAATTGTGAAAACTGTTATTTCTCTTCCCGACTCAATAAAGGACACGGCAGTGCCGTTTCCCTACTGTGGAATTAAGACTCAATAAAGGACACGGCAGTGCCGTTTCCCTACTGTGGAATTAAGACTCAATAAAGGACACGGCAGTGCCGTTTCCCTACTGTGGAATTAAGGTAATAATTAACTGGATAGTCAATCCCATTACAACTATGAAACACAAAAAAGAAGAAACCGCGATCGCGAATAAAATCAAAAAATGGTTACAAACGGCAGAAGAAACGAAAGCCGACATCTATGGTTTTGGAATTAACATCACTCGTTTGACGAGTATTAAAAGTTTGTGTCAAAATGATCTGATCGCGGCCGAAAAATTTGCTCTTTTTATTATCCAAAGAGTCTATGAAAAGATGAATGAGATGACTCGTCCAGAATACTTTTCTGTTGAAGATTGGAGGGATGATAAACAGTTAATTTCCGAGGGGATTAATCTGATGGAAAACTATCTGCAAAATTCCGAGCCTGAAATTCAGCAAAAAATGCGTAGTTTATTGAAGGAAATTAATAACCGACAAGGGGATAATATTCGCAGAGTTCATTGGAATACAATTCATTTTGTTCGGAGTGGTTATTTACTGAAATTAGAGTATGCTTTGCGCTGTTTTATTGACCGTGATTTTACTTATTGGGTTTATAAATTGACCGCAGATTATGTGGCAGAAATGGATGGAATTAAGACTAAATCTGTGCCTAGGTTGTTAGAAGTCGCGGAGTTTTGGTGTAAATATTATTTTGGGCAGACTTTAACTGAAAAATTTCCAAATTTCACGTTTACTGAGATGTCGAAAGAGGGTTAATTTAATGAAATATTCACTGATTAAATCTTTTCACCTGAGAAATTTTAAAGCCGTTCGTGATAGTGGTATTATTTCCTTAACACCATTGACCGTTTTTATCGGCAACAACGGTTCTGGCAAAAGTAGTATAGTTGAGGGACTAGAAACTTATCAAAAAATTGTCATAGATGGCTTAGATGAAGCTCTCAATTATTGGCGTGGTTTTGAGTATATCCGCAACCTCGCGGTGAGTCATAAATTAAAAACAACCAATAATCATTTAGGCCGTCCTACTGAAGAAAACCCCGTTGAATTTCATCTCAATTGGCAAAATTATCAAACCACTATGTCCGTGTCAACGGCCTCTAATGGTGATGAAGTCTTTATCGAAGAAGAGAACTTTAAAATCGGGCAAAAAGTCATCGCGAGTCGCGGAGATAGAGGCGATGTTTTCTATCATAAAGAAAGTCCACCTCAACATATAGCTCAATATTCGGATGGTATTTCTCTGATTTCTTCTCCCTTGCTGATGGATAAAATCAAGACAGATATATTTAACAATATTTCTCGCTGGCAGTTTGTTAATTTTAATCCCTACCTCATGGGGGTTCCTCAACCACAAAAACGTACTAATAAACAGATTCAACTTCACAAAGATGGCTCAAATATTGCTGAATATCTTCTCCGTTTTTATCATATCAATCAGTCAATTTTCGATGGAATTGTGGAAACTCTGCAAGATATTCTTCCCTACGTCCGTGACTTACAAACACCTATCACTTCTGAATTAGATCGCAATGTTTACCTACAATTAACAGAAAGTAATTTTAAAATACCGGGCTGGCTTTTATCAACAGGTACTTTACGAATTTTGGCATTATTAGCTATATTGCGACATCCTGAACCCGCGCCTCTAATCGTTATTGAGGAAATAGAAAATGGTCTTGATCCTAGAACGATTCATTTAATTGTAGATGAAATTCGGAATCTGGTAGAAACTGGTAAAACTCAAGTTATTCTTACAACTCATTCACCTTATTTGCTTGATTTGCTAATGCTATCGCAAATTATTTTAGTTGAAAGAGATGCTGAAAATCAGCCTGTATTCAGTCGTCCGGGTGATGAAAAATCTCTGCAAGAGTGGTCGAAAAAGTTTGGGCCCGGCAAACTTTATACTATGAATCGTTTGGGCAAAAAAGAACAGGTATGAAAATTGGGATGATTTTTGAATGTGGCCCGGATGGTGCAGATAAAACGGTCTGTGAACACTTAGCGCGTATGATTGAACCGGATCTTAAAATTTCTAGTGTTACACTTGGCAATAAGCCAAACCTAATTTCTGAGTGTGGTACTGCGGCGGCACAATTGTTTCTTGATGGTTGTGAGAGTATTATTATTGTTTGGGATCTTTACCCGGCTTGGCGCGAAAAAAAACAACGACCTTGCCGTAAAGAGGATCGTGAAGCTATCATGGAATCTCTGGCCAACGCGGAAGTAACATCTCCAAATGTTTACCTAGTTTGTATCGAAGAAGAACTGGAAGCATGGCTACTCGCGGATGGTGCTGCTATTTCCGCGGTTCTTTCCAGACCAACTCATCCGGTAAAAATTGATGATCGTAAAAAACCAGAACAAGTACGAAATCCTAAGAAGGAACTACAAAAGTTATTTTCCGAAAAAAGGGGAATTAATTATGTTGATAGACAGCACGCAAAAATGATAATTGAAAAGTTGGATGATTTAAACAAAATTAAGCGCTGTCCTACCTTTCTTCGTTTTATGGAAAAAGTGAAAAGTAAGGAAAAATAGTATAATTTTTATCCCATTAATTTGAGGCGGGACTTCGCGGGGGGCGCTATGGGTTTATGAGCCTGCCCTAGTGCTACAGTGAAAAATCCGTTGCTTATTGATTGGGTTCCCTAGTAGGATGTAATTTGGGTTTCCTACGTCAACCCAACCCAGGGAGGAAAAGTGTGTTTTTTAGTGTTGTGATTCCCACTTATAACCGTAAACCGATTTTGGAAAAGTGTCTTTTGGCCTTGGAACATCAAAAATTTGATGATTTGGTCAAGGGTTATGAGGTGATTGTGGTGGATGATGGTTCCACGGATGGTACTTTAGAATGGATCGAGGCTAACTTCGATCGCGTTCCCCATGTTCGTACTTTTTCCCAATCTCATCAGGGCCCTGCTGCTGCCCGTAATTTGGGGGTAGAATTAGCCAAAGGTGATACGATTATTTTTATTGATAGTGATTTAGTCGTCACAGAAATCTTTTTACAATCCCACGCGATCGCGTTGACAGAAGCCATGAAAGAACGCGATGATGTCTTCACCTATGGTCGAGTTATTAATACTTGTAATTTTGATAATCCTACCTCGGAACCCTATAAAATTACCGATTTTTCTGCCGCTTATTTTGCTACCGGAAATGTCGCGATCGGTCGTCATTGGTTAATCAAAGCCGGATTATTTGATACCAGTTTTCAAGAATATGGCTGGGAAGATTTAGAATTAGGAGTAAGATTAAAAAAATTAGGTTTAAAATTAATTAAATGTCCCGATGCTGTGGGATATCATTGGCATCCGGCTTTTCAATTAAATCAAATTAATCGGATGATCGAACGGGAAAAACAACGGGGTAGAATGGGGGTTATTTTTTATCAAAAACATCCCTGTTTTGAAGTTAAAATGATGATTCAAATGACATGGATACATAAAATTTTATGGGGAGTTTTATCCCTAGGGGGGATTTTAAATGAAAAGACAATGGTCGGTTTTTTACAATGGGTAATTGATCAAGGAAAACCTCAATTAGCCTTAGAAATAGCCCGGGTTTTCTTAAATTGGTATAATGTAAAAGCGGTTTATGCGGCCTATGCAGAAATGCGTAATTAATCCCCACTAGGGGCGGGTTTATCCCTATTCCGGTTATGTTTGGAAAATAGCAATTAACCCGCCCTTAAAGCGAATAGTTAACCATTGGTGTCAACTTCAGGAAAAACCTCCCATCCCGCAGAAGTTAAAACCCCTGGTAATAACTCAATTCCTGTAAAGAGGATTATACAGCAGTTTCCTCTGCTATGCAGTACATCTTGATCCCCCTAAATCCCCCGATCGAAGGGGGACTTTCTTTGTCCCCCCCTTCTTAAGGGGGGCTAGGGGGGATCTAACGTACCTCATAATATCGAAAAGTGCTGTATTCATTTCAACTAAGATTGAGAAATAAAAAACAGACAGTGAGTTAAGTCCCTGACAGATTCCTTCTTCCTTGTTTAAAATTACTGCTCTACTTGATAACCAAATTGGGCCAAACGAACGCGAGATTGTCGCCATTTTGGTTGTACTTTGACAAATAGCTCTAAATGGACTTTTCCCTCGATTAATTTTTGAATTTGCACTCGTGCAGCACTGCCAATTTCTTTTAACATAGTACCTCCTTTACCAATAATAATGCCCTTTTGGGAATCCCTTTCTACATGAATTGTTGCGAATACCCGTGTAATTTTTTCTTCTTCTTGGACACTATCGATCGCGATCGCGACGGAATGAGGGATTTCTTCGCGTGTTAATAATAAAATTTGTTCACGGATCAATTCCCCCATAATAAATCGTTCGGGTTGATCAGTAACTAAATCGGGGGGATAATAATAAGGGCCTATTTCTAAATTTTCAATTAACTTTTCTTGTAAAACATCAATCCCATCACCAGTTAAGGCAGAAAATTTGATAATAGGCCATTGATGCTCGTGAATAATTTCTCGATAAGTTTTATCAAAAAATTCAGATTCCGAGGATTGTAAATCACATTTATTTAACCCTAAAATCACGGGTATTTCAATATTATTGAGAAGTTCGACAATAAAGCGATCGCCTCCTCCCGCATCAACACTACCATCCACAACAAATAAAACCACATCAACAGATTGAATCGCTAAACGGGCGTTTTGTACTAAAACCTTACCTAATTGATGATGAGGTTTATGAATACCCGGAGTATCAACAAAAATAATTTGCGCGTTAGGAGTAGTTAAAATTCCGCGTAAACGGTTACGAGTGGTTTGTGCGACGGGGGAAGTAATCGCGATTTTTTGGCCGACTAACAAATTCATTAAAGTTGATTTGCCGACATTCGGACGGCCAATAATGGCAACAAAACCGGATTTATAACCCTCTGGCGCGAGGGGAATACCTAAATTTTCTAATCCTTCCATTTGATCCTCATTTATGACTTGAGATAATTATACCAAATCCGGTAAAAAAAGATTAATTTAAAGTAGCACAGGTATCTCCCCTGTATTTCTGATTCTCTGAGAGATGGGAAGTTTATATATTTAGTGTTCAAAAAAGTCCTGTTGGTTTCTTAGTTATAGTATACGTCTAAATTGAGCTAATGCTTCATCACCAGGGATGGGTTGAATCAAACCGCGTCGGACTTCATCACGACGTTTCTTTGGAAGCATCTCTTAATTATAAATTGGTAGTGGGAGCGTCTCGCTCCCTAGTCAAATTAATTCTACTTCATTAGTGGCTCTATTGAACTCATAACCACATAAAAATTGAGGTTGTCTCCAGTATAGCAAATATCTGTTTTTTCGGCAATATATTTTCATCATCACGCGGCTGTTTTTTCCATCAAACAACTATGAATCATTAAGAGTTGTGTCGAGAAGAAGGGGATCAGACTTCAAATAATCAGCAAATTCAGCTAAAGAATCATTTCGAGAAAGACTTATCTTATTAATCTCAATACATTGGGCTACTTGATCAGAAATTTGTTCACTATACTGATTTTTCTTAAGATCCTTTTTGTCTAAATTAGGATTAGCTATTTGCAATATCTTTCGAGAAAGTTCCATAAGGTATTCCTTGGCATTTTTACCACCTAATTCAGCTTCGGTAATTAAATCAGTTCTCCCAATTTGATGCTTTTTCGCAAACTTAATCCATTTCTCTCTTTCCCTATTTTTAGGATCTTTTGTAAAAAAACAGCAAATTCCTAGATAATCAACTAATAACCAAGCTTCAAGCTCCTGTTTAATCAGTACCAATACCGCCTTCCCTTTTGACTGTTTGACAACCTTATTAACTTTATTAATAAGAGAGTTTTCTTCTCTTTTTCTTCTTTCTTGAGATTGTAAACCATCCGCATCAAGTAAAAAAATCACTAAACGATGATTTTTTAAATATATATTAACCGCCTTCATCAGTCCATCAGGCCTGCTTGCCACTTGATTAAATCCTTGTTTTGTTCCGGCATTAACTTGGAGTTCAATTCCATAATAATTAATAATCTTTTCCGCGATAAAACAAACTGCTTTACTATCTGTATCAGACTCAGGAGTCCAAATTAAAACACGCTCCATAAGCATCCTACCTATATTAACTATTTAATATTTCCTGTAAAAGATTACTATGATATATCGCACTACCTACTCCAAAATCAGCCATCCATTCTGATAAATCTTCGCAATCTTTGCTCAAATTTTCTAATTGAAAAGCTTCTGTGCCAACACTTCTACTTTTCTTCAATAGAATTACAGAAACATCAGAATTAATATCTTCTAATGTAAAACAATCAAGGAGTTGAGAACTATGAGTTGTAATCACTACTTGCATTTTTTGAGATAATCTCTTGATAATCGCGGCAATATCCTTTAAAATACCAGGATGAAGATTTCTTTCTGGCTCTTCAATACCAATTAATGTCGGCCCTTCTGCTATGTGCAGAAGGGTACAATAAGCTATGATCCGAAGTGTACCATCTGATAGGCTAGAAAAACGCACCTCCGAACCATCTTGCTCTATAACTTTTAAAATAGATTTTTCCTCTTGACGGAATAACTTTAGCTTAATATTTAAGTAGTTTTCAATCTCTTGATTAATCTCTTCAAATTTTTCCCTTTGTTCTATATACCAATGCTTTAATAAATCTTGAACTTGTAAACCATACCGATCTAAGCTTGTCACGGCTTTTTCAGAAGGAAAAAGTCGCTCATCATCTAGTCTGATATAATCTGGATCTAAATCATAAAACTCCCATCTTCTCATAAACTCTGCTAGATGAGAAGTGACTGGTTTTTTGCCAAAATTACCCGCAAATTTTAGAGCTAGAATTTGCGGTTTAGACTGATAATCTTGAATATTTTTACCATCTTCATCACGCACTTTTCCTGCGCCATTATTAATATCAATTACCTTTGTTTTTCCTACTGTCAAAGTTTCCTGAGAGATTTGGCTACTGTCGGAATCAACCTCAGCATTTTTAGCAATTGATATACGATACTCTGCCTGTTTCTTTGCCTCTTTTAACGTTATCGTGAGTTTTATGTCTTCATTTGTACCCACTTTTTGCATTTCATCTAACCAACGTAAAGGTGGTGTTGAACCCTCTCTAACTAAGGTTCTGAGAATGCTTAAAGATTCTAAACAATTTGACTTTCCACTGGAATTTGCTCCCACTATAATAGTTAAGTCTTTGAAGTTTAAATCAATAGAACCTAGGCTTTTGTAATTTTCAATATGTGCTGAAATTAGTGTAGGCTTCATAATTAACTATAGTAATTGATCTACAAAAAAGCGAGAATCATGTTTTTATTCTAACTAGCAACTTACCTAATCGAGTGTAATAGATGCCATAAGATTTGTCAACAATATGATCTCGTCCTATTCTCCCCCCTCCAACTAAATACCCCTTTGGGCAATTAACCCTAAAAAAGCCCGTTGAAAATCCTCTCCCGTAATCTCAATCAAAGAGGGATCACTTAATCCTAAAGCGCGATAACGACGAATCGCTTCTAAGGCTGCTTGATTACTTAATAAAGCTAAATCTGCCCCATTCCATCCCTCGGTTTCTCTGGCTAAATGAGCAAAGTCAACCCCCACAATCGGACGATCTTGATTATGGACTTGTAAAATAGCTAACCGACTATTATCATCAGGTAAATCTACCTTTAATTGTAAATCTAATCGCCCCGATCTTAACAACGCGGGATCTAAAGCATCGGGCCGATTTGTGGCACAAATTAGTAAAATTTGCACGGCATTTTGTAAACCGTCTAATTCGGTTAAAAGTTGACCAACTACGCGATCGCTTACTCCAGAATCTCCGAGATAACTACCTCTTACGGGTGCTAAAGTATCCACTTCATCGAGAAAAATGACACAGGGGGAAGCCTGTCTTGCCTTTCTAAATAACTCCCTCACCGCTTGTTCGGCATCCCCTACCCATCGACTTAATAATTCTGGCCCATTTACACCGATAAAATTAGCTCTAGCTTGGGAAGCAACGGCCTTCGCGAGTAGTGTTTTTCCCGTCCCCGGAGGCCCATATAATAAAATCCCCCGTGGTACTTTAGCTCCAGTTTTGGCATACAATTCAGGATAGAGTAATTGTCCTTCTACTGACTCTTGCAAAATCTGTTTAATTGTCTCTAAACCGCCGATTTCTTCCCACTTGACTTGGGGCGATTCGATGGAAACTGAGCGCAAAACCGAAGGCTTTATTTCTTGAATGGCTAAGAAAAAATCCTCTCGATTTATTGTCATTATCTCCGGTAGGGGTTCATCCAATGAAACTATTTGACGACGGAGGGCAAAATACGCGGCTTTCTGACATAAGGCTTTTAAATCTGCCCCGACAAATCCCAAGGAAAAATCGGCAATTTCTTCTATATTTACCTCTTGACTTAAGGGCATTTTTTGTGTTATTATTTTTAATATCTCTATTCGTCCCTCGCGATCAGGAACCCGAAATTGTATTTCTCGATCGAAACGTCCGGGTCGTCTTAAAGCCGGATCTAAATGCTCTGGGCGATTTGTTGCTGCTAAAATAATCACCCCAGACATTTTGGCAAAACCGTCCATTAATCCTAATAATTGCGCGACTAAACGCTTTTCAACTTCTCCTTCTACTTTAGCGCGATCGGGCGCAAGACTATCAATTTCATCAATAAATACTAAACAGGGGGTGTTACGAGAAGCTTGGTCAAAAATTTGTCGCAATTTTCCTTCCGCTTCCCCATAATATTTGCCCATAACTTCCGGGCCAATAATCGCGATATAATTGACTCCTAATTCTTCGGCCAAAGCCCTTGCCGTCAGAGTTTTTCCCGTACCCGGAGGGCCGACTAATAAGACACCATGAGGGGGTTCTAAACCTAATTTTGCTAAAATTTCTGGGTGCTTGAGGGGAAGTTCAACTAATTCTCTTAATTCTTTAATAACCTCAGTTAACCCCCCCACTTGAGACAATTTCACTTCAGTTTGTTTCGCCTCTTTGGGAGGGGGAGTGATAATAGGTTCTGATACAGAATTAGGGGTTTGAGTCCCAAAATTGCTCACGGTTACGGGTTTTCTGGGAATATTCCCTTGAGAAGGAATATTACTAAAAGAGTTTACCTGAAAACTCGTTTTCACTTCACCACTTTGGATTTTTTCTTCAAGCTTTTTGGCGAGTTCTAATAATTCATCAAACCCCTTAAATAAATCACTCATAGTATTTTTACCTATTTAATGCGATCAAGGGCTCGTTTTCCGCCCCAACGTTCTACAATTTTATCATCATAATCATCAGAAACTTCTAACACTGCCGCGACGGAGGACTCTAATTCTTTTTTATCACAAGTTGAGCCAACAATAGTATGTTCAAAAACAATATCGCCATTTTCATCAATGCCAAAGGCCCCAAAACGCATATTGCTATTTTCTCGGAGGAGGTAACGCATTAAATCGGGGACAATTTCTGCACCTGTTACCACAAAAGAACGAGTATTAATAATCGCGTCATCTTCTCCCCAAGGAAAGACAAAGATTTCCACTAAAGCCGAACCCATAAAAATAGCAAGTCCGGGGCTATCTTCGCGGGCGCAGGGAAATTTCCCGTATAATTCTTGCATCCATTGGGCGATTTTATGATAGCAGGCTTCTTGAACTGGGTTTTCAAATTGCATGGTAACTCACTCCTTTTTGCAGAGATGGGATTTTGTCTATTGTTTAACTTACCATAAACTGATACAACTTGAGTAACTGCCTTTGCTTAGTGTCAAGGAGTGTCTTTATTTTTATTGCGACATAATGTTTTATCGTCAAAATGATATACCTTGCTGTAAACTATCGGTAGTTTCGTTCCTCGTTTTGCCTAAATAGGATTTTGTTGTAGGAGGTACTTTCATGGAAAATTTTTTCACACCGGATTTAATCGCGAATAGTCTGACTTTATTAGGGGCTATTGGTTTTTTCTTTTTGGGAGCTCAAGCCTTGCGAATTTTAAAGGATAGATAATGATGAGGTGTGACTAAAGTTATTACTCTCTTGAGGTAAGTTGCTAAGGATAACATCTGAGATTCTTGATCCCCCCAACCCCCCTTATAAAGCAGGGCTGCGTCATTCTAAATTTTTCCAACTGCTCAAACCCTGAGCTAGTAAGGATTTTGGGCTCTATTTCCACATGAAATATTAATTGTGCCTAAATAGGTCTTATTTTCCTTATATTCCAATGTGTTTAGCCCCTAACAATTGCATTTTTATCTTGAGAATGACGCAGCCCTGCC
>JBBITB010000026.1:0-62084 GCA_037440985.1 Microcoleaceae cyanobacterium bin_387
ACCGAACTTAGTATGTAAAAACTCGCCAAAAAGCTTATACAGCAAGAGTTTTCCTCAAAGGTTATAAAATAGGACTTACGCACTAAGAAATTACGCCATCCTTGCAGTGCGTAAGTCCTATAATTGATCATTGTCAACTGTCAACTGTCAACTGTCAACTGTCAACTGTCACCGATTTTATCGGACACAGGATTTTAACAGCCAGCCTAAAACTATACCCAGTCCACCAAAACGGACGGCTTGCCAAAAGGGTTCCTTAAGACTTCCCCAGGAAAAGAGACTACTTTCGAGGTTAATTTCAATGGTTTCGAGTTCTCGTTTAATTTGTTCTAATTCTTCTTTTAGTTCGGGTAAGGGGTTTTCGCGTATTTGTTCCCAGATGTCTTCCCGACGATTTTCTAATTCGGCCTGACGATCGCGATCGCGCTTGATTTGGGCATAACGCCCCAGAAGAGATTGCCACTGACGCTCCACATCGGCTAAAGCTTGTTCAAACTCAATATCATCATTATTACTGGGATGGGGGGGAGAAGGTTGAGGAGGCCTAGTCATGGCAAAGAGAAGAAATCAATATTAGGATATCAAAATAATAATGCAGTGATTTGGCAGAAAAAGAAGATGCTTCAAGCACCTCAAACCCTCGAAAATTCAAACATCAATGAATTGACTACACTGGAACTTGCCCAGGTATTAGCAAACCGACTGGCAATTTCCGAAAAAGACTGGCATCGTCTTAAGTCTAACCGTCAGGCAAGAGCCAGCGAACAAGCTTCCGCAGCCCTTGTTTTTTTAATCAAAGAGCAACCCAATGAAGCTATCCCTCGGCTACAACAAGCCGTAGGTTGGTTAGATCGGAGTGTTACAGCTCCTCCCTGTCCCACTCATGGACATCGAACAGTCGATCCCGCATAACAGGAGGCCTCCCAGTTATCAGCAAACTAAAGGAAAGCGCGATCGATGAGAAATTTCTTTACATAGCCTTAATTCCGTGCCTTGGGAGTTCCACTCCACAGAATCGAAAATCTGATAAAGAATAAATAACCCCCGCCCACATTCTTGTTCGACGTGGGGGGGGTTAGAGGAATCGGTACAACATTGATCTGGGAAAGAAGTGATATGACAGGAACAGGGGGCTTTAAACCCTGAGCCTTCATCGGAAATGATCCACCAATATTGGTTATTCGTTATGGAAAAACGCACAAACACAGTTTTACTGGGATCTAATTTGTTTCCATGCTTTGCAGCATTGACTAACGCTTCTTGAAGCCCTAGATGAACCTCAGCCCGGTAAACCAGGGGAACCTCTGCGAGGAGCTGGTCCAAAATGGGACAGAGATAAAGAGTAGAAGCGAAACTAATCGTGACCCAGTTGCGTCCTACTGGACGTGGAGAAATAGCAATCACAGAGAAAACTCCCTCGCCTTCAGGTGGATATGGTTCACACAGTTCTTGGAAACCTACCCAAAACTACCTACATCACTGTTGTAACTGAAACTAGATAGTTTTAGTGTTCACTTCCTGCTTCGCAGAGTCCTACGGACAACTGTCTGTAGTCTTCGACTCTCCACAAGCTGACACGGTAGAACTTACCGCCATTACCTGATTTTTCCCATCAGGATTATCATTTTCTAAATTGATTGATAACTTGCAATTTCCATTAAGTAGCTGTCTCCTTAGACCCAGTATTCAGACAAAGATCAAGACCCCAAATCCCAGCATAACATAGTTTTCCGGCATCTTTAGCCATTAATGTTAGTTGCTTTTCATTGGGGTCTAACTCTATCTTAAATGCTTTTCTTGATATTCCTTCAATATTCCATATTTTTGCGGCTTCTTTTCCTGTTACAATAGAAAGAAGGTAATCATTGTAGCAAAAATAGCGATGTTTGTCAAGGACTTTCTCAGTTTTTTTCACTATGGTGAAACTCGGCATGGTTGCGCCCCCTTATTGATAAAATACTCAATCCATTACAGGAAAAATGGATTGATATCCTTAGATTATCAAAATGTTTAACAAATGCAAACATTATGTTACCTTTTTTCCCTCAAGAGATGTATGATTTGTTACAATACTCCGTGTTTTTACTTATAGTTAGTAACTAATGACACAATTACAAACCACTCGCGGCTTGGGAAATTATTGGCAATGGCGAGAACAATCTATTTATTATGTCCGTGGTGGAGAAGCTCGTCACGATCGCGCTCCCTTGTTATTTATTCATGGATTTGGGGCTTCTACGGATCATTGGCGCAAAAATATCACTGGATTAGAGAAAGATTTTGAGGTATGGGCGATCGATTTATTAGGATTTGGTCGTTCTGCCAAACCTAATTGGGAATATAGTGGGGATTTATGGCGCGATCAATTGCATGATTTTATTACCAATGTCATTGGTAAACCCGTGATCCTCGTGGGTAATTCTTTAGGAGGTTATTCGTCTTTATGTCTAGGGGCGCAACGTCCGAGTTCAGCTCTGGGGTTAGTATTAATTAATAGTGCTGGACCTTTTAGTGAAACGACACCGAAACCGGAACCACCTTTGTTAAAGAAAATCAGTTCCGGGGTAATAGGGAGTTTATTTCGCCAAAATTGGGTCAGTTTTTTGTTATTTCAATATGTGCGACAAAAGTCAATTATTCGGAAAACCTTGGAAAAGGTTTATTTAGATAAAAGTGCTGTAACGGATCAATTGGTAGAAGAAATTTATCAACCCGCGCGCGATCGTGGTGCATCCCAAGTATTTGCTTCAGTATTTAGGACAAAACAAGGGGCAAAAGTGGATGAGCTATTACAACAATTAAAATGTCCTTTATTAATGATATGGGGAGAAGGCGATCCCTGGATGAATTGCCAAGAAAGAAGCGCGAAGTTTCGGCAATATTATCCCACCTTAAAGGAAAATTTTCTTCATGCGGGTCATTGTCCCCATGATGAAGTGCCTGAACAAGTCAATCAATTAATCAAATCTTGGGTTTTTTCGGATGTCTTGATAGGGTAATGGGGATTGGTGATAGGGGATAGGGGATTGGTAATGGAGAGAGAGGGAGATGGGGAGAAAAACAAATAACTCATCTGTTACATCCATTAAAAATTCCTGGTGGTGCTACTTATGCACTACTACCAAATCCCTTGCTAATTTCGGGAGCATCTCAAATTGGCAAAAAAACCTGTAGTGGGTTGGCGTAGCCTGTGCGGAGCATCAGAGCGTCTCCCTCGCGAGGGAGTACAGAGGGAGCCTTTGACTCCCACTACCAATTTCCCAAAATGAGATGCTCCCCTAATTTCTGCTCTTTGCCTTGGGCTGCCCCTTCCCAATCGCCAATCACCAATCGCCAATCACCAATCCCCGATTACCCAGAAAAACGGATATGAATGCGAGGATTGAGTAACGCTTCGACTGGAGTACCCCCCTTAAGATGTTGTTCCACAATAAGGGGGACATCAGTAGGTTTCACGCGATAATACCAAATTTCTTCTGGAATAACTCGAACTGTGGGACCGACACTACATTGTCCTTGACAATTACTCTCTTGCACGATGTAACCCGGAATTTCCATTCCTTGAAAAGCCGTGAGGACTTCTGATGCACCATTTCTGAGACAAGATTGATATTGACATACTAAAACAGAGGGAACAGTTAAGGGAGAAGATAGTGTTTCGTCGTTAGTTTTGTCCATGAGTCACGGATTTTGATGAGATTAACTGGAAAGAGGGACTTTTTTGTTCCATCACAAACATATCTGTGTTGATCCTCATCTGCGTTTATCTGCGTTTAGGAGCGGTTTCAATAAATACAAAAATTTACATTTAAGGGGTTGCACAAAAAAGGAAAGTATGGTAGGGGATTAATCTTTCCTGAAAAGATTGAGGGGAAGCCAACCCGAAGGGGTACGCGCCTCAAAAGGGCATAGTACCCAAGATAAAGGTAAATCATCGCAATTGAGGGATGAAAAAAGCTGTGACACTTTGCTTTATGATGGAAAAGCAAGGGAAAACAGATATAAAATCACCGATCATGTCCAAAACAGTAGCCGAAGTAATGAGTCGCGATCCGATATTGGCACGACCGGATCAGCCGCTAAAAGAAGCCATTCAGATTTTGGCAGACCGACGTATTAGTGGTCTTCCTGTGGTGGATGACACAGGGAAATTAGTGGGGATCATTTCTGAAACTGATTTAATGTGGCAGGAAACAGAGGTGACTCCTCCGGCTTATATCATGTTACTTGATAGTGTCATTTATTTGGAAAATCCGGGGCGTTACGAACGAGACCTCCACAAAGCTTTGGGGCAAACGGTGGGAGAAGTAATGAGTTCTGAACCTATTATTACGATTACTCCCGATAAACTGCTCAAGGACGCGGCGAAACTGATGCACGAGCGTCATATCAATCGTTTACCTGTGTTGGATCATACGGGTAAATTGGTGGGTATCCTCACAAGGGGGGATATTGTACGCGCGATGGCAGCCAGCTAAGACCGAATATTTTTTCCTATTATCCCTCCTATTATTCCTCAATCCCCATTCCCCAATCCCATGAGTATTACTCCTGAGTCTGTCCAAGAATTATTGAGTTCCGAAGATTTCGGCGATCGCCTCCGGGCAGTGAATCAATTTCGGCAATTAGAAGAGCCGATCGCGTTTGAATTAGCACAAAGGGCGATGGCTGATAAAAATGCGCGAGTGCGATATACCGCGGTTTGTCAGATGGCAACTCTAGGCACACAGGACTTAAAAAAATCTTGGGACCTACTAAGGGACAGTTTGCATAATGACCCGGAAATGGATGTGCAAGCGGCCGCGGCGGACGCGATCGGGGGTCTGAAATTGCGCGAAGCCTTTGATGATTTACAAGAGGTCTACCATAAGACTTCAGAATGGTTAGTCAAACTCAGTATTGTGGCAGTTTTAGGGGAAATAGGAGAACCAAGAGCCTTTGAACTCTTAGAAGAGGCTCTGAACTCAGATAATGAACTGATTAAAACAGTCGCGATTAATGCTCTGGGAGAATTAGGAGATATTCGGGCGATCGCGTTATTAAGTCCCTACGCGACTAATTCCGATTGGCAAATACGCTATCGAGTAGTACAAGCTTTAACAAGGTTAGGGGGTTCCGACGCGTTGGCACTTTTACAACAATTAAGTCAAGATCAAGTAGAGCAAGTAGCCCAAGAGGCGAGAAATGCCCTTGGAGGATAGCACGACCAGATAGAATTAAGTTAGAATCCAAGCCAAAGTAAATGCTAGGAGCAAAAGGACGCGTTTATGTTCATCAATGAAATAACACCCCTGCTGAAAGAAGTCACGAAAGAACCCATTGCGTTTTTCGGGGGATTTTTCTCCGGCCTGCTCCGACTCAATCTTTCAGATGATCCTGTGAAGAGCTGGTTAGACCAACAGGGAGCCTCAAGTGCTTATACAGCACCCACTTCCGAAAATAATAATACGAAAAACAGTGGACCTCAGTCCATTTCCATTGATTAATATTTTCACCACCCGCATCCTGGGTGGTTTTTTGATCGAAATGGGCGGATTTTTCACGTTGGTAAGCTACAACACTATTTGATCCACTCTCAATAGGTGATAATATAAAAGATAAGTTCATTGCGATCGCGAGTTGAGTCGAAAATCTCCCTTGTCCACTTCAAGTGGTTGGGTTCTGCTCATTCAGCAAGTGAGTCCTTAGAAAATGAGTGAGCTTTAGCCACTTCTTCATCTAAAGAGCAACTGGACTTGAGTTGTTTGTTAAGCTTTCTGATTCACAACATGACCATTTATATTGGAAATCTCTCCTACCGCGCTACTGAAGATGATCTCAAGTCGGTATTTGCAGATTACGGTACTGTAAAACGAGTAGTTTTACCCACAGACCGCGAAACAGGCCGGATGCGCGGTTTTGCCTTTGTCGAAATGAATGACGATGCCCAAGAAGATGCCGCGATCTCAGAGTTAGATGGGGCGGAATGGATGGGTCGTCAATTACGAGTGAATAAAGCCAAACCCAAAGAAGAGGGAAATGGTGGTGGTTTTCGGGGGCGAAGAGATCGCTTCTAGAATTTTCACGAAGCATTTTCACAACGCGATAGTGTGGCCTAGCTGATCTTTGACTCTCAAACTAAATTTGAGTTTAATTTTCCTGGTTTTTTGATTCGCGATCCCTAACATAGAAGTTAATAGCTGATCCGTTGAGTGAAATTGGCTAATTCTCTCATTACTCAACGGTATCAACTACCCTTAACTTTATAGGGAGGAAATTAAATCATGGGACTAGGACAAAAACAAGAAACCCTTTTAGGAAATCTTGATCAAGAAGTCGCGTTAGATCGCGACTGTATGACGTTATCGCGTCATGTACTCCAACAACTTCATAGTTTTTCGGGTGATGCCCAAGATATTAGCGCGCTGATGAGTCGTATTGCTCTCGCGGGTAAATTGATTGCGCGTCGCCTTAGTCGTGCGGGTATTATGGATGATGCTCTGGGCTTTACAGGTAATGTAAATGTCCAGGGTGAGTCTGTGAAAAAAATGGATATCTATGCCAATGATGTCTTTATTTCGGTTTTTAAACAAAGTGGGTTAGTCTGTCGTTTGGCATCTGAGGAGATGGACAAACCCTATTATATTCCTGAAAATTGCCCCATTGGACGCTATAGCTTGCTCTATGATCCCTTGGATGGCTCTTCTAATCTGGATATTAATTTGAATGTGGGATCGATTTTCTCCATTCGTCAACAAGAGGGAATGGATGAGGATGGGGAAGCACGGGATCTGTTACAAGAGGGACATAAACAATTAGCCGCGGGTTATATTCTTTATGGTCCTAGTACCATGTTGGTTTATTCCATTGGCACGGGGGTTCACGCGTTTACTCTTGATCCGAGTTTGGGTGAGTTTATCTTGGCTAACGAAAATATTAAAATCCCAGAACATGGTCCGATTTATAGTGTCAATGAGGGGAATTTTTGGCAGTGGGATGAATCTCTTCGTGATTATATTCGTTATGTGCATCGTCATGAGGGTTATACGGCTCGTTATGGTGGCGCATTAGTGGGAGATTTCCATCGGATTTTATATCAAGGTGGAGTGTTTTTATATCCGGGTACGGTGAAAAAACCGGAGGGGAAATTACGGTTATTATATGAGTCGGCTCCTTTGGCATTTTTAATGGCACAAGCGGGAGGCCGTGCCAGTACGGGTACTCAAGATATTTTAGATGTAATTCCAACTAAATTACATGAACGTACTCCTTTAATTATTGGTAGTAATGATGATGTGGCTTTGGTGGAGTCTTTTATTCAGGAGCGATCGCGTTTAGAGTCTGATCGACAAGCCTCCCATTCTTAAGAAAATTAAATAAGTGGCAAAAGAAGCCAAGAAACCGGGTTTTTGTTAATAATTATTCCCTCAAAAGTAGGGTTTTTATCCAGAAACCCGGTTTCTCTATATCAATACCTGCGCCATTTTTTTGTCGGTTGGGTTGAGCGTCACAAAACCCAACAAATATAGTCTTTCCATTTCAGAAGTAAAACTTGTGGCACAGGCATCTTGCCTGTGACGGGATCAGAGCCCTGCATTTACATCTCATTTAAAAATGCTATATCATCATTTTAACAAGGAATTCGTCAGAAGTAATACACCACTAAGACACGATCAGAAGAGGTAATTATGAGGCAGGAATTCCTCTGAAAAAATATGATCATTTCCACTAAAATTGATCAATCAAAAAAAATTACACTAAGGACTTGCGATAGATATTTAAAGTGTCTCATTGTTATTAGAAAATACTAAAAATAGCATTTTGGGGGACGGGTAAAAAAGCACATTTTATACTTTATAATCTCACTAAATTGTCTTTACTACCGGGTACTGCTCCGATAGGATTATTGGTTTTAGGACAATCAAACAATGTGGTAGAAAATGTTTTGATTAATAATAATTGAATTATAAAAAAGGGAGAAATAAACAGGACTAATTGTGATAATTTAAAACAAGAATTACCGGAGAAAAGTGAATGAATTTTACACGGGAATCTCCCTTATTACAAGAATCTGAAACCCGTTATTGTGCAGTGAATAAAAAGGAAAAGGTTAACTAACTATTAACGGTTAGCCTTCCGCCTTCTTCCTCTGTGTTCTCTGTGCCTTTGTGGTTCATTCCTTCTTCTTCTGTTCCTTTTCATATGCGATAAATGGAGTGGAACTTACCATGAATAATCAACCCTATATTCCTGATACTGAAAACATCAAAAATACTACCGGTTAATTTACGCCGAAGTCGTTTCGCGATAGAAGGGGCTACTTTAGAACTAAAGAAGATATTACGGCTGAATTAGAGAATTACAGTTGTCTTCTTGTGTGGCGTGTGAAGTGTTCCGAAGAGGAAAGGGTTAACTATTAACGGTTAGCCTTCTTCCTTCTTCCTTCTTCCTTCTTCCTTCTTTCTTGATTAAGCAATATTACGGGTAGTGAAGAGAACAAAAACGAGTAAGACTAATTGTACTTGCCAAGGGGCAAAGACTAACGCGCACATTCCACTAATCCCCGCGATCGCTACGGTGAGGAGTTTGGGGACTTCTTCTGAGGAGTTAACGCACAGGAACGCGATTAATCCCCCCATCACCAGTACCATGACAATAAGACCAAACATTTTACATACCCTTCCTTTGAATTTGGTGAATAATTCATAAATTATAGTTATACTTCAGTTAAAATATAACTATTTATCTAATATTTTTGTGTGAGTTACATCACGGTAAAAGACGATCTAGATCACAATCAGATAGGATCTTACACCAGCTCTGTCAATATGTCAAGCTGTTGGTATGAGGTATTTAGGTGGGAAAATGTGTGAAGTGTTTAGGAGCTTACGATGAAACGATACAAATGGCGCAACACGATCGCGCTAGTGCTGGCATTTACCTTTACCCTATTAACCGTCACCAAAGCAACGGCTTATAATGTCCCCGCGATACTTTGGCGACTCCCTTTCACGGAGATCCGCGGAGTTTGGCTGACAAATATTGACAGTGATATTTATTTTGTACCAGAGGAGTTAAAAAAAGCCATTAATCGTCTGGACAAACTAAATTTTAATACCCTTTATCCCACCGTTTGGCAAGAAGGTTATACCCTTTATCCTAGCGGAGTTTCTCAACGAGTTTCAGGAGTCGCGATGGATCAAACCCCTGAATTAGAAGGTAGAGATGTCCTCAAAGAAATAATTGATTTAGGACATAAAAAAGGGATGTCGGTTATTCCTTGGTTTGAGTTTGGTTTTATGTCATCACCGGATTCAGAGTTAGTGAAAAAACACCCAGACTGGGTAACTCAACGCCGTGATGGAAAGAAGATTTGGCAAGAAGGTATTCACGATCGCGTATGGTTAAATCCCTTTCATCCTGAAGTGCAAAAATTTATTCTCGATTTAGTGTTAGAAATTATCACGAAATACGATGTAGAGGGGATTCAATTTGACGATCATTTTAGTTTACCCACGGAATTTGGTTATGATAGTTACACCGTAGCCATGTATCAAAAAGACTTGAAAAGTCCACCCTCAGATAATTTTCAAGAAAGTTATTGGGTGCGCTGGCGTGCCGATCGCTTTAATGAATTTGTCGAGAAATTATTTCGAGCCATTAAAGCGAAAAAACAAAAGTGTATTATTTCCCTATCTCCTAATCCCTTACATTTTTCCTTACCTGTGCATATTCAAGACTGGTTTACATGGGAAAGACGCGGATATATTGAGGAATTAGTCTTACAGGTTTATCGGGAAGATATTAAGCGATTTATGACGGAATTAGATCGGGAAGAATTAAAATTAGCCCGGACTCATATTCCCGTAGCTATTGGAATTTTAACGGGATTAAAAGATAATCCCATGCCATCAAAAAACATAGAAGCACAAGTTCAAGAAGTGAGACGACGGGGTTTATCGGGAGTCTCTTTCTTTTTCTATGAAAGTTTATCTCGATGGGCGAAAGAAACTCCTCAAGAACGCGACGCGATGATTCAGCGTTTATTTCCTAAGAGTATTCGTCGTCCTACTGTTAAACTCTGATACAATTATAGGACACGGTTTTGCTATGGGAGAAGAAACCCGGTTTATTTAACTAGGTTTCTGAGTCAATCTTAACCCCCGTTATTGCTCCCCAGGAGCAAGGCCGTTTTCCTACTAGAGAAAAATTACCATGAATGTTATTCCTGCTATTGATTTATTAGAAGGCCGTTGTGTGCGATTATATCAGGGAGATTATGGCCGATCACAAACTTTTAATGAAAATCCCGTTGAGGTTGCGAAACAATGGGTTGATCAAGGCGCGACTTTATTACATTTAGTCGATTTAGATGGGGCAAAATCCGGTCAATCTACCAATTTAAAAGTTATTGAAGCTATTGTTAACACAATTAATATTCCTTGTCAAGTGGGGGGCGGATTACGCGATCACGCTTCGGTTTCTCGTGTATTAAATATTGGTGTTAAACGGGGAATTTTAGGAACGATTGCCGTCGAAAAACCGGATATTGTCGCGGAATTATGTGCCGAATTTCCGGGGCAAATCTTAGTCGGTATTGACGCGAGAAACGGCAAAGTTGCCACCAGAGGATGGTTAGAAACTTCGGAAGTTTTAGCCACAGAACTCGCGGCGCGGATGCAACAATTAGGAGCCGCAGAAATCATTTATACAGATATTCATCGCGATGGTACTCTTGCGGGGCCGAATTTAGAAGCATTACGAGAATTAGCTGAGGCTATTTCTATTCCTATTATTGCCTCCGGTGGTGTTAGTTCCATCGCGGATTTACTTAATTTATTAACATTGGAACCAATGGGCGTGAAAAGCGCGATCGTTGGCAAAGCCATCTATACTGGAGATGTATCCTTAAAAGAGGCAATACAAGCAGTCGGCCAAGGACGTTGGCAAGATGTCCCCCCTGATTTAGGCTCCTCCGCGTTTGCCTAACAATTACTCAAAGATATTGATGAGTTAAAATATAACTCATCAGATTCAGGAAATACGCGTTTTTAATGGCTGCAAACCCCCCAAACCGCAGGGTTAGGGGGTAATCTTAGATTAAATTTCCACCGTAAAAATAGCACCATTTGGTTGTCGATTGGCCACAGAAAAACGACCATTATGAGCTTCGATCGCGATTTTACAAAAAGCCAAACTCAAACCCGTTTGAGTCACCCCTTGCCATTGATTACCAATTTCATATTTGTCTAAAATAAGTTGTTGTAAATCCTCACTAACTCCCGAACTTTCATCTATAAATTGAATACAAACTTTTGGTGTAAAAATTGGTGATTCGGCACTGGTAGAAAGCACTTCAGAATCGGATAATTGCTCAGGATAGAAGACTTTGAGAATCACTTGACTTTGAGGAGGAGAAAACTTAATCGCGTGGGAAAGTAAATTATCAAAAATACGACGCAACAGAAGATCATCTAAGGAGAAAAATTTACTCACTTCCGGTAATTCACAAACTAACTTAATTTGGAGCTGATTTGCCATTACCTCAAAATCGGAGACAACTTTTTGAGCAAGATCACAGATATCAACCTCCCTACAAGAAAGCAATATCTTACCAGAGTCTAACTTAGCCATCATCAGCAAAGTATCAATTAAAGATTGTAATCTATTGCCAGCATGGATAATTTGTTCCAGTTTCTTTTGTGGTTTTTCTGGTAAGTGATACGATCGCATCACCTCACAAGCAATCATCATACTCGCGAGGGGATTACGCAGATCATCAACCAGCATATTTGACATATCTTCCCTTAACTGAAGTGCCGATTTAAGGGAATCATACTGATGTTTAATTCGTAACATTGATCGCACTCTCGCCCGTAATTCCATCCCATTGACAGGCTTACCAATAAAATCATCAGCACCCGCATCCAAACAACGGGCTAAATCTTCCTTAGAATTGAGAGATGTCACCATGATAATAGGAATATGCTTCCATTCCCAATTGCCCTTAATACGCTGACATAATTCTAAACCATCTATTTCTGGCATCATTACATCTAATAAAATCACATCGGGCAAAGTATTTTCTAAACTGTTTAATGCCGCCTCAGCATGAGGCGCATAAATTAATTCATGCTTTTCTTTAAAAAGCAAAATTTCGATCACTTCAAAATTATCAGGATCGTCATCAACAACTAAGATTAAAGAACTATTTTCTTTCACCATAAACAAATGTATTACCTGTGAATAAGTTGCTTAATTTTTTGTATTAATACCTGAAAACTCACGGGCTTTGTCATATATTCATCTGCCCCCGCCGCCAAACATTTTTCTCGATCCCCAGGCATCGCGAAAGCTGTGAGAGCAATAATTGGTAATTTAGCTAAATCGCGATCGGCACGCATCCACTGAGTCGCTTCTAAACCATCAATTTTTGGGAGAGAAATATCCATAATAATCAACTGGGGTTTATCTAGTTTTGCTAACTTTATAGCTTCTAAGCCATCATGGGCAACGACTACACGATACCCATGATTCAACAGATATGCAGACATTGTATCAATGTTTGTCTCATTATCCTGTGCTAACAGAATTAAAGGCCATTCTTCTTCCGGTTTGATACACTCTATCTCTGGTAAAGTGTCAGATAAAAGGGAGTCGGAGAGAGTCAAATCCTCGGTGTGTTGTCCTATTATATCAGCTATCTGATCAACTTGATAATCGCGATAGGGAATTCTCACAGTAAAACAACTCCCCTTCCCTATTTTGCTTTCTACATTGATACTTCCCCCATGTAATTCTACAATCCTCTGCACTAAGATTAATCCTAAACCAGTCCCCTCTTGCGCCCGACTGAGACTACTATCAATTTGTACAAAAGATTGAAATAATTTTGGCATATCTTCTGTTGCTATGCCAATGCCTGTATCTCTCACAGAAAATACAAGATTATCCTGAGTCTCAAATTCTTTAACTTCGACTTTTAGAGTAATTTTACCCCCCTCATGCGTAAATTTTACCGCGTTGTTGAGGAGATTAATCAAAATTTGACGCACCCGCCGCTCATCGACTTTTATGTCTTTGATATTCGTCGCAATTTCCGTGAAGATTTCCTGTTTTTTATTAAAGGCTTGTTGGCGCACAAAGCTTAAACTATAATCGGAGATTGCTCGTGGGGAAACCGAAGAAATATTTAATTCAATTTTTCCGGCTTCAATTTTGGCTAAATCAAGGATATCATTAATTAACGATAATAAATGTTGACCACTTCTTTGAATCGTGTGGAGAGATTTTTTTTGTTTTTCATTAAGAGAGCCATACACTTCATCAATTAATCCTTCTGATATTCCTAAAATTGCATTGAGAGGAGTGCGTAATTCATGGCTCATATTCGCTAAAAATTCATCCTTGAGACGAGTAGCACGAGCCAATTCTGAATTGGTAATTGCTAAGGTTTTATTCATCTGTTCTAGTTGATATTGTGTATTTTTTATTTCACTAATATCGCGGGCTTCTCCTAATATTTGATAGACTTTTCCCTTTTCATCTATTAAGGGTTTAAAGGAAGCATCCAGATCAATAATATCACCGGAAGGGAGTTGGGATTTCACTTGAAAACGACTGGTTTTTCCATGAAGGGCTTGGCGAAAATTATCTTTATTTTCCTCAGAATTATGAGCAAATATACTACTATCCCAAATCTTAATTTCGGTAATTTCTGCCCCATTAATCGGACTTACCTTTAAAGCAGTTTCGTTAATATCTAAAAGTTCACCTTCTAAACTAAATAGATACATAAATTGAAAGGATGAATTAAAAATAACACGGAATTTACTCTCACTTTCTAGGAGGGCTAATTCTGCTTTTTTACGATCGCTAATATCTTGGGCTACCCCAATAATTTGTTTAACTTTCCCCTCGGCATCTCTAGCAAAAACAGTATCTCGACTATAAAGCCAGCGCCATTCACCATTAGCCGCGATCATGCGATATTCAATTTCAAAAACATCTTCATCTTCAGCTCGCTCAAATTTTTGTTGCCCCTGAAAAATTTTCGGCAAATCTTCTGGGTGCATAACCGTCACGAAGAAGGCAGATCCCATTGCTTTTACCTGTTCAGGAGTATAACCTAAAATCTTGGCAATTTCTCGATTTGAATAAACATTGCGCTGCTCCTGAATGTCATAAATATAAATGATATTGGGAGTTGTTTCCGTGATACGCTCAATAAAGCGTTGACTTTTTTGAAGATTAATTTCTGCTTGTTTCACATTAGTGATATCCAAGGCGGCACAAGCCACACCATTAATTTCTCCTGTTTCATTTAGCAAAGGTTCGATCGTCAAATCAAAATATTGAGTATTGCCTTCAGTAGTAATAGGAATTTCCTGGCGTTCCCTCACACCCGTATTGAGAACTCTTTGTTTAATTTCTGTGAGAATTGTTGCGGCTTCAGGGGGCATGAAATCCCGATCGCGTTTCCCCATCACTTCTTTTACTTTATCAACCCGATGCTGGTTATAAATCCAAGTATAACGGAGATTTATATCTTGATTAAAAATAACAATAGGTGCGTTGCGTAAGGCAAAATCAAAGCGTTGTTCACTTTGTTTAAGTTCGGCAGTACGTTGTTGTATTCTTTCCTCTAATTCTTGATTTAATTGTTGTAAAGCATTCATGGCTTTTTGTCGTTCTAATTCCGCCGCAGATCGGGCGGCAAATACTTGTAAAATTCCCTCCAGACGTTGATATTCTTGGAGGGGTTTACTATCTAAAATACAAAGCACTCCGATCGCGTCTCCTTGATTATTATACATCGCGATCCCCAAATAACTATCAGCCTGAAGCATCATTAAATCAAGATCATTAGGAAAAGCTTGTTGAACACCAGATGCACAATAATAAACCCCCTGTTTAATCGTTATCTCACAAGGAGTTCCTGGGACGGGATAAATGAAATTTGATTGTAATTCGCCATCACTCCAGAGCGCGAGAGTCTGAAATTTATCCCCTAATAATTCCGAAATAATCGCGTGACGAATTCCTAATATTAAACCGATATTACGGACTAACGCGGGGAAAAAATCTTCCCCTATCGTCGCAGCAGTACATTGAATTAAACTGGGTAAAATCCTTTCTATTTCTTGGTTCTCAGTCATATCACGAAGTACAGAAATTACCACAGTTTGACCTTGATAATGACATTTTGTAGATTTAACTTCTACTGTAATTTTACTCCCATCTTTCTTGATGCCAATGGCTTCATATTGCTGATCAGAATTGGAGTGAATATGTTTGAGGATATGGGGTCGAAATTCGATCGCGACCAGTTCCAAGACATTGATACCGATAAGTTCATTATAATCATAACCCAACATCCGACAAAATACCGAATTAACATCCAAAATTATCCCTTGAGAATGAATAATAATACCAGCAAAAGTTGCTTGAGAAAGGATGTGTAATCGTTCTTCACTCGCTCTTAAATTTGCTTCGATTATTTGACGCTCTTCTAGTTCTTTTTGGATTTTTGCCATAGCATTCGCGTGTAGGATCGCGATCGCGAGATGAATAGATAACTGTTGCATCAATTCCCTTTCCCAAATTTCCCACTCACGGGGTATATGACATTCATTGGCAATTAATAAACCCCATAAATTATCCCCTGGTAAAATCGGAATTACCATCTTGGCACGCATTTGTAATTCTTCTAATAATTCTCGATGATAAAGGGTAATTTCTGTCTGATAAATATCCGAGACTACACGCAAACCTCCATTAGTATAAGGTTGTCCCCAATCATCACTAAAACAGCAATCGTAGACTGTTTCACCTAATAAAGATTTTTTGTCCGGTAGCACTGACTCCGCGACAAATATCCCACTCCCATCAGGATAAAATTGATAAATACACACGCGATCGCAGTGCAAAAATCTTCTAACTTCTTTAACGGTAACTTCCAGAATTTCTGACAAATCCCAAGAGGAACCAATCCGAGATAATATTCCATTTAATAACCGTTCCTGTTCCCTCTTTACTTCCAATTCCTTAGTACGGGTTTTGACTTCACTTTCTAACTCAATATTACGACTTTCTAATAAGTAAATGTTTTCGGTTTCAGCCTCAGACAAAGGACCGGGTAAAAAACCTAACCTATCAGACATTTCTACTGGAGCTAAAATTGGTAATAAATCACTTTGGGAAATGATACCCAATAATTTATTCTGCTCATCTTTGACGATCAAGCGTTGTACTCGGACTCGTTGCATTTCCTCTTGAATTTGACCGAGAGAATCTTGAGAATTGACACAAAAAAGAGGTGAACTCATCACCTCAGTCGCGGGTAAATTTGCCAAATTTAACTCTAAGGCTTGAAATTGGAGAATATCACCCTCTGTGACAATGCCCTGGGGCTCATTATTACTAGAAACAATCATAATTTCACTAACTTCATGTTTAACCATTAATTGTGCTAGTTCTAATATAGAATTGCTCGGAGACGCGATCTTCACATCTCTTTTCATCACCTCTTGTACTCGCCGCAGTTTAAACAGCTCCCTTGAGCATAAAACACCGCGTAAACTTTCCGGTGTAACTAATCCTAGGACTTCGTGATTTTTATTTAAAATTGGTAAGTGACGAATCTTATATTGACGCATCAAACTCAGGGCATGAAAAATATCTTTAAATTCATCTAAGTGGAGAGTAATTACCCCCGTCGTCATTATTTCATTAATCAACATTCCCTTTAACACTTTCCCCGTTGCGGCTACTTTGACTAAATCTTTTTCCGTAATAATTCCTAATAATTTTTGTTGTGCCATTACGATAGCCGAACTGACTTTCCGATCGCGGACAAAAGGGACTATTTTTTCACCAGAATATCCCTGTAAATTACACTGACTCCCTCCCACCTGACTCATTAAGGTAATAACCTCAGTCACAGGTGTATCGGGACTGACTATCAGGGGTGACACGATCGCGTGATGAATATCAAGGTCGGTGCGGAGTTCAGATTTGGGCATAATAGGTATGAAATAGTAAGGAGAAAAGATTAATGATTAAAGAGGGAAGCCAGAGTTAACTATTTTAGTTTAATATTTTCGGTGAAGAAGAAATTAAGACAGAGCAAATCCTCTGGTTTAGAAATTTTAAACTTAGGGCTTTGCTCTGGGATTTATTCCCCCCCGTGTCCCGATATTGTTAATGGTCAACCAGTAGAGAGACGCGGGGAGATTACGCTCTTAAGCATTGAGAATTGGTAGTAAAATGGGCATTCTGCCTGTGGGAAGCAGCAGGCTTCTCCTACTTTATGTGGTTGAAATGCGATTAGGCTGAGTAAATCTTAAGAGAAATTTAGATAGTTGTGTTCTTAAGGGGAATGAAACCGGAAAAAAAAGAGGGTGGGTGGGATTTTTCTCTGAGGGTAGAAAAATAAATTAGACCCAACAGATATAGTAAACAGGAGAGAGAACAAGGAGAAGAGGGGGGAACACAAGAGGATCTAAGGGCAGATGCCAAAGGGGGAAAATGGATTGATCAGGATACCCTCTTCGTCAAAGTTAGCTCAATAGAGTGTTGAAAATGTCGAGGGATAAGGCATGATAATGTAGAGTCTTCCTAACGTGACACAATTCAATGGTAAACAAACAGCTTACGACAAATCCTTCTATCCTTACTAATCGACCCGTTGCAGCCCCCGCGTCGAAAACGATTCTCAGTGCGGACTTAGGTCGAACCGCGACGAAATCTTGCGTGAGTCGCAACTCCAACAGTGTTGTCTTTATTCCAGCCAATGTCGCCAGCGAGCCTTTGGATAAAGTAAGGGGAGGTAGCTTTGAATCAAAAGCCACCGATCCTCTCTTGGATATGTGGTTAGAATACCAAGGCAAAGGATACGCGATTGGTCAACTGGCCGCGGACTTTGGCGCGAATTTGGGTGGCACGGATCAATCCAAGGTGGTAGATGCTTTGATTAAAGTCTTTGCCTGTGTGGGTTATTTCCAAATGAGGGGTGAACTCTCTGTGGTTTTGGGGCTTCCCTTTTATTCCCAAGAACAATTTGAGAAGGAAAAAGCACTAATTATTGATCAACTGCGGGCCCCTCACTTGATGATCTATCGTGGGGAACGGATCGAAATTGATATCAACAATGTTTGGATCATGCCAGAAGGCTATGGTAGCTTAATCTGGTGTGAAGCTCAAAATGCACAAGAATTTAAACTTGATTTACCCAAGCGTTCCGTCGCAGTGGTGGATATTGGACACCAAACAACGGATCTTTTAACCGTTGATGGCTTCCGCTTTGCCCGTGGGGCTTCTCAAAGTGAAGCCTTCGCGATGAATAAGTTTTATGAAGACTTGGCTGCTAAAATTAAGGAAAAAGAGGGAATTGATATTGATTCTCAATCCTTTGCTCTCTTAGAAGCGGTTCACAAACCGGAAGGGCAGCGTTCCTATCGTCCTCGCGGATCGAAAAAACCCATTAATTTAGATCCTATGATCAAGGAAGCACGCGAAAGCTTTGCATCAGAATTGTGTACTCGTGTCATTAAGTGGCTACCGGAGCGAGTAACTGATGTGGTTCTCACGGGTGGCGGTGGTGAATTTTTCCGCTCTGATATTGAAAAATTGTTGAGCGAAGCGGATCTCAAGACTCACTTGGCCCAACCGTCGCGTGAAGCGAATGCTTTAGGACAGTTTATTTATGCAGAGGCTCAGTTAGCTTCTGTGAAGTAGTATTCCCATAACCCCGTGAGGCTTCAACCCGAATATGCTGTGGGCAAAAAATAAGGCAAATTTCTCGGTGATTTTTACTGAAGATCCTGCGGATCAAACATTGTTAGCCGCGATCGATAACGAGTTATCTTTAACTCAGTATCAGACGTTTAGCAATCTTTGTAAGCAAGCTCTATGGCAATTTTTATCCATTTCTGAGTCGGGGGGGACTCGTAGTAGCGATCACCGATTGGAGGAACGTATTATTGAACTTCAGCAAAAATGGGCTGAGTTTGAAGGCAAAATAGGGTCTAGTTTGAATCGTCCGCAGCCAGCACCGTCGCCGATTCAGCCTGTTTCCTTACCACCGTTTCCTAGTTTTGAACCTTTAGAAACGCGTCTGATCGAACTTCAGCAACATTTTGCTAAGTTGGAGCGCGATGTCAATGCTCAGGATCTTCGCGGTTTCCAGACGTTACAACGTCAATTGACTGAAGTTAGTCAACAACTTTCCCAGTTACAAGTCTCTGTTAATAATGCCCAGTTTGCCCCAGTTCCCATTGCAGTTGAGCCTCAAGTCTTGAAGGATGATGTGGAGGTTCCCTCGCCTCCACCGGAGGAGAATTCAGCACCCGATCCCGTATTGAGTCGAGTTATGGGTTTTTTGGATGATTTTTAGTTATTCCTCTTGAAGGGAAAAGACGATCGCGTTTTGGGTTTCCCTCCTTGGGGTTTTCCTTAAGGCGACAAAGCGCGATCGTTTTTTCTTTCTACTCTAGCCCTTTCGGAGTTTCGGACATTCTTAATTGTTGAAACCCTTGATTTTATTACTTATTCGTTCTTACTTATTCCTTATTCCTTATTCGTTATTCCTTCTGCTATAATCTTAGGTTTTATTTATTCAAACCACTCTGACGGGTAATTTCCCCCTCTACTAATTGAGGAATTTTTGCCATTTCTTCCGATAACTTTTCCACAGCACCATCGACTTTTTCCTGCAATTCTCTTAACTGTTGTTGTTGTAAATTACCCCATTGAGGCAATTGATTAATAAACTGTTGTAAATCCAAAATAACACTGGTTAAATTATTAATTTGCTCTAACTCGGGTCGCTGTTTAAATTGTTTAATTGTTACATCTATTTCTGTTTTAATTAACTCCATACTTTTCTCTAGGACTTGTTGGCGCTGTTCCACTTTATTTAATTCTAACATCACCGCTTTTAACATCTGGGGATCATCTAATTGTTCGGGGTTGAAGTTCAGATGTTTATTCGCTTCGGTTAAGGACGCGATCGCGGTCTTTAATTGAACAATCAATTGATCCATCGCGTCTTTTTCCCGCTCAATTTGATTCAGGCTCGCGGTAATCTTTCCTTGGGTTTTCTGTTCTAATTGTGTACGATTTATGAAATTTAATAACAGGGCGATTATCAGGGGAAATATCCCATAATCACTTCGGTGGAGTACCAGGGAAAAAACTGCTCCCAAAACAGAGGCTGCTAGGGCAATATATTCCAGAACTTCTAACCAATGACGAGGTGATGAATAACGCATAAAAAGATAAATTTTATCGAAGAACTTAAATGAAAAAATGAGTAAATAGAGAAACCAGGTTTATTAAAGCAACCTGGTTTTACCCCTAGATTTAGATACACTTATCTTGATCAAAAACACTAATCTTGATAAAGGGAGAATCTTTGCCGTAAACTTTTTCCAGAAGATCCGTAGATTTGTTTTCCTCAATAAAATTATTGATGGTTTTCATCCATGCTGAATCATTCGCGGGCAAAATTAGACCATAGGAAACACAAGAAAGGGGTTCATTGGGAATAATGGAAAATTGTTCGGGTTTAAATCCCAGTCTTAACGCTTCTCCTACTAAGACAATGCGATCGCCCGCGAAAACATCAATTTTGCCCTCAATCGCATCTCGAACTCCCTGAGCACGTCCCTGAAGCCCTTCATAAACCTTTTTAGGGGCTAATTGATACCGAGAATTGATTAATTCTTGGGTAAGAGTACCGGATAAAACACCAATAGTCACATTGGGCATAAACCCCGAAGGATTTGCTAAAAGTTTCCCCCGGGGACTTACTAAGAAATAAGTGCCGCTATATAAAAAGGGTTGAGAAAATGCCACTCCTTGAGGTGGATTTTTCAGAATGGTATTCGGGCCACATTCCAGATGAGTACGTCCACTCGTTACACTTTTAAAACGATTTTGAACAGAAGAGGGATCGGATACTGTCACTAACTTCTCTAAACGAATTGGACGATTTAATTGTTTTTCTAAACTCGTTTTCAACTGTTCCGCGGCCGCGACACATAAACCATTCCATTTTTGATTTTCTAAGACCCCAAAAGGGGGCGCATCTTGGCGAATACCTACGCGTAAAACACCATTTTTTTGAAGGTCATCTAACGCTGTTTGGGCTTGGGCAATAGCCGGAAAGATGACGGATAAAATTAGTCCTAAACTCGCGATCGTCAATGTTTTTTTCATGGTTATCATCCTTTGATTTTTGTGGGAGTTAATTAACAGGAGAGAAAACGTTGGTTTACTCCCTTTTCCGATACACAGAAATTCGTCTTATTGACACTTACTGTAATCAATTCGACTCATCTGGACAAAGGGAGAATTTGCACCAAAAAGTTGTTCTACCACTTCTTGAGTTCTATGTCTGTTAATAAAATCATTTACAGTCGCCACCCATTCGCGATCGTTGGCAGAGAGAAGCATACCATAGGAAACGCAACTGAGAGGTTGTTCTGGTATAATAGAATATTGATTAGGTTTTACGCCCAACCGCATCATTTCACCCAACAAGAGCGCTCCATCACTAGCAAAAGCATCAGTGCGACCGCTCATTGCATCTTTCACGGCTAATTCTCTTGCTCTTGCTCCAGTATAAACTCGCTGATTAGCTAATTGATACCGCCCCGATAAAAAGGTTTGTGTGAGAGTGTCTTGAATAACACCAATACTGACATTTTGTAAGAAACTATTTGTATTGAAACTATCTTTTTTGACCGCGTTGGTTAACAGGTAAGTTCCTGTATAGAAAAAAGGCACAGAATAGGTAATGCCATAATCAGGATTTCTTTGGATAGTATTTGGACCACATTCGATCACAAATCTCTTATTTTTAATACTACGAAATCGACCATTTTCTGTATATTCATCAATGTTACTTTCTAGGATTTCTAAGGTAATTGGTCGATTTAGTTGTTTTTCTAAATCCGCTTTCAATAAATTTGCAATTTCCGTGCAAACCCCTTTCCATTCACTACCTTCGACGTAACCAAAAGGGGGCGCATCTTTGCGAATACCAATTTTGAGAATCCCATTAGTTTTAAGATTATCTAAAATTTTCGGTTGATTAATCCTATCACTCTGAGCCCAACTCAGACTGGGGAAAAATAGCGAAAATATTAGACTAATTATACTCAACATCAAAGGGTAATTCAGTATTTTTCGCTTCATACTTTTCTGATTTTTTCTGTAGTTTTATACTAGGTTATAGCAGGTTGATTTCAGAGCTATTGAATCAGGAACAATCCCCAAAATGCTTCCGAAAAAACAAATTGAATCAGACCGTTGTTTCTTTAGGGATTGCCCAAAGCGATTATACAACAAAAAAAAAAAAAGTCAAGAGGAGAGTAGTTTGTATCTGGGGCTAGGGTTACTAAACTAACAATTGATATTTTTCTTGGGCTAACCGATATAAAGGACGCCAGACTAACCGATTAGTTAATACCACTAATAAGGACATAACAGATGTGGCCGCGAGGAGGAGGGGAAAATTACCTGTAGCTGTGGCGTGAGAAATGGTTTCACCTAATCCAGTTGTTGTAATGACTTCCCCTTTAAACTGGACATATTCGCTGACAATACTGGCATTCCACGCGCCACCGACCGCGGTAATAATTCCGGTAATTAAATAAGGAAAAATTCCTGGTAATATCAAGCTTTTCCAGCGTTGGACAAGGGAAAGTTTATAAATTTCTGCGGCCTCAAATAACTCGGAAGGAATGGCTTGTGCTCCCGCGATAACATTAAAGAGTAAATACCACATTGTGCCCAACATCATTAGCGCGACTGAACCTATTTGTAAACCGCCGCCAATTTTGATTAAGCCTAATAGTAATATCGGGAATAACGCGGTCGCGGGTACAGAGGCGGCAATTTGGACAAGGGGTTGTAAAATTTGGGCAAGACGGGGATTACGCCCGATCGCGACTCCTACAGGCACAGTCCATAATAAGGATAAAATCAGGGCAGATATCACCCGTAACGCGGTTAATAATGCACCTACAAAAACTTTTTTCCAGTCGGAAAGACTGACTTCTTTTAGCAAGAATAGAGCTTCCCAAGTCCCCCAAATTACCATCAATCCAAATCCACTGGCAAAGAGCCAATTGAGCCATTTTCCCAAATCCGTTTGCCCTCGGTGATAGGTAGTTAATGTTGTAGGGACTAAAGTTTTGGCTAATCCTTGATCAAAATTCTCCCAAAGAGTAAAAAACTGGGATGTAAAAATGCGGAGAGTGGGCGATCGACGTAGAAAATCTAAAACACTAGACTGGGGAACATTAGTGGCATCCACCATTTGAAATTTAAACTTTTCCACCCAAGCAATAAGGGGACGCCAAATCAAGAAATCCATCACAACAATGACACCAATTAATACAACTAATCCCCAAAAAATCGCGGGAAAATTTCCTTCAGCCGCCGCAGTCGCCAAATAAGAACCCAGTCCGGGTAATTGAAAACTTTTATCTCCTAATGTAAAGGATTCAATGGCAATTAAAAAGAACCAACCACCCGCGACTGACATGACACTATTCCAAACTAAACCGATCGCGCCGGAGGGAAATTCCAAAGTCCAAAATCGTTGCCAAGCATTCAAACGATAAACTTTAGCGGCTTCTAGTAATTCCCTAGGAATACTACAGAGAGATTGATAGAAACTAAAAGTCATATTCCAAGTCATCCCGGTAAAAATGAGCAAAACCGCGGCAATTTCTACGCCGATACGTTGCCCCGGAAATAAGGTAATAAGGGCTAAAACCACACCGGGTAAAAAGGATAAAACTGGAATGGACTGTAAAATATCGAGAAGGGGAATTAAAATGGTTGCCGCGATCGCGGAGCGATAGGCAAAATAGGAGTAAAAAATCGTAAATACTAAAGATAAACCATAGGCCGCGGCCATACGGAATAAAGTTTCGACAGTATATTCCGGTAAGACATTGAGAGTGGTTTCAATTTTCAAATTTTGATGATATTCACCACTAAATTTGGAGGCCGTTTGAACAATAACCAAAATAAAAACAAAAGTGGCAAGAATGAGTAAACCATCTTGCCAAGTCCAACCGGCACGTTCTAAGGTTTTATTTGCTGGAGTAAGAGGACGAGTCATAGGGATTGGGGATTAGGGATTGGGGATGAGCGTCAGAAACCTGGTTTTGGCCAAAAATCAGGTTTCTGGGGAGGAGAGTTTAAGCATTAATCAGGAGATTTTCACTGGGAACTTCTGCTTCTAGGAAAATTTCTCCCGCGGGTTCATCGTAACTATAGATTTCTGCATAACGTCCCCAATCAATTGCCGTTTTTAATTGTCGCACTGCCTCTTGGGGACTAAAATGGGATTCTAAGATATCCAAAATTAGTTCTTCGGAAATGCGTTGATTTCGTTTGGAGTGTAGCATCCGATGAATTTGTTGAACCAAACGAGTTGTGTTGAGAATTTGGGTGCGAACAATTTTTTTTCTCTCATCAATTCCCCCTGCAATAAACTGATTACCAATAGCAGTTAAGTAAAGATCCCCTTCTTGAATGATGAGAAACTCAATTAATTTCGCGGCTTCGACAATGGGGAGAATATCATCTACTTCTAAGAGTAATTCTTGACCTAAGCGATAGAGGTCTTTTTCTTGACGTTCTTCTAAAAGTTCTAACAAACCCGCGACGGCTCCAATTCTCACTTGAGGTAAGGATTGATATTTTGCCGCCTGTTGGGGAGTCGGTTCGGGTTGAGAAATGGTAGTTTTTTTCGTTTCTGTTTCATAACTAAGATCGGGATTGGTAAGAATTTTATAGACTTGATCCACAAGGGATTGAAATTGGGGATTTTTTCGATCGCGATAATGGGGTAAATTCACCCTTAGTTCCGCGCGTATTCGCCCCGGATTGCGTCCTAATACGATGATGCGATCGGCTAAAATAACAGCTTCTTCAATCCCGTGGGTGACAATTAAAATGGATTGGGTGGGAATCCGTTTTTCTAACCATAAATCCAATAATTCAAATCGTAAGTTTTCCGCGGTTAAAACATCTAACGCGGAAAAGGGTTCATCCATACATAATAATTCTGGTTCAACGGCTAGAGCACGCGCAAAACCTACCCGTTGACGCATTCCCCCTGATAATTCTTTAGGATAAGCATTTTCAAAACCATCTAACCCAATGACATCAATCATTTTCAAAGCTTTTTGACGAGATGTCACAGAGGGCGTACCCTTCGCTTTTAACCCCAATTCCACATTTTCTAATACAGTTAACCAGGGATAAAGGGCAAAACTTTGAAAGACAATTGCCACCCCTGGATTTAAACCGGTAAGAGGACGATCGCGATAAAAAACTTGACCACGAGTAGGGGGAATTAATCCCGCGATCATTCGCATTAATGTTGATTTACCTGAACCGGAAGGCCCTAAAAGGGCAACAATTTCTCCGGGCCGTAATTCCAAATTAATATTCTCAATAATACTAATTTGTTGACCATTGGGTTGTTGATAGGCTTTACCAACTTGATTGAGGGTGACGATATTTTCGGTTGCTGTTTGGACAATCACAACTGTCCCTCCCGTTTCTGATTAAGAGGATCACATTAGTTTAAAAAAGTCAATTCCTAAAATACCCATTATTGGTTAATTTAAGGTTTATTCGGATTAACTTGGGTTTTCACCAGAAGGGCTATCCGTTGAAGGGTGACACAGAAGTGCATCTGGGGCTAATTCCGTAGTCGTCTTCTCAAATTCCCATGACACCTACCCAGAAACCATAATAGACGTAACCCGTCCCAAATATCTCAAAACCTATATATCTTTAAATAGGAGAGTGAAATAAAAGGCTTCAAAGGGTGAAGCCTTTCCTTTTAATCTTCCCAGGATTCCAAAGGATCGCGATCGCGTTGGGCGAGTTCCGAAGGGGGGCGATCGCTACTCCAAGCCCACCAAACCGCTCCGCATTGACATTGATAAAACTCCTGCCATTTGCGTTTGGAGTTTTCTGTATAAACAGGTGATCGACGATTTATCCAGACTTTTTCGGCTTCCATGCAAGTTGATTGGCATTTAGGACAGCAAAATTCCATAGCATGAATAGCATTAGTAGTCCATTGGGGTGAAACGGGAGCAAACGCGTCTATCATTTTCAGCTTTCCATAAAAGTCTGTAGGGGCTAGTCATAATCGACTATGGTTTATTTCAGGCTAACATAACCAGAGAAATAAGGAACTATGGTTAAGAGATGTTTATCACTCTTCATTGACATGATTGGCATCGGGTATTAAATTTATTAATTAAAGGTTTCTTAAAAATCTGTCGATCGGGATCTTCTGATTGATGGGAGTCACCCATCAATACTTACTCGCATCTCAAGGAGTGGCTCATGTCTATCTATAATCTCATTTCTTTTCTGGGAATTTTTGGCTTGTGCGCGATCGCGTGGATTTTTTCGGAAAACCGCCAATTCAAATATATTCCTTGGCGAGTCATTATTTGGGGAATTGGGTTGCAATTAGTCTTAGGCTTTTTAGTGTTTTGGTTTCCACCAACACGTACAGGTTTAGAATGGTTTACCAGTTTACTCGATGGTGTTTTTAATGCCGCGGATACAGGTGCTCGTTTTGTTTTTGGGAAAAATATTGTCCCGATTCCGGGTGAAGTTCCTCCGGTAAATCTGGGATATATTTTTGCTTTCCGGGCTCTACCAACGGTGGTTTTTTTCTCTGGTTTAATGGCTTTACTTTATAATATCGGTGTTATTCAAATTATCACCGAACTTTTTGCCAAAATCTTTTATAAGACGATGCGTTTGAGTGGTGCTGAGTCCCTCAGTGGTGCCGCGAATATTTTTGTCGGGATTGAAGCCGCGATTGTGGTTAAACCCTATTTAGCCAAAATGACGCGATCGGAACTTTGTGCCATTTTATCTTGTTGTTTTGGAACCGCGGCTTCTTCTACTCTCGCGATTTATGTCAGTTTTCTCAAACCCGTATTTCCTAATATTCTCGGCCATTTAGTTTCGGCTTCTATTATTGCCATTCCCGCGTGTTTTGTCATCTCTAAAATTTTAGTTCCCGAAACCGAAGTGCCCTTAACAATGGGAGGTATTCCCTCGGAAAACGATCAACCAAAAGGGAAAGAATTTATTGGAGAGGAAATAGAAGAAATAGAGGAACCTTTGAAACAGGAAACTGTAGGGGGAGAACCTATTGAGCGTGTTAGTCCCCTGGATGCCGCGATTATTGGTTCTTTGGATGGGGTAAAAATGGCGGTCGCGATCGCGGCGGTTTTGATTTTGATTTTAGGTTTAGTTTCCTTAGTTAATCAATCCTTTGGAGCCCTCGCGGACTTAAAAAATTCTTCCCTGGTTTTGTTACATCCCATTGGTATTTTCTTTAGTTATGTGACACTCCAAAATATTGAAGGAGTATTGTTTTATCCCTTCACTCTTTTAACGGGAGTGCCTTTGGAAGATTCTTGGCAAGCCTCTGTTATAATTGGCCGTCGTTTGTTAGAAACCGCGATTCCTCCTTATCAAGCTTTAGCCGAATTAGCCGCGAAAGGATTAGTGCGCGATCGTACAGTTTTAATTGTCAGTTATGCTTTATCAGGATTTGCCCATGTCGCGTCCGTCGGAATTTTTGTCGGTGGTACAATTGCCTTAATTCCTTCTCGGAGAAAAGATATTTCTGAGTTGGGTTGGAAGGCGTTATTTGTGGGGACTTTAGCGACAATGATGATCGGGAGTATCGCGGGAGTTTTTGATACGGGCGATCGTAGTATATTAGGGGAAAAAACCGCACCCACTTCCGCACCTTTAACAGCCCCATCATCTCCGAAAGCAACAACTTCTCCCCTTGTCAATCTTATGCCTTCTCAGTCTCCTTCTCTTGCTCCACAACCCGTTAATATACCAACAGGTAAAGCCACTGAAAAACCATCATCAAAATAGGTAATCGGTAATGGGTAAAACGAATTAATTTTGAGGCTAACCCAGAAGAAGTAAACGGGAGCATTTCATTTTTGTAAATTGGTAGTGGGAGCGTCTCGCTCCCTATTAGAGCCCTAGGGAGCGAGACGCTCCCACTACAGTTTTTTTTGCTAAGAAACCCGGTTTCTCAAATCCCCACGCGATCGCGCCTCAGTCTGCTCGAAGAAACCGGGTTAGAGTAACAATTTTGGCATCATCACCGAGATTTTGCTAAAAAACCCGGTTTCTGAGTCTCTCATATTCAATACCAGTCTACGATCACGAGTCCTGAAACTCTCGAAAACTCCTTGATATTATGGGTAACAAGAGTTGCTTGAAGTGAAGCGGCTGTCCCTGCAATCAAAACATCCATCGGGCCGATGGGAGTACCTTGTTGCTCCAATTGAGCGCGAATTGTCGCAGCAGCAACAGCCGAATCGGCATCGAAAGGAACAAGCTTAACTCGGTTCAAAAGTTGCTGAAGTTGTTGGGTACGTTTTGCAGGGGAGGTATAGCACTTCTTGGATAGATGAGGTATTCATTTAAACTTGAAACGCTTGACAAAACTGGGTTTTGGCATACTCCATCTTTGTGAGAACCGCTATAGATTTAGCAATACCCACTTGCAATTCAAACAGGACGATTGTAGAAATGCCAATTTCTTCAGGAGATACATTAGCAAAGTTTTGGGCAACTTGTCCTTGTCCTTTAAAGTAGTAGATTAATGTATTTGTATCCAAAATGTACATTTAAAAGCTCTCCCGCAATATGTCTTCTCCCAACTCTCCACGAATATCTTCGAGAGTAGGAAAGTCTTGTGCCCACGTTCCTGCTAGGGAATAAACCAGTTCCGCCCAAGGAGTCGAAGTCTCTAATGTCGCGATCGATTGGTTGGCATTGAGGTGCTGGGCACGAATAAATTCCGCAAAAGTGAGAATTTCGCGGGCTTGCTCTTGGGGAAGGGTTTTAACGATCGCGTAGATTTGTTCAATGATAGTCATAATTTGGTTGGTGATGAAGTATGTTTATCGCGATTTAATTAACTTATTTCATGTTATCATAAAATGACTTCAGAGCAGAAGGGAATGACAATGCAAACCCAAGAAAAACCCGTCATCGAAAATCAACCACAAACCGAAAAACGTTACTACACCCCAGAGGAATATCTGGCCTTAGAAGAAGCAGCGATCGACAAAAGTGAATACCATGATGGAGAGATAGTACCCATGACAGGCGGAACCACCAACCACAATAAACTCGCAGTTAATTTTTGCCGCAAATTTCCTTGGACGATAAAGGAGCAAGATTACGAGATATTTATCAATGATGTGCGTCTGTGGATACCCCTAACTCGTCGCTACGTCTATCCCGA
Source organism: Microcoleaceae cyanobacterium bin_387 (assembly GCA_037440985.1). Classification (GTDB taxonomy): domain Bacteria; phylum Cyanobacteriota; class Cyanobacteriia; order Cyanobacteriales; family Microcoleaceae; genus JBEDKD01. The sequence goes on from JBBITB010000026.1 coordinate 29,333, forward strand.
TATCATGGTGATTGAAGGACAACCAATCTATCAGGGTACTAACCAAACGGTGGTGACAAATCCTCTGGTAATTATTGAGGTTTTGTCCGATTCAACCCAAGACTACGATCGCGGTGGTAAATTTTTCTTTTATCGCTCAATCCCTGCTTTTAGAGAATACATTTTGATTGACCAATATAGCTATCATATTGAGCAATTTGCTAAAAACTCTAAGAGCAAATGGGAATTAACAGAATATGATTCTGAAGACTCTGTATTAACCCTAGAATCCGTAGAATTTCAAATACCGCTGAGAGATATTTATGAACGAATTAATTTTGAAGCCAAAGCCGAAGAAGTGAACGAGCCAACCGATGAAATCTAACAATAAGAAACCGGGTTTCTCCGAGATTTTTATCAGAAACCCCCTTTCTAAGTCCGACACACGATCGCGCCTAACCCTGAGCCCAGAAACCGGGTTTCTACGACAATTGGGGCCTCATCACCGAGAGTTCGTAAGAAACCCGGTTTCTAAGTCCCACACGCGATTAAACTGCCTGTTTACCACTACTCTCAATATAGCGTCGCAACACCGAATTAATTGTAGTTTTGTACTCGGCACTTTGCTCTCGAAACCATGCTATCACCTCAGCATCTAACTGAATCAAATTACGAGCTTGGGCGGCTGGTATTCTCAGCGTAGCATTCTCAAAAAATTCATCCGTCAAAGGTGGAATATCAGAGTAATCAATATCCTCATCATTCATCGCCTCTAACGCCGCCCAATTAGTACGAGAGATATTGCTCAAATCGTTGACGCTCATATCGGTTTGCCTTTCGTGCTGATATGATTCTAATTATATCATCCTGCCTTTCTGTCCAGACAACAACCGCGACTCCGTTTGGCAAAAACCCGATCCCAATCCAACGATCCTCCCCATAGTCAGTACGCGATCGAGCTCAGTTAGCATAGGAAGATTGAACATCTCAGAAACATCTGCAAAATCAATCCGATGTTTGGCAATATTTTCCGCTCTCTTGGCTTCGTCCCATTCAAACTGCATGAAAAATAAATCAACTTTAAGTAGGATCTAAATTTATGATACGTTATTTTGCACTCCCAGAAACCGGGTTTCTACGACAATTTGGGCATCCCAACAAAGATTGGGTTAAGAAACCCGGTTTCTCTCCCCAAGAGCCAATTAGATTAAATATTTTCATTATTTATAATAGATGAACAATATCGCGTTACTTTTTCGCTCTTAATTGACCAATACTGGAACCAGTATAACCCGTTGTCACCCAAAGAATAGCCCTCGCACCGTCTCGAATAGCTTTTTCAATAGGTTCGGGATCGCGGCCAGAAGGCACAGGAATAGCCTTAAAACTAATTCCCCGACTTCCTAACACAATTTCACCAATTACCCGCGATCGTCTCATGTGATCATCTGAAGTAATTAGATAAACACTTTCAATACCTTGAGATTTTAAATCATCCACCAGACTCGTAAAATTTGTCACCGTATCAACAGCGCGATAATCTAAATGTACTCGATCTAAATTAATACCTTCCTGAGAAAAAACCCATTCCGCAAACTCTGGGTTACTTCCCGAAGATACCCAAATCGGTAAATTAGGATGTTCGCGGGCAAATTGTGCCGCAAATCTTTCCCTTTCCGTTGCCCCCCCAAGCACTAATAATGCTTGGGGTTGCTGTAAATGATTCTTCATTTCTTGATAACCGAAGCAACACATGACGATAACACCCATTAATAAACTATTCTGCCATAGAGCCTTCAATGGTTGTTTTTTTACAGGATATCGTTGACATTTATCCATTGGGAAATTTATCTGAAAAAATCATACATAGTTTTACACCATTTGAGCCTCACTTACAGGGGGAGATAGAAAAAAACTGGACTTATGCTCTAACCCGGTTACAAACAATTGCCTCATTTAAGCTTGATTCTGAAAACGAGAAACTAGGTTTCTTCGCCATCGGGCTCAATCCCCTTCCGTAACTAATAACTAATTTGCAAAGTCACAGAAGCTTCCACTTCTTGTTCCCCACCGACAACGGGCATGGATGGGGCTTTTGCCTCAGCAATATTCCCAGAACGAAAAAGTAGGGGTTGAGGGACTGGTGTATTCATACTATTAATAGAAATATTGACAACTTCCTTACTTTTAAGATTAAGACTATTTAAGACAGTATCAGCTTGTTTTTGAGCTTCCTTTGTCGCGTTGATTAATGCTTGTTGTTGCGCCTGAGCAATGTCCTCATCACTCGCGACAAAACTTACCCCTTCAATACGAGTTGCCCCCGCTTTTACCGCGTCATCTAATAAAGAGCCTGCCTCCTGAGTCTTCAAACGAAAACTGACACTATTATTACCAATATAACCCGTCAAAGTTTGGACATTATTTTGATAGGTATAAGTGGGATTTAGACTAATTCCCGTTGTTTGTAATTTTTCCACCTTACGGGATTTTAATAAATTCATCACCACCTCTGATCGCGCCGCGACTTGCTGTTGAACTTCTTGGGCATTTTTTCCTTGCACTTCCACCCCTAAACGCACTAAAGTTTGGGTAGTAGGAATAAACACAACCCCTCTACCACTTACTGAGACAATTCTATTACGAGACTCTTGGGCCATAACAGGAGCAAAGCCCGTCACTGTCAGCAACGTCGCGGTTAAACAGAACGCGCTAACTACAGTTGGGAGTTTCAAACCCAAACGTGAACTTATATTCATAAAATTTTACTCCTCACCTATAATAGATCATGGTACTAGAATGCTACGGGTCATCTGAAAAGTTTCTTTGGTTACAGTTTTAGAAACTTCTCATCTAGTATCCCTGTATTTTAAGGTTTTTTTACACAGAGGTAGTCGATATGACTTGGTGGTTTATCATTCCACTCGCGATCGGACTACTGATGGCCTATTTCTGGAAAAAAGCACCCGATGAATTAGGCTATCTTGTAGGTTCGGCCATGATCATTGCTCTACTCTTGAGCGTCATTTTAGCCCCTTGGCAAATCAAAATTCTGCTATTAATTCCGGTAGTTTTGAGTAGTAGTCAATTGTTGGACTCCCCTCAAACTGTCGTCGCACAAGGTGAGAAAAATACCCTCAACAAAGAGGAAAATAAAAAAATACCCGAATTAAATACCTCCGAACTCACCTATCGCGGAAGTCACTATCCATCCACTCCCACGGAACCCGGGGCAATTAGCCCAACAAAAATTACCGGAAAATATCGGGGGGGAATTTGGACAGCATCGCCCATTAAAAAAGAGACGCTCGAACTTCCTGAAAAAATGAAATATCGAGGCGCAACTGTCAACAATTCAGTCACAGTTAAGTCTCAAGAACAACATCCCTCAATTTCCTAAAACGTGGTAGTTTATTGTGACAATTTTCTGAATTTTAGCCCGATTAATTCTGATAATATTTACCCCTCTTTTGTGTGGTAAAATCCCGAAAAAACCATTAAAAAGACTGGACTAATTGTTAACAACTCACCTTCTAATAAACTATGAGTCATTAACAATTAGTAACCAGCCTAAAAATGGGTCAAAAGTCATTAGCGGCTTAACTCCAACTTTACGGCTGGATTAAAACCACGAAAACTATTAGCACGACTTTCAAAGAGTTTTAAAACACCAGAAACAATGGTCTCAATCACATAAGGATTGCAATAGGTGAGAAACTCTTCTGCGGACATATTTCCCGCAAAAAAATCTTTAGAAATGGATAACAAACGCTTCATCTCCTCGTAACCGATCACTTTAATAATAAACGTCGCAACGGGAGAATTTTTGATATCATAGGGAGAGTCTTGAGTTCGCCCCTTTGCCAAAAGTTCTAACACCTCTACCTCCAGAGAGGTTTGGGGAGGATAAGGGTTTTTCACTTCAGGTAAAAACTGTTCTAACGTCGGCGTAATAATACCCGGAGTCGGTAATTCTCCCATCATTGTCGATACAGGAATGGTTTGACCTAAACGATAAGAAAGAGCTTCCAAGATCGCGATCGTTACCACTTTAATCCCCAGATATAATCGGGCAACTTCCAGATTTTTTTGAGTATTAGCAATCATCTCATTATAGGTAAGATCATCCGGCTCACCCATAAACTGTTGAAAGACTAAATCCGGTTTCAGGAAGTTCATAAACCCTTCCATTTTTTGCATAGATCGGCGATATCCCGCAACCGTATAAGAATTGGCATTACTCAATTCGTGGTTAGTTTCTGGCATCAAATTCCAAGTATTATCCAAGAAATGAGCAGAATTAGGAGCCGCAAAATTTTCCACATCCCGGTTAGCTAATCTTACTGATCGCTTCACCACATCAATGATTTTCTCCTCAGTCCAACCAAAGTTAAAATTTTGATTGGCTAGAGTTAAGCGCTGGCATAATAAATCATTAGCCGTTAAACCCGATTCCAGTTTCGGACGAAAGGGAATCGTTGCCTCAATACAGGCGGAGATTTCCGCGATCACACTCTCTGACAAAAAAGAATTAAGACATAGGGCCGCGATCACCGCGCTCAAAAATTCATTTTGTCCAGAAAACGGAGAAAGAGTCTGACTCGGACTAAACCCAAAAATAGTCGTAACGATCTCAAATAATCTATTTTGGGGTAAGTCCGCGGAGGGACGGATAATCAGTTGACTTTTCACTTCCCGAATAAAGGGCGCGATATAACTGCTAATATTGAGATTGATCCCCTGATCCACTTGGACATACACCATATCGTGAAATAAAGCCGCCAAGACTTCAATGGGATCTTTTGAGCCCCCCACCTCAAAAATATGTTCCGGCGTGTGAAAATATCGCCAAGTCCCCGTCATGGTTTGGATGATTAACTCCGCGATATTATCTAATTGTCCCATTTGAGACTCATCGACAGGACCATTGATTAGCCCAATAGCCCAAATGAGACTTTCCCTACAACGTTCGTGAGCTTCTGTTAGCTGCATTACTCTCTACCCACTTTCCCTGATTTTTCAGACAGCATATCAAAGAAAACCCTTTTAAGCCATTATCCTTATCGTTTTAGTTCTTCTCTAAGGGATAATTGGGGCTTGGGAAGAAAGAAGGAAGAAGCTAGAAGGAAGAGGGAAGAAGCTAGAAGCAAACTTACTCCTACATCGCTTTCGAGCTCTATTGGTTTTCCCATTTACCCTTTTTTCCTTATCTGTGGTGTTTCCCCCTCTCTAGTGTTTCCTAGTCTTTCCTTTCCCTGAGCTTGACCATTTTCAAGATTCTATGACTCAAATGACTGATTTTCTTAATAATCTTAACTCTTCTCAACGTCAGGCCGTGGAACACTTCTGCGGTCCTTTATTGGTTGTCGCGGGGGCGGGTTCCGGTAAAACTAGGGCTCTGACGTTTCGAGTCGCGAATTTACTTCGTGCTTGTCGTGTTGATCCCGATCATATCTTAGCCGTTACCTTTACTAATAAGGCCGCACGCGAGATGAAAGAGCGCATCGAAAAATTATTGGCCTCTCAACACGCGATCGCGCAATACAATCAACCCTTCGATACTTTAGCCCCTCATCTCCAAACCGAACTACGATCGCGCATCTATCAGAGCACCATAAAACACCTATGGATGGGAACATTTCACTCCCTATGCGGTCGCATTTTACGTTATGACATCAATAAATATCAAGACGAAAAAGGACGAAAATGGGAGCGCAACTTTTCCATATTCGATGAAGATGACGCGCAAAAACTCATTAAAGAAATCGTCACCAAACAACTCGATCTCGATGACAAAAAATTCGACCCCCGCAAAGTGCGCTTCGCGATTAGTAATGCCAAAAACAAAGGATGGTCTCCCTACGAATACATGAAAGCCGAACCCGACTACAAAGGTCGAATTATTGCCGATGTCTATAGTCGTTATCAAGATGCCTTAGCCGCGAATAATGCCTTAGACTTTGATGATTTAATCCGTGTTCCCGTAGAACTATTCCGTCAAAATCCACAAGTATTAGACTATTGGCATAGAAAATTTCGCCATATATTAGTTGACGAATATCAAGATACTAACCGCACTCAATATGACTTAATTCGTCTATTAGCTACCAATGGCGAAACACCCAAAGCCTTTAAAGATTGGCAAAATCGCTCAGTTTTCGTTGTCGGAGATGTCGATCAATCAATCTATTCATTCCGCATGGCTGATTATACCATTTTGCTAGATTTCCAAGAAGACTTTGGCGATGGTTTACCGGATAGCAAAACTAAAACAATGGTAAAACTAGAGGAAAATTATCGCTCCAGAGAAAATATTTTACAAGTAGCAAACCACTTAATCCAAAGAAATACAGAACGCATTGACAAAATTCTCCGTCCCACCAGAGAAGCCGGATTACCCATTACAGTATGGTGTTCCGATAATGAAATAGAAGAAGCCAATTATGTCGTCGATCAAATCCTCACATTAAAACGACAAGCCGATTTTGCCGGATCAACGATCGCGATCTTATATCGCATTAACGCCCAATCTCGCGCCTTTGAAGAATCCTTAAGACGACGGGGGATTCCCTATACAATGGTAGGGGGTTTAAAATTCTACGATCGCAAAGAAATTAAAGACGTTCTCGCTTATTTACGCATCTTAGCCAATCCCTCCGATAGTATCAGTTTAAAACGCATTATTAATACACCCCGTCGAGGGATTGGAGCCACAACCATTGATAAATTAGAGGAAACTGCGAACCAATTAAATATACCTTTATGGGAAATAGTAGGAGAAGAAGCATCAGTTAATACAATTGCCGGACGTTCAGCCAAACAAATTAATCAGTTTGCCGCCATGATTAAATGTTGGCAAAAACAAGCAGAACTCTTACCCATTTCTCAAGTAGTGCGAGGAATAGTCGAAGAATCTGGTTATGTCCAAGACTTAAGAAATCAGGGAACAGAAGAATCAGAAAATCGTTTACAAAATGTCATAGAATTGTATAATGCAGTACAACAATTTGAAGAAGAAAATGAAGATGTCACCCTAACAAATTATTTATCTCAAGCCTCTTTATCATCAGATTTAGATAATTTAGAAGAAGGAGAGACAAGAGTTTCATTAATGACATTACACTCCGCAAAAGGGTTAGAATTTCCCCTAGTATTTTTAGTAGGATTAGAACAAGGATTATTTCCCAATTATCGGAGTATGGACGATCCCAAAGCCTTAGAAGAAGAAAGACGACTTTGTTATGTGGGAATTACCCGCGCACAAGAGCGATTATATTTAACTTATGCTAGTGAGAGACGTTTATGGGGAGGAGGACGCGAAAGTAGTGTTCCTTCGGTATTTTTGGATGAATTACCCCAAGAATTTTTAACCGGAAATGTGATCAAAAAACACACGAAACGAGTTAAGGCAGTCCCCCAAGGAAAAAATCCCAAATCCCCCAGTGAAAATTCCAAATCGACTGATTGGAAAGTAGGCGATCGCGTGATACATGGAACCTTTGGAGTCGGGCAAATCACCTATGTATTAGGAAGCGGAAATAAACTAACATTCGCGATAAAATTTGCCAACGGTGGGCAAAAGATACTCGATCCCAAGATTGCGAAATTAAGACGAGTAGAATCCTAGAAGAAGGAAGAAGGAAGAAGGAAGAAGGAAGAAGAGGGGAACTTCTGCGAAAAGTCCCCCTTTTTAAGCGGGGTTGTTTTATTCTCTCAATGATGATAGGACAAGAAGTGTGCGCGTCCTCGCGTGAGTGCTACACCCCAACAAAGTACGCGCACTAAAACCTAAAACCTAAGTCCTTTACGAGCTCGGTTTTTGTTCCGGTAACAAACACTTATCCGAATCACAACCAGCCGGACCCTGTTCCACCATTTCACCCAAATCATAACGCATCAGAGCACCATAAAAATCATCAGTGCGACGACGCATTAAAACATCATTCATTAATTCGTTATATGTCGGCTCATCAATGGGTTCAAAAGGCAAACGAGGGAAAGTTTGATGATCATCAAACCGTGCCAGAAGAGCCGCGGAAATATAACCCTCATCATCTCGAATCGCCTCAAAAATTCGATGCCCAAAACTTTCGATTTCCGGTTCCCGTAACTCGATCGTAGCACTGGTATTATGAGTAGTCCAGTGACGCTGCACTTGCATATAGAAATCAAATTGCGCGATCGCGCTAAACTTACTGATATCAATTTGATCAGCACCCGGTAAATCAGCCCAAGAAACAGCAACAGGAATTTCGATCAACCATTCCGAGCATAAAGGAGAAAAGGGATCTTCTAACAACTTTCCATTCTCATCTTTATCAGATTGAGAAGGAATGACATTATAACCATAGTCAATACAAGCTAAGGCAACAGGATCATTTTTACGGAAAGTAATTCGTCGAATAAAACGTTGAGCTTTAGGAGGATGCCAACCCGGAGAAGCACCTGTAAGCAAAGATTTCGTGCCCGCAGGTTGAACAGTTGTACAACGATTGGGACGTTTCAAACCATGCTCATCACAATAATCCCAAACCGCCTTATGCACAATATCACGCCAACGAGTTAAATACTCTTCCTCACCCTTTTTAAAGATAATTCCCTGGGGAGTATTCGATCGCCCTTGTTCCCACCAACGCAACCAATCAACGCCAAAAGCATGAACAAAGAAATCAAATAATCCTGTAAATGATACACCTACAATAGGGTCTAATTGACGACTATAATTGTAGCGTTCTTCAAGGAATTGATGATTAAGAAGCGTCGCCACAGAAATCGCTCCCGCCTTAAAAGCATCCTCTTGTTCTTTGAAGTTTTTGGGATTAATTTGATTGAGATGAATCTCAGCCAAATTACAGTGAAAATTTGCACCAATAATTTCCAATTTGTTATCCTAAAGGCTTTTTATCCCTTAGTTCTACAAGTTCAAATTTCCTGTAGTTCGGCGTACATTTTCACCAATTGGTGTCGGACACTCTTGGGTAGATTATATTTATTCACTACCTACGCTCTACACTGACAACTAGCCTTTTCGCCATCTAATTGTTTAGCACGGTATTAGCAAGTAAAGTCTCTAAAAAAGATTTACTATTTCTCAGCTTTCACCGTTTTTGTCCGATGTTTAACGTGAGGCAAAATTATTTACCACACGGGTTTAATCCCCTACGTCCTAAGCGATGTTCTAACTCATTCACATCAAGATTAGGATAATGAGATTGTAACCATTGCTTTGCATTTCCTTCTTGATAAGCTTGCAAGAATTGTTTTTTTAACTGCTGTGTTAAAAGTAGATCATTATTCGCTCTCGCGATCGCTTCACCTGCCCATTGAATCGCGCCTTCTCCTGAATAATATTGTTTGCGAACTGCATCAACACATTCCTGCTCTGTTGGTTTGCGATGGAATACTCTTGTGTGATTACTCATCCGCAGTGCATCACGTTCGGGATCAATACGCCAATTGCCATTTTCATCTTGTTGCCAAAGATTATCTTTAGCCGTTGCACCTAATTGATCATCAGAGCCAAATTGACGCATACCCGCGCTGCGACGAATATTTCCAGCGACGATTGTCACAGCCGCTTCATCAATCAACAAGCAGCATTCAACCGAATTTAACTGTCGCCCTAATGCCTTATTTAAAATAGCCGCACATCGTTGATAAAGATCTGGCAATTTGACAGGATTTGCCACCCCACCAAACCCTTTTAATGATTCACCCGCAGGCCGAACATCACCTAAATTAACAATGACTTCTATTTCTCCATTAAATCGCTCATCCGTTGATAATTGTAATAAAGATTGATAAGATTGTATCCACCCTTGACGGGAGTCTCCCACATAAATAACAACTTTTCCCTCAGCAATTTCAACTTGAGTTTTTTCCCGACGTAACTCCTTGGGAGTTGAGCCAATTTCTCCCTCTAATATCACCGTTAAATGATTGCGAATGGGGGGTAATTGATTAATATATTCTGGCTCTAAAACGGCTCCGGTTCCACATCCCATCATCGCGAGATCCATTAATAAACCGAAGGCTCGCCAATCGGTAATATTAGTGGATGAACAGTTATAGGCTCCCGAAAAGTTTTCTTGTTGTTCGATCCATTCAGTGCCGCCCACCCATAGCCATCTACCCGATGTTAATGCTTTGAGTTCATTTTGCATCCGAAATAGGAGCTCTGTTTGTTCGGGGGTCAGTTTTCCCAGTTTTCTCAAGCCTTGGGTGGTGCGATCGCACACCTGTGTCCAAGTTTCTCGTCCTTGGGGGGTTCGGCGACTATATGTTCGGAAAAATACAGGGTAAGCCGCGGGCGAATTGCCATTCGCCCCTACAGGAAATTCGTGCTTTTGTCCCACTCGTTCCAGTTCTTGAACCATAATTTAATGGAGTTTAGATTTTAGATTTTACATTTTACATTGGAAATTTCACTCGTCCACCCTCAATGGCGGAAGAGTCGCGTATTTCGCGATGAGTTAAAACTATATCACGATGTTTACATCTAGTGTTAACTCTTTGACCTATGACCCATTTTCCACCATATGTAGGGCATGAGCCTAATGTTTATTAATTAATGAACCACAAAGGCACAGAGGGCACAAAGGAATTTAACAGAGGATTATCAGTAAAAATCCGGTTTCTTAAAGAAACCGGGTTTTGAAAATTCAATTAATAGATAAAAATTCTATTCGGGGTAAGAGAGGATCTTGTACTATTCCCACTCCTTCAAATTCCCAACGTTTTACTAAACTTTTTAATTGGGAACCGGGCAGGGATTCTACGGAAAAACGATCGCGTACATCTTCGGCATATTTATTCAGATAAGAAAGAGCATCGAAATGTTCTTTAAAGAGAATGAGATAACCCATACCTTCTTTAGTTTTCGGATGAGCTACCAGATATTTTCCATCTAATTTTGAACGAATCAAGTAAAAAATTTCTGAATACATAATTCCCCCTTCCCTATTTTAAGTTTTCTAATTTTATGCGAGGATCGACGGCTTTTAATAATAAATCCGCCAATAAATTACCAACAATTAACATGAAAGCCCCCATCATTAAACTAGCCATGACTAAATATAAGTCTTTATTCTGCACAGCTTCTAATATTAAACGTCCTAATCCTGGCCAATTAAAGAAATTTTCCGCGATAAAAGAACCACTTAATAAACTGGCAAACTCAAATCCTAAAAGTGTGATAATAGGATTAATGGCATTGCGTAACGCGTGGAGATAAATTACACGATTTTCCGATAAACCTTTAGCGCGTGCGGTTTGAATATAGTCTTGACGTAATACATCTAATAATTGTCCACGCATTAATCTTTGTAAACCGGCAAAACTGGTAATACTTAACGCGAGTGTTGGTAAAATTAAATGCCAACTATAATCTAAAATTTTGCCCCACCCGGATAAGTCATTATGATTAATACTTGTCATGCCCCCAACGGGAAAAAGAGGTGATGTATTTTGAGCGACAATTAATAAAAATAGTGCGGTGATAAAACTGGGAAATCCTTGTCCGGTATAACTTATGACTTGTAAAATTCTATCAATGGCTCGATTTTGGTTAACCGCGGCAATAATACCCAAAGGAAGCGCGATCGCCCAAGTTAAAAATAAAGAGGCAAAAGCCATGAGTAATGTCGCGGAAACTCTTTCAGATAAAAGAGAAGAAACCGAACGCTGATACGCGAAGCTAATCCCAAAATTACCATGAGTCAAAATCTGAGTAATCCAGCGAAAATACTGCACGGGTGCTGGTTGATCTAAACCAAATTGTTGCGCGAATTGCTTAATAGTGTCCGCAGAAAACTTAGGATTTTCTCGTAAAGTATCTAAATAGTTACCCGGACTAAGTTGAACAATGGTAAAACAAAGAATCGAGGCTAAAAATAGAGTTAATAATCCTTGTAATAACCTTTTAATAACATAAAGAAATGTTTCATCAGACAAAATTGTATGAAAAATTTGACTCGTAAAATCTAAATTTTTTTGCTCATTCATGGGTATGGTAATGGGGATTAGGGAATGGGTAATGGGGATTGGGGATTGGGGATTGGGGATTGGGGATTAGGGATTAGGGAATGGGGATTGGGGATTAGGGATTAGAGATTAGGTAATAAAAATAGTAAAAGAAATAATTAATTTTCCCTCTTCAGTCTCCCTTTGTGTCTTTGTGTCTTTGTTGCTTGGTGTTTCCTTCTTTCTTCTTCCCTCTTCCTTCTTCCTTCTTCCTTCTTCCTTCTTCCTTCTTCCCTCTTCCTTCTTCTTTATCTCAAATTAAATTATGCCTTATCAAGACTTAGAATTATCAACAGATACCCCTGTATTATCATGGGCAAATCATTCACTTGGCCATAAAGAAAGCCTTATGGCTCGTAATGTGGCATCCTTACCTTTTGTCTTTAAGCACGTTGCTTTAATGCCTGATGTTCATTTGGGAAAAGGGGCTTTAGTTGGCTCGGTTATTGCGACAAAAGACGCGATTATCCCCGCGGCTGTCGGTGTCGATGTCGGTTGCGGTATGGCCGCGGTAAAAACGCCCTTTACCGCAGAGCAATTAGAGGGCAAACTGAAAAAGATTCGCCTCGATATTGAGGCAGCAATTCCCGTCGGATTTGGAGAAAATAAAGAGATCGAAAAAGATGTCTATAACTGGCAAGGATGGAGGGACTTTAAAGAACTTCATCAAGGGGTGAAACACGCCGAAAAGAAAGCTTTAAAACAAATGGGTTCTCTCGGTGGTGGTAATCATTTTATTGAAGTTTGTTTAGATTCGGAGAATAATGTCTGGTTAATGTTACATTCGGGTTCTCGTGGCATTGGTAATATGTTGGCTCAATGTCATATTGACACGGCTAAAGAATTAGCTAAACTTGCTGACATTAGCCTTCCTGATAGAGATTTAGCTTACTTTGTGGCGGGGACTAAAGAATTTGATGCCTATTGGCATGATTTACAATGGGCGCAACATTATGCACGGTTTAACCGTGATATTATGTTGGCACGGTTTAAGCGCATTATTGAGAAATATCTCGCAGGTGGGAAACCGACTAAACCTCTTTTAGTGGTGAATTGTCATCATAATTATGCGGAAAAAGAGGTGCATTTTGGCGAGGAAGTTTATGTGACTCGTAAAGGTGCTGTGAGAGCACGCGAAGAAGATTATGGCATTATTCCGGGTTCAATGGGGGCTAAATCTTTTATTGTTAAAGGCAAAGGTAATGCGAAAAGTTATTGCAGTTGTGCTCATGGTGCTGGCCGTTTAATGTCTCGAACTATGGCTAAAAATACTTTTAGTCTTGATGATTTACTTCTCCAAACTCAGGGGGTTGAATGTCGCAAAGATACGGGTATTATTGATGAAATTCCGGGCGCGTATAAACCGATTGATGAGGTGATGAATCAACAATCGGATTTAGTGGAAGTTGTTACTACTTTGAAACAGGTTATCTGTGTTAAGGGGTGATTTAGTTTGTTGTCTATTTAATTGATGGGTTATGAGAGTGAAACACAAAGACACAAAGACACAAAGAAAGACAAAGGGAGCATTTCAAAGAAGCAAAAAAAACTCTAGTGGGAGCGTCTCGCTCCCTATTAGATCCCGCCGGGAGCGAGACGCTCCCACTACCAATTTACAACTAGGAAATGCTCCCAAGACAAATCTGTGTTTATCTGCGTTTAGGAGCGGTTAAAAAAAGAGGGGGCGGGTTTTCATCATTTTTCCCCTAGGTATTGAAGCTGTGGACTCCCCCGCCCCTACCTGTGCTAAGCGTCTTCGGGGGTGCTGTAACTTAGGCGAGAAACCTTCTCACTTCAATACCTTCGCCAAAGCTAAAAAACGATTTTTATGTAGTTGGGTTTTGCTTCGCTCAACCCAACCTACGAAGAATTATTGTCACTTGACACTCTCTGGGGCTTGTGCTAAACTATCTGCAATACTTTGAAGATACAGAGATACTCAAATGCCTTTTCAAGCAAGCTACTTCAAGGCAGACTTTTTTAAGGTGCTTTCCAACCCGACACGGATTCAAATACTCGATACCTTGCGCTTGGGGGAACAGAGTGTCAATTACATCGCGCAGTGGCTTGAGGTGGATGCGTCGTCAGTGTCTCAGCAGTTGGCGGTGTTGCGGAGTCGTAATCTGGTAAAAACTCGCAAGCAAGGCAATCAAGTTTTTTACTCGGTGCGAGATCCGTCCATTTTCAAAGTGCTCGACGCGGCTTTAGAGGTTTTTAATAACCATCTGGTTGATGTGCGAGCGGCCTTGGAAAAGCTCGAATGAGTCTGTAAGCCTTGTGAATTGGGCAATAAGAGCCTCAGAATTGAGTAAAAAAAATGATAGTAGCTGAAAATATGGAAACACCTCCACCCTCGCGCTTCGATCGCGTTTGGGATAACCTGCGTGGGGATGTCACTGGGGGATTAACCGCAGCAGTGGTGGCTTTACCCTTAGCATTAGCCTTCGCGGTTGCCAGTGGAGTTGATCCGAAAGCGGGACTTTATACCGCGATCGTCGCGGGAATTGTGGCCGCGATCGCGGGGGGTTCCCCGGTACAGATTACGGGGCCCACAGGCGCGATGGCCGTTATCTTGGTAGGAATTGTCGCGAAATACGGTATCGAAAAGGTTTGGCTTGCCGGGGTGATCGCGGGAATCATTCAAATTGCCCTAGGAATTGCCAAACTCGGACAACTGGTAAAATTTATCCCCTATCCCGTCACGGCAGGCTTTACCAATGGCATTGCCGTGATTATTTTTTGCGGCCAACTTAATAATTTCTTTGGTTTGCAACTGCCGCGAAGTGATCATTTTCTCCCCGCACTGTGGCAAACTTTAACTCAATTAGAAGGTGTTAACTGGGCAGCTGTAGGCATCGCGACGATCGTCATTGTCACCAAACTGGTTTGGCCTCGAATTACAACAGTGATTCCGGGTTCCCTGGTGGGGTTGATACTTGCCAGCGTGATCGCGTATTATTTTCATCTGGATGTGCCGAAAATTGGCGCGATTCCCCAATCCTTACCTATTTTCCAAACCATTCCCCACTGGGATGATTTTGGTTTGATTCGAGAATTGATCAATCCAGCCCTCGCGCTCGCGGCATTAGGTAGTATTGAATCGCTATTATCGGCGGTGGTTGCAGATGGTATGACGGTTAGTGAAAAACATAATAGCAATCGGGAACTGATCGGTCAAGGGTTGGCTAATATTGTTGCACCGTTTTTTGGGGGCATTCCCGCAACAGGCGCGATCGCGCGTACCGCGGTAAATGTCCGTTCCGGCGGCAAAACCCGACTCTCAGGAGTTATTCATGGTGTCGCGTTAGCAATAATTGTTTTAGCTTTAGCTCCCCTGGCAGCACAAATTCCCCTCGCGGCACTCGCGGGTATTTTGATGGTAGTAAGCGCGAGGATGATTGAGTGGGACGCGATCGGCTTATTAGTAAGAGCCACCTACGCGGACTTTTCTGTAATGATTCTCACTTGGTTTGTCACCATCTGTTTTGACTTAGTTTTAGCAGTAGAAATTGGATTAATAGCCGCGGGTGCTTTGTTCATCAAACGGATGAGTGATTTAAACCTCGCCAAAGTTCCCGAAAATGAAGTTTTTCCTCCGGGTATTCCTCTGGAATTAGCGAAAGAAATAGCCGTTTATCGGGTAGATGGGCCTGTATTTTTCGGGGCTGCGGAACGCTTTGTTACCTTCCTACGGGATGAGCCGGAAGTGAAATATCTGATCTTACGGATGCGCTTTGTTCCGAATATGGACATCACAGGATTAGTCGCATTAGAAGATATTTACTATGACTTAAAACGTCACGATTGTCGATTGCTTCTTACGGGTTTACAAACTGAAGTGAAAGAGCTTCTTATCCGTACTAAAATTCTGGACAAAATTGGCGCAGAAAATTGTTTTGATACTACCGATGCGGCCATTTTATCTATCACTCCCAATTTGTCAGACTTTACTAAGAATAAAGCCAAGGATACTGTCAAAATCTCTTGATTTATAGCAGAATGATGTAGGGGCAATCCCCCCGTGGTTGCCCCTACCCAACCGCCCCCCGTGGTTGCCCCTACCCAACCGCCCCCCGTGGTTGCCCCACCAAATCGCGTTTCTCATTTCCCCAAAATGATAGGATAAATAACAGATGAAGAACATTCTAATAATTGATGATGATGACATTTTTCGGTATTCCGTCTGCCAATTTCTCAGACGTAATAACTTTCATGTCATTACCGCGGAAAATGCCCTCATGGGGTTAGACTTAGCGAAGGAACAATACCCGGATTTAATTATTTGCAATCTGGATATGCCCTCTCTCAAACGGGATGACATCTTACAAAAATTACGCGAATATCCAGAAACAGCCCTAGTTCCTTTGATTTTATTAACAGGAGATAATACCATCTCCAGTCGTCGACTATCTCAGAATTTAGGAGGTAATATTTCCCTATTGAAAAAAACTTTGAGATTGAGTGAAATTCTCCATGCTATTCTAATTAAAATAGTTGAGGAACCGATCCCCAAAACCATTGGTGATTGAAAAGACATCCCCAAAAGTCTCCCGTTTCAACAATTCCCTAAATAGAGTCAGATTAAATGAATCAAACTATCAAGAAAAATCAGCGCGAACGTGGTCTTTTTTGTCAATGTTGCTTCGGGAGTCGCCGTCATTTTCTCAAGTCTTTACTTTCCGGAACAGTCGCGTTAAGTGTGCTGCAATTAACAGCACCCGCCAGAGCAGAAAGCCATCAAGCAAAAGCATTAGTTCTCAGTTGTATAGATTTTCGTTTTTTGACAGTAGAGCGGAAGTTTTTAGGGTTAAAAAACTTGCGTAATCAGTATGATTTGACAGCTTTAGCAGGTGCTTCTCTTGCTTTAGCCGGATTTCCTCACCCTTCTGATGCAGAAGCCTTTTGGGATCAGTTAGATATATCGGTTCGACTTCATCAGATCAAAAAAGTGCTGATTATTGATCATCAAGATTGTGGTGCCTACGCGACTATGATTGATCCCGATTTAAGTAAAGATCTCACACGAGAGTTAGAAATTCATACAGATTATTTGTCTCGTGCTTATCAATCAATTCGTAACCGTTATCCAGATTTAGAAGTAGAGCTTTATTTTGCTACCCTTAATCAGGCAGAATTTTCACCTATTTTGCCCTTAGTTGAAAAAGCTAATATCAGTTAACTTAGGCTGAAGATTATCAGAGAAAAAAGATAGTGTTATCCTCTTCATATCATAAATAAAAAGATGGCTTTGTGAAGTATTTATTACGGAAATCACATCGTTGAAAATTAGATAGATTCTGTGATAATCAATCAATAGAGCAATATTTCATGGGGGTAAAAATTGCGTTCAAAACTGTTCGAGATGCACCTTTTTCTCTAATTTTATTGTGAACCTAGTGTTAATCATGTTATTACAGGAGCGATCGCATCTCTCCCATTATTACGTTTTATAAAGAAATGATGAGTATTGCCAAATACCGATGACGACACAACATGATAGAATGGAAATTAGACGAAATTTTGCCACAGTTTTTTAGGGATAGCAAATGAACCGGACAACGGTACAAGAATTAAAAATCAGTTTAGATCAAGCTAGTTTACTACATCGGATTACCGATCGCATCCGTCAATCGCTAGAATTACAAGACATTCTCAAAGCAACGGTAGGAGAAGTACGTAGTTTTTTGGGAACGGATCGGGTAATGATTTATCAGTTTAATCCAGACAGTAGTGGAAAAGTCATTGCAGAGTCTATAGACGCGGGACATTTACCATCATTATTAGGGTTAAATTTTCCCGCGGATGATATTCCCCTTTCCACACGAGAGTTATTTGTGAAAGCGCAACTTCGTTCGATAGTTGATGTTGACTCTCGGCAAATTGCCCAAAGTGGTTTAGAGAAAACAGAAATAGGAAATAATTTATTTGAGGATATTCGTTTTCGTCCCGTAGATCCCTGTCATGCCGAATATTTAACCGCGATGGGTGTAAAATCTTCTGTTGTCTTACCCATTATTCATCTCGGCAAACTTTGGGGTTTATTAGTTTCTCATCATGCCGAATCGCGGGTAATTCCAGAAGATAAACTCCAAGGTTTACAAATGGTTGTGGATCAATTATCCGTCGCGATCGCGCAATCTATTCTCCTGCTCCAAGCCCAGGAAAAAGCGAAAAGGGAAGAAACTATTAATCAAATAGCAAGTCTCCTTGATTCATTATCGACTATTGAATTAGAAGTCGTGTTAGAAAAAGCCGTTGTCGGGTTGCAAGGTTGCGGTGGAAGATTATATATTCGGGGAATTGAGGAAAGAGAAAACGAACCCAAGATTTATACCTACGGAAAACAACCAATATTTGCGGAAAACTATCGCTATAAACAACTAGAAGAGTATAGTATTTGGCAAGAGCATTTTCAATCAAATAACCAGCCATTTTGGGCAATATCTGATATTTATGAAATCCCAAATTTACGCACATTACAACCAGTATTCAAACTAACTACAATTAGGGGGATTTTAATGATACCCCTTCAAAATCGCCAGCAAGTATTGGGTTATTTAAGCATTTTCCGTGATGCTGTTGATACAGAAAAATTATGGGCAGGTCAATTTGATCCCGATCAACGTCAACAACAACCCCGTTTATCCTTTGAAGTTTGGAGCGAGTCAAAATTGGGACAAGTCCATCAATGGACAGCCAATGAAATTTCTCTAGCCAAAACACTAGGAAATCATTTTTCTGTAGCGATTCAACAATATGAAATGCACCAAAAAGTGCAAGCCTTAAACGCGACTTTAGAACAACAAGTCGAAGAAAGGACGGCTAAATTACAGGAACAAGCGCAACAACAGCGCATTTTATTTAATGTAGTTGCTAAAATTCGAGAATCTCTGGATTTAAAAACAATTTTTAGTAGAACAGCCCAAGAAGTTCGGCGATCACTCAAAGCCAATCGAGTCGCGATTTTTCGATTTATTCACACTTCTAATTATAATGAAGGTGAAGTGATCTCCGAAGATGTAGAAACTGAATACCCTTCAATTTTAGGAATAACTGTATCTGATCACTGTTTTGCTGAAAAATATGTCACCCAATATTGTCAGGGTAGGATTCATGCTATTTCTGATATAGAAAACGCGGGTTTACAGGATTGTCATCTCGCCTTATTAAAACCCTTTCAAGTCAAAGCACATTTAGTCGTTCCCCTCATGCAAGGGGAAGAACTTTGGGGATTACTCTGTGTGCATCAATGTTCAGAAACTCGGCAATGGCAAGACTCAGAAATTAACTTTATAGAACAAATTTGCACCCAGTTAGGAGTCGCGATACAACAGGCAGAATTATTAGAAAAAACCCAGAAACAGGCCGATAAGCTCAAAAGAGTAAGCGAACAACAAAAGACTTTATTTGAAGTAGTCACAAAATTTCGACAATCCCTCAATGTTGAGACAATTTTTCGGACAACTACTGAAGAAGTATGTCAATTATTAAAAGCCGATCGCGTTTCGGTATATCGCTTTAGTGAGGACTGGGGGGGAGAATTTGTCAGTGATTACGAAGCGGCAAATCCTGATTGGGCGAAAGTGATTACATTAGGAGTAAAAACTGTTTGGGATGATACTTATTTACAAGAAACTCAAGGGGGACGTTACCGTAATAATGAAACCTTTGCCGTCGATGATATTTATGAAGCGGGTTTTGCCCAATGTCACATTGATATTTTAGAACAATTTCAGATTAAATCCCAAGTCATCGCGCCGATTTTTGTCGGTTCTCATCTTTGGGGATTATTAGCCGCGTATCAACATTCAGGGGTGCGTCATTGGGAAGAGTCAGAAATTCGATTTATGACGCAAATTGCCGCTCAATTAGGTGTCGCGTTCCAACAAGCAGAATTACTGAATCAAACCCAAAAACAAGCCCAACAATTAGCCGACGCTTTTGATAATTTAAAAAGAACACAAAGTCAACTAATTCAAACCGAAAAAATGTCTAGTTTAGGTCAAATGATCGCGGGTATTGCCCATGAAATCAATAATCCGGTTAATTTTATTTATGGCAATCTTTCTCATGTTAACGAATACTCAAAAAGCTTATTAAATTTATTACAATTGTATCAAAAATATTACCCAGAACCTCATCCTGAAATTGTGGATGAAGCTGAGGAAATTGACTTAGATTTTATCGCCGATGATTTACCGAAAATTTTATCCTCGATTACACTAGGTGCTAATCGCATTCGTGAAATTGTCTTATCTTTACGAAATTTCTCCCGCTTAGATGAAGCGGAAATGAAACCTGTTGATATTCATCAAGGGTTAGATAATACTTTATTTATTTTGCATCATCGCGTAAAAGGAAAGAGCGATTTTCCAGCTATTGAGGTTATTAAATCCTATGGTGATTTACCCCAAGTAGAGTGTTATGCCGGACAATTAAATCAGGTCTTTATGAATGTTTTAAGTAATAGTATTGATGCTTTAGAAATGGCAGATGCACAGGAAATTCATCGACAAAAAAATAGTAAACCTACTTTAAAGATTCAGACAAAAGTTATCGAAAATAATTGGGTAAGAATAACGATAACTGATAATGCTTTAGGAATGCCAGAAACGGTAATACAACGTATTTTTGATCCTTTTTACACAACTAAACCTGTCGGAAAAGGAACAGGTTTAGGTCTATCTATTAGTTATCAAATTGTTGTTGAAAAACATGGAGGAAGTTTCCGTTGTACTTCTCAACCCGGAGAAGGAACCCAATTTTTTATTGAAATTCCCATTCATCCGTCTCATAGTAATGGTTAATAAGTGTGTTAGGGATTAGGGATTAGGGATTAGGGATTAGGGATTAGGGATTAGGGATTAGGGATTGGGTAATTGACAGTTGACAGTTGACAGTTGACAATGATCAATTATATGACTTACGCACTCCAAGGATGGCGTAATTTCTTAGTGCGTAAGTCCTATTTTATAACCTTTGAGGAAAAGTCTTGCTGTATAAGCTTTTTGGCGAGTTCTTACATACTAAGTTCGGTAGAACCTAATTATCAACTGTCAACTGTCAACTCTTAACTGTCAACTGTCAACTGTCAACTGTCAACTTCCTTCTTCCCTCTTCCCTCTTCTTTCTTCCCTCTTCCTTCTTCCTTAATTGTTATTACCAACCAGTGCGGAACATAGTGGATAATTCATTAGCGCGATCGGAGGCTTGTAATGCCATTTCTTCACTAATACGACCTTGTTTATAAAGTGCATATAAGGATTGATTAATGGTACACATTCCTTCATAAGAGTCTTTTCTGATCATTTCTTCCAATTCCTCAACATCATTACGTTTGATATACTCTTGCATGGTGTTGGTATTAATGAGGATTTCGTGAAACGCGGCGCGTTTATCATCAATAGTACGAATTAATCCTTGAGAAATTACCGCGGCGAGAGATTCGGCAATTTGTGTTCGCATGGGTTCTTGTTCTTGGGGTTCGTAAAGATTCAGAATTCTTTCAATGGTTTTGACAGCACTGTTGGTGTGTAAAGTTCCAAAGACTAAATGTCCTGTTTGGGCAGCTTTAATCGCGATATTGATCGTTTCACGATCGCGCATTTCCCCAATTAAAATAATATCAGGATCTTCGCGTAACGCGGCTTTTAAACCATTCTCAAATTGCTGAGTATGAATACCTACTTCCCGTTGACTAATTAAGGATTTAAGATCCTTATGGATAAATTCGATGGGGTCTTCAATTGTGATAATATGTTTGGGAAGATTCTGATTAATGTAATTAATCATAGCCGCGAGGGTGGTTGATTTCCCTGAACCCGTTGGACCGGTGACTAAAACTAAGCCTTTTTGATAATGACAAATCTTTTCCAGAACTTCGGGTAATTTTAATTCGCTTAATGTGGGGATTCGCATCGGAATGAGACGCAAAACCATCGCCATTCCCGTCAGAGTGGTAAATAAATTGAAGCGCACACGAGCAAAATCATACTGGGCTGCACCATCCAAGTCTAGGCTATTTTTAAATTCTTGAATATCCGTTTCTGGGATTAATTCGCGTAACCAATTTAAAAAGGTTGTGCTATCCACTTCGGGATATTTGGTAATCTCTATCTGACCTTTGTGGCGAAAACGGGGTGCTTTTCCCACGGCTAAATGAACATCAGAATAATTACTTTCATAGGCTTCTCTCACTAATTTTTCTAAGGTAAGAGAGTTAGTTTTTGCTGGGATCAAAGGGGGTGGAGGTGGGGGGGAATTATCTTCCACCAAAATCGGGATTTTTACACTGTCTTTTTCTAACCCGATCACCAGATAATGATTCCCCGGTTTATTGAAGGCTAAATCAATATGCCAACTACCGTTAGCATGAACAACGGGACCGACCATTTTCAAAGTATCATCAATGGCTAACGCGAGATGTTTTCCCGCCATCGTCGTATCTGCAACTCCCACGATCACTAACTTTTGTTGCTGTTTGACGGGGGTATTTGGTGCCTGGGTAATTTTCAACATGGCTGTTACGTTTTTGCTAAATTTACTATGAGGAAATATTTCAGGGGTCTCATAAAAAAAATTTCAGGTGCAAACATCGGGGTTAGGTAATTAAACTTAGAGGCTTTAATGCCTTTAATGATCATTTTAGCTAAGGAATTTTAGTTTTTCAGGCAACTTTATAAAGATTTGTAAAAAATACGATCGCGTTTTTTCTTTGAGGAAAGGGCGCGATCGTAAATATTCTTAATTAATGGTAGAATCAAACGGTGACAACACAGCGAGCCGTTGAGGGGGAGAAATTGGGATGCTCTAATTCACCAACATAGACACCCAAACCTCGCGCCGTTTGTAATAAAAACCCATTAGGATCAACACGCATGGGACTATGGGTAAAAACATCAGCTAAGGAAACGTCACTGACAGTCCCATTTTGCCAAGTCACCATTAAACCGTATTTTTCGGCCGCGATTAAATCCACTGCGGCTTTACCAAAAGAAGTCGCGACGATACGATCTAAGGCCGACGGCATTCCTCCCCTTTGAACATGACCTAATACTGTTACCCGTGTTTCGGCTTTACTACATTTAGCAATTTGATCCGCAATATACTCACCCATTCCCCGTAAACGAACCTCCCCAAACGCGTCCGTATAAGAACGAGCTTCTCCTTGTAATGTTTTTGCCCCTTCTGCTACTACCACCAAGGCAAATTTGCGTCCCCATTGTTCGCGTAAATCGAGAATTTTCTGACAAATTCCATCTAAAGAGTAAGGTATTTCTGGGATTAAAATCACATCCGCACCTCCAGCTATCCCCGCGTGTAGTGCTAAATGTCCCACATCTCTACCCATCACTTCTACAACCATCACGCGATCGTGACTCGCCGCGGTAAAGGTAAGACGATTCATCGCGTCGGTAATGGTATTCACCGCGGTATCAAAACCGACGGCTCGTTCCGTAAACGCGACATCATTATCAATAGTTTTGGGAACACCAACCATTTTCCAATCGCCCTTTTCGGCTAATTGTTGGAGAATTGCCAAACTGCCCTCACCACCAATTGCTATCAGTGCATCAAACCCCATCAAATGATAATTTGTAATGATTTCATCAGCTTCTTCGAGGGTTTGACCTTTATTAATTGAACCCAAAATAGTACCACCCATATTTAATAAAGGGTCAATACCATGTAAATCCATGCCATGTGCATTTAAAGGAAAACATTTTCTTTCTAATAATCCCTGTGTCGCGTAGGGAATCCCCAACACCTCCCAATTATAACTTTGTGTGGCATGAATGACTACAGCACGAATCACCGCATTAAGACCCGGACAGTCACCACCACTTGTTAAAATGCCTATTCTTTTGCGTTTGCTCATAAGTTTCCTAACTTTGTTTACAATTTGTTTAGGATCATATCTCTTAGGGGAGCTTTATTTTTTCTGAGTCTAACATAACTTCTCCAAAAATCATCACTAAGAATATTACCTTTTATCAATTTTTTTCATAAACTCTCAGAAAAAGAGCGCGATCCTTTCCTGAAAGTCCTTTATTGGTAATATAAGACTTTTAATGGTTCTGCACTCGGATCGCCTCTTAATTTTAAATTTTGGTTAAGAAATTCCCAATTCTGCCAAAATGTTGTATGTTATTAAGTTTTTCGAAACGTCAAAAAATGAAGGAAAATCTCAAAAAGTTAAAATTACTTTACATTTTTCGTAAAAAAGAATAAAGAAAAATTAAGATTAAAACAGTAAAGGGATAGCAATGATATTGAAAAAAAATCATCACATCAGAGCGACACTTCTTAAAAGATCAAAAAGAAATATTCCCAGAGCCGAAAAATCATGTTACCCTCTAAGCGAATACTCGTGAGAGAGCGAGTAACAAAGAAAACCATAGGAGATTTAAGCATGGCTGCTTTAAAAGTAGGCATTAATGGGTTTGGGCGCATTGGGCGTTTAGTTCTCCGTGCGGGTTTGAAAAACCCTGATGTCGAATTTGTGGGAATTAATGACTTAGTACCCCCGGATAACCTCGCGTATCTCTTCAAATACGATTCAACTCACGGGGTTTATCCGGGGACAGTGGAAGCAAAAGAAGACGGTATTCTCATTGATAATCATTTTATCCCCTGTGTATCCGTCAGAAACCCCGCGGAATTACCTTGGGGCAAATTAGGGGCAGACTATATTGTAGAATCCACGGGATTATTTACCGATTTTGATGGTGCTCGCAAACATATTGAAGGGGGAGCGAAGCGGGTTGTGATTTCCGCGCCCACAAAAACCCCTGATACAGTTCCGACTTTTTTGGTTGGGGTAAACCATCATACCTTTGATCCCAGTAAGGATATCGTTGTCTCGAATGCCAGTTGTACTACCAACTGTCTCGCACCCGTCGCGAAAGTTATTGATGATAACTTTGGCTTAGAAGAGGGGTTAATGACAACAGTTCACGCGATGACGGCAACACAACCGACGGTAGATGGCCCCAGTAAGAAAGACTGGCGGGGAGGACGCGGTGCGGCGCAAAATATTATTCCCGCGTCAACGGGTGCAGCGAAAGCTGTTACTTTGGTGTTACCTCAATTAAAAGGTAAATTAACGGGAATGGCTTTCCGAGTGCCCACTCCTGATGTCTCGGTTGTGGATTTAACTTTCCGTACTAGCAAGGCGACAAGTTATAAAGAAATTTGTGCCGCGATGAAGGCTGCGTCGGAAGGTGAATTAAAGGGAGTTTTAGGTTATACCGAACAAGAAGTAGTATCCTCTGATTTTACCGGCGATTCCCATTCTAGTATTTTTGACGCGGGTGCGGGAATTGAGTTAAATTCTAATTTCTTCAAGATTGTTTCTTGGTATGACAATGAGTGGGGTTATTCTTGTCGGGTTGTTGATCTGATGGTGTCGATGGCGAAAAAAGAAGGGATTCTGTAATTAAAATAGGGGCGGGTTTTCTGGCATTATCAATTTTATTGCAGTTTTGCGATCTCCCGCCCCTACTTCAATTTCCTTCATTTAAGGGGAAATGATCTCAGTAAATATCTATCTGTGTTTATCTGCGTGCATCTGCGGTTTATTAAAATTTTTTATTCTTCTTAAATAAAAACCCTACCTAAATATCTGATCGGTGGTTTTTTTCCTAATATTTAATAGTGCAGTCATAGCTAAGATTCTATCTTGTGAAACCGCTGATAAACGCAGATAAACACAGATGAAAGAGGGAAGGAAAACAGACGCGATCGTGCTTCCGAATAAGAGCGATCGCGCTTCCTGTCAAACAATAGTATCAACCCATTAATTAGTAGAATTTTCCTGGGCGGCTTTTCGCACATCTTCTATATTCAAACCCAAAGCCTCAGCTATCTGTTCCGCAGTAGCACCTAATTTAAACATTAAAGGTACAGTTTTTAACATACCTTTAAGTTCCCCTTTAAGTTCTCCTTCCTCCAAAGCTTCTTGATAAACCCGTGTCTGCCGTAAATCACCTAAACCTAACATAGCTTCTATCTCCTTTCGACTTTTCTTGGTAAATTTGTACACAATAATCGTCTCTATTAACTCTATCATATCTCTCTTTTGTGTGGCATCCGTCATCTCCTCGGTGACTTGCCCAATCAACGCCTTCGCCTTTGTTACAGCCGTCTCCTCTGATTCTACTACTAATTTTATCGTTTCGATCCCAATCGAGGGCTCTGTGACATCAAACTCATCTAAATAAATGCGACGCACTCGTGGAAGATTCAGTAATTCCTCATAGCACCAAGTCTCACTTGATTCTACACTTTGAGTCGGATAAATTACCACTCCTCGCCAATCATTTTTCAGTTGGGTTTGATCGAGGTAGAGGAAAATTTCTGAGAAGAAACGAGAGTAAAAATTGGGATCTACTTGAAACTGGACTTCGACAAAATAAATGGGTTCATTGACTTCGGGTTTCGGCAAAAACACTCCATCAATGCGAAAAGAAAGTTGTTTGATTTCTACGGAGGAAAATTGATAAACCTTGGCTAATTCCGGGGATTGGTTGATTAACTCAAAAAAGATACCCGGAAACTCCAGAAATATTTGATAAAAGATGGGATCGGTTTTCACGCAATTTATCGGGAATGGTTATAATTGTTGGGAATATTTTACCATGAAAGGTACGATTTCAGGCATCTTGGTTCGGGTTTTATTTGAAATTAAGCGCGATCAGCCTTCTCCCATCCGCATTAAGGAGTGGTAAAAAGAAGCGCGATCGCTCAATTATTACCTATAATTCTGATTAACCCATTCTGGAGAGATGGGATATCTACACCTTGAAGCCTTCCCAATTTTTTCAGGATCAGTGCCTTCTCGATTGTCGTAATAACGGGCTTAATCATAGAAGCTTTGAGAAGACTTGCTGATTGCCAATCTGTTATGATAATATCACCAACTTTAGGGCTACTGTTAAATTGACTCGTTATTCCCATCAGAATGAGATCGGGATATTCTGCATTATATAGCACTTCTTGGATAGATGAGGTATTCATTTAAACTTGAAACGCTGGAAAACACTGGGTTTTGGCCTACTCCATCTTTGTGAGAACCGCTATAGACATCGGAACTAATAACTACCGCAGGACGCTTTTTATTAGTCGTTTGATCAGTAAACGGAAAGGGAACTAAAACCACGTTACCAAAGTTATAACTCGTCATACTCCGCATCCTCTGGGTTATCCCAAATTTTAGCAAAAGCTTTTTCTGAGAGTTTCGTCGCCGTATACAGGAGAAGGCTCTCTTCACTTCGAGTTAATAGGAAGTCGATAAAATCTTCTACTACTGTGATTTTATCTGGCGGTAAACTACGGATTTTTTCCATCAGCGTTGTTTCGGAGTTGGGCACGATACTCATATTATATCTCACTTTTTTATGGGTACAATTGCATATAAATTTTGAGAACATTCTCAGGGAAAAAAAGACGCGATCGCGTGGGGGAATTATTATTAGCAAAATAAACGATTCTGCCAAGGGCAGATGCGGAGTGTTAAGGCACTCGGCAACTCGCGATCGGGCTTCCTGTCAAACAATAGTATCAACCCATCAATTAGTAGAATTTTCTTGGGCGGCTTTTCGCACATCTTCTACCTTTAAACCTAATGTCTCTGCTATCTGTTCCACAGTAGCACCCAATTTAAACATCAAAGGTACAGTTTGTAACATACCTTCACGTTTTCCTTCCTCCAAAGCTTCTTGATAAACCCGTGTTTGTCGCAAATCACCTAAACCTAACATAGCTTCTATCTCCTCATCATATCTCTCTCTTGTGTGGCATCCGTCATCTCCTTCCTAAGCCCAATCAACACCTTCGCCTTTGTTACAACCGTCTCTTCGGATTCTACCACTAATTTTATCGTTTCTCTCCCAATAGAAGGCATTGTTACATCAAACTCATCCAAATAAATGCGACGCACTCGCACAAGATTCAGTAATTCCTGATACCGCAAAAAATGCCCTCGAATTAATAAGGCTTGAGAGAAACCAATGCGAGGGGTTAAACCCCTCATACTGATTTTTTTTCCGCGATAGATATGAACTTTATGAGTTTTATGAGTTTTATGAACTTTATGAACTTTATGAGTGAACTTTTGGAAAAAACTTATGAACTTTATGTATTGTCAAAATTGAGGGGATCTTCCATGATGAGAAGAAAGCAGGGTTTTTCCTCAATCAAGTGGCCATAGATTCCGGCAAAATGAAAATCAACCGGGTGGGGAGGTGCTCGCTGTAACCCGATTAAAAAAGGTGTCATTATGTCTGATATTTCGATCGGCGCTCTGAAAGATAATTTCTTTTACATGGATTTTGTGGGTAAGACAGATCCCATTGATCTCTATCGCTTCTCTCGTACTAATACCGGTAGTTTTCGTGTCTCCACTGAAGGCTTTAATGGTGGTTTAAACCTGGAATTATTAGATAGTCAAGGTAAGTCCATTAAAACCATTACCACTGATAGCTCTAACCAAGGGACTATTAGTATTGATAATTTGGGCGCGGCTGACTATTTCCTCAAAGTTTCTCCCATTTCAGGGGATACCAATTATCAAATTAGTCTCACCATAGATAATAAAAAAGACCCCCTCACTGGTTTAGGGGTTGACTCTGGATTTTTCACGCCCGATCAAACAGGCCAAGTCAGTTTGGATTTTCTCAATGATGGCGGTGGATACAAAAGTGAAGTCGCGATCTTTAGTGTAGAAGGAATGGATAAATTTCAGCCCGGATCGAAAGAATTTATCCAAGAAGCGGCGAAACGAGCCTTAAGTAATACTGAGTCAGGCCATGTCGTTATTTCTCAGACGACGGAAGGGGCTGATCCTCAATTTAGAGGGACTTTAGGAGAAGCTAATTATAACAGTGAACCCTATAAAGGAGCGCAAACATTTAAGATGAAGCCCGGACAGGCTTTTGCTGTAATGGTAGTTCCTAATGGTAAGGTTCAAGACGTATTTAATAACCCTAATATTGGTGGTGATAAGCGTCCTTTGTTCTCCTTATCAAGTTCTAATCCTAATGATGCTTGGTTATATGGTCAAGTCGCGGATATTACGGGTAAAGGGAAGGTTTTTTCACTGGAGGATCTGCGTGCTGATGGCGCATCAGATAATGATTATAATGATATTGTTTTCGGTTTAAAGGGTGCGACAGGTAAAGCTGTTTCTGTGAAAAATGTGATTAATCCTAAAAAGGATTGGACTCTTTCTCAGGGTGGTAAAAATTTCCTTAATTATCTTACCTCAAATTTTGCCATTCCACCGGAACCTCTTACCAAATTACCTGTACCAAGTATTCCGAAACCTGAAGATCCTAAACCAACGGTTACTCCTACTCCCGTAGTAGAAAAGAAACCAGAAGACACGAAAATACCTGTTACTCCCGTAGTAGAAAAGAAACCAGAAGACACGAAAACACCTGTTACTCCGGCAGTAGAAAATAAACCAGAAGAAACTCCACCAACGGTTACTCCCGTAGTAGAAAATAAACCGGATGTTACTCCACCAACGGTTACTCCCGTAGCAGAAAAGAAACCAGAAGAAACTCCACCAACGGTTACTCCCGTAGTAGAAAAGAAACCGGATGTTACTCCACCAACGGTTACTCCTGTAGTAGAAAAGAAACCGGATGTTACTCCTACGATAGAAGTGAAGAAACCGGAGACGAAACCACCGACAGTTTATCAAAATAATCCTGTTGTTCAAAAACCGCAAGATTCTCAACCGATTGTGACTCAATCTCCTGTGGAAAATAAGACTCCTCAAGATTCGTCTCAAACCACAGTTGAGCAACCCGTGGAAACAAAACCAATTGTTACGGAAACTCCTAGCGCGACATCTCCAGATGTTTCTGAACCCGTGGTTGAGACACCACCAACGAAGTCTTATTTGCCTTTAATTGGGGTGATTGATACGGGGTTTGCTGCGAATAATCCTGATTTACCTTATGATCGGATTATTCTGGGTAAAGATTTAATTGATGGTGATAATAATCCTTTAATTGCATCGGGTGAAGGGAATGAACATGGCACTTTTGTTTTAGGGTTAATTAGTGCGATTCAAGGGAATGATCAGGGAGTTGATGGCTTAAATCATTATTCTCCTGTTTGGTTAGGACGGGCGATCGGTTCTAGTAATTGGTGGCAGTCTCTCAATGAATATGTCGATGAGTACAAGAAGAGTAACAGTAAGAATGGGATTGTTAATTTAAGTCTGGATTTAACTCAAGTTAACGCCGATGGAAGTGTCACGACTCGTTATGAGTTCACTGCCGATGAACGGAAAGCATTAGAAAATGCGCGACAAAATGGAGTTATTCTGGTTGTTGCCGCTGGGAATGATGGTGGAATTATGTCGGTTTTAGGTCAAGCTTCTCAGGAGTTTGATAATATTATTACGATTGGTTCCTTTGATGGATTTGGGCGTGCGGATTATTCCAGTTATAACAATGGTTTGGATTTGTTAGTACCGGGTGGTACTGTTGAAAATCCTGTGCTTTCTACGGTTGGTAATGATGTGGGAACTATGGCCGGAACTTCTGTGGCTACGGCGCGGGCGACGGGGATGTTATCGGTGGTTTGGGCGAATAATCCTGACTTGAGTTATCGTCAAGTGATTGATATTGCTGAAACAAGCGCGATCGATTTGAAGGAGCCCGGATGGGATCAGGAAACGGGTTTTGGGGTGTTGAATTATGGGAAGGCGATTCAGTTAGCAAAAGATACGACGGGAGCAGTTTATACCCCTGAGCCTTTCTTGAATCCTGATACTTGGGGCTTAGATGGACAAGTTACGCCTTGGGAACGGGCAGCGCAAAATTGGAGTCAGGTAAACACATCCGGGCGGACATTCTATCACGGTTGGCTAGATGCTTCTAATCCATCCGATGTCTACACTTTTACTGTCAATCAACCGACTCCTTTGCAATTCGGAACAATCAATATAGGGAGTGCTACCCTAACGGGTAATGGTCTTTATTTGCAATCTTCTAGCTCTCAACCTGCTAATGCCAATACATTACCAGGGGGTCAATTGCCAGCAGGTACTTATACTGTGACTGTTGATAAGGGATCTCTTTCTCAGGTAGATGAATACATCTTGAAAATGAATTTTTACCCGAATGCTAATGGTAGTGAGCCATATTCAGATGTATATCTGCCACCAAAACCCACTCCGACTCCGACCCCGACCCCGACCCCAACACCGACCCCGACTCCGACTCCCAATCCCATTCAGGTTGTGGGAGAAATCGCGAACAAATATTTTAGCATTGGTGGTGAAACCAGTTGGCTAGGTAAACCCGTTCAAAATCAGGTTCAACAGGCTAGTGGTGTCATTCAGCAGTGGTTTGAAAAGGGTTATATTTTCTGGAATGGGAAAATAGCTACTCCTTACCAGGTAGGAAATGGTACACAAAATGTAGCGACTCCTTCATCAATTCCTAATCCTTACGTTGATACTTCAAAAAATTGGAAAGCAGAGGTTTACAATTGGAATCGAGGCAGTGAACTCAAGCCACCTGGAAAGTTAAGTGAGGCAACACCTCAGTCTAATTTCCTTGGCTCTTTTAGTTTAGGTTCTAACAGCAACAACTCACTACAATTTAACTGGAGTGGTTCTCCTAATGGGGATTCTAAGTTTCCCTCCGACAACTTCGTAATCAAAACTTACACCGACACAAACTTTGACGCTAAGAAAACCTACCAATTCAGTGCCAAAGGTGATGACGGATTCCGG
Organism: Microcoleaceae cyanobacterium bin_387; assembly: GCA_037440985.1. Classification (GTDB taxonomy): domain Bacteria; phylum Cyanobacteriota; class Cyanobacteriia; order Cyanobacteriales; family Microcoleaceae; genus JBEDKD01. The sequence goes on from JBBITB010000026.1 coordinate 61,089, forward strand.
TTATTTGCTCGTCCCGTTAATCAACCTGGTGCTTGGGAATTAATTACTCCTATCACAGATACATCGATCAATCCAGATACTCGCCCTTGGTGGCAAGAGCATTATGGCGACCCTCGTAAAGAGTACAAATTCACGCCCAAAGAATCAGGCCCGTATCGTGTTGTTGCTCTTTTATATGATCGAGATTTGACTGCTAACTTTGATCTGTCTTGGAAGGATATTACTGTTACGCCGCCAGTTTCTTCAGGGAGTTACTATCCTGAATTGCGTTCATTAACGAAAGCTGAGTGGAATCAACAAAGTAAGGATAACTTATACTTTGATGGAGACCTGAAAAATAGCGAGAGCCGAATAGAGGTCAAAGCAGTATTCAGTGATATTTCTAATGACCTCTTTAAAACTTACATTCCTATGACTGCTGGTTACTTCGACACAACTAACTATACTGGTACACACTATGGAATTGACTTTAATGCAGATAAAGGAACGAAAGTCAAGGCCTTAGTAGGTGGAACAATTGGCAACGTTCAAGCACAAGAATATGAAGGTCGTAAAAACTATTTTGTGACTGTCAAAGGTGACGATGGTAAGTTCTGGATTTATGGTCATTTAGACGGTCAGTATATTCCTAATGGGAAACGGGTAGAGGCTGGTCAAGAAGTCGGTCATATTATGCAGCCTGGTTACTATCTCATAGACAAAAATAAGGTTTACATGGGTTCTCATTTACATTTGGAAGTTCATTCTGGTGATAAGTATGATCGAAATAAGAGCATGAGTCCTCTCGAAGCATATTGGAAATCAAAAAATGGAATGAAGTAATATTGGCGATCTCCCTCAATCCTAGGGACACGGCCGTGCCGTATCCCTACCGGGGGTGAAAGGGAAATCCGATTCAGAAGCCCAATACCGTTTGATGGGGAATTAAGACCGTATCGCGCCACAGGGGGACACCTGATGGGTGTAGGGACACGGCAGTGCCGTTTCCCTACCGGG
>JBBITB010000027.1:0-60777 GCA_037440985.1 Microcoleaceae cyanobacterium bin_387
TTGCCGTCCCGTCAGAGGAGCAAGTGGCTAAATACTCCCCATTGGGGCTAAAACTTACCCCCCATACGCTCTCAGAATGACCCCGAAAAGTCCTGATTTCTTCCCCCCTCTCCAGGGCCCACAGTTTTGCCGTCCCGTCAGAGGAGCAAGTGGCTAAATACTCCCCATTGGGGCTAAAACTCACCCCTGTTACCCAGCCAGAATGACCAAGAAATTGACATTTTTCGCGTATTTGTGTGAGAATTTCCCTTAAGGTAAACTGGGGACTCCTCGCGGGAATAATGTTTAATAATTCCGGTTGATCTTTGACTGTTTCTTTCCAGTTGTGTAGGAGTTGTTGTAACTTTTCTCCAGCTTTAACCCCACGCGTGAGAGCCTTTAATTCTGCTTGGGTGTTAAACTCTCGTAAGACTTCGACACCTTCTCGTTCAATTTGCGTGGCTTCTTGGGCGAGGGAGATAATTTTTTTTGCTTGCACATGAGCTTTTTCGAGGGTTTTAATTTTATCATCTCGACTCGCGTTGATAAACTGCTGTTGGAGTTCATTGGGTTTATTCCTTTTCTCCCAATCCAAGGCTTTTTCTAAGGCATCACCTCTTAAGAGGTAATCCTCTTTATAGTCCGAATCTTTCCAAGCTTTCGCGAAGTCTTGAAAGGGAAAGCTTTCGGTGAGTTTCTGTTGCACCCAATCCCGATTAAAGATTTGGGCATAAATAGGGTTATAGACTTTCAAACAGCCATTATCTTTAACGACTAAACCCGTGAGTCTGAGTTTAGTTTCATCGAGACTATCTGTCGCGGGAATTTTCCCCTCAGGGGATAGTAAAATGTTGTGATAGATTTCCAGTAATTGCGTTTTGCGATTTTGATAATCTTCGAGTAAACGCCGTTGAATCGTCTGAAAATGGTCTTGACTATTAATAATTGACCAATTCTCAATGATATAGTCAAAAATTTGCGTCACATTAGTATCAGTACGTTGTGATTGAGTGACAAACTCTTGACAGAAAAATTGAGTAAGGAAAGGTTGTCCTCCAGTCTTTTCGAGGATTTCCGCTAAAACCTCAGTCGCGTGCTCATCGACTATTTTTCTTAAACCTTCTGCTAAAGGCTCCGCTTCTGATAGTTGAAAACCTTTTAAATCAATGGATGTACCAATATTAAAAGGAGTGCGTTGTTCATCTTGAATTAAATCAGAAGGTGCAGCCACACCCAAAAGATAAAAAGTAAGGCGTTTGTATTCAGGATTAAGGGCTCTTTTATTATAAAAAGAGCGGATTAAAGCAAAAAAATCATCAGTAAAATTTAGCCTTAAGGTTGTGTCAATTTCATCGACAAAAATGACAATATTTTCGGAAATTTGAACCAAAACAACATCTTCAATAAAATGACTCAAACGCTGTACAGGAGGTAGTAAATCTCGCTGTTTCCACCAAGCCTCAATATCAACTTTGTGGGAAAGGGACAAAACCCTAACTAATTGTTCAATAAAGCCATAGTACCACTGTTGATCCGTGGTATTTGTACCAATATCACTCAAATCAATTGATGCACATTGAAACTGATCAGGGGGCAAACCTTCTAAAGCTTGAATTTGCAAACTAGACTTACCCATTTGTCGGGCATTCAAGACATAACAAAACTCACCCGCTTTCAACGCGTTAGAAAGTTGTGTATCAGCATCTCGCTTGACATAACTAGAGTGATCATAGTCTAAAGTGCCACCGACTTGATATTCAAAATCCATAAATAAAACCTCCATTTTGTCAGTTAGGTTGAGGTAGGAAACTCAACTTAAATTATCTGTGGTGTTGGGTTTCACTACCTTCAAGCCAACCTACAAATCTTGAAATTTGTTCCGAAAATAATCCCGATATAATTGACAGCTAGGGATAACACCGTTAGTTTTTTGCTTGACTAAACCCATACTCACTAACTGAAACTCTGGCAACTGCGATAATTTTACCGGATTATCAGCAATGACAACCTGTTTAAAAGCATCTTTGAGAGTCGAATTAGTTTCCAAAGTAGCTCTGTGGCTCTGCAAATATCGACGATAAACACCTTCATCTGTCGCGGCAGTTTCTAAGAGTTGCTCAAGAGTCATTTCCTGACTGGCTAAGTGATGAAATGCTACGCGTATCAGATAAGGATAACCTCCGATCATAGCCATCAATTTTTCCCGATGCTCATCATTCCATCTTAATTGATGACGCGAGGCTAAATCTTGCACAGCTTGAGGAGCCAATTCAGTTAATTCTAGGGTAAATCCGACATTAAAAGGTGATTGATAGACAGGTAATTTCACATAACAATCTGTGGAATAAAGCAACAGGATTCGCAGATTTTTCCACAGTTTCATTTTTTTAGATTCCTCATTCCAACTTCGCAACATAGTGAGAAAATTTGTTGCGACTTCATCATAGGGAAAAATTAGGTCTAATTCTTCCAAAACTAAGATAATAGGATTGGTAATTTTTTCCAATACCTCAGTTTGAAACTTAGCTTTACAAGTAGATATTATTCCTGCTTGAGAAAAATCCAAAGATTTTATCCACAGAGAATCTAAGTTAAGCTGATCACAGATATTTTGACAAAACCAACGCAAAAAAAGACTAATATCACTCAATAATGCGGATTCAGCATCCATAAAATTAAAGCAGACAGTCTGATATGGTTTATTTTTGACATGATCAAGGATGCGAAGTAAAAGAGAAGTTTTACCCATTTTTTTAGCTCCTTTAATCCGCAAGAGAGCCCCCGGCCGCTCAATTTTTTGATAACACTTAGATTCAAGATCAAAAGGCTCTACATAAAAGGGAGAATCAAGGGGAACCGGGCTCTCATCGGGAGATTCTAAATCAGGAGGATTAGGCTTCCGCCCCTCTATTATTTCAGGGTTAACCATCTCTGGCTTATACCGAACAAAAATATCAATTAAATCATTGCGATACGAATAACCTTCACCTTCTTCATTTTTCAATCCAAATGATTTGCATATATTAGCAATATGATGTCTCACACTTGACTCATTATTCACTCCCAGAGCTTCCATGATTTCTTTATCTGACTTTCCTTGTAAAAAAAGGTTTAACACCTTACGTGGTTTTGAGTTTATATCTTCAGAATAGATACGCTCAAACTCTGTTTTTGTTATCATATAATTCACCGGAATGCCTACAGAATGAATGGCTTATCTTGTACTTTAACACATTCTGCTTATTATGGCTACTTGTGAAATTTATCCATCAAATTGATCAGTCTCCGAAATTTGTGAAAAAAAAATTCACAACCGCCGCAAATCCCCTGTGAAAAAATATTCTCACTTTCCCAAAACACTTAACTTTGTCTTAACTTTGTCGGGTTTGATTAACAAACAAACATCAAAATCTTTTCATCATTTATAAAGGTGGGTATCAGAGAAATCAATCAGGTTTAAACCTGAAAAGGACGAACCATGAAAACCAAATATAAGGGACCTTTATCGCCAAAGGGTATTATCCGATTATACGCGAAACATTACCTAAATGCGCCGGAGGACAAAATTTCCCCCAAGGTGAAACCTGAATTTCGAGAATTAATTCACTCGCGATATACCGACATTAAAAATTTAGGTATTAAGGAGGAAAGAGTTTCAGGGCAACCCTATAAAAATGCAGAGGAATTATTTTCTGACGTTGAGAAACACCATCGTATTCAAGTTTCGACGGAGCATAATAATCCCGTGGTACTTGATAAAGAAGGTAATTTACAATTCCGTTTCGTCCATGATTACGATCATTATGTAGCGCGAGCAGCTTTTAATTGGGAAGGAGAATTAACCGCGTGTTATTATTTCTTTTCCTTTACGAATAGTGACATACTCCGTCGAATCCTACGCTCGGAAATAGTCTATCAAGTCTCTGCGTCATTATATCTGGGAGATTTTCCCGAAACTCAAAAAATTGTCCTTTCTGATCCACGATTTTAACCATAGTCATGGGAGCATCTCAAAGAAACAAAAAAACTGTAGTGGGAGCGTCTCGCTCCCTAGGAATATATAGGGAGCGAGACGCTCCCACTACCAATTTACAATTAGGAGATGCTCCCATAGTCATTGTGTTTGGGCGAAGCATTCGGGAACAAAGTTATCGGAGAAAATCCAGTTTTTTGCCCGAATGCTTCGCCCCTACAAAGATGTTTATCATTATCCATAATCCCAGGAGCAAATTTATGAACTCTGTGCAGCCAATTTTGGCAGAAATGGCTAAAACAAACCCGGTGATTAACCAAGCCCTTAGCTATTCACAAAAGAGTGATTTTACCAAGTTCGATCAAATTCAACCCCTCTTGGCAAAATACCAAAATCAAATTGAAATCTTACCCTATTCTCTTACGGTATATTGGCCCGATCGCGCTGGTGCGGAGGGAGAATATTTAATGAGTGACATGAGACATTTATTCAAAGGCGCGACTTGGGGGAATGGATTTATCGGAAGCTGGGAAAATAGCCATAAAGAAATTATTAACGATGACATCATCTTCATTAAATCTTTCACTAATGCCGAAGGAATCAGTCAAAATTTTGAGACATTTATCAGTCGTGTAATTTTCTGGGGAGGGATATGTGAGGAAGCAGTGATGGCTATCGAAATTGGCACAATGATGGGTAGTGTAATGTTATTAATTTCCATAGTTTAATCATCCCAAATCAATCCTAGGGCGGAGACGGGGGCACGGCCCCAACATTCAATGATTAGAAAAGGAGAAAGCACAATGAAATGTGATCAAGCTTTTTGTAATTGGGTAAGAAATTCTCAAGATCCCGATCATTATGTTTGTTTAAGATGCGATAAAGAAAAACATATTAATCGCTCCGAATCGGGATTAACCTATTTAATGATATTTGGTGTATCTTTATTTCTAGCAATTTGGATGAGTCACAAATAAGGCAAATATAGCGCTACATAGCTAAAAACGATTAAGTTGATGACTTCTCCCTTCTCCCTTCTTCCTTCTTCCTTCTTCCTTCTCCCTTCTTCCTTCTCAATAAAAAAAGGTGGGAATTACCCACCCTCGTTTTTATTGGGAAACTACTGTTTCTGTCCCTTCTTTTTCTTCAGGATTTCCGATGACTTCACTGTACATATTGATATACTCTTTGGCCGAATTATCCCAACTAAAGACTTGGGACATTCCTCGCTGTTGAAGTGTATGCCATTTATCCTTATAACGGAACCCTTCCCAAGCACGGATCATACAGGTGAAAAGATCCAAGGGTTCATAACGATCAAAACAATAACCCGTTCCCTTGTAATTCATCGGATCGTGATGAGTTACTGTATCTACTAATCCACCCGTGCGACGTACAATCGGTACACTTCCATAACGTAATGCTAACATTTGACTAATACCACAGGGTTCAAATCTCGAAGGCATTAAAAACGCGTCTGTTCCCGCGTAAATGCGACGAGATAAGGGATCACTATGTAATAATTGAGTCGCCATACGCCCCGGATAACGTCCCGCCATTTGCCATAGTTGCGTTTCATAATAGCGATCGCCCGTTCCTAGTACCACAACTTGAGCATCGGTATAGGATAAAAAGCGATCGAGTATCTGAATAATTAAATCCAGACCTTTTTGTTCCACTAAACGACTCACTAAACCGACTAAAAAGGCTTCTTTATTGACTTCTAAACCGACTTCTTCTTGCAACGCGATCTTATTAGAGGCTCGTTTGTCAAGAGTATTAACGGTGAAATTCTCCATAATATACCTGTCGGTGGCAGGATTATAAGAATCTGTATCTATGCCGTTGAGAATACCTGTTAATTTACCACTGATAAAGGAAATTAATCCATCTAAATTTTCCCCATAGGCGGGGGTTTTAATCTGTTGGGCGTATGTGGGTGATACTGTCGTGACGCGATCGGCAAATTGCACTGCGGCTGCCATTGTATTATGACCTTGCATATACCAAGGACACCAAGTCATTTGCTCTAAACGCCAACGCCAAGGTCCTTGATAAGCTAAATTATGAATGGTAAAAATGGTCTTGATCGTCGGATCTTCGTGCATCCAGACGGGAATCATTCCCGCGTGCCAGTCGTGACAGTGAATAATATCGGGTTTCCAATAATTCCAGACAAATTCTACTGCACCATTGGCAAATAGGGTAAAGCGCCAATCTTCATCTTCGCCAAAATAAATACGGCGTGGCACAAAAGATGGATGTCCAAATAAATACAAGGGGACATCGCTATTGGGCAATGTTGTTTCATAGATGGAAAATTCTTGAAACATCGCGGTCCCTTCCCAAACCGGGGTTTCGGGAATTTTGATCTTGTCGGGAAGAAAGCCATAAAAAGGCATGAAGACGCGGACATCGTGGCCCATTTGTCGTAAGACTTTGGGAAGGGCTCCGACGACATCGCCCATTCCGCCTACTTTGGCTAGGGGTGATGCTTCTGCGGCGACAAAGAGTATTCGCATGAGTTTTGAGGTTTCCTTTGTGTGTCACTCTTCTCAATTTTAAGGGGGGAGTGCCACAATATTGAAAATCAATAACCTCTCAGGGACTCAAGTCCCTGACTCATAGCAAAAGTCGGTTAAAACCGACTGAAATACTACTACTCATCGTTCAATCCTCGTAGGGACACGGCATTGCCGTGTCCCTACCGTGTTTCATAACCGCGGGAAATGCTGTATCTCTCAGACAGGGGTTTGAACCCCTGTCGTCATGTGGGAATGTGGGAATGTGAGACTATGGCTTTGAGTGATGGAATTAGCCCTGCTTCACAAGGGGGCGGAGCATTTTTCTTTATTTAGGTTTCCCGTTGCACTTGGATAAAAATTTCCTCTAAGATTTCTCCCGCGCCTTGTTCCCGTAAACTATGGGCTAAGTCTATGCCTAATTGTTCGGCATTCTCTGGACTTCCGATGACGGTATCTTTGATTAGTCTTTTACCATCGAGACTTGCTACCATTCCTGTTAAGGTGAGTTGTTCCCCTTCTATTTTGGTGTTGACTCCGATGGGGACTTGACATCCTCCTTCTAATTCTCTCAGAAAGGCGCGTTCGGCATGACATCGTTGCGCGGTGGGTGTATGCTCTAGGGCTTTGATAATCTTCAGGATTTCGGTATCGCCTTCGCGACATTCGATTCCTAACGCTCCTTGTCCTACCGCGTGCAGGGATATTTCTGAGGGGATGATTTGATGGACGCGATCACGCATTCCGAGACGATGTAAACCCGCGACGGCGAGAATAATGGCATCATAGCCACCGTCATCTAATTTTTGTAGGCGTGTATTCAGATTTCCGCGAATATCTTTGAATTGTAGATGGGGGTAATGATGACGCAGTTGCGCGAGACGTCGCAGGGATGATGTCCCTACCACTGCACCCTCCGGTAAGGTTTCTAATTGTTTATCTTTATGTTTTTCGTGGACAACGAGGGCATCGGCGGGGTTTTCCCTTTCGCTCACGCATCCTAACATCAAGCCTTCAGGTAAATTAGTGGGTAAGTCTTTGAGGGAATGTACTGCGAAGTCTGTTTCATGATTGAGCATTCCCACTTCTAATTCTTTGGTGAAGAGTCCTTTATCGCCAATTTTCGCGAGGGCGACATCGAGAATTATATCCCCTTGGGTGGACATGGTATGGACTTCAAAGGTGCAATCGGGAAAGTGTTTCTGGAGCTCTGCTTGTACCCAATGGGTTTGGACTAGGGCCAGTTCGCTTTTACGCGAACCAATGCGGACGAGACGATTAGGAGCGGATTCGGTTGACATAAAGGGTTTTTATCAATCACAGTCATTCGATCTAGCCTACCGCAGCTTGGGACATCTCTTCTGACTTTTCTCTGGAAAATTGGGAAAATCATTTTTTCTGAACCTCTGAGTCCGATGATGATACACAGGGTAAATAATGGAGTGTATGACTGTTTCTTATTATGAATTAGGTGATATCTGGGGACGCAGAAACCGGGTTTCTTTACCCATAGTTATGTCAAGGAACTGATAACTGCCAGAAACCGGTTTTCTTTACCCATAGTTATGTCAAGGAACTGATAACTGCCAGAAACCCGGTTTCTTTGGACTCCGCACTTCTCAAGAATAATGAGGTATAATGGAAAGGATAAATGCTTCTTTTCTTGATGAACCCAGATTACTTACTATGAAATTCATTAACCCCAAAACTGATTTCGCGTTCAAAAAAATTTTTGGCTCAACTGCCAGTAAAGAAATCCTTAGAAGTTTTCTTAATGCTTTGATTTATGCTGGTGAGCCGACGATCGAAGACCTGGAAATTATTGATCCATACTTAAGCTCAAAGGTTTCGGTTCTTAAAGATAGTTATCTTGATGTTAAAGCCCAAATAACTGGGGGGAAAACTATTATCATTGAGATGCAGGTTTTAAATGTTTCTTCTTTTGCTAAACGAGTGATTTATAACGCGGCTAAAGCTTACTCGACTCAACTGGGACGGGGTGAAGGTTACTCGAAGTTAAAACCGGTGATTGCTTTGACTATTACGGATTTTGATTTGTTTGAGGGTGAAGATTCTGTTATTTCTCACTTTGTTTTTAAGGAAAAGGCGCGTTTATTTGATTATCCTGATGCCGAATTAGAACTGGTTTTTGTGGAATTACCGAAGTTTAAAACATCTTTAGAGGAGTTAGAAACTCTTACGGAGAAATGGATTTATTTTATGAAAAATGCTCCGAGTTTAGAAACTGTGCCGGAAACAATGGGTGAGGTTTCGGAAATTAAACAAGCTTTTGGTATTGCTAATGAAGCTAATTTGAGTCTGGAAGAATTAGAAGATTTAGAAAAACGGGAGATGTTTATTGAGGATCAGCGCGGTTTAGTAACTAAAAGTCTCCAACAAGGCCTCCAACAAGGCCGAGAAGAGGGACTGACAGAGGGAATGAAACAAAAAGCGATCGATATTGCCAAGCAGCTTATCGGTAAGCTTGATAATGAAACTATTAGTCGAACTACGGGTTTGAGTCTTGAGGAAATTCAACGTTTCCCCCAGCAATAATTGATCAGAAAGAGCGCGATCGCGTTCTGGTTTTGTCAGCAAATAATTTTTTGATGAAACTACTGATACACAGAGATCAGAGAATTTGTTCATAAGAAATCTCTCAATTGCTCAGGTCGCCACTAGGCACATTTTTCAGTTTCACAAGAAGTCTATTGATTACCTTACTTTTAAGTATCGGGTATAAAAGTAAAATTGTCGATGACAAGTAAAAAATAATTGTGAAGGCTGTACACTGAATTAAGTGTGGTTTAACGGTGAATGGATCTGTGGACGCAGAAGCGAAGAAAAAATTGATTGAGGTGGTTAAACTTGCCCGTGGCTCCATGAGTCAGCGAGCTTTTGGTAAGGTATTGGGAGTCTCCTCGACCGCGGTTCAGTTCTGGGAAAAAGGACTGACAGTTCCAGATAGAGAAAATTTGACTCAGATCGCGATCAGGGCGGGCTTTACGTTGGAGGAACTCATTAGTCACCTCGAAGGCAAACCGATGCCAGAACCCATTGATACAAATGAACTACTGAAGAAAATCCAATGTCTTTCCGTCAGTGAGTTGGCAATGGTTGGTAGGGCGGTGATGGATCGGCTTGCTTCTGTTGCTGAGTCTTCTCGGAAATAAAGCCCCTGTCTCCCACTCTTTTTTCTGGAGTGTTTTTTCGCATCTATTCACCAAGAAAAAGGCTCCATTTACCATGAAACTATTAGTCAAACCACGGGTTTGAGATTAGAGTAAATTCAAAGTTTACGCGCTATATAATCAATCAATTATGAGTGATATCAGAGGTGGAGCGTTATGGTACTGACTCTAACTAATATTTTAACATTAGAGGAGTTTCTGAAGTTACCAGAAACTAAACCCGCGAGTGAATATATTGATGGTAAAGTTATTCCTAAACCGATGCCCCAAGGTGAACACAGCACCCTTCAAGGTGAACTCATTATCGTGGTTAATGGATTGCTCAAAGCAAAAAAAAAGGGACGTGCTTTCCCTGAATTACGTTGTACTTTTGGAGCGCGATCGATCGTCCCTGATGTCGCGGTTTTTGTGACAGAAAGAATACCACGCAAGAGTAATGGAAGTATTGCGAATGTCTTTGAATTAGCTCCTGATTGGACAATTGAGATTTTATCCCCTGAGCAAAGCCCGACAAAAGTGACTAAAAATATTCTTCACTGTCTGAAATATGGGACAGAAATGGGATGGTTAATTGATCCTGATGAGCAAACGGTGTTTGTTTATTTTTCCAAGCAAGAGACGCGAGTCTTTGATCAGCCTGATGATGTTTTACCTGTACCTTCTTTTGCCAGTGAGTTACGGTTGACGGTAGGGGACTTATTTGGTTGGTTAATGGAGTAATTATCCCACTACGCATTTATAGAGCTTCACCTGTAGGTTGGGTTAAATGAAATGAAACCCAACCTCGTTAGTTCTAATATTTTTTCTCAATCTTAGCTGAAATTACTATAGAAATTCCTATTAAAGTTGGGACTTCCCATCAGTCAGAAAAGTTGGGTTTCACTACCAACCAACCCAACCTACCTGTTTCATTCTTATTAGGAATTACTATAGATTAGGACACTTGTGGGACTCAGATATGAGGAATGTCCTAATTGGTTTGGCTAATGCTATATAACGACAAAGGTACAAAGACACAGAGGAAATACAATTTTACCAAGGCGAGAGTGATTGTCGATATTTTTCCAACAATTCTGGTAGATAATCATAGCCATCAACGCCAATATATTGTATAATGGTTGAGCGGTATTTCTGTAAAACTATTTTGAAATTATCTGCCCCTAATTGTCCCTGTAAGATCATCATTAATGCCGCGGGATTTCGCCACTCATTCGCGTTAATTTGTTCTAATAAATACATGGCTAAACAACCTACCCCGATCGCGTTCTCGCTTTCTTTCATGGCATAAAAGGCTTCGGCTTGATAGGCAAAATTTAACCCTTGTAAATATAAATCTCCTGACATTTTTGCCGCTTCTGCGCCTTTGATTAAATATCCGATCGCGTCTTTTCCATTCCCTAAAATAGTATAAGCAATACCTAAACTATTATAACATAAAGCTAAACTTTGTCCGTCCTCTAATTTCTCCGATAATTTTAACCCACGTTGCAGATATTCGATCGCGCTTTCATAAATTTCTGGCTCCATTCTTTCTATCTGTTGGGCTTGAAAGACTTCACTATATCCCAAATTCACTAAAGCATTGGCTTCTCCTAATTTATCCCCCCCTTGACGGGCTAAAATTAACGCCCGTTGACTCCCATTTATTGCCTCTGTATAATTCTTTTGCGCGATATGAATCCGACTTTGATGATTATAATTTGCTATCTCACAAGCGCGATCGCCCGCATTTCTGGCTATTTCTAAGGCTTCCTGATGAAAAGACATAGCGCGATCATATTGTCCGATAATACGTTGAGAAACCCCTAACAAAGTTAAAATTCTCGCCTTTTCTTGAGTCTTTTCTACTTGTCGCAAGGGCTCATCTAAATAATTAATAGTATCCCGTAAACCCTCTTGAGAAAACAAGGCAAAAATACCACCATACAAGGGAAAATAATCTTTTTGGGCAAAAGCCCGTAAAATTTGTAACATCACTTGAAAACAAGATTTACCTAATTCGTGACGACTCAGAGAATTAAGAGAAGACGCGCTATGACATCCATTATAAAGTTGACACCAAATTACCGCGAAGGTGAGATACATACTAATAGACGCGTTTTTACCCCATTGAGAATTATAGGGTTGTTTTTCAAACCAAGCCACTAAACCCCGTTGTAAATATTGGAAGACGATCGCGACTTCTATCCAAGCTTTGATATCAAAAGTAGCCTGTCTTTCGGCAAACTCTAAAATCGACTCATCGGAGGCTAATATCTTTAATAATCCTTGTAAAAAAGAAAGATTTTCCGGTGTTTTGTCTTCCTCAAAAGTGGGACTAGAAAAACCAAATCCCATTCCCGACACTTCTTTTTTCTGGGTGTTTTTTTTCTGACTCGTGGATAATAAATTTAGCCACTTTGCCCAAGGTTGTCTTCCCTGAGTCCCCCCTTTCAATTCAAAACCCATTGCATTATTACTTAATTCATAAATCCAACTAATTAAGTCCCCTTCTAATTTTTTCCATGTCATTAAACCCTGTTCGATTCCGAGCGCGATATTGAGGATATTTTCTCTTTCCGTATTATTGGTTAAACCCGCGGTTTGTTTTAAAGTTTGACTCAGTTGTTGTAATTGATCTAAATTTAAAGCCTTATCTTGATTTTGATCGATAATATCCACAAAAACCAGCACGCGTTCCTGAGCCTCCGCTTGTAATAGTTTTTGCGTTGCCTGAGAAATTATCCCCTTAGTCTTATTTTCTTTTTCCCAGCGACTATATTCATTTTCAATACTTTGTAATGCCCGCACTGTACGAGTTAATTTAGCTTGTTTTAGTTCAATACTATCCCTAGAAAATAAATTTTGAGAACTCTTTAAACTCTCAATTTCGGTGTTAACTTCCTTCAGACGTTCCCCTAAACAACGGGCAAAACTTTCACTGGTACCGGGGTTAATACTTTCAGCTAACATTTGATAAAGTTGCTCTTTCGAGCGAATTTGCCCCTTAATCGTCAGTTCGACTATTTGAGTAATTAATGCAGAATCCTGGGGTGAAATCTCAGACATATTTGTTGTCAGTAATTTTACTATAATATCTCTGGGAACTGTTGACACAGACCTTAGTCTTTAGTATAAAACAAAGATGGATATTTGATCATATCCTCAATTTGGGCGATAGCCGCCGCGACACCTCTTTCCGCAAAGGGAGATAGATGATCGCTTAATTCAAAATGAATCCCTGGTACGGAAATTAACCAACTCTGGGGAGTATAATCATAGAGAGCACGCGTCAGGGCAAGAAGCGATCGCGGATTAGAAGTATGCCCCATAATAATCCGACAAGAATCCGCGGGAGAAATGCTTTCTAACTTTAATGGAGATTCTTCGTCTGTAGCAACACAAGCATCAACAAAAATCGCGGCATCCACCGTCGCTAAATCTTCCGCCAATTCCGGCATTAATTGATGAACAGATTTCGTTTTGACGTGATACAAATTCCACTCGGCAACCGTGTCGGCTACCAATTGCCCTATGGCATCATCTCCTCGTAATTGGTTCCCATAACCAATTACCATAAAAGACTGAGGCGGTGTACGAGGATATTCTAGCATTTTCTTGAGATGTTAGGTGTTAGGTGTTAAGTTTTCAAAGGTGGTAGGTTTTCAGTGATAAAAGGTGTTAGGTGTCAAATTTTAGGTTTGGGCTTTTGCATTTTAGGCTGTGAGTTTTTCCCAACCATCTAATAACACCTAATAACACCTAACAACACCTAACACCTAACAACAACACCTAATATCTATTCGCGACCAATTTTATTGATAATAGTGCCATCGGCTGCCACTAATTCAATTTGTAAAGGCATTTGTCCGATCGCGTGAGTCGAACAACTTAAACAGGGATCAAAACAACGAATCCCCGCTTCAACACGGTTTAAAAACCCTTCAGCAATGTCATTATTATGAATATAATGTTTTGCGATTTGAGAAACCGTCTTATTCATTGCCAAATTATTTTGTCCCGTCGCAATAATCAGATTAACTTTCTCAATTAAACCATTTTCGTCAACCTGATAATCATGGAATAAAGTACCACGAGGTGCTTCACTTACTCCTACCGCGTTTAATTGATTCACTCCGGCATCGGCACGACAGCGTTTAGAGGCAATATCATCATCATTGACTAATTGTTCGATAAATTCTAAGCAGGCTAAAATCTCTAACAATCGTGCATAATGATAGAAGAAAGATGATGTCGCGACTCTCGCGCCCGCCCGTTGACGAAATTCGATTAACTCGGCATCAGCATTAGGTACTCCCATGCGATCGCAAATATTTACGCGTGCTAAAGGGCCAACTCGATAAATCCCATCAGGATAACCCAAGGGTTTATAATAAGGAAACTTCAAATAGGACCAAGTTTCCACCGCTTCCCCTAAAAAATCACGGTAATTATCTTCACTTAAACCATCCGCGACTATATTACCATCGCTATCCATAAAACGCAAATGGCCACCGTAATGTTCCCAGTTTCCATTGGGGGCAACTAAGCCCATAAATAGTGAGCGAAATTCTCCAAAATTTTCGACTTCTGTCTTAAATTGATCTAACAAACGCTTAAACAAATTCAGCGCGGTTTCTATGGTTTGACGAGACTCTGGTAAACGTTCCCGTATCCAAGCGCGTCCTTCTTCGGAAAGGGGTGATCGTACCCCCCCTGGTACTGCCCAAGCCGCGTGAATTTTCCGCGCTCCTAATAACTCAATAATTTGTTGTCCAAATTGACGTAAACGAATACCCGCCCGCGCTAAATCTGGATCAGCCGCCATTAAACCAAAAACATTACGAGTTGCGGGATCGCTATCCCATCCTAAGAGAAAATCTGGACTACTTAAGTGGAAAAAACTTAACGCGTGGGATTGGGTAAACTGCGCCAAATTCATCATCCGACGCAATTTTTCCCCCGCGATCGGCACTTTTACTGCTAAAACTTTATCACCTGTTTTCGCGGATGCCAGTAAGTGACTAACGGGACAAATACCACAAATCCGGGCAGTAATACCCGCCATTTCCGTAAAAGGACGGCCTTCACAAAACTTTTCAAAACCCCGAAATTCTACAACATGAAACCGGGCATCATTCACTTCACCCGCGTCATCTAAATAAATGGAAATCTTCGCGTGGCCTTCAATGCGAGTTACCGGATCAATGACAACTGTTTTACCCATAATATCCTCTCTTTTGATTATTTATGAATTGTCAACACCTAATAGCTCAGGGCTAAAGGTAGTATTTGGGATTAATTGTAGTGGCTTTGAAGGGAATGGGGTATAAAATTATCCCCTCCGGGGTGGGTTTTGCTAACGCCAGTTGCTAATTATAAGCATCGTGGATTTTAGCTCCCCCGAAATCCCCTTGCCCCTAAACATTCGACTAATCGGTAATAGGTGATATTTGTGGCGAGTTTTATTTTCATCGATCACCTCTTTTTCCATTATGAGTAATTCTGAGTCATTATAGATCACGTGATCACGAAAAACCAACTCCTATTACCTATTACCTATTACCTATTACCCATTACCCATTACCCATTACCCATTACTGATTAACCAAACTTAATCATTTCTCGTCCTTCCATCACAGGTTTTTCACCATGTAGTAAGGGGGTTAAGGCATCTTTAATACGTTGGGCTGAGGGTGGACATCCGGGTAAATAGAGATCAATTTTTACCACTTCATGTAAAGGACGTACCATATCAAGTAAAGGGGGTACAATACCCGGATCTTTAGGAAGTTGAGGGGTAACATCCCCCAATTCTAAATAAGAGCGCTTCAAAACCTGATCGGTTCCTCCTAACATATTTCGCATCGCGGGTACGTTAGCTGTTACCGCACAATCTCCAAAGGAAATGAGAAATTTTGTGCGGGATCTAACCAGATGAATCAACTCTAAGTTTTCTTCATTGGCGACAGCACCTTCTACTAAACAAACATCTACATTTTCAGGATATTCTTTAATATCACAACCGACGGGACTATAGACGACATCGACTTTTTCTGCGACATCAAAGAGAAATTCATCTAAGTCGAGAAAACTCATGTGACAGCCTGAACATCCCGCCAACCATACCGTAGCAAATCTAATTTTTGTCATCCTTTTTTCTCCTTAACTAAATGTTGGAAATCTTACCGATTAGGTTGTACTGGTTCGGGTTTCGGTGTGAGATTTTCGGTGTTGATTTTTCGGTTTTCGGTGTGAAGTTTTCGGTTTTCGGTGTTAGGTGAAAACCCAATCCCCAATCCCCAATCCCCAATCCCCAATCCCCAATCCCCAATCCCCAATCCCCATTACCGACTCCATTGTTTTTGTTCGCGGGCGGTGACAATAAATTCTAATTTTTCACGATCGCGAGTCATTTCCGAGACTGTCATACCCTTACGGAAAATCGCGCCCGTGGGACAAGCTTCGACACACTTACCACAGGAAGTACAAGCATCAACGCTACCCCAAGGTTGATTTAAACCAGTGACAACTTTTGCAGTAGCTCCTCGATAGGCAACATCCCAAACATGAGCGCCCTCAATTTCATCACATACTCGCACACAACGAGTACATAAAATACAACGATTATGATCTATACCAAATTGCTCATGGGAAACATCAAGATCGCGTTTGGGAAAACGATAGGGGAAACGAGAATGATCCATCCCTACTTCGATCGCGACATCTTGTAATTCACAATTACCATTAGCAACACAAACCGCACAAACGTGATTACCTTCGGAGAATAACATCTCCACAGTCATGCGACGATATTCTTGCAATTGCTCCGTCTTAGTATTAACAACCATTCCTTCCGTCGCCTGGGTAACACAAGCCGGTAAAAGGCGATTAATGCCGCTAACTTCCACCAAACATAAACGGCAAGCACCTACATCAGAAACCCCGTCCAAATGGCATAAAGTGGGAATACGAATACCCGCCTCCTTCGCGGCATCTAAAACCGTTTTTCCTTCTTTGATCGCCAGATCAGTACCATCAATCGTTAGAGTAACAACAGACATAAACTCCTCCACATACCGATTTTTGATTGGGAATTTGGGATTTTGAAATTAATCAGAAATATCGTTCAAAATCCTGAAACCTGGTTTTTGATCTCAGTATTGCTGAGAAACCCGGTTTCTCACATAAACTAACAATAACCTCCGCCCGTATAATGCCAAGTTGACTCAGTAATTAACACTTTACCGGGGAAAATTGCGGCGAACTTTGCCGCGGTTTTATCACAAACTGCCGCGGGAACTCCTCTTTGTAAAACATAACCATTAGCCGCCTCAAAAAATTCATCTTTGCAGCAATAAATGGCCGTTTTTCCGGTAAAAATGCAAGCCCCATCATCAGGAATAGGGACTTTAAAGGAGACTGAATCAAGGCTTTCTAAGAGCAAATCATCAACTAATCCGTAATTTTCTTGATTCAGAAGTCGATAGGGTTGTTTAGCGCGGATTTCAATTTGTCCAAAGCCCGTATCTACTAAAGACTGAATATATTCCTGATAGGTAAGTGCTCCTGATAAACACATGGCGCGTAGTCGCTCATCCTGTTTTAAATGTTCAGGAATCGGACGAGTCGCGATCGGATCACTCATTAACAGTCTGCCACCTGGTTTTAACACGCGATAAGCTTCTTTTAAAGCCTTCACTAAATCAGCAGGTTCAAAAATATTAAATAAGCAATTTTGCGCGACAACATCGACTGATTCATTGGGAACAGGTAAAGCAAAGGCATCGCCATCGCGTATTTCGACAAAACTGAGATCAAACCAAGGATTTTCTTCGGCGGCCAGTTGTAGATTTCGTGCCGCGGCATCGCGCATTTCTGCCACGGGTTCCACCGCGATCACTCCTTGGGGACAACGGGAAAAATAGGCAAATTGTAAAGCTTCTAAACCACCCCCGACGCCAAGATAAAGCACCGTTGGATTCCCGATTAATTCCGCGGGATGTACCGTTGTACCGCAGCCATAATTCATCTCCAGCATGATAGCAGGAATTTTGAGGCCAGGGAATTGCAGAGAACTGCTCTGCACACAACACAAACCGATTTCGGGTTGTTCGGCAATGGCTTTGTAAAATTGGGCAGTGGTTTCCAGATAGCTCATAGCAATTTTTAATTTTGAATTTAGGATGGTGGATTAACAGAAACAGGGTTTTTTCTGTCCTTCAATAACAGTAATGATACTAGAGGCCAAGCCTCTCCTTGGTGGCTACCCTGTTTCTTTGTCCCTCATCCATTAATGAACCGCGACTTTAGCATTCACGGGCTTTTTCAACAGGGCTAAATATTCATCCTTGAAATAGTTCATGGTACTGAGGATGGGATTGGGCGCGGATTGCCCTAAACCGCATAAACTGGTAGCTTTAACCATTTTACAAAGTTGTTCGAGTTGATCTAAGTCATCCTCTGTGGCTTCTCCATTAAGCACTTTGGTTAAGGCTTCATACATTTGCGCGGTACCGGCACGACAGGGGATACATTTGCCACAGGTTTCTTCTTTGCAAAATTCCATATAAAACCGGGAAATTTCCACCATACTCGTGCTTTGATCCATGACTACCATGCCCCCGGAACCCATCATGGAACCGAGTTTGGCTAATGATTCGTAGTCAACGGAGTTATCGAGGGCGCTGGCGGGTATACAACCACCACTGGGACCTCCGGTTTGTACGGCTTTGACAACGCCATTGAGGACTCCGCCTCCCATTTCTTCGACGATTTCCCGTAGGCTGATTCCCATTGGGACTTCGATCAGGCCGTTATTGCGTATTTTGCCTGTGAGGGAGAAAATTTTAGTCCCTTTGCTTTTTTCTGTGCCAATACTCGCGAACCAGTCCGCGCCTTTGGTGATGATGGGGGCAATGTTGCCAAAGGTTTCGACGTTGTTAATCAGGGTTGGTGATTCCCATAAACCGGATTGGGCGGGATAGGGGGGACGGGGGCGGGGAGTGCCGCGGCCGCCTTCTACGGACGCGATCAGCGCGGTTTCTTCTCCACAGACGAAGGCTCCTGCTCCTACTCGAATGTCTACTCGGAAGTCAAAGTTAGAATTGAATATCTGGGAACCTAAGACTCCGACTTTTTTGGCTTGTTGGATGGCTTTTTGGAGGCGGGTAATCGCGAGGGGATATTCGGCGCGGACGTAGATAAAGCCTTGGTTGGCTCCGATCGCGTATCCAGCAATGGCCATGCCTTCGAGAATACGATGGGGATCGCTTTCGAGCACACTACGATCCATAAAGGCACCGGGATCGCCTTCATCTCCATTACAAATAACATATTTTTGACCGGGGGGCATTTTGGCTACGGTTGCCCATTTTAAACCCGTGGGAAATCCCGCGCCTCCCCGTCCCCGGAGTCCACTACGACTAATTTCTTGGACGACATCGGTGGGTTTCATGTCATGGAGGGCATGATAAAGGGCTTGATAGCCCCCCACCGCGATATATTCGCCAATTTTTTCCGGATCAATGAGCCCGCTATGCTCACGAACAATTTTTAATTGACGACTAAAAAATGGATGATTGGGATCGCCTTGGAGGGGTTTGGGGTCTCCTTTGCCGTCGATGGCCTCAATAATACTGGGGGCTTCTTCGGGGGTTACTTTTTCGTAGAGGAGATTTTGAGGATGGACTTCTACCATTGGTCCCATTCCACAAAAGCCCATGCAGCCCACACCTACTACTTGAACGCGATCGCCGATTCCGGCTTGCTCTACCGCGTCCTCCATCTGTTTTTTTACTAACCCCGCGTTGGCGGCTTGACACCCCGTGGAAGTACAGCAAAGGACTCTAATACTTTTTTGGGCCTCGCGTTCTTTTTCACTAAGCTCCAGCAGATCTGCAAATTCCATAATTGGGATTTCTCCTTATTGCTAATTGCTCATCGCGATCAATGACTTCACTACGACTATGAGCCTTTTGTCCATTCTTCTATGCGCGCGATCGCGGCTTCTGGTGAAACTTGGCCGGCCACTTTACCATCAAAAACCACCGCGGGCGCGATCCCACAGGCCCCAATACATCGTGCTGTGAGTACAGAAACTTGACCATCAGGGGTCGTTTCACCTTGGTGAATGCCTGTTTTTTGCTCTAACGCGGCCAAGACATCCCCACTCCCTTTCACATAACACGCGGTCCCTAAACAGACAACGCAGTTATGGACACCACCCGGTTTCAGAGAAAAAAGGTGATAAAAGGTGGCTACACCAAATACCCGACTCAAGGGCAATTTTAACGCGTGGGCAACATAGAGCAAGACATCCTCTTCTAAAAAACCAAAGGCTTCTTGGGCCTTATGCAACACCTCAATCAGAGAGTCTTGGCGATACTGGTTCCGTTTCATTGTCATGTCTAAGACTTTGAAACGTTTATCACCACTAGGATGTTCTGGGGCGTTTTTTGCCCCTTTCGGTGTTGTCTTTGTTTTTGCTTCCATAGATTATTTCCCTTTGAATATTCTCTACTTTGTTTTAGGGGATTTTACCCCTCTCTTAACCCCGAAGACCTCCATCTTTATAATATTGAAAATATCCTTTTCTCAGTCAATACCCCCATACTGCTTAAGTTTGTATCCATTTTTACCTGTGTAGTAAGGTTTTTTCACAATAGTATGAGTTTGCTTTCGTTTCTGTAAAGATTGTCGCACTTTTCTCTCAAGATGCTAGAAAAATAAATAAAGTTTTTATAATTCCTTTGTGATCCCACATTCGCCCCAATTTTTCCCCGGCTCATTTCCTTCTCCTCTCAAAACTAGGGAGATAAACAACATCTAAGTTGTTTATCTTCCCAGTGCAGAAACTTTTGTCTTTATGCAAGGGAAATTAAATAATTTGAGCATAAGGTTTGTCGGGGAACCCCGAAGCTCGAAAGTAGGCAAGACGCCTGCACTACTTTACTAAAGTTTCATTACTCTGGGGGATTTTGCCCGGAGCATTTCATGTTTGTCAATTGGTAGTGGGAGCGTCTCGCTCCCAATTAGATCCCGCCCGGAGCGAGACGTTTGTACTACATACAGGCCACACCACTACAGTTTTTTCTGCTTCTTTGAGATGCACCCATTTTGCCGATCAAGGAGAGGAAAATCAGGCTTTATTGTTTCTTTAATACGATCAATGTAATATCATCAAACACTTTTTGTTCCCCGATATATTGGTTCACATCATTAATAACCGCGTAGCGAATTTGTTCTGCGGATTCTTGATGATGAGTTTGGACGACGTTACATAGTCGTTCCCACCCATAAAATTCTCGATTCATATTTTCAGCTTCGGTTATACCATCGGTATAAAGCACCAAGACATCGCCATAATTTAAAGTCACTTTTGCCTCATTGATAAAAGAGGAAATATCCTCTTCTAATCCCAGAGGAAAACCCAAATCAAAAGTATCTATTTTCTCTAATGTACCATCAGCACGCACTAAAATGATATCTTCATGTTGACCCCAAATACTTAACAATCCTTGATCATAGTCTAATAAAGTTAAAGTGATTTGTTTTGAGGATTGCATCCGTTCGATATTAGCATAAATTGTGCGATTAAGGATATCTAAAAAACGAACTGAATTAGTTTCATTACTATTTTGTAAAGTCCGAATCGCGGTTTGTAGCATAATCATTAATAAACAACTTTCTAAACCATGTCCAGCGACATCACCAATACCAATTTTGACTCTCCCTGTATCGGTAAGAACATCATAATAGTCGCCTCCAACTTCCGCGGCTGATTCCATAAAACCAGAAATTTCTAACCCTTCTACTGAGGCTAATTCTGACTCTTTCGGCAGTACCATTTGCTGTATTCTTCGCAGAATATCTAACTCTGTCGCTAAACGAGTATTTTCTGATTTGAGATATTTGAGATTGAGATGAGTGCGGAGACGGGCTAATAATTCATCTTTGGAGATCGGTTTTGTTAGATAATCATTGGCTCCCATATTTAAACCCGTAACAATATCTTGGATTTGGGTTTTCGCGGTGAGTAGGATAATCGGTAATTCTGTCGCGTTAAAGCGATCGCGTATTTTTTGAGTGACTTCATAGCCACTCATTTTGGGCATCATGACATCGAGTAAGATAATATCAGGTTTTAAACCCTCATCTAATAATCTTAAAACTTCGCCACCATTATTGGCTTGAAAAATCGCGTAATTATGGAGAGAAAGATTATTAAGAATTACCTGAATATTGATAGGTTCATCATCAACAACTAAGACTTTTATTTGTTTAATATCTGGGTTGTTTTGTGATAAATTAGGTGCCATTGCCGAGGTAATTAATTCCGTGATAATATTCTCTTTTAAAGTCCTATTTGATGAATTTCTTGCGACATTCTCTTGGGCAATGGGTAAAGTAAAAGTAAATTGAGAACCTTTTCCTAAAGTAGATTGAACACTAATTTTACCCCCATGTAATTCCACTAATTGTTTTGTTACTGTTAACCCTAAACCTGTACCGCCATATTGTCGGGAAATGGAGCCTTCTGCTTGTTGGAAAGAGGCAAAAATTTGGTCAAATTTATCCTCCGCGATGCCAATGCCTGTATCCGAAACCGCGATCGCGATATAAGACTTTTTACCCCCCTGAATTTCGGGAGTTTGATCCCCCCTAGCCTCCCTGGGTAAGGGGGGGACTGGAGCTGAAACATTCTCCCCCCTTATTAAGGGGGGTTGGGGGGGATCGATCACTTCTGCGGAAACGGTAATACTTCCAGAAGATGTAAATTTAATAGCATTTCCAATCAAATTATAGAGAATTTGTTGCAAACGATTTTCATCGGCTTCTACGGGGGGTAAATCAAGGGGAATGGCATTAATAAGACTTAAATTTTTATGAACGATCGTAGGTTGGCTCAGACAGAGAACAACATTAGTAATAGAGTGTAAATCAATCGGTTTTAGTTGTAATTCTAAATGTTGATGTTTCAGTTGAGAAAAGTCGAGAATATCATTAACTAAACTGGAAAGACGGCGGCCACTGGAAACAATCATTGCTAAATTCGATCGTGTCAGGGGAGAAATTTCTCCTGTGGCTCCTTCGATTAAAGATTCCGCGATGCCAATGATACCATTAAGGGGAGTTCGTAACTCATGGGAAGTATTGGCTAAAAATTCATCTTTAAGTTTATCAAGACGTTGTAATTCTAAATTTTGGGTTTCTAGGGTAGCAAAGGAGTCTTTTAATTGTCTTGCCATAAGATTAAAGGATTCACCTAATACCTCTAATTCCTTAATTCCTTTGACATCTACTTTTTGATCTAATTCTCCCGACGCGATCGCTTTTGCAGATTTATTGACGCGGTGAATATGGCGAGTGATACCACGAGAAATTAAAAAACCAACTCCTGTAGCAATAATTAGAGTAAGGACACATAATAGAATTGTGACACGAGCATTATTATTAATTTGCTCCATAAAATCTTCTTCAGGAATAACTACCACAATTACCCAGTTAATTCCAGAGCTATCTCGCAGAGGTGCTATTTCCAAAAATAATCGTTTGCCCTCAAATTCAAAAGTCCTTTGTTGCCATTGATTAATCTCGATATTTTGGCCAAATTGCGAGCGCAAATATAACGCAGTTGCTTTAGTAATTGGATTAGAACTCATTGTCGCATCCATCACTTGTGCATTACCATTTTTATCAATGATATAGGGTTCTTCTGGGGTAGAAGTTGCTACGAATAAACCGGAACTTTCCATAATAAAACTTTGTCCCGTTTTTCCCACTTTCAGCCCACGGAGAAATTGACTAATACTCGATAAAGAGATATCATTCGCAAAGATAGCAACTAATTTCCCATCTTCTCCAAAAAAGGGATGAGTTGCTGTAATTCCTAGAGCAGGAGTGCTAAAAAATGTATAGATAGAACTCCAGATCGGTTTATTTTTTTTGACAGTTTCTATATACCAGGGACGCTGACGAGGATCATATTGGCGAGGGGGGCGTCTCAACAGTTTTACTAAATTTCCATTAGTATCAGTAAGATAGGATTCATAGTAACCATTAGTCTCTTGATTACTAAAATTGATAGTAATGTTTTTTTCATCCTGTAAACGATTACTACCAACATATTCTCCTTGTTCATTTCCCACATAAATTAAATTAACTGATTCAAAGGCTTTTATTTGTTGCCAAAAGTACCGGGTTTTACTGCTAAGATCGTTCATATCTAATGTGCCAAGACGTGCGGCATTTACATTAATTTTATTGATTAAATGAGGAATACTTAGATAGTTATTAAGACGTTGTTCAATTCGTGCCACAATTTCATGGCGCAGGAGTGATGTTACTTCATTAATACTTTGTTGTCCATTGCGAAAGGAAATATAACCCACAATTCCTACCGCGGTCACAATTTGGATAACATAGGGTACTACAAGAACGCTACGCAGTGGTATTTTTATCCTGTCTCTCGAAATTAAATTCTTTAGAGATTTTAAAGGTATTTTTAACATAATATGGTATAATCTCGCAAAATTCGTTTCTTGATTTTTGGCGTAAATCACGATCGCGCTGACATTAATATAACCTAAAATAAAATGGGACTTATTCCGATCACAGCAGAAACCCGGTTTCTGGAAGGAACCGGGTTTCTGGGAGAGGGGTAATAAATAATTAAGTAATTACTTATTACCTATTACCCATTAGCTATTACTTATGAGTGATTGCCTAAAATTATCGGTAATCTTGTCGTTGAATATCATTTAACCGGGCTTCGGGACGAGTAAAACGATCCATTTGTGCTTCAAAGAAACGACGATTTGCCATTAAATGTCTGGGATTTTTATCGTCTAAGGGATATAATAATGCAGTGCGTAAAGCTTGAATCACGGCCGATGTTACATTATACATTGATCGTTGGAAACTAATGCCCAATTGAATCAACATATCATCTTCACCTCGACAATATTGTTGATAGTAATCAACCAAATATTTAGGTAAGAAATGCAACATATCTTGCATTAACAATGTAGGGGGAATACCCGCGGAACCGACGGGGAAGACATCCGCGTATAAAATGCCATAATGGAAGTCTTTTTGTTCATCGGGAACTTGTTTAGCTTGGGCGTTATAAGACTTAGTTCCTCGGAAAGGTGATGTGCGATAAAAGACGGCTTCTACATAGGGTAACGCGGCTTCATAGAGCCACATAAATCCTTTCGATTTGGGGATGATTTCGTAACATTCTCCCCCGACATAAACATGATGATAAATGGGGCGGCCGGCTATGGCAAAAATTCCATTTACTAAGAAGTTCATGGCATCGGGTACGCCTTTAAATCCCCCTTCATCGTAGATATCTGACATTTCAAAGAATACGGGAGCCATCACTTCCCAAAATAATCCTAAGTTGGCATAATAGGACATTTGCCGACATTGTTCTAAGAACATTTCTGGGAAGATTTTATATAATCCTAACATCGCGGGATTATTTTTGAAATAGGCTCGGATGGCGCGATCGGCATTTTGACGATATTCTGCGCTTTCTATGTAATCATAAAATTGACCTCCCATTCCTTGATGCCATAACATTGCCCGCATACAAATTTCGGCAAATTCCATGTTGACGCGATCGTGCCATAGGTGATGTAAAAGGGTGGGCATTTTTCGGGTTTCACCCTTTTCCATAAAGGCTAAAAGTTCTGGGTGAGCCGTCGCGACTCCTCGCCAAATTCTTAAATCGGCATCGTCTCCCGCGTAATGATTATGTAATTCTAAATACTCTTTGGGTAAGAAGTATTTATCGAAGGCTAAGGGGTTTAAAAAGACTCGTTCAGCTATGTATAATAAATCTCGCCAGTAGAAGTCCATTGGCACGGCATAAGCTTTATATATGCCGATGATTTGCATGAGGTTTTCGGGGGTGTCGGGTAACATTGATCCCCCCGCTTCTAAGCGGTGAATTACATTGGCATGGGGATGTTGGGAGGGGGGGATAATGTTGGATGGTTTAATGATTGTTTGCACCATTTTGAGATCCTTAAGTATGGTAGAAGGGGTGATTAAGCAAGGGATTTTTCACGGATGTACGGATACATGATCGCGTTTTTTTCTATGGGTAAGGGCCCTTTTACCAGTCTCTCTCACTGATGACGAAAAAATTGATAAACTCGCCCTCTTAGAGATGACGCGATCTTAATCCGAAATTAAGCAGCCAGGGACTTAAGTCCCTGTCTCATAGTGAAAGTCCTCTAAAGAGGACTGAATAATTTATGAGAAATCTCCCGAAATTAACTTTCTTTCAATCTATAGGTGATAAGGGTTTCCCGTTAATTATTAGAGATTTCTATTAGTCCTCTTCAGAGGACTTGAGCTTTGAGGCAGGGGTTTGAACCCCTGACTGACTCTTATTCCTTGAAACTAAGAAAATCGGATTCTACTACTGTTTTAATCGCGACTTCTTGGGTAACATCTGTGGGAATTGTTGCCACCATCGCGGCCGTTGTGGCCTCAGTCCAACGGACTAACCAAGTGGGTTGTATTCCTAAGAATAAAATCGTCGCGGTTAAGACAAGGGCAGGTAAACTTTCGGAGAATAAAACTTTGGGATAATAGGCCAATTTATTATCTAATTTCCCAAAGCAAGTGCGGTTTAACAAAATGACAAAATATACCGCGGTTAAACCGGACGCGATAATACAAAGTAATGTGGGAATGGGGAAGGCGGAAAAACTGCCTTGGAAGACTAAAAACTCCGCGATAAATCCAACTAAACCGGGGATTCCTGCGCTGGCCATTCCTCCTAAAATTAAGAGAGAACTTGTCAAGGGTAAACCGCGAATAGGGTTCATTAAACCGTTGAGGATATCGAGTTCGCGAGTGCCGACTTTTTCTTCGATGATACCTACTAAATAGAAGAGAAGTGCCAAGATTAAACCGTGACTTACCATTTGAGAAATGGCTCCGACTAACGCGAGTTCTGTTCCCGCGGCGGCAGCCACTAATATATATCCTTGATGACCGATCGAACTATAGGCTACCATCCGTTTGATATCTTTTTGCGCGATCGCGCTTAATGCACCATAGACAACACTAATTGTGCCGACAATGGCTAACCCAGGCGCGATTAATTTCCAAGTATCAGGAAATAGTTGTAAGCCAAAACGGATTAAACCATAGGAGCCTAATTTCGCTAAAATTCCCCCTAACATAACTACTACTGGTGTCGATGATTCTACATAAGCATCAGGCAACCATGTATGTAAAGGAACTAGGGGAATTTTAATCCCAAATCCGACGACAATTAGAATCAGTAAAATTAACTGCGTTTTCACAGAAAAGGCTTGGGTGTTGATCGCGTCATAGTCGAAATTGGCAGAACCACTAAACCACGCGATCGCGAGAAACGCCGCGAACACTAAAAACCCAGAAACCGCGGTATAAAGCAAAAATTTAATCGCGGCATATTCCCGTTTTTCCCCACCCCAAATCGCAATTAAAAGATAAAAGGGGATAAGTTCAATTTCATAAAACAGGAAGAAAAGCATTAAATTCTGAGCCAAAAATGCCCCCGTAATTCCCCCATTAACTAACAACATTAACGAGTAATAAAGGCGAGGACGTTCAATTTTATCACCACTGCCCCAAATCACTAATATTGTGAGAAAAGCATTTAAAGCCAACAGAGGCAAAGATAAACCATCAATCCCTAGTTTATAACTTAAACCCAATTGGGGAATCCAAGGGAAATTTTCGGAAAATTGTAATGCCGATGTCGTTAAGTCAAACTGACTTAAGAGATAAATTGTCACCAAAAAAACCGCAGCAGAAAACACTAAAGCCATTGAGCGAAGCTGGGTGTTTTTAAGATTTCCGGGGAAAAATCCCACCACCACAGCACCCACTACGGGCAACCAGAGTAAGGTACTCAGCATAATTGAAATTTAAGGGTAATGGTTGATATTTGCCTTTGTTTTTAGGAGTCAGAAACCCGGAAGTTAACTTCCGGGTTTTTTTTCGTTTTGCCTTCTCAATCCCCTAAACAATCAAGGAAACAGTTCCCGTGTCTAAATCGTAATATCCGCCGACAACTTTGAGTTTACCTTCCTTAATTAATTCAGAGATTAATTGAGACTGTTTTACCTTTTCGACTTGGAGTTTGACATTTTCTTTGATCGCGTTAGTTAACGGATCGCCACTTTGTCCGGCTGTTAATTTAACCGCGGGACGAATTGCATTCACCAAACTGCTAATAAACCCCGGAAGTGGTTTACCATCTAATGCCGCTTTCACAGCACCACAGCGTTTATGGCCTAGCACCATCACCACTTTTGCTCCTAATACCGCGGTGCCATATTCTTGACTCGCGATATCTTCAGTCGTCGCGATATTTCCGGCTAAACGCACCACAAATAAATCGCCTATTCCCTGATCGAAAATAATCTCAGTAGGGACTCGTGAATCAGAACATCCTAAAATACAAGCAAAGGGATTTTGACCTTCGGCAACTTGCGTTAAGCGGGCAAAATCTTGGTTAGGATTTTTGCGTTTTGCTTCGACAAATCGCTTATTTCCTTCTATTAACTCCTGCAATGCTTCATCGGGAGTAAGATTATTTTTCCTAGTGGTTGCGGGTTCGGCGGCATTTAATTGTTTTGGTAGTGCTGTTGTTACTAATCCTGTACCGATCGCGCCTGCACCAAGTTTGAGCAAGTTACGTCTTGATACCTGTAGAAAAGGTTTCTTTCTACTCATCTTTTTACCCTTTAGTGATAAGACTTTTATCACTGTATCAGATCGAGTATCCTTTGGGAAATTTCAGATCAAATTTTATCTGAAAATCTGATTATACTAGACCCTTTAAGTCCCAAGAATCAGAGACAGTTGAGATAACAAAGGCCAACTGATAACGAGGATAAAAAGGGCTATCCCCACCAGAATCGTTAACGCGTAAAATTGCGTTTGGCCGGAGACGTTATATTTCAAACTTTGACCACTAAATACGGTGAAAATACCTACCAAATTGACAACACCATCAATGAGATAGCGATCGAACCAGTAAATTATTTGAGAAACTAAACCGACGACAAACACAATAGTAACTCGGTAAAATTGAGCCGTGTATAAGTCATTAGCAAAGAAGTCTTGAACTCCTTGTAAGGGAAATTTCACAGGTTTTTCAATGCTGTTATTAAGGTAAATATAAGCACTGCTACCAAACCCGATCGCGCTCGATGCCATTAATAAAGCCGCGACAGTTAAATTAATATCTTCCCAATGGGGTAAAAGATGCCATTGCCATAAAATCAGGGGAAGGTGCAAAGTAACACCCATTAAAAAAGTCATGGGTAAGACAAAAGGCCAATGCAATTCGGGCGATCGCGTCGTCATTGTTTTCGGTTTCCCGGCAAAAATCAAACTAAATTCACGCGTCACACTAAAAGCCGTTAAACCATTAACTAAAAGGAAGACTCCCACTAATAAAGGTCGGGTTTCCCAGAGGCGTTCAGCAATTTGTAATAAAGACCAAAAACCACCAAAAGGAGGAATCGCAATTAAACTGGCAGCACCCAATAAATAAGCTAATCCAGAAATCGGTCGCTTCGACCACAAACCACCATATTTACTCAGATCCTGAGTGATATTATTCCAAACAATACCGCCAATACTCATTACTAATAATGCCATCGAACAAGCATAAGTAAAAAGTAAAGTTAACGCGGTATCTTCCTGTTGAGTTCCTACGGTAATAAATATCAATCCCATGTAGGCACTAACGCTATAAGATAAAGAGCGTTTCACATCAATTTGAGCTAGAGCAATTAAACTCGAACCGATCGCGGTAACAGCACCAACAAAAATAGTGAAATTAGACGCGACAGGAGAAAGAGCTAAAACGGGTTGTAATTTAATTAATACCCACGCGCCTGTTGATACGACAACAGTATTCCGTAAAATCGTCGCGGGCATCGGGCCTTCCATTGCTTCATCTAACCATAAATGCAAAGGAAATTGAGCACATTTTCCCATCGGTCCGGCAATTAAAGCTAAACTTAAAAGGGTTGCCACTTGCGGATCGATCGTCGCGGTTTCTGCCCATTGAGCTAACTCATCAAAATTCCAAGTTCCTGCTAAGGGTAAAAGAGCCACTACTCCCATTAAAAGAAATAAGTCACCCACCCGTTTTGTTAAGAACGCGTCGCGAGCACCTGTTACTACCAAAGATTGATTAAACCATAACCCAATTAAGAGATAAGTTCCTAAGGTGAGAACTTCGAGAATAATGTAACTAAAGAAGAGGGAATTACATAACGCGAGAGCACACATTCCACCTTCAAAAAGGCCTAAAAAGGAGAAGAAACGAGCCCATCCCCAGTCATTTTCCATGTAACCAATGGCAAAAATTTGCGCGAGGAAATTTAATCCTGTGACTAAAACGGTGGCTCCGATGGTAACAGAAGATATTTCTACTGGGATCGTTAAGTCAAGCCCCGCGACATGAAGCCAAGGAATATTAAGATATTGGGGGGGTTGGTTCCAAATTGCTGATAACGCGACTATACCATGTATAAACGCGATCGCGGT
This sequence comes from Microcoleaceae cyanobacterium bin_387, assembly GCA_037440985.1. Taxonomy (GTDB): domain Bacteria; phylum Cyanobacteriota; class Cyanobacteriia; order Cyanobacteriales; family Microcoleaceae; genus JBEDKD01. The sequence goes on from JBBITB010000027.1 coordinate 30,228, forward strand.
TAAGATAGCATTGAGATAGCCCGCGGGACGTGGCCCCGTGCGTCGGGTGATGCCCGGAAACCACAGGGCGGATAAAACAGCACCCAGTAGCGCGTAGCATGGTATTAACCAAACGGTTTGGAGAAGGACTTGATCCATTAACATTGCCTGTACATTCTAATGTTACAAAAGGTTAAGTTTCTGCGAAAACCCGTAGGAGATCGTCCTCTAAGCAAGTGCTTTTGATTGATGTCATTAATCTTATAGGAATATTTTTATTATTTGGCAAAAATCCCTCAACAATCTTTATTATCTCTCCGATAGTTTAAATAAATCACCAAGGAAAAAGCACGATTTTTTCCGCAAAACCTTATCCCATAAGCCATCGGTTATCTTCTCACCTCTGAGAATCAGGGATTAATAGTAATTAATACTTATTGCTTTGGGGATTGTGGAAATGGTACGATTAATCGTTTTTTTTGTCTCAATATTATCAGTGTGAAAAAAGGCAAATTCATTTCAGTGGTAATGGCAAGGGGGGCTTTTCTCAATTTGCCACGGTTTTTATATTAAGTAGGGACACGGCACTGCCGTGTCCCTGAATCTGCCCTGTCCCTAAATCTTGATTTTTGGTAATTTTTCCTGTGATGAAACAGCCCTGGGAATGTTTGCGGGTTAAGATTGCAGGGCTTTGAGTACGCGATCGGCTAAAGTACCAATAGATAGGCCTAATTGTTTGCGTAATTTCCAGCGTTGAAAAGCCTTTTCGTACTCTTCAGTATTACTTTTAAAAGTTTGCCAACCATTTAAAGTTAAGCCTAATCCCCAGATAATGACAATATACCAACACCAGGATAAAGTACCGGATGTGACCAAGTTTAACACAATTAAAAAGGCATTAACAATGAGGAACCTTTCGGCATTTTGTTTAAAGATACCCTGGCGATAATCATTAAATTGTTTCCGCTCTTGCACATCACCTCGATACAAAAACCATTCTTGTTCTGCGGCTAATAAATCTTCTTGAGAAACTCCCATTTCTGTAGCAATTTCGACAAGTTGTGATCTAGTTAATTCGCCTTTGTCTTCTCGACGGGCGATCGCGAGTTTTAAAATCTCTTGTGCATCCTCAGACGCGTAAGTTGTGATAATTTGATTGTCTGGTGTATTCATATTGACTGCCCCAAGTTTTCTGACATCACATCTATGGTACTTCTATTGTTATTATAGTCTGTCTTTAGGGAAATACGATCAGCAAGAAATCGCCAGGGATTAAAATCGCCAGGGATTAAAATCCCTGTCTCATAGCTTAAGTCCTCTGAAGAGGACTACAATTTCTTCTTGAGTATTCTTGAGTCTTTTTGAGTATTCTTGAGTCGTCTTTAGACGACTTTAGCTATTAGCCCGGAATTTTAATTCCGGGTGGATTGTGTAAGTAGTAAGTAGTGTCATTTTAACCAAGGGTATATAACCACCCATCTCGCGCACAAATTCTGACAATTCCATCCCAAATGATCGGGGTTGACTCAAAGGATAAACCGGGTTTAAATCTCGCGGCTTCTTCCACCACTAAACGATAATATTCTCCTTTGGCATTTTTCAAAGCATTTTTCGCACCCGGTTTCGCGTTTTCCCAATGTAAATTAAACAAATAAACCCCATTATAACCCGCAGAAATTAATTTATTCCCATCGGTAAATATCGGCGTAGAAATGGATGCACCGATGGGTTCTTTAAATAGAATTAAGGGTTGCTCATAAGACTGTTTACGCCAAGGCACATCGACTTTTTCCCCTGTAGTCACATCCTGAGAACCAATATATAAATTACCATCGATCGCGTGAGTGGCGAAAATCGCAGGAAAACCCGCGGAATTATATTCATCATTCAACGCGACGGAACCAATAACGCCTCCTTCCCAATCAGCAAAACGACGATTTCCCGTAGGCAAAAACCATTCGACACTATCATTCGAGGGTTTTTGGGGATTTAATTTAATCACTCCACCATTACCCGGAATATATTGTTTTTCAATGGCACAAAATAACTTACCTGACTGAGAAATAACCACACTTCCATCTAAGTCCGAACCGGTAAAAAACTCCCAAACAATTTTACGCTCATCGAGATTAATTGCATAAATATGTCCTGAACCCGCGGCATAAAATAGGAGATTTCCTAAACGAGAGGGGGAAGACTCCGCGACTAAATTTCCCCCATGTTTTTTGATATCAGCAGGATCGTAAAGTTGCACCTCATCTAAAATTTTCGGTTGTAGGATTCCTTGTCTTTTTTCCGCGGTTTTTGTGGAACTATTGAGAAAATAACCGATCGCGTTTTCCCCCGCGTTAAAAATCACTCCTTTTCCTAAATATAAAGGACTGCTATCATTATCACGACTATAACTAGGAGTTCTGCGAATATCTAATGTCCAAAGTGCCTCTCCGGTTCTAAAAGAAATAGCCCGAAAACTAGGCGCGATCGTGCCTCCTTTACTACTGCGACTACCTTGTAAAATCACAATGCGATTTTCTGGGGGTGCAGTTTCATCAATATAAACAGTAGAAGAACCCTTAATCACATCATCAAATTCATAACGCCAAACTTGTTTATTGGTTGCCAGATCAATTTTATGTAAATAGTGATCATAAGCACCAATAACCAGATATTTTTTATCACGATCGCGAGTAATTGTCGGTTGTCCAGTCCAGCCCGCACCACTCCAAACACTACTTTTTCGACCTAAAAAAGTCCGACCACTTCCTAACTCAAATTTGTCGAGTAAATTTAAACCCTTTGGCGTACCTCGTCCATAAAATCTGCGTTGATCATTACCGAGAAAAGTAGGGATCAAAAGTTCGATTTCCGGTTTAGGTTTAGGAGTAACCGGACTAACTTTTTGTATAGGTTTAGGACTGGTTTTTGCCATTGTTTCCGACTCCTTGGCATCTTGAGATTTACATTGAGTCAGTAACAGAGAGGGAAGGCTAGAACCCAATAAGAATAAAAGAGCTCGTTGTTGAAAAAATCGGCGTGATAATTTCATGTTTTTATGGTATAATCCACAATTTTATTAAAGGATTATGAGAGTAACAGTCTATTTCTGAGAGTGATCTCACTCAGTCCACTCGACAATATATTAAATCATTTTGGGTTGACAAACAATGTTTTGGGAGCATCTCATGTTGGCAAAAAAAGTAGGGACACGGCACTGCCGTGTCCCTACTGGGACGGATTCTCGGTTTTTGACTATAATCCCAATTGCGCTATACTCGGAAAAGATAAAAATTAACCCCAATTAAGGGAAATATACAATGACTAATCGTCTGGCACAATCTCAAAGTCTTTACCTTCGTAAACACGCGGAAAATCCTATTGACTGGTGGCCTTGGTGTGAAGAAGCATTAGCCACAGCTCGTCGTGAAAATAAACCCATTTTTCTTTCCATTGGTTATTCTAGCTGTCATTGGTGTACTGTGATGGAAGGGGAAGCTTTTTCTCATAACGAGATCGCGCAATACATGAATAATAATTTTATCCCGATAAAAGTCGATCGCGAAGAGCGGCCAGACATTGATAGTATTTATATGCAGGCCTTACAAATGATGACACAACAAGGGGGATGGCCTCTCAACATATTTCTATCTCCTGAAGATTTAGTTCCTTTTTATGGCGGGACTTATTTTCCTGTAGATCCTCGTTATGGCCGGCCGGGTTTCCTAGATGTTTTACAAGCAATTCGCCGCTTTTATGATACGGATAAAAGCAAATTAGACGCGATAAAAGGTGAGATTTTAGAGAATCTAAAACAGACGAGTGTCTTATCGAATGTTGGGGCGGATTTAACTCCAGAAATTTTGCGAAAAGGGATGGAAGTCAGTAGCGCGATCGTGAGCGAACACTATTCTCAAAATAGTTTTCCTATGATTCCCTATTCTGACTTAGCATTGCGGGGAGTACGTTATAATTTAGAGGTTCGGACTAGCAGTAAAGAAATTTGTACCCAACGGGGTTTAGACTTAGCATTAGGGGGAATTTATGATCAAGTAGCCGGAGGTTTTCATCGTTATACTGTTGATCCTAATTGGACAGTTCCTCACTTTGAAAAAATGCTCTATGACAATGGTCAAATTGTCGAATATTTAGCCAATTTATGGGCGTTAGGAGTACAAGAAGCAGCCTTTAAACGGGGTATTCAAGGAACTGTAGAATGGTTAAAACGCGAGATGACTTCCCCCCAAGGTTATTTCTATGCAGCACAAGACGCGGATAGTTTTAACACTCCCCAGGAATTAGAACCGGAAGAAGGTGCTTTTTATGTATGGAGTTATGAGGAATTAGAAAAACTCCTAACTCAAGAGGAATTTTGGGAAGTACAAGAGTATTTTACGGTGACATCTCAAGGGAATTTTGAAGGAAAAAATGTTCTTCAACGTCGTCATCCGGGGGAACTAAGTGCATTAGCAGAAACGGCATTAAAGAAGTTATTTAAAATACGTTATGGTGACTTTCCCGATGCTGTAAAAACTTTTCCTCCTGCCCGCGATAATCAAGAGGCAAAAAATTATCCTTGGCCTGGCCGTATTCCCGCGGTAACAGATACAAAAATGATTGTAGCTTGGAATAGTTTAATGATTTCTGGGTTAGCGCGTGCCGCGTCGGTTTTTGCTAATTCTGATTATTTAGATTTAGCGACAAAATCGGCTAATTTTATTTTAGAGAATCAATGGGTAAATGGACGTTTTCATCGTTTAAATTATGATGGGAATGTATCAGTTTTAGCCCAATCAGAGGATTATGCTTTGTTTATCAAAGCTTTATTGGATTTACATCAAGCTAGTTTGGCGATTTCTAGTGAATTTCCCCCGGAATATTGGTTAGAAAAAGCGGTGAAAGTGCAAAGCGAATTTGATGATTATCTCTGGTGTATTGAATTGGGGGGATATTATAATACTTCTGCCGATAGCAGTGATGATTTAATTGTGAAAGAGCGCAATTATATGGACAACGCGACTCCCTCGGCTAATGGTGTCGCGATCGCGTCTTTAGTGCGTTTATTCTTGTTAACAGAAGACTGGGAATATTTAGAACACGCGCAAAAAGGATTACAAGCCTTTGGGAGTATGATGCAAGAATCTCCCCAAGGTTGTCCGAGTTTATTAAGTGCTTTAGATTGGTATCGCAATGCTACTTTAATTCGCACAACTTCTCCACAAATTGCTTCTTTAAGTCAGCAATATTATCCGACGGCTATTTATAAACTTGCGACAGATTTACCAGAAAACGCGATCGCGTTAGTTTGTCAAGGATTAAGTTGTCTCGAACCTGCTACCAGTGAAGCGCAATTATTAGAACAATTGCAGCAAAGTCAAACGCGGGAGTAATCTCTGATAAAGCTAATAGCTATTAGTTATTAGCTTTATTTCTTTAGGATTTAGGAGAGCGCGATCGTGATTTTCCCATAACTTGACAAAAATAGATAAAGAGAAGCTATAATAAGATTGAGGATATTATCAAAAGGAAAAGCCAATGATTACTCAAGTCATGGTGCAGCCATCATCCTGGGTAGAAACCGGCATCAAAATTTGTCAAGTTAAAAATGTCAGTTTGTTTAAATTTACTGATGAACTTCAGTCTCGACTAGATGAACTTTCAGATAAATATAAAGCGGGTTTACTAACAAATGATGAAGAAGCCGAATTGACAGGGATTTTAGAACTGGATAGAATTTTTACATTACTGAATGCGAGAATTATTGCCAATTATGACAATTAACGATCAAATCAGAAAATTAGTCAGAGAACGCGCAAAAGGCTTATGCGAATATTGTCATTCTTCAGAAGAAGCTAGTGCGGCAAAATTTGCAATTGATCATATTCTTCCCCAATCTTTAGGCGGATCTGATGAACTAGATAATTTGGCTTTAGCTTGTCCTCGTTGCAATGGTTATCGGTATAATTTCACAACAGGAATAGATCCCATTAATCAGGAGATTATTCCCCTATTTAATCCACGCCAACAAAACTGGGCAGAGCATTTTATTTGGACAGCAGATCGTCTAAAAATTATAGGAATTACTTCAATAGGTCGAGGAACTTGTCATCGTCTTGACTTGAATGATGATCGTCATAATGATGGTTCTATTGTGAAAGCACGTCGTTTGTGGCTGCGGGGAGGTTGGCATCCACCTGAAGATGATCCACAACTAGCTAGTGATACGAATTGATCTTATATAGCTTAAACTTCTTGGTTCGTCCTCTCGCGAAGCCGCGGGGATCCTGCCGTCGCAGATCGCGTTGTTTTATTAACCACAAAGGCCGATGATGACACAGAGAAAGGAAAACAAAAGCGCGATCGTCGTGTCAAGCGCATTATCTTCTCTTAGGTCCATTGAATGAAATTTTATGAAATGTCATTCATCGGATAAAGTGCTATGTTCCTCTGTATTAGTTTTTCCGTTGTTGACTAAACCCTCATTAAAATTAAGCACAATTTCTTGAATTTTATCACTCGAAATATCGGATTGTTCAGATTTAGAGTAAATCGTGATTAAAATAATACTGGTAGGTTTTTTCAGGTAGTAAATAAGTCGATATCCGGCTCTTTTGCCTTTTTTAAGATCACTATTTTTGACTCGTACTTTAAAGACTTGATAACCCGTACCAGTAATTTGATCACCGATTAATTCTCCTGCTTGTAATTGTTCAATAATTGCCTGAACATCAGAGCGGATATGACGGTATTTTTTTGATAACTCGCGTAAATCTCGTTGAAACTCTCGCGTTGCTTTGACTTCAATGGAAGGAATGTTATTCTGCATTAATTCCCTCCCATAATTCCGAAAGTGGTATCGTTTGATCTGTCATGGCTTCGTGCCATCCTTGCCGAAAACACTCTTCTGCTGACTTCAATGGTTCGCGATCAGAAATAACGGTAATCCGAACCCGATGGCCGGCAAATTCTGAAGCATGGGCAAGAATTTCTTCCCAAGTTCCTTCTATTTCTAGCACGCGTGCTGTCATGGGCTTGACTCCTTGAATGCTTCTTTTGATTTTATTATAGCATCGACGTTTTTTCTTAACCACAAAGGCCGATTATGACACAGAGAAAGGAAAACCAAAGCGCGTCTCGATTGTCTCTAGGATTTATTAACGTCATCGAAGTAGGAGCGTGATCGGGCTTAATCAGAAAGAAACGGTGCAGAAGTAATCGCATTTTCCCGGCAATATTTTTGCAAAATCGCACTATTTTCTACTTCCGTCCGAAAGTTTTCCATCATCGCGATCACTTGTCGATGTAACTCATCATAATCTTCTCTATCTAAATCAATATAATTTCCATGAGCAATTTTATTTCTCCGGGCGAGAAGTTTTTCATCTAAAAAATTTTCTTGTGATTCATAAAAAGAGTAATCTAAGCCTAACATAGACATAATTTCTTTGAGGACAGAGGATGATAAATTAGACGTAAAAATCCGATTTTCATATTTAATATTACTTCTTTGGCCAAGTTGAGTGAGAAAAAAAAACGCCACGTCATTATATATAGTGGCTTTATTGCTTTCCTTAGCCTGATCTAATTTATCCTTCATTGCCAACGCGATAAAATTATTTGAAAGTTGATTATAAGGAAGGTTTTGCAAGGCAACAAATTCCAAGTAACTATTGGCAGCTAGTTTAACAAATCCCTCCCAATGTGCATAAAGAATAACAATGGCACTGCGTAGTAATACCTTCTGTTGCTCCGTTGAAATTGACTTATAAATCAGGGATTTTAATGCTGAAATTTCTTTTCTCCGCCAGCGCAGATCGTTAACAAGAGTCTCACTAAGATTCTCGGATGTGCGTATTTTCATGGTTGGAATTTGCGACGACCAAAATCAATTAACTTTGGCATTCTTGTTTGGGCATTCAAACCTGAACCTAGATAGTCTGTATAGTCAGAATCTTGCCAAATCTCCTTAATTTTATCTCTGATGTTGATATTAGATATGTTTTCATAGTGATAACCAATGCCCAAGGCAATTGCTTCGTAAGCGGAGACTAAAAAACCCCCTAAAAACTTATTTTTTCTATGATCATATTTCCGAAAACTGTCACTGCCAGTTTCCTGTAAAATTTCAAATGTTTTCTGGAATGCCTCTGTTTCTTGCTGATAATTAAAATTTTTATCTTGAGCCAGCGTGATCATTTTATCTGTTAAAAAATCACCCAAATCTACCATTGTTTTAATAGCCTCTGCTTCCATCTTCCTAAATACAATAAACCTGAGTAATAGCTCAATGTCATATTGTTCTTCCATCAGTCTGTCACTAAGCGCGATACATTCTTTGAACTTTTCATTTTGACTTAAATCTTTTAGCCACTTGAACATCTCTTTATTCTCCATGACAAGAATACAATTTCGGATTTCCTGTGGAGTCGCAATAGAACCCCGAGTATTTCGTCTTTTAAATAATTCATATTTGGCAAGTTCATCACTTTTATTTAGTAGAATGTTGGCATAAATTTTGGTTCTTTTTATCAAAAGACGCTGGGTAGGTGTGAGAGAATTTTCGGTATCCTCTGGATCATTCCATTTTTTCCCTTTCAGATCCGGTAAATACTTCGTCTCTTCCAGCTTGATTAAGGGCGAAAGAGCCTCTTGTGTCTCATGCTTGAGCTTACCCACAAATTCATATATGGTAGATAGTCTTTCAACACCATCTACATCCACAATATCCCAAACTCCATCATCACGTTGAGAAACAAAAATAGGAGGAATAGGGATACCTAACAAAATAGATTCAATAAAGCTGGTTTTTTGGCTATCACTCCAACGGAAAAAACTTTGAAATTCCGGGTGTATATCAATTTCTTGATTTTCATAAAGACTAATCCACTCACCGATCGACATTGCATAACCATCGACTCGAATATGTTGTCTCATTCTGTCTATTTGTTCCTGAAGTCCCATTTTTTTATACCTGATTTTCTGTGATATTTACTGATAGTTTTATGTCTAATATTCTACTATTATATCGAAGAAAGTAGCATTTGTCAAGTGTCATTAATTCAAACTAGATAAAATCGACGGGAATATACGGTAATCCGAAGAAGTATTGACTTTAATTATGACCACCTACTTATATCATTTTAGGGAGTCTATTTCTCCACATATTTATACTCAAGCATCCTCCGTTTTTTGTAGTGCAATATACTACTTTGCGAAGTACAAAATGTGGATTATGGGAATGGCGATTTGGCTCTAAGTATTTCTGCTTAAGCCAGAAGTGGATGCTCCCCCCTATTCCCTAAATGTTAGTATTCTATTACAATCTAAAATCTCTAATGTAAAATCATAAAGTGATATGACTTATTGCTTGGGTATCATTACCAAATTTGGACTGGTTATGGCGGCTGACTCTCGCACAAACGCGGGTGTTGATCACATCTCGACTTACCAAAAATTATTTGATTTTTCTGTGCCAGGGGAACGAGTGATCCTCCTTTGTACTTCGGGTAATTTATCCGTCACTCAAGGTGTTATTTCTAGCCTTAATAAAGATATCAAGGTGGGTGCGGATCTGAATCTACACACCTTGCCAACTCTCTATGATATCGCGCGTTATGTTGGTGGTAAAATCCGTGATATGATGGAATTAGATGAGGTATGGTTGAAAAAGGATCGTATTGAACCTCAATGTAGTTTACTCTTAGGCGGTCAAATTAAAGGTCAAGATCCTGAATTATATTTAATTTATACTCAGGGTAATTGTATCCAAGCTACACCGGAAACTCCGTTTTTGCAAATAGGTGAAACTAAATATGGTAAACCTATTTTAGACAGAACTTTGACTTTTAATACTTCTTTAGATGCCGCAGCAAAATGTTCTCTTTTGTCTATTGATTCTACCATGAAATCGAATATTTCTGTGGGACCTCCTATTAGTTTAGTTCTCTATGAAGCCAATAGTTTAGTAATTCGCAATCGTCTCTTATTACCCTTGGGCGATCCTTATTTGGCAGAGATTCGGAAAATGTGGGAAATTGCTTTAACACAAGCGTTTGATCGCATTCCTGATATTAATTGGCAACATAACTTAGAAAATGATAAAAAAGAAAATATAATGCTTGATTAGATCTGCAAGTATTATGTTTGGGATTGAGGAAGAGGAAGATGTTAATGGGTAATGGGGAATTGATAATTAACAATTGACAGTTGATAATTATTAATTGTTAATTGTCAATTATCAATTGTTAACCCTCTTCCTTCTTCCTTCTTCCTTCCTAAATATAATACATGGGATTTTGCTGTTTATAAGCATTCCGTTGTTGATAGAGATCATCGAGGGTGTAACTCCCTAACACTGAGTGATAAGCTTTTTCTGCTTGCTGCAAAATATCTAACACTACAGTTTTTTCTAATGTTTGGGAGTCAGAAAGTCCCCCTTTTTGAGAACGATTATTCCCCTCTAATGAGGAAACAATTTCTAATAATGTGATCTGCCAAGGGGGACGTGCTAAAACGTAACCGCCCTTGGCTCCCCTTTGGCTGTTGACTATTCCACTGTGCCTTAAGATGGTTAAGATTTGGTCCAGGTAACGCGCTGGTATGCCTTGGGAGGTTGCGATCGCGCTGACTGTCAGGAGTGAGTCTTTCTCCTGTTGACTAGCTATATCTAAAAGCGCCATCAGCGCATACTCCACTTTAGAAGAAGATAGTGCCACTTTTTTTGGGTAATAAATTCTTTACACGACAATACTACGGTATGCCGATAGATTTTTAGTCTTTATTTCTCAATCTTTAATATTAAAATCGAAAAACAAAAAACATCACACTTTGACTGGGCTGTTTCATTCTTTGTCGGGGCAATCCCCCCGTGATATGAAACAGCCCTATCTCTATGAGAGGAGGGAAGAAATGGATGTCGGGCAAAAAATTTAGATTGGGGGGTTGACAGGTGACTGGGATGTGATATATTTCAAATATCGGTAAATCGACAGAAATACCGTAGATTGAATTCCCAGGTCAAGATCAAATCACCCCGGAGCTGGAAAGTGCAAGGGAGCCAAACAAATACGAGAGGAGAGACAGAATGGCCATCCTACAAGGAGAAGACGGTAGAATTTATACCTCGGTGAGCGCGATCGCGCCCATCTTAAGCTCTTTCAACGTTGTGGTAGAGCGCATTTCCTTTCAATGCGATCGCGAACTCCAGAAAGTGTTGGCAAAGGATATCCTGACAGCCTTTGAGAAACATCAAATACTTCAAACGACTAATTATGCCTTTCATCTATTGAAAAAGCGGGATGGGTATCAACGGCGAGATGTGATGGTATTTCACCCTGGTTCCCCCTCCTTATACCCCTTTCTGATCCGTAGCGATCGCTGGCATTGCCATAGTCAAGCAGAAGGGCTCCATGTTCTCACGGGTGAGTGCATTGTCGGTTTGATCGATCATGAGGGGACTCAAGTACAACTGCTCTTACAAGCCGGAGACTATATTAAGATCCCCCCACGCGTGAAACATCGCTTTTCACTCTCTTCTTCCCTCAATCTGAAAGCAGTGCAATACTCCTTAACTCCCGACGGTTGCATCCCTGAGTTTGTGCGAACAGTTACATCCCCGACATGGTAAATAATGAACGATTGATAGATTTTTCCTTCTTAATAAACATTGTAGAAAAAAGCTCTAGGTACAGGCAACCAACAGGTTTCTCTAAATAAATTTGTTATCCCCGAGACAATTAACGTTATTTATTTTGTGCCATTTTAATATCATTTAGTAATGATGTCAATTAGACAAAAATGGAAATCAATAGTATTTATCAAAGGATGCGCCTCCGGTGTCTCCAGAAACAGGATTTCTGGGAGAGATGTAGAGTAACTCTATATTCTCGATTATCAACCAAGTTTCGACATTAGATCACAATATAAAAATGATGAAAAGTTGAGATAGAAAGGTTTTCATTTGATTAAAATTTAAGATTTACTGAAATTTTATCGTATTTACGTTTTATTTTGAGAGGATTCGTTTTCGGAAAAAGCCGTATTTCCGGTGTTTTTCCGTGTTTTGTTTTTATACTTGTATTCCCGAATAAATGATAAGTATTTGTGATTTGTGCTGACACTATTTTTCGTTTTTTTAATCTTTTTTTAAGGGTTATTTGGCAAAGGATGTGATAGAGTATTTTTGGTAATAAAACACAAACCTAACTTGGCTTTAGAACTTAGCTTGAAGAGCTCAATGTAACTAGAAGCTAAGAGGGAGGTATTGCAAATTGGTTCGTAGTCCTTTTCCAGTCACAAATGACCAAAATCAGATGGTAACACTCTCCACCACTGGCAACCGTTCGCAACAAAGTATTGATACTAAAGCGGCACGGAATCTAGCCATAACGACGAATACTGTACCCCAAACAACAGGAATTACACCCCGCTGGTTGTTACATTTCCTGCCTTGGGTACAAGTGCAATCAGGAACTTACCGAGTAAACCGGACAAAAATTGTTCTCAAACAAACTCCGAAAGTTTACGTTAATAACGATAATGGGCGATCGACGATCGCGGCTGAAGATTTAAAATCTCTGCCCATTCTGGCGAGCCTTGATCTCTCTTACGTTGCCGCGTTATCTTCGCGTTTGCAACAGGAGAGTTTTGGGTTGGGTGAAACCGTGGTAACGGAAGGCCAACAAGGAGATAAATTCTATATCGTTGCCCAAGGTAAAGTCGAAGTTTTAGTCGCGGGTGAGCAAGGCGAAAAATTACGAGTTGCAGTATTGGGAGCAGGTGACTACTTTGGTGAAGTGGATCTTTATAAAGATTTACCGAGTGATATCACCGTCCGCACCCTCACTCCTGTACGGTTTCTCACCCTTTCTAAATCCGCGTTTGATGAGGTATTGACACAAGAGGAATTGAAAGCGGGCCTCGCGTTAGCCGTTGAAGAGCGTTTGAGACTGAAAGCGTCTGTCAATCGCTACGGTGAAGAACCGGTTTCGCTGATCGCGGACTATGAAGGCGAAACAGAAATTCCGCGTTCATACGTTGATTATGAAAGTGAACCCCAAGAATACGAATTAAGTGTTGTTCAAAGCATTCTGCGTGTTCACACTCGTGTCAGCGATATTTACAATGAACCCATTAATCAGTTACGCGAACAATTGCGTTTAACTGTGGAAGGGATTAAGGAGCAACAAGAATGGGAAATTCTCAATAATCCTGAGTTTGGCTTATTGAATGTAGTTTCTCCCTTACAACGTTTGCAAACTCGCTATGGCCCTCCAACCCCCGATGATTTCGATGCTTTGCTTTCATTAGTGTGGAAAAAACCCGCGTTTTTCTTGGCTCACCCACGCGCGATCGCTGCCTTTGGACGGGAATGCACTCGTCGGGGAGTCCCACCAGCCACAGTCAATTTATTTGGCTCACCCTTCATTACTTGGCGTGGAGTTCCCATTGTGCCTTCGGACAAACTGGAAGTTAGCAGTCGCAATGACAATATCCTCGGTCCCGGTAAAACCAATATCCTGCTGGTGCGCGTGGGCGAAAAAGATCAAGGTGTTGTCGGTTTACATCAAATCGGTTTACCAGGTGAACAAATTCCGGGGCTGTCAGTACGTCTGATGGGTATTAACCAGAGCGCGATCGCGTCCTATTTACTCACCTTATATTTCTCAGCCGCGGTGTTAACAGATGATGCTCTAGCTGTGTTAGAGAATGTAGAAGTAGGATACTACCATGACTATGAATACAAGCGGGCTTGAGAATCATAACGGCCATCAACCATCAGATGCACCGTTATCGTTTGGGGAGTCTTTGGAGGCGAACCTGTTCGAGCCCAGTGTTATTCAAGCAATAGCCAATCAATTTTACACAGCAATTCCCACACAAAACAGTAGTCAATTGCCTGGGGCTGGTGTTGTTCTCGCGACACCAGTAGGGGAACGGCACTGCCGTGCCCATACGCTAGTACCTCCCGCCTCAACACCTGATCAAGGGATACCCGGAGTCGCCCTCAGAGGTTTCGCGGAACCCTTATCTGCGGGGATACCCCAGATTTACCACCCCGTAAGTTCTAGTAGCGCGATCGCATCCCCCCCAGAGGCGACAAATGTTGTCCCTCAAGATGGCACTGTGAGCAATGCTCCGAGCATACCGGATCAAGGGATCTCAGGGGAAGCTTTAACGGAGATAGTCAAACAGTTGCAATGTCAGCTTATACCTGTTTTTTCCCAGGGGCTTTTTGACAGTAAAACTCCGACTCTCCCAGTCGATCCTAATCCGATTGTCTCAGCCAAACAAGCGGACTTATCAGGGATACCCGGATCGGCCCAAACCCCTCCAACTCCTACAGGGGTGGAACCTTTTTCGGCGGGGATACCCCAGATTTACCCCCCCGTAAGTTCTAGTAGCGCGATCGCGCCCATTCCGGGGGCGACAAATGCTGTACCCCAAGATGCCACGGTAAGTAATGCTGCGAGCATACCGGATCAAGGGATATCTGTTATCCCCCAAAATGCCACGGTAAGTAATGCTCCGAAGACACCGGATCAGGGGATATCAGGGGAAGCTCTAACGGAGATCGCGAAACAGTTGCAAAGTCAGCTTATACCTGTTTTTCCACAGGGGATTTTTGACAGTACAACTCCGACTCTCCCAGTTGATCCTAATCCGATTGTCCCAGCCAAACAAGCCGACTTATCAGGAAGTTTCGGGCAATCGACTTCAGTCCCCTCTGGGGTTGAGACGATTTCTCAAGCACCCGCGGCGCCTGAAGGGATTAATTTTGATGCTTTCACCGCGATCGCGCAACAGCTATACACGCAAATTCCTCAAATTTATCCGGGTAGTCAGGAAAGTGGGCCAATATCCCCTCCTTCTGGATTTAGTCAAATTTTGCCTCTCTCGGAGGGGGACTTGCAACACGCGTTAAAAGAGGTAAATACTCAAACACAGACTCCTGTGATTGAGCGAGATACCTCTCAACCCTCTTTCTATTTCCTATCGGAACCTCAGTTAGGGAATTTAGGGTTAGAGTCCCACGAAGGCTTTGATGTTTACGCGGTGCGTCGAGATTTTCCGATCCTGCATCAAAAAGTGCATGGAAAACCCCTGATCTGGTTAGATAACGGCGCGACAACCCAAAAACCCCAAAGTGTAATTGATAGTATTTCGCGCTTCTATGAGCGAGATAACTCCAATATTCACCGGGCCGCCCATGATCTCGCGGCGCGCGCGACGGATGCTTATGAAGGGGCACGCGAAAAGGTACAACGGTTTTTAGGCGCGGGTTCGGCCGAGGAAATTGTTTTTGTCCGCGGTACGACGGAAGGGGTGAACCTGGTGGCTCAAACCTATGGCCGCAAGTACATTCGCGAAGGGGATGAAATTGTCCTCACCACTCTGGAGCATCACGCGAATATTGTCCCTTGGCAGATGTTAGCTCAAGAGAAAGGCGCGGTTTTAAAGGTGGTTCCGATTACCGATCGCGGTGAAGTGATCATGGAGGAATATACCCGGTTATTGGGACCACGGACGCGTATTGTCGCGGTGACTCAAGTCTCTAATTCCCTGGGTACGATCGTTCCCGTGCAGGAAATGACCGCGATCGCCCATCGTCACGGAGCTCGTGTGCTGATTGATGGAGCTCAAGCGGTTTCCCATTTTCCAGTGAATGTGCAACAGTTAGACGCGGATTTCTATGTGTTTTCCGGGCATAAATTGTTTGCACCAACGGGAATTGGTGTCGTGTACGCGAAACGGGAACTCCTTGAGGATATGCCCCCTTGGCAAGGTGGCGGCAATATGATCCGTCATGTGACGTTTGAGAAAACCACTTATAGTGATCCTCCCGCGAAATTTGAGGCGGGCACTCCCAATATCGCAGACGCGGTGGGATTAGGTGCCGCGATCGATTATCTTAATCGTCTGGGCATGGTTAATATTGAGCAGTATGAGCACAAGTTAACCGAGTATGGTATGGATCGTCTGCGATCGGTGCCAGGGTTACGTCTGATTGGTACTGCACCTAATAAGGTGGGTGTATTGTCCTTTATTTTGGATGATATCCCCTATGAAGAAGTGGGTAAACGTCTCGCGGCTGAAGGGATCGCGGTACGGGCAGGCCATCATTGTGCCCAACCTTCTTTACAACGGTATGGTTTAACGGGTACGGTTCGCCCTTCCTTGGCGTTTTATAATACTCGTGAGGAAATTGACACTTTAGTTGAAGTGTTGCGATCGATTCGTTATCGTTAGTCAATTTTGATAGGCAAAAAAGGGCGATTGCTTGAGCGGGATCGTCCTTTTTGCTATAGGAAATTTTGATAGGCTCAAAGGGCGATTGCTTGAGCGCGATCGTCCTTTTCTGTGATATCAAATCCAGTGGCATCGGAATTATAGCAACCGCCAAGGCAATCATGACAGTAGGGGCGAAGCATTCGGGCGGAAAATCTTTGAGTAAAACCTATAAATGATCGGCCCTTACCTTCGCCCTTACCTTCGCCCTTACCCCAGATTCGTAGGTTGGGTTGAGCGGGAGCAAAACCCAACATCTTCCTGAGATTAAGTATCGCTCAACCCAACCCACAAAAAATGGCGAAGGTGAGGTGAAATAAGGAAGCGCGATCGTGTGCCGTCAGGCATCGAGTTTTTTTCTAATTCAGGGCAGAAGTTCAAAACTATGGCAATGTTTTGGTCGAAATAATCTAAAATCGCGCTGATCTAAAGTTAATATCTTTGTACTACGATAACGTTCAGCCACAGCCATAACACTCGCATCTACAAAGTCAATGCGACTATCTAAATAATCAGCCAAAATTTCCGCGACACGCGTTATATCTTGATCCGTCAATGCTACTAAGCGAAATCGACTAGCAGGTAGTCCTTGCAAGAAAGCAATTACTGTTTTTCCTCCTGCATTCCTTCCTAGTAAATAGGCAACTTCCGCGAGGACGGTTTGCGGTAATAAAATCTGCTGTTGTTGTGCGTAAACTGTCGTTACTTCACTATGCCTTGCATCCAATCTGTTGAGCAAAGCGACAACAAAGCCAGTATCAGCTATGACTGGGGTTGTTTCCACGTCCACCCCGATTTTTCTGTGATTTCCTGTTGCAAAATATCTTCGGACTTTGTAGCTAAGTCAGGGGAGCCTGCAAATAAGCCTACTAATGGATCAGAGTCAAACTCTGTTGGTGGGTAGGATTGAGTTTCGATGTATTGGATCACTGCCTCCGCGATAATTGACTCAGGGGATTGCTCGCGTTGACGTGCTAGATTTATTAATTTTTCTAGTACCGTCGGTTCTGGTTTCCAGGTGAATGTAGATTCCACAAAGTAATTTCTCCAACTTGGTGAATCCTGATATTATATCACTGAGATGGTGATTAACAACTTTTATCTGTTAAGAAAGCGCGATCGCGTCCTGAAGCCTCAGCCGCGCTTGGGGATGAGGTGAAATGAGGTGAAATAAGGAAGCGTGATCGTGCTTGGGGATGAGGTAAAATAAGGAAGCAAGGAAGCTGAGTCAACTTCTTGCTCACCTTTTAGTAAGACTCAATCAGTAATTGGCAATAAAAAGCACAATCTTAATTTACACGACAACGCCATGAATAGGGACTTTGCCAATTAGTTGTTTCAGCAAATGCCCGTGGATTATAGTATTGCTTTCTGCAAGCTGCTGTCATATCAACTGAATAATCCCACCAGGGCCAAAATTTACCAAATGACGCAAGGTAAACACGACAACGCCATGAGTAAGCGTTTTGTGGGTTTCCAACCAATAGAGCATCTACATTGTAAACAAGAGTTTGTTGTTGGCAGGCTTTTCCCATATTAATCCCGCCAAGAACTCCTGCATTAACTGGTAGAGTTTCAAGAGACAAGCTGGCTGCAATAATAGCAGCAGTCAATAATTTTTTGTGACTCATGGTTTAATAGATGCAACTTTTTCGCAAGTTGTTGAAACGACTTCATTTGTATTGGTATAAACCAACGCTTCTGCATAGGAAGGATTGCCTTTCTGTTTTGAAGCGGCGACACAGCAGACTACTGCTTGAATGAACTCCTCTGGCTTTTCAGATTTGTACAAACTAGCATTGACTGTGTATTTGCTCGTTTGGCTGAAGAGATTTTCTTCTAATTGAGCATTTTCTTCTCCAGCAAGAGTTCCGTATCCTTCATAATAGGCTTGTTGCACTCGGAGACAACTTCCCGTGTAAACTTTTGGTTCAACCAGTTTTGCCTTCTGAATCTGCTCCAAATATATAGGCAAAGCAATTGCTGATAAAATACCAACAATTAGTAGAACAACAAGCAGTTCAATTAAGGTAAAGCCTTCGCTGAACTTGTGAATGATTAAGTTTTGCTTAGTGAATTTAGCCATGTCCCACCATCTATTTTTTTAGGGGATTTGAGCTATTTACTATGTAGTATGTTCAGTGTAAAATTAAAGTTTGTCAAGTCGGATAATATCGGAAAATGTCGGGACTTTCACAATTACTCCTAGTGGAAAAATGTCGGATTTTCACTGGTGATGCCAAAAATGTAGGATTTTGTCGGATTTTATCGGATATAATCAAAAAAATACCCCACACCTACCCAACCAATGGACTTTAACGAAGTGTTACAATTTGCTGATGACCTCGTGTTTGCCAAGACGGGAAAACACCTCGATAACGTCCAAGAGGCTATACTCCGAGGTACTTGGCAAAATCAGAAACACACAAAAATTGCAGAGGAATTACATCGTACCGAGGGCCATGTTAGGGATGTTGCCTCGGAATTATGGAAAATCCTCTCCGAGGTATTAGGTGAAGACGTTAATAAATCAAATTTTCGCTCTGCAATTGAGAGAGGGAAAATCTCCATCATTTCATCAAATTTTGCCAAAGACTTTGCTCAAATTAATAATATAAATGTTTGTGGAGAGACATTACAATCTATAGAAATTACCCAAACACGATCGCGCCCCTCCCCAAACCCAGAAAACCCGAAACCCGAAACCCGTCAAGACTTAAGAGACGCACCCGATATCACCCCACTATACGATCGCGCACTCGAACTCACTACCCTAGAAAAATGGATAACACAGGAGAGCGCCCGCCTAGTCGCACTCTTAGGCATTCGCGGCATAGGCAAAACCGCCCTTACCCTGCACCTCCTCCCACAAATCCAACATCAATTCGAGTATGTAATTTGGCGAAGTCTCCGCACCTCCCCACCCCTCGAAACCACCTTAAAAAATTTAATTAAATTTATCTCAAATCAAACAAAAAACGATTTTCCAACCAGCATAGATGATAGACTTTCACTACTAATAGAATATCTGCGATCACACCGCACTCTCATCATCCTAGATGACGTACAAACAATTCTAAGTAGCCGAGAAATGGCAGGTAATTACCGTCCTGAATATGAAAATTACGGTACACTATTCAGACTGATAGGAGAAACTACCCACAACAGTTGCTTAATCCTAAACAGTTGGGAACCCCCTAGAGAAATAGCCGCATTAACAGAAGAAAATGCACCCTTCCGCACATTATATATAGATGGCTTAAATGCAGTAGCAGCACGCGAACTCCTCAGAAAAAAAGGCTTACTAGAAGAGGATCAATGGCAATCACTGATTAACACCTACCGAGGGAATCCGTTGTGGTTAAAAATAGTGGCTACAACCATTAAAGAAATATTTAGAGGCAGAGTAGCCGATTTTTTATCCTATGATATGCTATTTATAGGTGAAGAATTAAAAGCCATATTCCATCAACAGTTTAATCGAGTATCCGACTTAGAAAAAGAGATAATGTCCCGCGTCGCCAATGCCACCGAACCTGTTTCAATTTCCCAACTACTAGAGGACAAGGAATTATCTCCATCAGAGCTAATTAATGGGATACAATCATTAGGCAGACGGTCATTAATTGAAAAAAATGAACAAGAAAATCAAATGGTTTTTACCCTCTCTCCTGTAATAAAAGAGTATGTAAAAAGCTTGGTAATTCGCAATAGTTAGTGGCAGAAAAAACGGGTTTATTGGCTTTGGGTAGAAACCTGTTTTCTTAACAAAAAACCGACTTGTGTGCAAAGCATCTGTGAGAAACCCGGTTTCTGGTATTTGGGGAAACTCGGTTTATTTGGTTTGGGAGAAACCTGTTTTTTTCGTAATAGGAATTTCTCCAAAAAATGCAACAGGGGATCGTTTTACATGGAGTGCGATCGCGCTCAAAAGGACAAGGGTGTTGCATAATTTGAGAAACGTGGTATTATTAAACGTCCACCTTTATCTAATAGTGACGATACTTATGAACTTCATCCCCCATAAACCCTCTTCTGTGTTCACATTTCTTCTCCTTCTCAATGGTGGCATGGTTTTCTCTCAAGGAAACGCGATCGCGGATACCTTATCTTCTCCTCAATTACTCTCACCTAGTCCTTCGGAAACAAATCAACCCCATCAAGTTTCTCAGATCAGAAATTTACCATCATCACAGCCCAGTCAAAAAGCCACAGATTTAATACAGGATCATTCTTA
The DNA here is from genome assembly GCA_037440985.1 of Microcoleaceae cyanobacterium bin_387. Taxonomy (GTDB): domain Bacteria; phylum Cyanobacteriota; class Cyanobacteriia; order Cyanobacteriales; family Microcoleaceae; genus JBEDKD01. The sequence goes on from JBBITB010000027.1 coordinate 50,725, forward strand.
CAAATTTGTACCATTTAATCCCGATCAATCTTTTCTAAATCAGCTTCCTTCAGAAATCTCAGTTCAAAAAAAGGAAAAATTACCCTTTCTTTCTGCTCAAACTGATAGTCCAAATACTTCTAATAGTCCTAATAATACAACAACTAATACATCTCAGTCTAGTCCTTGGCACGTCGAAATCACCCCCTATTTTTTTGTTCCCTTTTCTCTTAATGGCACTGCCAAATTTGGTTCCGGTGACACGGTTAAATTTGATGGTGGTATTCTCAAAGATGGACAACTAGATGGCAAACGTTTTTCTTGGAAATTAAATTCCGTAAATATTTTACCCATAGCCTTACGAGGGCAAGCCTGGAATAATAACCTAGGGATTCTTTTTGATGGACAGTATTATGGTTTTGGGACAAATTCTAGCATCAATTTTCGCGATCAAGAACGACGCAAAATCTATTCTACTACCAATATCACTTCGATCGCGTTAGGTGTGGGTTGGAAGGTAGGAACTCTTCCTTTGACTGATGCCAAAAATCTGCCGATTTCTTATTCTGGACAACCTTATCCTTCTCTTGCCTTTAAGGTTTTAGGGGGAGGGCGTTATGGTAGTCTTTATCAAGAAATTGATTTAAGTCCTGGGCCTGAAGTTTCCATCAATCGCAGTTGGTTAGCCCCGATGATTGGGGGTGAAATAGCTTTGCAATTTTCTCAAAATTTGGGTGTGGGACTGTGGACGGATTATAGTGGATTTGGTATTTCTGGATTAGGTTCTACGTTTAATGTCAAACTAGGATTAGATTGGAATATTTCACCGGGTTTTGCAGTTCGTCCGGGGTACCGTTTCTATAGTTTTGATTATAAAGAAAAAGGAACCCTTGGGGAACGAGGGTTAAATGTGTCTGCCAATGGTATTGATTTAGGATTTGTTTTTTCTTTCTAACTCGTACTCGTGGAATTGAGATTTCAAAGCTATACTAGAAAATACTTTAAGCACTTTTCTCCTATAGCTTTGAAGTCTCACTGTTCTCTAATTCTTCTTGACAATTTGAATTTTCAAAGGAAGCGCGATCAGGCAGAGAGACGAGAGTTAAAACCTAACTTGACTAGAGTGTATTACCCCTATTTGCCCACAGGCATCTGTGTAATACCATTCACCGATAGAACCGTAAATATTTATATTAGTGCGACTTCTGACTGAGCATAAAACCTCTCCATTAGGATATTTTCTGACATTAGAAGGCGGATCGAACACTATTGCTACTCCGGCTCTAGATGTTGGATTTCTATAGTGACAAACCACATCCAACATATTTTGAGTCGCTGGAGACTGAGGACGATTTATCCTTCTCTCTGGAAAACTTGTCCAAGTCCCCGCCTCACAATTAGCTTGACTTTCTACTCGCGTTTCTCCCAAGTAGTAAACAAAATCAATACTCTTATAACTTGCCCTAGAAATAGAACACAAGTCCACATTAATGCTTTGTTCACCGACAGCTTTACCTGCATAATAGTTACAATTTTGAGCCTTCGCGATCTGATTAGAGCTGAAAACTGTACCCAAAAATAAAGAAGAAATAAACAGTCCTATTGCAGTTGATATTGAGAATTTCATTTTCTTACCTTCTACGCGCAATAAATAATTAAAACGGAAGTCTCAGATCAATGGTTCGGTAATATGTTAGAGAAAATCAAGATTTTACATAACTCCCTATTCCAAAGTAACATAAAAACCCAAATCTTGCCATTCCTGTCACAAAATGTCATAAAAAGCCTGGTAAAATAGGCAAAACCCCACACCTACCCAACAAAGGAACTTTAACGAAGTGTTACAATTTGCTGAAAACCTCCTATTTGCCAAGACTGGAAAACACCTTGATAACCTGCAAGAGGCTAGACTCCGAGGTGTCTGACAAAATCAGAAATACACAAAAATAGTAGAGGCATTACATCGTAGCAATGGCTATGTTAGAGATGTTGCCTCGGAATGATGAAAAATATTCTCAGATATATTAGGTGCAGAAATTAATAAATCAAATTTTTGCTATTAGATTAGCCGTTAGTGGTAGAAAACACGGCTTTATTTTTGGGTAGAAACCGGGTTGCTTCACAAAATCCAGACTTGTGTGTAAAGGATCTGTAAGACAGAAACCGAAGAAATAGGGTTTCTGAGTTTTTTTATGTTATAATGGAAAATGCCAAAACAGGGTTTATGTACACCTAACACCTGATATGTTGTTACAAATTCTGATAACTTTACTATTGGGAACTCCCTTGTTTATTTGGGGACAGAATTTAGGAAAAGTGCTTGTCCGAAGGGGTGTCACCGCGAAGGATTTATTTAAGGGGAATGAAGTATTTGGGTTTCTCTTTATTCTCCTTTATATTGGTTTATTAATGTTGGCTTTAAATTTACCACAAATGCCCGCGTTTCCTGTGGAATGGCGTTTTTATGGAATGCGAGTCAGTTGGATTTTATTACGCGTGATGTTGATGGCTGTCTGTGGTATTGGTTTAACTATTGCTTTACATACCGCAAAAAAAGACGCGATCGCGGTGATTTTAATCGGTGTAATCGGTTTTGGTGGTTTAAGCAGTACGGAGGCTTATTTTTTAGAACCAATTTATCCTGAATTATTCAATAATTTACAAGCTAATGGCATCTTTCGTCAAACTTCTAATAGTAGTTGTGCGCCCGCGGCTCTCGCGACAATTTTACGATTATGGGGAATTGATGCCACGGAATCCAGTGTCGCCCGTTTAGCACAAACCAGTCGTTTAGGTACTTCGATGGCACAGTTAATTATTGCTGCTAAAGGTTATGACATGGATGGAATAGAATTAAAACCGACTTGGGAACAAATGCAAAAAATTAATCGCCCAGGGGTGCTGGCGGTTTGGCTCTTAGATCGAGGAAAAAAATTACCTCACGCGGTAGCTTTATTAGGTTTAAATTCCGAATTTGCGATTATTGGCGATCCCTCTCGTGGGAGAATTTTTGAATTAGATCGCAAAAGTTTTGCCGAAGTTTGGCGTGAGGAATATGTACCGATTTTTCGTAAAGGCGATCGCGCCTTAGCTACCCAAGAAACGATCGACTATTTAAAGAAATTAGGATATTTGAAGGCTTCTGAAAATGGTGATGATTTAAAGAGCGCGATCGGGCAATTTCAAGAAGCCAATAATATGAAACCAACAGGAAATTTAGATGCACAAACCGTATTACTGCTCACGGGCAGTTTTTTAGAGGATGTCCCCAGATTAAACTCCCCAACCCCCAGATCCCTTTGATTCTCCCATGAAATTCTGAAAAGAAAACGCGATCGCGACTCTGATACAATCGCCCCATCAAGTCAGAGAGCGGCCGCAAAACTGAGAAATCAAGAGTTTTCCGTCTGGTTTGGGGAAATCTTTTCTGATCACAGCACCTCAAATCCTGATAACATTCACCATAAACGGGACAAAATGCGATCGTTCCTCCTTTTTATGTAAATATTTGTAAACAATCCGAAAGGCGTGATCGTATTTGGCATGAAACGAAAAAAGCCAAATAACAGATCCCAGAGTCAAAATTAAAACAATCCTACTCACCTACCTTCTTTAAGATTGTGGTGGGCTAAGACGGCTCCCCAGTTTTTCCCTGAGCGACAAAAATAATTACCGTCTTACCCATCCTAGTTATAATTATTTATTTTTAGGGGAGTTTTTGGCTTGCTCCAATGCTATTTCTTTCATGGCTTGGAAAGAGTTAGAATTAGACGTGCCTTCAATAGCTTTAACCGCTAAATCTTGGACTTGTTTCATGGACGCGTCTAGTTGTTTGGAGAGACTGACAATCCGAGATTCTTGATTTTCAATTGTCTGTGATAGTGCTTGAATGCGTAACTCATAATATTGTTTTTGCCCTTCGACGTCCTTGGCATATAAATCGGATTTAATTTTGGCTTGATAATGACCAATATTTTGTCCATTTTGTTTGCCATTTTTGATATTTTCTTCCAGTTTTTTCGGAAACTCTTCCACTTTTGCTTTGACTTCCGCGTAGAGTTTTTCTCGCTCCGCGATCGCGCTTTCTCGCTCTTGCCAAGCTTTCTCTTGAGTTTGGCGAAATTCCTGCAATTCTTGATATAAAGCTTTTTGACGTTGTTGATATTTTTCTAGATCAAGATTGCGCTCTAATCGCAAATTATATTGATAGGTTTCTTCATCACGTTGACGGGCTTTTTGCTGAATTTCATCGCGTTCTTTAATCCCTCGTTGATATTCTTCTTGTTCCTTACTCCAAGCTTTGCGTAAATCAATTAATTCTTGTTCCACCGTTTCGCGTCGTGAGCCTAACTCCTCAGCAAAAGTTTTCGCACTTTCTTCATATTGTGTAATTAGAGTGTCTAAGGTATCTTCGTGAATTTCCTCCAAATTATGTAACTCTTTTAGTTGTTGTATTTCTTGAGAAACAGCTTGGCGAATTTCCTCTAATTTAGAGGCTTCTGAGGTCAATTTTTCCGATAATTCACTCACTGCACTCCCAAAACCTAATTGCAGTTTCATTAAATTATCAATGGTTGACTGCATTCGTTTTTGTTCCGTTGTGGCAAATGTCATGGTTTGACTCTCCATTGTGATTTCTTTTACGACTGTTGACTTTTCTGGAGATGGAGAAGTCAAAACTCCGGCTTGTTGAAGTTGTGCTTCTAATGTCTCATTTTCCTGTAAAAGTTGTTGATAAACTTCCAAGATTTCTGCTTTGGTATTCTTATCGCTCACACGCTTAACCATTTTTACGCTCCTGAATTTTCTTGCAATTTTTTTTGAGTTTGGGGTTGATTTTGTTCTGAGCTAATACGCATTTAAACCAGATAAGATAGGATCAGTCAGGCCGGAAGACTGTTGTACTATTAAAATGGGTAACTGGTTATTCTTTATTACTAGAAAATGCTTTCATTGCCAAATCTTGTGCTTGCTTCATTGTCGCCTGTAATTGGGCCGAAATTTCTGCGATTTCTTGAGACTGTTTCTCAATTGTCTGTTCTAAAGATTGAACTCTTAACTCATAGCCTTGTTTCGATGATTCCCACTCTTTCTCAAATAGATCAGCCTTCACTTTTGCCTCACGGGTGACTTCTTGAATCGCCTCTTCTTTCGCCTTGGTGTAAGCTTGTTTTAACTCTTCCTCAAAAGTCTCGGCTTTCTTTTGATTTTCTTCAAATTCGGCTTGATGATCCGTTAAAAACTTCTCGCGATCGACCCAATTCTTCTCTTTTTCCCGTGTGGACTCTTGTAATTCTCGTTCTAATTTCCGTTTTGCTTCTTCATAGTTATCTAGTTCTATTTTCCGCTGACGATCTAAGGTATATTGATAATCAGCTTCTTCCTTTTGTCGGGTATTAGTAATAAAGGCGTTTTCCTCTTGCAAAGCTGTTTCAAAGTCAACTTGTTCTTTTTGCCAAGCTTTGCGTTTTTCTAGGGTATCTTTCGCAATGATTTCTCGTTGCTGAGTGGCGTTTTCTTCTAAGGTATGTAATTTTTCTTGATGCTCTTGGGTTAAAATGTGCAGGGCATCTGCAACTATCCGAATTTGTTGTAATTCTTGCCGATGTTCGGTTTCGATCGCGATCGCTTTGCGTAATTCGTCTAACTTAGAGGATTCACTATTTAACTTTTCCGAAAGTCCATTGATAATAGTACCAAAATCTAATTGGAGATCAGCTAATCCTTTGACAATGGTATCAATAGTATAAGTGGAAGCCACTTCTAAGAGTTCTTTATTCTTAGCTTTTTCGGCTTCTTCTTCTTTAGTTTCCACTTTGGAAGCAATCTTTTTGCGCTCGGCTAAAATTTGCTGAAAAGATTGTAAGATTTTGGTTTTACTATCTTTAGGCGTGGTGAATGTCATAGAGGTTTCCTTTACTTTCAAGAATGTTGATTTGGGTAGTAACTCACGAATTAGTTTTAGGTACAAGACAATTATAACTGACTCACCGGTTTGTCTTAGTAAAAAACTAAATTTCTTTACATTTCTCCCTTATCCCTTTCGGGAAATTTGCTTTTTCTGTCGATGATGATTACCTTGGGTTAAAGGGGCTAGAAACCCGGTTTCTTCGCAGCTACTTCCTGAAAGTAGTACAAGCATCCTGCTTGTTAGACATCTTGCAAAAATCATGTCCGCAGGCAGGATACCTGCGCCACCATAGTTGGATGTCTGTTAACAATCAACTTGTACTACGAAAAAGACTGAAAAAATAGTTTAAGCTGCGGTGGATTCAGTCACATTAATTACCCCAGGAAGAATCGCGGTATTTCGAGAAGTAAGTATCGCGTCTTTCTGTGCATTTAAACTGTGAATTTCCTCCGGTTCCCCATGAGCCGAAATTAAAGATGCAATTTCATGGGGCGGTAAATTATCCAAACAAATCATCTGACGAGTGCTCTCTAAATCAATCATACGAGATTGATTACTCGGATCGGCTAAAACGGCGGCGGCTTGTTCTAAAATAGACCAATCACTGCGCTCATTCCATGACCATTTTAACGCGTAATAATTGATGGGTTTTACTATGCCATTATCATCGGGTTTTTGACCGGAATGTTTGATAAATTCTGGGACAAAAATACCTGTAGCCGGTTCCACTCCACGGGCTTGAACCGAGGCAACAACACGGTTAAAATCATTCAAACTCCGGTTTTTTATATAAGTCACCATCACCACGCCTTGCGGTAATTCTCCTGATTCGCAGACAAACCATAATTGACCCCATAAAGTGTGGGATGTTTGTCCTAAACTGCCGAAAAATTTGCTAAATTTGAGAATGGTTATTGATGCTTTGGAACCATAATCGCTGTCTCCAATTGTCCATTGTCCTGATTGACAATTGTTGCGTACTGTGATAGGAATTTCGGGAACGAGCAAGGCTTCTTTCGGTTTGGCACCAAAGACAGAAATGGTCGGTTTTTCTAATGTCTTAGTCATGGTTTTTCCTTTGTTTTTTGTTGAGTTTGATTAGCGAATCAGATAGGTATTTGAGGAAATTTCGGGATATTTATACTCATCAAAAAGGGCTTCTTCTTGCGCTTTCAAAATGCGTAAAACTCCCAATAATTTCTCTAACGTCTTTATATGCGCGATCGTGAAGTGGATGCTGAAACCTTCGCCATCACGGGCGTAACCCGGACACACTAAGGACGCGGAACCCTGATCTTCATGGGGCGCGATATAAAGCCAGTCCTCCTCATCAAGTTGATAGTGGGTATCGGTCCATGTTTTCAGCATCGTGGTTCTCCTTTACTCGCGACTCTCCCCCTCACACACTATATATAGTGTGCTTACTGGGCTATATTCCACTTTTACCCCTATTACTCGAGTATGCGGGTTGACTCATTCATCAACCAAACCTATCCTAACTTGTGTTGATTTAATCGTCAAGTATTTTGTTGAACTTTTCTTCAAAAAAGGCTAGAATGCTTACAGGAGGGTAACTATCGTGACACAGACATTTGGTAAACGGATACGAGATGCGCGTAAGGACAAAGCATACTCACAACGTGAGTTGGCATCTATACTTCGTGTAGATTTCACCTATTTGTCCAAACTGGAAAACGATCGCGCCGACTATGCACCGAAGGAGGACGTGATCAGGGCGTTAGCGCGGAGTTTGGATATCGAGGAAGAGGAGTTAATATTCCTCGCGGGAAGGATTCCGCAACAATATGAGACGCTGTTGAAACAAAATCCGAAGGAAATGTTAGCGTTATTTCGTCGCATTCAGGATGATCCGAATTGGATTAAAAATTCCGTCGATGATTAATGCTGTTTCTGACAAGTCGAACTCTTGTTTATTGTGACGTAATTTATCTGTAATTTGCTAAATAAGTAGTTTGACTTTTCAGAAATTTATGACATAGACAATCGTGATTTGTTTTCCAGCAAAATTGCCACTTTAAAATCTTCTAGTGGGATGGGGGCCAACGAAGGTGAGTATCTTAAAGCCCTATAGATACTATCGCAAAGAGTCGATAGAAAAACGGGCGAATGATTTGTTATTGAGGATGCAACAAACGCCTAATTTTGCGCCGAAATGGCCATTTGAGGCATCAGTGGTGGCTGATTTTTTAGATTTAGGGGTGTTATGGAGTTCTATTCCTGCTGATGAGGAAGGCGCGATCGCTGCTCGAATTTTACCGACGGAGAGGTTAGTCGAAATTAATGAAGAAATTTTGAATAAACCCCAAGGTTTTATCGAGTCAACGATCGCCCATGAAATCGGCCATTGGATCTTACATATTAACCAAGATGAAGCGGATGGAATTACCAGACAATTAACCTTAAATCTGGGCAATTTTGGCAACAATGAGACAAGGGAAGAACCCTTTGTTTGTCGCGGTGCGGATACAAAGATCGCGTCCATTGAATGGCAAGCTCAGTATTTTGCCGGTTGTTTGTTAATGCCGCGATCGATTTTGGAAGAGAAAAGGGAGGGGAAAGATTTAACAAAATGGTCTAATTTATACAAAATTAGAGACGAGTTAGGGGTGAGTATTTCTAATTTAACGACTCGTTTACAGGATTTGGGATGGATTTATATTCCCAAGGGGACTCGTGATATTTTTCTGGGTAAGGAAAGACAGGAGGGGCAACAACGATTATTTGGGTAAAAAGGAGGGAGATTTGAGAGTTTTTTCAAATCTCTTTCTAATTTTTTAGGGAGTGTCAATGACCCAAAAAGACTTAACAAATGAGGTGCGAAACTGGAGACAGGATCAGCTTCTCAAAAAGGATTTTTTTTATGGAATCAGAAATTGATGCTGATTTTTCTTTGATCGGCAAGGAGCTTGAGCCTGAAGAAATTACAGCTACAACGATTAATTTTACCAATTCTGAAAACTATAGTGTTTCCAGTTCAGAAGTAAAACTTGTGGTACAGGTATCTTGCCTGTGACGGGATCAGATCCCTGCATTTACATCTGATTTAAAATTGCTAAGTAGGTGGACATAATTAAGCGTAAAATGGAAAAATGGTTAAAAAAGAGGCAAAGGAGCTTATGCCAGCCAGATTAAGAATCCGTCTGACCGAGTTAGAAGCCCAAAAGCTGCGCTCGTTAAGCCAAGATGCCCTCGTCCCTCTCAGAACGAGAAAAAGAGCAGAAGTTCTCTGCTTGAATGCCAGAGGTTTGACAGTGGGGCAAATAGCAGATTGGCTTAAATGGGCACCCAATACAGTGAGAAAAACTCTGACGACGTGGGTGATTAAAGGAGAGGAGGGGCTGTGGGATGCACCACGAAGTGGGAGAAAAAAGACTTGCTCTGAAGCCGATATTGAGTATCTGGAGTCTCGCTGTGAGGGCGACGATAGAACTTACAACAGTAAACAACTATCAGTCCTGCTAAAAAATGAGCGTCAAGTCGAATTAACACCAGCGAGAATCAGAAAAATTCTCAAAAAAAAAGGGTGGAGATGGAAACGAACAAAAACAGCCCAGAGAGTTCACCCGGACCCGAAACAAAAACAAGTAAAAAAGGCTGACTTGGAGATGTTAAGGAGCTGTGCAGCCCGGGGTGAAATCAGACCTCTGTACCTAGATGAAAGTGGTTTCAGCTTGTGGAGTGCAGCCAGTTACAGTTATATAAGAGTTGGGGAACAGAAAAAGATAAGACAGAGTAAAAAACGAGGAAAACGCCTGAATGTATTAGGCATATATGAACCCGGTCACAGCTTCAATTATGCAGCAGTTCTCGGCAGTATCAAGAAAGAAACTTTCCTAAAAGTTTCAGAGATATAGCACTTCTTGGATAGATGAGGTATTCATTTAAACTTGAAACGCTTGACAAAACTGGGTTTTGGCATACTCCATCTTTGTGAGAACCGCTATAGAAGCCCAAGAAGCTGCCCAAATCCGTCAGGAAACGGGAGCTGAGACAGTGATTGTGCTAGATAATTATTCGCGGCATAAAAGCCATCTAGTGAGAGGCAAGGAAAAGGGAGCATCTCAATTAAGCGATGAGTAATTATACCCAAGATAAGAATGAGGAATTGTACTTAATGACACAGAGAGAAAAAAGAGGGAGAA
>JBBITB010000028.1:0-59018 GCA_037440985.1 Microcoleaceae cyanobacterium bin_387
GATTGCGGATTGGGTAATGGGTAACTGTCAACTGTCAACTGTCAACTGTCAACTGCCAACCTTCTTCCCTCTTCCTTCTTCCCTCTTCCTTCTTTAACATTTGACATATAAGTTAATATTTTGTAATAAAGAGCCTAATGTAGTCACTAAAGAGAAAAAACAGATCATGGCAAATATTAAGTTTGTGAAGGAAAACAAGGAAGTGATCGCGGCCGATGGAGCGAATTTGCGCCTCAAGGGGCTGGAAAATCAAGTGGACTTGTACACATTCACGGGAAAAATGATGAATTGTGGGGGCTACGGACAATGTGGGACTTGTATTGTAGAAATCGTGGAAGGGCTGGAAAATCTGTCCCCCCGTACTGAATTTGAGGAAAAGAAGCTCAAGCGTAAACCCCAAAATTATCGCTTGGCCTGTCAAACGTTGGTCAATGGACCAATCAGTGTCAAAACTAAGCCATAACGATTAGTGATATTCTAGGTTGTGTCAATTGTCTGTTTTTATATAGAGGCTGGGGATCATGCAAGTTAATGATCTAGGTTTTGTCGCTAGTATCCTGTTTGTGCTAGTTCCCGCGGTTTTTTTACTCATTCTGTATATTCAAACCGCGAGTCGTGAAGGGAAAAAGGATAGTTAGTTGTTCTAACTGGCTATTCTTTGCCTAGAAAAAAAGCGCCTTAAGCTTCCGCTTGGGCGCTTTTGTTTTCTTTTTTGATTTTTAAGCACTGGTGCGGGTTAATAAGACGGGACAAGTCGCGTTGACTCGAACATAGTCAGACAGGGAACTTCCCAAGAGTCGATCGAGATCCACAAAAGTTTTGGCTATGGAAGGACGACGATCAGGGGAACCTAACATTAATAAATCTATGTTTGACTCATCAGCTAAACGACAGATAGTTTCACCCGGTTTGCCGATCGCGGAAATACAGCGATAATTGACACCCATTTTTTTCGCTTCTGCCACCGCGGGGGCTAAAATGGGATCTTTTTCAGCCGCGGGACTTGTATCTTCCTTGGTTTTTCCAGTTAAGTCTTTGGCAACGTGGGCGAGGACTAATTGACCCCCATCAATGTATCTAAGTAGAGATAGGGCTAATTTTAAGCTATCTTGGGATGCTGGGGAATTGTCATAAGCCACCATCACTCGCTTAATTTTCTTGATAAATGTCTCATCTTTGACGAGTAACATGGGGCGAGAGGTTAATTGGAAAACGTATTGACTAACGGAGTTTTCCAAAATAGAACGTAAGCGATCAAGGCCCCGTGAACCAATGATAATCAGATCCGCTTTTTCTTCTTCGGCGACTTCACAGACAATGGCTTTGGGATCGCCTTGTCTGAGGCGGGGGCTGACTTTACTGGGATCTACCTTTAACGACTGAACTGCTTTCGCGAGTATTTTGCCCCCTTCTTCCAATTTTTCTGCCATCTCATCGGAGGTGACTTGGGGGGGGACAACGTGGAGTACGGTGACTGAGGCTCCTTGTAGGGAAGGGATGTCCATTAACATATTAAACATCTCTTCACACAAGCCTCTACCGGCAACGGCAACTAAAATTTTTTCGATCATGTTGATTTTGCGATTAAAAAATGTCTGGGATTTCAATAAACGGCTGTGTTTTTTGCCTTTTTATCAGCATAGACCTGAAGTTTGATTTATTATTTGTAGAAATGTAGAGTTTTTGAACTTTTTGTTAAGTTGTGTCTCAAAATTTATCTCGTGAGATGTCTATGGATACGATCGCGCCTTCTACGGTTAGCTCCCCCGATGATTGGTTTGAATATCCGGTACAAGTCTATCCCCATCATACGGACTATGGGGGGATTGTCTGGCATGGGACTTATCTGGAGTGGATGGAAGCAGCACGGGTAGATTATTTACGATCACATGGAATGGAGTATGCTGACTTAGTGGCTCAAGGTGTGGAGTTACAGGTGTTTGAGTTAGCCCTCCGTTATCATCGAGGTGTGAAAATGGGGGCCAGCGCGATCGTCAGAACCCGTGTCGCTCCCTTTCAGGGGGTTCGTATGAATTGGGACTATGAAATTGTTTCCGATGATCGTCAAGTTTTATATGTTTCGGCGCAAGTGACTCTTGTACCTGTAGATGCACAAAAAGGGAAAATTATTCGTAAGATTCCTCTTATTCTTAAGGAAATTATGTCACATTTATAAGGACAGAGGATGCGCGATCGTCAATTCTGAACCTTGATGTTTTTCCATAATAATTCGATCCTGAGACAATTTTAGAACCCCTGGTTTTGCGCGTACATCTTTCCCACCTCCATCTCTCCTTCTCCGTCCCTATACTTGTCATTCTGTAATTACGATTATCATTACACTTATTCTGTAATTACGATTATCATTACACTTATTCTGTAATTTTGTCATATATAGCAAGTCTAAATCATTCATACAGATTTCTAGGGGTAGCACCCCAGTGCCTACCCCAGGCTTGCCCCCCTCGCGCACGGCGGGATTGGGGCAACCACGGCGGGATTGGGGCAACCACGGCGGGATTGGGGCAACCACGGCGGGATTGGGGCAACCACGGCGGGATTGCCCCTACCTTAATTGCACAAATCATTTAGACGCGCTATAGAAAATTATGTAGGGTTTGCTGAATAAAAATAGAAACATTACCAGATAGGGATGAGAGGGCTTTTAGTAGTGCAAAAAGGTTGTATAATCGCGAAAGATTCTACCATAATCAAAAACAATCCCCTCCCATAACGACGATGTTATTTAACCTTGATACCCCAAACCAAACCGAATTAAATTATTTAACCCGTTTTTCGGGTTGGTATATTCCTGAAAAAGATCACCCAGTCAAATTGACTCTTTACTTAAATGGCAAACCTTATGTAGCACTTTGGCGAGGCATCTCCTATCGTTTCGATTTAGAGTCAGTATTTCCCTATAAACAAAATGTGGGATATTCTGGTTTTTGGGGTGATTTACTTCTGCCAAAAAGTATTAAACCCGGAGAAAAAATCGAAATCGAAATCATCAGTGAAGAAGAGGATAATCTCGTTATATCCTTATTTAAACAAGAATTTATCTTAGATAAAAATGCCCAAGGGATAGTCCCCAGACAATGCAGTTTCAATATTCAAGAATTATTATCTTTAGAAAGCAAAAATTTATCAGAAACCAACGAAATTAAATTAAATGATGACAAAACCGTTGTTTATTTGAGAGGAAACACTCCCCATATTTTGGCTAATAATGAATTACCCTTTCTTAATGTAATGATGGAGGCTAACGATCATCCCTATTCCGATGCAGCATTACAAGTCTTAGAAAAAATCGGTGATGATAAACTAATTTTAGACTTTGGAGCGGGAAATACACCGATCGCGTATGTCAAACCCAATATTTGCTATCTGGATGTACAGCAATTCCACTATACAGATATTGTCTGTAATACCAAGAAATTACCCTTCATTGATAATTGTTTTGATGCCATTATTAGTCACTCAGTGTTTGAACATTTACCCAATCCCTTTGAAACCGCCCAGGAATTGTATCGAGTATTAAAACCGGGTGGTTTAATTTTTATCGAGGTAGCTTTTATGCAGCCATTACACGCGGTTCCCAATCATTACTTTAATATGACATTGAGTGGTTTGCGACAAGTGATGTCAGAATTTGAAGAATTACAAAGTGGTGTTTTGCCTTATCAATATCCTTCCCATAGTTTAATGATGCAAATGCAGACAATCTTACCTCATTTAGCCGATAGAAACTGGAAAAAATACATTAACTCTTTTGCTGATCGTCTACAGAAATATGGTTATTACCTTGATGTCGGATTGAGTGCAATTGGACGAGAAACTCTAGCCGCGGGTGTATTTTTTGTCGGACAAAAATTAGAAAAAGAGCATTCCTCTTTACGAGTAGAATTAGATTTACAATTAGAAAAAATCAAGAGTGAAGAGGATTGGTATGATGCGGAAATGGATAGTCAAAGAATAAATTATGAAACGGCTTGGAATCTCTATGCAAAAAGGTGGAAAAAGACATTTCCTAAATTAACTTATATTGGTGATGAATGGATTGGAAAAGGTGCGGGTGCTGCCAATTCCCTCGCCGAATATGAAACCTTAATTCAACGGGAATTTATCCAACCTTATGTTAAAAAAGAACATACCGTTTTAGAAATTGGAGTAGGGGGAGGTAAAACCACAAATTTATTATTAAAATATGCCGATCACGTCATTTGCGCCGATATTTCCCAAGAAATGTTAAACGCGACAAAAAACCGTTTAGGAGAAGAAAGAGTAACTTACATCAAAGTAGATGGTATCACCTTAGAAAATATTACACCCGGAGTCGCGGATATTTGTTTTTCCTACGATACAATGGTACATTTAGAACCCGTAGATATTTATAACTACCTCACCCAAATTCCCCAACTCTTAAAAGGCGATCGCGTCTGCATCTTTCATCACAGTAATATTTGTAGTAAACTCGGATGGCAAAAATTTTTAAGTGAGTGGGAAAAAAACATATTAGGCAATCGAAATGGCACGGATTTTTCCATAATGAATGATGTCATCATGGAGCAATTTCTCACCCATCTTAACTATGAAATCATCCACAAAGACACCCAAACAGTGCCACGAGATTGTATCTGGATTTGTCGTGCCCCTCAAGTATAAAAACATCTAATACTTCGGGAATACTTCGCCTACATCTGTGTTTATCTGCGTTCATCTGCGGTTAAATAAACTGATCTAAACTGGGCAAAAAATCCCCCCTGATTAAGGCAGTTAGGGGGGATGTGAGTTAAATATTTGTCAACACACCGCCCGCGAGCATGGTTAAAATTGCCACACCAAAGGCTAAACGATACCAAACAAAAATCCAAGTATTTTGAGTTTGGAGAAATTTCATTAACCACGCGATCGCGACATAGGAAAAGAAAGTCGCAGAAATGACACCCACAATTAAAGCCAAGGGACCATCATGGCCTAATCCTTCCTCTTTAATAGCACCTTTTAACTCCACTAAACCAGCTAAAGTAATCGCGGGAATCCCTAAGAGAAAAGAAAACCGTGCCGCGACAGCCCTTTCTAATTTCATGAATAAACCCGCGGTAAGGGTTGAACCCGAACGAGATACCCCCGGAATAATTGCCATTGCTTGAGCTAATCCCATGAAAATACCATCACGCACCGTTAAGTCTTCAAAACTACGCAGACGTTTCCCGAATTTTTCCGCGATGGCTAATAAGACAGACATGAAAATTGACGCGATCGCGATCGAAGATAAATGGCGTAAAGGAGAATTATCAAAATCAGGAATAAAGATTTTTACACATAATCCTAAAAAGATAATCGGCAAAGTCCCTAAACCAATTCCCAAGGCTAAACGAAATTCTTGGGAATCATATTTAGATTGAGAAATGGCTTGATAAGCACCTAAAATAATCTCAGTTAAATCTTTCCAGAAATACCATAAAACCGCGGCAATACTACCCAATTGGATCACAGCCGTATAAGCGACACCGGGATCACCCCATCCTAAAATAATCGGAATCACTTTCAAATGCGCGGTACTACTAATCGGTAAAAATTCAGTGACACCCTGAATAAAACCCAAAACCAAAGACTGAAAAAGATTCATCTGATGGTGAGTTGTCGTGGTTTCTGTTGCCGTTTGAGCCAAGAAGGGAACCAGGAATCTAAACATGGTTAGCATATTTGGGGAGATAGATTTTTTGGAGACACTTTGTTGACACCCTTTTGCATCGTTTTTCTGTATCCCTCCGTGAAGATTCGTTGGTTGGGTTGAGCGCAGTGCCAAACCCAACATCTTCAAGGGGTTAAGATTCGTAGGTTGGGTGAAGCGAAAGCGAAACCCAACATCTTCTTTGGGTTAAGTATCGCTCCACCCAACCGAGAAAAAAAGCCTTGATTCGTAGGTTGGGTGGAGCAGAGCGCAAAACCCAAGATCTTCAAGGGGTTAAGTATCGCTCCACCCAACCCATAAAAAATGGCGCAGGTATTTGTGAAGATGGAGGGGATCGCGATGGGAATTGCCAAACCCATACCAGTCTAAGCCCATGAGCATCTCTCAGGGGAAAATTTTTGTGATATCTTCAAAAAGATTAACTTAAGTAACAAATCTTAAAGAAACCTTGTTTAACGAGACTTTTTCTGGAGAAACCTCTCAGACTCACGGTACTGAGTCTCATGCCCCCTGGCTGAGTCGATCTTGGAAAACCTTAACGGGAAATCAAACCGGGCTAATGTTTGGTGCGGGGGTATTCCTCGTTTCAGTACCCGTATTTATCCAAGCACCTCTGGTGCGCGAAATGCCTGTTTTGAGTTTAGTCTTGACGATCGCGTTATTAGTGATTTCGGGACAACTGCTCAGACTTCCTGGTAAAGAGGTTTGGGGAGATTTATTATTAGGATTTACTTGGACTTGGTTAACAGGGGGGATCTATTGGGGATGGTTACGGTGGGAACCCCTCTTACATCTGCCCGTAGAAGCAATTTTTGTCCCTTTTGCCCTTTGGGGGTTAGCGCGTAACTGGGGAAAAGTGGGTAATTGGTTTTATTTGGGTTCCTTATTTGGCACTGCGGTGACGGATGGTTATTTTTATTTAACAGGTTTAATTCCCTATTGGCGACGGTTAATGCAAGTCGAACCTTCTTTAGTGCCAGAGGTGTTTAAAGGCGCGATCGGGCAAATCTCAACCCTTTGGGGGATTAGTTGTGCGTTATTCTTATTAGGGCTTCTCATTAGTATCAGTGTTTGGGCATTTCGGACTCCGAAAGCCCACCGATGGGTATTTGGCGGAGCCGTCTTAGGTACAATTCTGGTAGATGGTTTATTTTTATGCGCCGCGTTGGGTAGTCAAATTTCTCCCTAGTTTCTATGGCTACCCTAGGGAGAGAAACCGAGTTTTTCAAAGGTAACAGTGCCATAATGTTCCGACGGATCAAAAAAAAATGGTTTCTTTGGGCAGTTGTCTTGGACCGGCAAAAAGAGATAAAGTACAAGTGATCTGTGCAATTTTAGGGCGACTTCATATCACACTATCATCGCCCAATCCCTAGATGGGCATGGCAGATTTAACCTACTGTTAGTCACTTCCCTCTGGGGAGCTAATATGTGCCATCCCCAATCTCACATCTCAAATCCCAAATCGGTTAACCGCCCGTGGTAACATTCCAACCCACACCCCATTTGATCCTTCGCTCTGACTCAGGAGTGCGCTATTTGCCATTGGTGGGTAGTAATTGCTGGACGATCGGGCGCAGTGAAGATAATAGTTTTGTCTTGAATGATCGCTGGATATCGCGCAACCATGCGATGTTACAAAGAATGGATACGGGAGAATTTTATTTGATTGATTTAGGTAGTCGTAATGGCTCCTTTGTTAATGGAAGACGGGTAAGTATCCCCGTCACATTACATAATGAAGATATGCTCCAGTTTGGCAAAATCGAATTGGAGTTTCGCAGTCCCCATATTCAAGCACGAATGGAGGCTGATGAGGACGACTCCGAAGAGTTTACCGCGACTTTAACAGTTCGCAGTTTAATCTCTGTGATGGTAATGGATATCCGTGATTTTACGGTTTTGACACGACAACTCGATGAGACAATCCTTTCGGAAGTGATTGGTAGTTGGTTTCGCCAAGCTGGGGAAATTATTCGTAAACATGGCAGTTGGGTAGATAAATATATTGGGGATGCCATTATGGCCGTTTGGTTTCATAAGCCCAGTGGCATTAGTCAAAATGAGATGATTCGTATCTGTCAGGCTTTAAGTGAATTGCACCGGGCAACGGATGAGTTAAGTGCTCGTTATCCTTTACCTTTTCCCCTGCGGGTGGGCTCTGGTATTAATACGGGATACGCGATGGTGGGAAATACTGGCACTGGCGATCGCTCTGATTATACGGCTTTGGGTGATACTGTTAATGCCGCGTTTCGTTTGGAGTCTTGTACTAAAGAAATTGGTATGGATATCGCCCTGGGTGAAACTACTTATAAATATTTATCCCTCTTAAAGGGTAGTGAAATCTTTGAACAATACACTGTTAATTTGAAGGGTTATGACACTCCTACAATTACCTATGGGGCTACCTTTGCTGACTTAGATACTTTTCTCGAACGACAACCGTGAATAAGAAATAAAAAAAAGATTCACGGAAAGAAGACGATGATCAGATTAAGGATTTCTCTGAAAAACTGTCTTAGTGAAATGATAGTCTCTAATGATAATGCTGTGTATAACATTGGGAGAAATGAATAATGATTAAACAATTCGGTCGTCTCTTGGCCTTTTTCGGTTTGATCTTCGGTTGTTTGGGATGGATGGGACATCAAGCCGCGATCGCGGCTCCCTTCAATACCGCGATTTTACCTTCCTCTTCTGTGTTAGCCGTTGAGGACTCCAGAATTAATCGCGCTGACAATAAACTGAGCGAAATAGGCTACAAAGTCGATTTGAATAACTCCGCGGTGCGTAACTTCCGTCAGTTTAAGGGTTTATATCCCAATCTCGCGGCCAAGATCATTAAAAATGCCCCTTACGCGAAAGTAGAAGATGTATTGGCAATTCCTGGCCTCACGGAAGCTCAAAAAGATTTGCTCAAGGCGAATTTCGATAACTTCACCGTCACCAACAAGGAATCAACTCTCAATGAAGGGGACAACCGCTTAAACAACGGACTCTACGACTAGGCTTGGGTCAGTTTTTGACTTTTTCAAGGGAGAAGAGAGAAATGATGCCCCATCGGTGATTATTTCTCCCTTCTCCCTTAATTTTTCTTAATTTATTGATAAGGTGGTAAGACGATCCATCTTCAGAGTGCCGCCAAAGGGGCCTCCCTAAACTATAGATGACTGACTATTTTGATGTATTGGTGATTGGTTCAGGCGCCGCGGGTCTTTATACAGCCCTTTGTCTCCCCCCTCATTGCCAAGTTGCCCTCATTAGCAAAGATATCCTCCCCTTATCTGCCAGTGATTGGGCCCAGGGAGGTATCGCAGCCGCGATCGCGCCGGATGATTCTTCTCAACTCCATATTGAAGATACCCTCAAGGCGGGTGCAGGACTTTGTGACTTAGACGCGGTAAAATTTTTGGTAGAAGAAGCTCCCGCGTGTATTGAATCTTTGATCAAAATGGGTGTCGCGTTCGATCATCATGGGGATGATTTAGCCCTTACCTTAGAAGCTGCCCATTCCCGTCGTCGAGTCCTCCACGCGGCGGATACAACTGGAAGGGCTGTCGTCAGTATTTTAGCGGCGGAAACCTTAAAACATCCTAATATTTCTATTCTTTCTCCCGCGTTTGCCCTTAGTCTTTGGGTTGATCCTCAAACACAACGCGTCCAAGGGATTAGTTTGATTGAGGGTAATCAAATCCGATGGTTACGCGCCAACGCGGTAATCTTAGCCACGGGAGGGGGAGGACAGGTTTTTTCCCAAACGACGAACCCCGCGGTGAGTACCGGAGATGGGGTCGCGATCGCGTGGCGTGCCGGTGCAATTTTACGAGATTTAGAGTTTTTTCAATTTCACCCCACCGCGTTAACCAAACCGGGCGCGCCCCGTTTTCTCATTAGTGAAGCGGTGCGAGGAGAAGGTGCTCATTTAGTCGATGGTAAAGGATATCGTTTTGCCTTTGACTATCATCCCGCGGGGGAATTGGCCCCCAGAGATATTGTTAGTCGCGCTATTTATAGTCATTTACAAAAAACCGGGGAGGAGCGAGTTTGGTTAGACTTACGCCCGATTGCTCCCGAACGGATTCAACTGCGTTTTCCTAATATTATTAAAGTTTGTCGTGAATGGGGAATTGATCTTTTTCAAGAACCGATCCCCGTAGCTCCCGCGGCTCATTATTGGATGGGCGGAGTCATGGCTAATACTCGCAATGAAACTTCTTTGGCCGGATTATACGCGATCGGTGAAACCGCGAGTACAGGGGTACATGGCGCGAATCGTTTAGCCAGCAATTCCTTACTAGAATGTATTGTCTTTGGCGCACAAATGGCCCATTGGCAGAAAGACTCCTCTGTTTTGGACTCTCCAAATCAGCTTCAAACACCAAAGCCCCAAGATCGATTTGATTTAAAGCCAATATTGTTTGAGCAGAATGATTCGGAAAATGCTATTATAGAAAGGTGCCGACGGGAGGTTCCCCAAATGATCTGGAAAAATGTCGGAATTTGTCGAACACAACGAGAGATGACAAGCGCGATCACACAGTTAGAAATGTGGCGTTCACAATTTCAGCAAATAGAAATAAGTAAAATCCTATTGGGGTTAGTACCCTCACAAAGTGTCATTTTCCCTAATTTAGACACAAACAACCCCCTGTTGCGAACTTGGGGTGAGACCTACAATTTACTTGATGTTGCCTATTTGATACTTAGAAGTGCTATATTTCGCACAGAAAGTCGTGGAGGCCATTACCGCCTAGATTATCCATCCTCTAGTCCCAACTGGCAAGTTCACACATTGATACAAAATATGTCTTGGTGGAAATCGTCACTCGAACAACAAAATGAGATGTGATTTAGCTCAGAGATGCCAAAGGGACATCTTCACTTCTGAAACTTCTTCCCCCAGCGCCCTTATCACCATCTTTGGGCTTACCAGGATCATCAGGTGTATAATCCGCGAGCAGATCAAGGCAACTCCCCTTGATGTCGCAATCCCAACCACCACCAGATGTCATAAACCGATCCACCAGAAATTTCCCCGGAGAAAAACCCTGGAAGGATAAAACCAAAACCGCGACAGTAGTTAGCTGTAGCATTTTCCGCTCAAACATGGTCAATTTGCACAAATTACTGATCATACCTATAACCCCCTTGTGCCATAGAGATACACCACTCCACTCTTATTATATCAATGTTTTCTCTCAAGGACACAAAAAGTCAGAGTTTTCGGCGAACGACACTCTGATACCTTTCAATCCCCTTTGATTAAAAACATTCTGATTAGGTCAAATTCAGGAAAATTCGTAACGGTTTTTCCCTAATTCCTTCGCGCGATACATCGCGGCATCCGCGTGTTTGATCAGGGTGTCAATGTTTTGGGCATCTAACGGATATAAGCTAATACCGATACTGGTTGTCACTGCCACAATATTACCATTGAGATTAAAAGGTTCAATCATAGCATTGAGGATTTTTTCGGCAACGGTACTGGCTTCGGGTAAACCCGGAATACCAGGTAAAATCACAGTGAATTCATCTCCCCCTAATCGAGAAATAGTATCGCTTCCCCGTAAAGATCCTTGGAGACGTTGCGCGACTCCTTTGAGCAGTAAATCCCCAATATCATGTCCGAGAGAGTCATTAATTAGTTTAAATCCATCTAAATCTAGGAAAAGTAACGCGACGAGACGATGATTAGTAGTAGCCATTTCCATTGCTTGATTGAGGCGATCACGGAAGAGAGTACGATTAGGTAATCCCGTAAGGGGATCGTGATAAGCTCCTTGACGAAGAGCCGCGTTAGCTTGTTTAAGCTCTTCTTCTAAACGTTTCCTTTCCGTAATATCACGCATCACACCGACTAAAAATTTATTCCCCGCGGCATCTTGATGGAGCGATCGCTTGGTTGCCAAATCATGGACAACACCCTTAGCATCAGTTAATTGTTCTTCATTTTCACATTCTTCACTACTGTGAAAAACCCGTTCGTCTTGTTCCCATAATAACTTCGCTTCTTCGGGGGAAAATAAATCATAATCCGTCTTCGTTAATAACTGCTCTAAAGAATAACCAGTCAAGCGACAATAAGCTTGATTTAAAACGATTTGACGATGGAATTGATCCTTAACAAAAACGGGATCAGGAATAGTATTAATTACCGTTTGCAAAAAATCTTTAGAGCGTTTTAACTCCTCTTGTAAACGGGCAAGATAACTCATAATCACAATACTTGAACCCGCCATTCCCATCAGGGGAGGAATTAAGGGCAACCACAAACCATTCCCCAGTAAAACCAGATAACAAATACCAGAAAGTCCGAAACTAATTGCCAAGAGACAAAAAACAGAATTGCGAGAAGATTGTAATTTCCAACTGATTACAGCCCCCACAATAGACCAACCCCAAATCCACAAGTATACCAGAGAAATAGGCCAGAATTTGATGCTAGTTCTACCCTCAATAGCACTACTTAAAATTTGACTAATAAAATTCGCGTGTAACTCTACTCCTGAGACTTCTTTGGGAGCACTAAATAAAGCAGCACTGTAGGAAGTAGAATGCAAATCTTTGACGCTAGTGGCTGTAGAGCCAATCAAAACGATTCGCCCTTTGGCAAAATCTCTGGGGACTTTTCCTAAGAAGATATCATTCATAGAAACCATACTAAATGTACCCTTGGGACCTCGCAGATTGGCTAAAAATTGGTATCCACCCGCGTCCACGTTAACATAAGCACCTTCATTACCTCGTAATCGTTTAAACACGGCTTTTCCTAACTGAAGATCCTTAGAATTACCAGAGGCAGGTTTAGGCTTGATGCCCTGATTTTCCAGATAAATTAAGGCTAACTTTAGGGCAAAACTTCTAGGAATGCTCCCCTGTTTTCCGCTTTGATAGAGTAATCCACGACGGACTTTGCCATCTATATCTGTTATTATATTATTAAAGCCAACTTGAGCCTTTTGATTGAGGACTGCTGGTGGATTCACTCCCCGGCCTTTGTCATCACTGGATAATTGCTCAATCCCGATTAAATTCGGGATCGTCTCCCATGCTTTTTGTAATTCTTTCTCTCCTGGTGGTACTGGTAAATCTCGAAAAAGATCAACTCCGATCGCGAGGGGTTTGTCCGCGGCAATTTTTTGCAATAATTCGGCCATTTTCCCATCAGGAATAGGAAAACCAAATCTTTGTAAATCCTCTTCATCTATACCCACAATAACGATACGATTATCCCTGGGTTCAGGGGGTCGCCAGCGGATAAATTGATCATAGATAGCTAACTCCCAAGGCTGTAATAAACCCAGCGATCGGACGAAAATCACGGCTCCTGCTACCCCGGAAGCCGTCACTAATACACGACGCTCTTTTAAGAACCATTTTTTCACAGTTCCCCAAATTTCCTGATGTGATTTTGTCAACAGTTTTAACATCAAAAATCCTCTTCCCTCATCTCTCTCTATTCTAGCTAATTGATGTTAATATTTTTGATCTTGTTATCTAAAAGAAGTCTATGTTATCATTGATGATAGACTGCCCCAGGAACTAGAGATGAGAGGATCATTGTGGAATTGTCCTTCCTCATTGAGAGGCTGATCAGATTTCAGCTCCTTGAGCGTCAACCTCTGAAAAAGGTGTACAGTGTATCTGATGTACAATACCTTCACGATTTTTTGTAGGTTGGGTTGAGGGATACTTAACCCCCTTGAAGATGTTGGGTTTTGTCCCTCAACCCAACCTACTTTTCAAGGTATTTTTCCTCAAAGCCGAAGGTATTGATGTCGCGATAAAATTAATAAAGGAGTAAAATGAAACGATTAACCCAATGGCTCATCTCCATCAGAAGTAGAATATTTTTCTCTGGTTTCTTTCGCAAAACAAAACTCTTTTTTCTCTTATTACTCTTTCTTGGTAGCTTCGCGATCGTGGGAGCCAAGAGTTATACTCAGACGATGCAAATTCCTATTTTAGGATTTCACGATATTGTCGATCAGCAAAATCCTCTTGAGCA
The DNA here is from genome assembly GCA_037440985.1 of Microcoleaceae cyanobacterium bin_387. Lineage (GTDB taxonomy): Bacteria > Cyanobacteriota > Cyanobacteriia > Cyanobacteriales > Microcoleaceae > JBEDKD01. Next base: position 13,710 of record JBBITB010000028.1, read on the forward strand.
ACCTCCTTATAGACTCACCTTTACCACAGACTATTCTCAGCAGAAAATTGCGATTTTTTTAGAATATTTATTGCAAGCTAATTATTGGACTCTTTCTACCCAAGAACTCCAAGAATATTTTATTGATAAATCGCGGCCTATTCCTCAAAAAAAGTTCGGTAAAAAGCCTATTATGATTACTTTTGATGATGGCTATTTAGGAGTTCATAAAAATGTTTTACCTGTGGTAGAAAATTTAGCCGATATCTATGGTGAAAAAATCAAGTTAGTTTTATTCGTTAATCCTCTCTATTTGGGTGTTAATGAAGGGGGAGAATTCTTACCCCATCTCAGTTGTGAAGATTTACGAGAAGGTTATCAAAAGGGATTTTATGATATTCAATCTCATGGCTTAAGTCATAAAAATCTGGCTAAACTCAAGTCGAAAGAGCTAGAGTTTGAGTTATCGGAAGCACAAAATTCCTTGAAAAAATGTGTGAGTGGTTTAAGTAAAACTCAAAACATAGGCGAACATTTAGCCTATCCTTATGGCTCATCTAATAGAGAAGTTGAGAAGATCGCGTCTAAATATTATCGGACTGCTTTTTTATACGATAATGATCTATTAGATATATATTATTCTCCTAATAAATATAAACTTTCTCGGATGACTATTGGTAAAAATCACTCTGTCAATTACCTACTCTCTCTCGCCCAAAATTCTTCTAAGTTACTGAGTCAAAAATAAATAAGAAGGAAGAGGGAAGAGGGAAGAGGGAAGAAGGAATAAGGAAGAAGGAAGAGGGAAGAGGGAAGAGGGAAGAGGGAAGAGGGAAGAGGGAAGACGCGATCAACTCTTAAATTAAAATATAGCAATCCCAAATGAGTTGTCACAGATTTAATATTAGTAATAGGAGTGCTTTGGCGTTGGCGCAGTCTGTGGAGTCGCGACTGAGCCTGTGCCTAGCACAAACCTCTGGCTCTCTAAGGGTTTCGGCGCTTCAAGCCAAGATACAGCCTACGGCGAAAAATCTCACAACCTATTTAGCATGGCTATAACTATATTACTTCTGAGGAATTTCTTAATGACTTAGTGGTGTCTAGTCATTCTCAATAAAAATGAGACGATTTACATCTAGCCAATTCTTACTGTGAGGGTTGTTTTAGTTTCTCAATATACGTTGAAATGACGATAAAATAGATAAAGTAGGAGAAGCATCTTGTTTATCACAGGGCTTCCTCTGTGTTTTTGTACCTTTGTGGTTAATTTTCCTAAAAAGTAGTACAAAACCTTAAACCAACGGTAATAAAATCTCAAATTCCGTGCCTCTCCCCCCAGATTTATCAGAGGAAATATAGGGAGAAATAAGCTTCAAAAACCCCCCATGTTTCGCCGTCACAATTTGATAACTCACCGCGAGACTTGTTTCTTTTTGAGCTCGTTTTTTGGTGGAAAAAGATTCTAAAATCCTCTGTCGTGTTTCTGGGGACATTCCGGGGCCATTATCCGCAATTTTAATGGAAACCCAACGGGTATCGGGTTTTTCGGGATCAATGGGGGTTTCTGGCTGACAAACCGTAGTTGTTATTTCTATACAAGGTTGTTGTTTTTCTTTTTGACTAATCATTTCGGGAAACTCTTGGGCAAATTTTTGCGATACCGCGTCATTAATGAGCGCGTCGATCGCGTTACTTAAAATATTCATAAAAACTTGATTAAGTTGGCCAGAGTAACAAGGAATAGGAGGTAAATAACCATAATTTTTGACAATTTTAATTTCTCCTTTTAAACGACTTTTTAAAAGTAATAAAATACCGTCAATTAAGGTATGTAAATCAGCTGGTTTTGGGTGGACTTCATCAATATGACAAAAATTTTGTAACCCAGTGGCTAACTTACTTAAACGCTCAGCACCTGCCTTAATACTTCCCAACGTACGAGGTAAATCTTCCTGTAAAAAATCATAGTCTATTTCTTCTTTGAGCTCCGATATCTCTGGAATAGACTGGGTAAAATATTTCTGGTAAAGGGCTACTAATTCCATTAAATTTTTGGTATAATTATCGACATAGGTGAGATTTCCCCAAATAAAACCAACGGGATCTAAAATCTCATGGGCTACTCCATCCACTAAACGTCCTAAACTTGCCATTTTTTTACTCTGGATCATTTGCACTTGTGTCTTTTCATACCGCACTTGAGTTTCAATTCCTCGAATTTGCCATGACGCGATATTTAAGGTATGAATATCTAATAATCGATAGGCTTTTGATCTCAGTTTCACTACTATGGGTTCCCCTTGTAATTCTCGCGATCGACGTAAGGCTAACTGAGAAGCTGTTAAAATTGGGGTATCTTCAGAAAGCATTAACATAAAAGTGCCAGCATAACTATAGACTACCTCTAATGGTTGTGATAAAAAAATGTCTAACCCTTGAGGGCGGATTAAATATTCTAAAAATCTCTGACGAGAAAGTATCCCGACAAATTTCTCATCATTTAATAAGATTGCACCCGGTAATAGGGGATACTTTTCCAACATTTTGACGAAGGTGATACCTAATTCTTGGGTAGAAATTGTCAAATCATAAAGGGGTAAATCACTCAGATTTGATTCTAATGATAAATCTTGATTACTCCCTTCAGACAAATATGCTTCAGAATTTTCAGAGTAGAAGTGACTTCTCACTGTATTATCGGATCGAAATTTTCTCCCTTTTTATCACATTATGGCAACCTCGTCAAGGGTTCTTTGGTCATTTTGACATCACAGGTAAGAAAACTTCAAATTCTGTACCTCGATCGGGATCGGAACTAAATTTTAATTTACCACCATGTTTTTCGGTGACAATTTGATGGGTAATGGCTAAACCTAAACCGGTTCCTTTTCCCGCAGGCTTGGTGGTAAAAAACATATCAAAAATCCGATTTTGAATTTCTTGAGGCATTCCCACACCATTGTCAGAAATACGGACAACGATCCAATCATTCTGATGATCTTTTGAGGATAAATGTTCTGTTTCAATTGTAATTTGTGGCTGCAAATCTCCTTTTTCTTTTTGCTCATCTATCGCGTCCAGAGCATTGCAAATTAGATTCATAAACACTTGACTTAATTGACCAGAATAACAATAAATAGGCGGTAATTCACCATAGTTTTTAATGACTTCTACACCCCGTTTAAGACGATTTTTCAGAATCAATAAAACACTCTCAATACATTCATGGATATCAGCTTGTTTGTGATTACCGCCATCAATATGCGAAAAGCTGTGCAGACTAGAGACAAGTTCTTTTAAACGTCGCGATCCTTCCCGCATACTTTGAATAATTTCGGACAAATCTTCTTGTAAAAAATCAAATTCTATCGCTTCTTTGACTTTCTCAATTTTGTCATTTTGGGTTTCTTGTTGTTCCTCATAAGTCGAAATTAACTGCAATAACTCTTTAAAGTAAGTGTCTAAAAAATCTACATTGCCGATGATACAAGTGACAGGATTTCTGACTTCATGGGCTACTCCCGCGAGTAATTGGCCTAAACTTGCTAATTTCTCAGTTTGGATTAGTTGGGATTGGGTTTGTTGACGAATCACTTTTGTCGCAACTTCGTGGATTTTTGATTGAGCTACTAATAATTGAGGGATGTCAAGAATCCGATAATCAACCTGGGAAATCTGCACAACGATCGGTTCATAAATTAATGCCTGTGAACGCTGTAAAGAGCGACGGGCTGCATAGACAATTAAAGTATCACTAGGAATTAATAAAAATTCCGATTTGGCAAAATTATATAAGGCTTTAATGGGACGTTTTAAAAACAATTCTCGGCCAAAGGGACGACTAAGACATTCCAAAAATTTTTGTCGGGAAATCATGCCATAAAATTTCTGATGATCGGTTAAAATCACTCCGGGTAATAGGGGATTTTCCTCCAAGAGACGACCGAGGGTTCCTCCGGGCTCACGGACATCTACTTCTGCTTGATACAATGATAGTTCTTTAAGACTTGAATCTAGGCGCAGTTCTAAGGTTTCTTCTGGTATGATAGCAAGTTCTTTTGTTTCCGTGAAGGTAGCATTAAACATATCGTTAACCTCGGAGGACAGAGTATTTTTCTTGCTTTTATTCTAAACTATAATCATATTTTTGACAAGTCATTCTTTTTTTTACTATTATTTAATAATTGGGGAATAAATTGGGTAAAAGATAAACTTTTTTTAACCTTTTGTTAACCTTTTTAGAGGCATTAAGGACTGAGAAAACGGTAAAAATGCTTAGGAGAAACAAAGGATACCAGGTATTTCAGTAAGGATTTTTCCTTACCTACTTAAGCAGATTTGCTCTAGTGTAACGATTAAAAAAATATTAATTTTGAGAGATGATCGCGGACTAGGAAATGAAGGGGATGGGGAAATAAGGGGATCGCTCTTTCAAGGTAATGTTAAGGTTTGGGTAAATTTGGTATAATAATAGAGATTAAGTGCGACAAAAATAGCTCAACGAGATAGGAGACGGATGGAATCGACGCTGACAAATCAACTCAATAACGCGTTTACGCTGTTTCTCAGTTTATTGGTAGAAGCTATCCCTTTCTTGTTATTAGGGGTTTTATTTTCTGGTATCCTCCTTTGTTTCATAAATGAACGTAAATTGGTGACTTTACTTCCACGTCATCCTGTGTTAGGGGCCTTGGTGGGCAGTGTCATGGGCTGTTTTTTTCCGGTATGCGAATGTGGTAATGTTCCTGTAGCGCGTCGTTTATTAATGCAAGGGGTTGCCGCTCCCGTCGCGATCGGATTTTTATTGGCTGCGCCCACGATTAATCCTATTGTAATTTGGGCGACTTGGACTGCTTTTCGGGATCAACCGGAAATTGTCTTTTGTCGGGTGCTTTTTTCTCTGCTGATCGCGACTTTAATCGGTTGGGTTTTTAGTGTTCAAACTAATTTAAGACCGATTTTACAACCGGAGATCGCGCGTTTATTACCAATCCATGAATCAGGGGAAAATGAGGATCAATTAGCTACGGTTGCTGGTTCTCCTTTATTACAATCAGGTACATTTATTTTAGGTCAACCGGGGGGGCCAATGCGATTAGAATCTATTCCTCTTTGGCAAGTAGAAAGTGGTATGATTGACGATGATAAAACGGCTGATTCTTCCTTATTTTTGCCGCCTACTTCAGCCCGCGTCCGATCGCTTTTAAATAGTATGGTACAGGAATTTCGAGATTTAGGGGGGGTTTTGGTTTTGGGCAGCGCGATCGCGGCTGCGATTCAAGTGTTAACTCCGCGTGAGTGGATTTTAGCCCTAGGGCAAGGTCCCGTCTCTTCGATCATCGCGATGTTAATTTTAGCCTGCGTTGTTTCGATTTGTTCAACAGTTGATTCTTTTTTCGCGTTATCTTTTGCCTCTACTTTTACCAGTGGATCTTTGTTAGCATTTTTAGTATTTGGCCCGATGATTGATATTAAAGGAATTGGTTTAATGTTATCAATTTTTCGGCCAAGGGCTGTTATTTACTTAATCTTTTTATCGGCACAATTAACTTTTTTAATGACTCTTGTCGTCAATTTACATTTAAGTTAGGAGAGAGGGGATTGGTGACTGGGGATTGGTGACTGGGGATTGGGCCGAAAGTGAGCAACGGATTTTTAACCGTTATAACGGATGAGTTATTTTTCTGGCCATCTCCCCAATCCCCCATCACTAATCACTAATCACTAATCCCCCATCACTAATCACTAATCACTAATCCCCAATCCCCATTACCAATGACAATACAACTCACACCGACAAAAATATTAAATCGTTTAAGTGCTTGGTTAGATCCCTTAGTAATTATCCTTTGGGGAATTTTACTCCTGAAATATTGGACAACCGGAAAATTAAATATTCTGATTCATCCCAATTATTTTGGTTTAACAATAGCCGCGGGAATTACTTTATTAATACTGGGCGGTTTAAAATGCTATGAAGTCTGGGAAATTTATCAACGTCAAGTGGTATTACGTCAATCCCTAGGTAATAATCCCCTACCCATAGAAACGGTAAAACATATTACTTTATTACCCCCTAACTGGGGAAGTTGTTTATTATTAGCTGTCGCGATTATTGGGTTAATTGTGACACCGAAAACCTTTGCCAGTCAAACTGCCTTAGAAAGGGGCATTACTGAGTCTTTACCCGTCACGAGATTACAACCTCAAGAATTTAAAAATGCAAGTAAACCAGAAGCGCGATCGCTGATAGAATGGGTAAGATTAGTTAATTTTAATCCTGAACCGGACACCTATAAAGGTCAAAAAGTCAAGGTAGATGGATTTGTGATTCATCCCCCATCCTTGGGAGAAGAATATATTTGGGTATCTCGATTTGTGATTACCTGTTGTGCGGCGGATGCTTATCCGATAGGATTACCTGTGAAACTAGCATCTGGGCAAAGTCGTGTCAATTTTCCCCCTGATAAATGGGTAGAAATTCAAGGAGAAATGAGTACAGAAGTATTAGATGGAAAACGTAAATTAGTGATTCAATCCAGCCAGATAAAGCCCATTCCTGAACCCAAAAATCCCTATAATTATTAAGGATCAAACACTTATTTTTGTGAGGATAGGTGAAGTGGCAAAATTCAAGTATCAAATTATGAGCTAAATATCGCCCCACTACAGTGTTAAGCTGTTATGGTGGGTAAGACTTAAATAAAGTAGTTGCTTCCAAGGAGATGAATTTTTGTGAAAGAATTACAGCTTTTTTCCCAGCCATTATTAAAAATACTAAATCGGTTGAAACAACCCATTGATCGCGTCGCAATTTCTTTAATTTTCATCTTGACAATATTGATGGGATTATTATTATTAACAGGGGATACAACGACACCCAAGGTAAGAGAGTTTAGTTGGCAAAATAAAGAAATTGGTGCGGAAGATACGGGGTTTCTTTTAACATTTAATCGTCCGATGGATCACAAAAGTGTTGAGGATAACTTACGTGTTGATCCGCCTCTTCCAGGTAAATTTAGTTGGGCCGGCCGTCGCATGGCTTATACTTTAATGGCTCCGGCACCTTATGGTATTACTTATGGTTTACAATTGAAAGATGCTCAAGATAAGTTTTATGGAGAGAAAACTAATTCTAAAGGTGGCGTTATTGAACCTTTTAATGGCGTTTTTAGAAGTCGCGATCGCGCCTTTGTGTATATTGGAGTGAAGGGGGAAGAAGAAGGACGTTTAATATTAGTAAATTTGAGTAGTAAGGAGCCGAAACCGATTGCTTTAACCCCTAAAGATTTAGTGGTTATGGATTTTAAACCTTATCCCAAGGGCGATCGCGTATTATTTTCGGCCAGCGATCGCGCTTTAATGAATACGGGAACTTTACAACAAGAAATATTCACAGTAACAACGGGTTTAAATCCCCAATCTCCAGGGGAAGAAAGTACCCCAAACCAAGTCGCGGGGAAACTTGAAAAAGTCTTGAGTTCAGGGGAATATCAAAATCTGAAATTTGATTTATCTTCTAATGGTAAAATCATTGTGATTCAGCGAGTGAATAAGGAAAAACCCGCGGACTTTGGGCCTTGGATTATTGAAGAAGGGGAGTTTCCCAGACGTTTAGAAAACACGGAGCAGGGGGGAGATTTTATGATTCGTCCCGATCATAAATCAATGGTAATTTCCCAAAAACAAGGTTTATCTATTGTCCCTTTTAATCCTAAAGATGGAGAAGTTGTATTTTTACCAAAATTTGCCCAAGTTTTAGGCTTTGCCAGAGATAATTCTGCCGCGGTTTATGTCAAATATAATACGGATTACACGCGATCGCTTTTTCTGGTTAATAATCAAGGATTAGAACAAGAAATATTAAGAATCCCCGGAAGTATTATTAGTGTGCAATTCGATCCTCGTGATAGCGACGGGATAAAAAATACCCGTTTATATTGTTTATTAACGCAGCGGTTAAACACAGAAAAATATCAGGAACAACCCTTTATCGCGGTACTTGATTTAGCGAAAAAAACTCTCACGCCTTTATTAGTGTTACCCAATAATCAACCGGATATTCATCTGAGTTTATCCCCGGATGGATTCGCGTTATTATTCGATCAAACTATCACTAATAAAAATGGCGGTGAGATGGATCAACCCAGAGGGGAAGGCGGAAACGCGATCGGCAATAGTCGTTTATGGTTATTACCTTTAGTCGATACGAGCGACGATGGTACAAAATCCGAACTTAAACCAGAAGAATTACCCTTTGCCGGATTTCACCCTCGTTGGCTACCCTAAACAGTTGACAGTTGACAGTTGACAGTTGACAGTTGACAGTTGACAATTACACATTACAGATTACACATTACACATTACCAATTACCAATTACCAATTACCTATTACCCATTACCCAAACCATGAACATTATTGACATTCTCAAAAAAGACTATGAACAATTTCCTCACAATCAAACCTATAGTATTTATGCTGAAAATGTTTATTTTCAAGATCCGATGAATAAATTTTACGGTGTCAAACGCTATCAACAAATGATCGGCTTTATTAATCAATACTTTCTTGATATTAAACTCGAATTACATCACATTGCCCAGACAGAAAACGCGATCGCGACTCAATGGACCTTAAAATGGATCGCGCCCGTACCCTGGAAACCCCCCATGAGTATCCCCGGCCGAAGTGAATTAAAGGTAAATGACGAAGGGCTGATCATCTCCCATATCGACTATTGGGATATTTCCCGTCTCGATGTCCTCACACAACTTCTCTTTCCCCTGAAAAAACGCTAATGTTAAAATATGTAAAGTTTTCTCAGACAAGGCGACACTCTCTATGCGTTTAATCTTAATGACCGGGAAAGGTGGTGTGGGTAAAACTTCTGTCGCAGCCGCGACGGGACTACGTTGCGCCGAATTAGGATACAAAACCCTTGTCCTGAGTACCGATCCGGCCCACTCCTTGGCCGATAGTTTTGATATGGAATTAGCCCACGCGCCCCGTCTGGTTAAACCTAATCTCTGGGGCGCAGAATTAGACGCGCTGATCGAATTAGAGTCTAATTGGGGATCCGTCAAACGTTATATTACTCAAGTATTACAAGCCCGGGGACTCGATGGGGTTCAAGCGGAAGAATTAGCCATTTTACCCGGAATGGATGAAATTTTCGGTCTAGTCCGCATGAAACGTCATTATGATGAAGGGGATTTTGATGTTTTAATTATTGATTCAGCACCCACAGGAACAGCCCTACGTTTATTAAGTTTACCCGAAGTGGGGGGCTGGTATATGAGAAGGTTTTATAAGCCTTTACAAGGCATTTCCGTCGCGTTACGACCTTTGGTAGAACCCTTTTTTAAACCCATCGCGGGTTTTTCTTTACCTGATAAAGAAGTGATGGACGCACCCTATGAATTTTATGAACAAATTGAAGCCCTAGAGAAAGTTTTAACGGATAATACCAAGACTTCTGTAAGATTGGTAACGAATCCCGAAAAGATGGTAATTAAAGAATCTTTACGGGCTCACGCGTATCTCAGTTTATATAATGTCGCGACGGATTTAATCGTGGCAAATCGCATTATTCCTGATTCTGTCACTGATCCTTTTTTCGCCCGTTGGAAGGAAAATCAACAACAATATCGCCATGAAATTCACGAAAATTTCCGACCTTTACCTGTGAAAGAAGTGCCTCTTTATTCTGAGGAAATGTGCGGTTTAGAGGCATTAGAAAGGTTGAAAGAAACTCTCTATAAAGATGAAGATCCTGCACAGGTTTATTATAAGGAAAATACCTTACGGGTTGTTCAGGATAATAATCAATATAGTTTGGAGTTGTATTTACCAGGGATTGCGAAGGATCAAATACAATTGAGTAAAACAGGGGATGAGTTAAATGTCAGAATTGGCAATCATCGCCGTAATTTAGTTTTACCCCAGGCTTTAGCGGCATTACAACCCGCGGGAGCGAAGATGGACAATGATTATTTAAAGATTCGTTTTGCCGAAGCGAAGTAGGGAAACGTGGGTAATGGACTAACCCTTTTAGAATAGGGGAATATATTTGCCTTCCTAAGAGTTTCCCAGTCCTCAAGTGTCGTGAAGTAGGGACACGGCACTGCCCACTGGTGTCAACTTAAGGCGAAAGCCACCCGCCCGCCAGGGACTTAAGTCCCTGTCTAATAGCTAAAGTCCTCTGAAGAGGACTAAGAAAAAAATTGTTAACTTTAGACATCTTACGAAACTAGCTGAAACGCTCATTATTCCGTACAGAAGAATCAGGGTTTCAATGAATTTCGCAAGATGTCTTTTTTGCGAAATAAGCTGAAACACTTATAATATCGTTCACGATGAATCAGGGTTTCAATGAATTTCGCTCATATATCTATTAGTCCTCTTTAGAGGACTTTCGCTTTTAGGCAGGGGTTTTAACCCCTGACAGACTCAGGGTTTGACGTTAAGTTGACACCAATGGGCACTGCCGTGTCCCTACTGATACCCCTACTTTAGGTTTGAGACAGCGGTTTTAACCCCTGTCGGAGTGTCGGACTACGGACAACCTGTAGGATTATTTGTAGCATCATAATTGTCTGAACCTGTTGTCATCGCGCCTAAAATTGTTTGCACTCCCACACATTCTTTTGTTCCCCCAGCTTTTGAGGAGATTGTAATATAAAATGGACTGTTTTGTGATGCTGTAACGACTGGCGGTTGTGCCAACGATCCATCATAGTCAAAACTAAGGGTTGCTGGCAGAGTAACACTCGCAGATCCCGCTTTTACTGACATTGTTATCATGTCTGGTTTGATTTCACCTTCTCCATTTAATCTTATGGTTTTTAGTGTTGATGATTGTGTTGCTCCTGCACCGAGCATAATGTTTATGGCAGGTGGTTCACTTAACTGGGGATTAGAGTTGATATTAGCAGCATTGAATTGTACTGTTATCGGAGTCTTCCGTGATTTGGCTTCACTTTGGGCTGACATCAAGGCACGAAGGACTTGATTATTAACAGCTTTAACTCGCTGTTTTGTAGTGAAAGCCTGCCAAGAGGGAGCTGCTATGGCCGATAAAATTCCAATCATAAACACCACAATCATTAGCTCTAACATCGTAAATCCACTTACCCTTTGTCTTCCTTTCATCTGTGGATTTTTCGTCACAAAATGGTGCTTCAATACATGAAAAATAAGCCTAAAATTCCCACTATTATTATCAGGCTGTTTTTTTAATAAAAAGTTACTTTTCATAGTTATTTACTCCTGTTTTATTATTACTTTCTCAGATTGGTTAATCTTAGCTAGATTTACTGAGCTAATACCCCACGGGCTTGAACTTGAACACTGACTTGAGGACACTTGGGCGAGGATACCGCCCCACAAATAGCATTTGGGTTATTTTTATCCAGGTACGCGGCTACATTTCCTCGTATCACCACTTGCGCGATCGACTTACCGGAATCATCGGTAGATACACAAGCAGAAAAACCCAGTTGATTCGTGCCAGGAATTACTGGACCAATATCACAAGTAGGGGTAGGGGTAGAGTTCATCGCGGCTCTGTTATCAATATAATCAACTAAAACGGTATTTCTCGCGAACGTCGCGGTGGGTGTTGAGCCATCTGCTTGCTGAGGCCAAAGGTTCATTTTCGCTTTAATATTATTTCCTGTAAGAGCAAGACTAAAGGACTGAAAACCTGGATCTTTCTGAACAACCTCAGTTTTCACTAGCTCTGCTAATCCATTAGTATTAGCTGTGATACATTGTGTGCTATTTGTGGGATCTTTGACACAATCATTCATGGAATAGCGGACAATACGAGCCTGTTTCGACCAAGTGCTATTCGTTGTGGTGTCTAAATAATAAGCAACTAATGAAAATACATAAGTATCATCACATTTCTCCCCATTATTTTTACAATTGCTATATCCACTCCCCGTCGAATTAAGAACGGGGATAGTATTTTGTTTCAACTCCCGTCTCCAAAATACGAGTATCGGTTCTCCCTGAGTACCCGCGTTATTTAATGCTGTACGGACTGGTGTTCCCGCGGCAATTCCCGCGGCATCGTAAATAAAAACAGCTTTTTCCAGGTCCTTCGTGATATAATCTGCCGCGTTTTGAACATCCTGCTCAATTTTTGTTTTCGCCTGTTCTTGTTTTTCTGTATCCAGAATATTCACAACAAAGCTTAATAGAGGAGTCAAAATCAAGAAGGCCATGATCACTCCCACCAAGAGTTCAATCATGGTAATACCTTGAGATGAATCAAGGCGCGATCTATTCGAGTTTCGCGTAAGTTTCCACCAAAATATCAGTAAACTTTTCATAATTAGCTCTTCCTTATTCTCCCTTTGCCCAATTTTTTCTTTCTCTTAACTCTTCAGCACTTATTCCTCATGGGAAAAATAACCCATTTTAGGGTTGTAAACCACAGCCTCCATTTGTTTTAGTGCTAGTTCGATCGCAGTATTTGTCATATCCTGCGGATTTAGAAGCCATTTCAGTAGTCACAGCAATTAAAGGCGCGGTGCGATTCCCTACAGCACTGGTAATCGCGCTTGTAGATTGCTTACTTGTGAGAGTCAAACCCGATTGAAACGCGTCGGCTCTGTAAACGCGTACTCCTAAAAGATAACCATCCTGGGGCTGGCTGGTTGTACCATTGACAGTGACAACGCTGCGAAATCCCTGAACGATCATATCTCGTGAACTATTATTTTGACATCCGGCATTGTCATCAAAATTGACGCAATAGAGTATTCCATTGGTACAGTAAGAACCATTCTTAGTCAGACAGTCTCCCGTCAAATCACCTGTTGCGGGCACTGGCACATTATCAGGAAAATTGGTAACACCCGCCGCGAGAGATACCGTTAGACGGGGTGCTCGTCCAGTTGGAGTTGTCGAGTTCGATTCTTGCGTCGGATCTACCCGTACCCAGTCAATATAAGCTCGCGCCGCTTGAGTTGCCAGTTCAACTCGCCGCGCTTGGATGCGAGTCGCGGTGGAAAATACTATCATCGGGGCTACCATTGTCATTAGGACTCCGACAACCACCATCGCGATAATAGATTCGACGATCGTATAGCCCCCCTCCGTCGACGGGGCAAATTGTTCTTTTTGCCCTCTGCGGTGATCAGGTAGATGGATATTTGACTTGAGACGTTTCATGAATTTCACCCCTTGAGAGAACCAGTATCAGAGACTTTATTAATTGGGATAAGGAAGCGCGGGACAATTTTGCTCTACGGTTGTTGGGCGACTCGCGAGAGCCTTTTGGGTGTAATTGCCCTGAGCATCGGCAGCCGCGGCACAGAGGAGATTTTTCACCCAAGTGTCATCTCGATTCATCCCTCGGAAATACTCAACGGATGCCGCGACAGCTTTCCCTGTAAACCGTTGACCAAATAAGTCAGGCATCTGAGACAAAATCCCCACATCAAAACCCCAATTCCGAGTCGCGGGGAAATAGAATGGAGAACGACCGAGAAAGCCACCCCCTCTGTAGAGGAAGCCTTGATCATTGTCGTCCCATCGATAAGGTGCTTTGTTTCCGGTTAGAGATAAGAACAAGCCAGAAGCTGAGACACTGGGTTCAGCCGACTGAGCTGGTCCCGTTGCATAATTGCTTTGACCTGTTTGAATAAAGTTACCGCTAATGTAAAGAGATCGGCTAATGCCTCCCCCCCATTGCTCTTGCAACCGGACAAAGTTAGCTAAACCACCCCCCGTTTCACCCGGAGTAGGCCTTGAGGGACTATTTTTGCTGACAAATGTGGCATTAAAGATCGTAGAATTTGCATATGTGCCACTTCCTGATATTCCTGATGAAGCCTTCATCAGCCATTGCGCGTGTAATGATTGATCCGCGGGTCTTCCTGTTGGTCCGAATGCAATAGTTGTGTCAGTAGCATTTGGTGTTCCTGTGGGTGAGTGAATACTCAACATCGGTACTAACAAGGGTTGCTCTGTGGTCGTTATTGCTGTAATCGTTGTATCTGTAGGTATAGTGGTAGAAGTGATGCCATTAAATCCTAAGAAGCGACCGCCTCGGATTTGAGTATTCGTCGCTATTGTAAGAAGGCCACTTCCACCAATAAAGTTACCGGATAACTGGTGATGAAGATCTGGACCGCTTTTGTAGGCATCATTAAAGACCATTCCTTGAGCAGAAACCCAGAAAACATTGTTGGGATTTACTCCCTGTAGCTGAAGTCTTACTCCGGCTTGACCCGCGGCTCCAAACGTAATATCACTTGCTGATGCTCCTTTGAGGACAAAAATACTATCTGACTTTCCGATGAGAGTGATAGTAACAATATCAGCATTTGTGATGCCAGTTTTAGCGATTGTAGCAGGAAGTTCATAGACTAAGACACCATTATTGTCAGTATCTACAATCCGATTGGCATTGGTACTCTCAGTATTAATTGCATCAAGGACAAGAGGAACATTACCTGTCCAACTAGGAGCTGTTGTCTCCTTAGGCAAACCAAACAGGGTTGTCCGAATAGTAGAAATGGTAGAAGAAGTCAAAGGGCACGAGCCAGAAAGCGACGAACCTGGTACTAAAGCATAATCCTGTGATGCAATACCACCTGGAATACAAATAGTAAAGTCAGCCGGATCATCATAGTCGGGAGCTACATTAGCAGCTACAGGAGTGCCATTCATTGCAGTTGTAACTGTACTTAAAGATGCTGGCAAATTAATATCAGGCAAAATTCGCTCATGTTTTTCTTTTTCCCAAGAATAATACCAAAGAGGATCGTAGTAGAATGGCAAATTTTGATTGCCATAAGCCTCCTTTGGAGGAGTTAATGGGTAGTAAGGTGCTGCCGAGTTTCTGTAGTTGCTTGGTGAGGCTTCACTGTTGTCATTCGTTGTCCAAAACCAGAGTGTATTTTTTCCTGTTGCTGGTGCGGGAACTGTAGTTCCGGTAATATAAGGGTATGGGTTAACATTACCGCTATTATCTACTGCAAGAGGTATCGCATCGCATTCACGATTGTCCGCATTGTTGGTATTGTCGTCAGCTCGAGCTTTACATTGGTTTTTAGTCAAAGAGACAACCTTTGGCCACTCACTATAAAGTGAAGAGTCCGAAGGTAATTGCAAATTTCCATAGGCATCTCGCAGGAACGCGACTCGACGAGCATACCGTTGATCTTCTTTTACTAAAGCTGGTTTAGCTGTAGTACCAGAACCTAATTTCGTTGCAAGTATCTTGGTATCAGGAGTTGGTGTGACAAGTTTAATAGCTTGCGGAAGCTGATGTAACTTAATATTTGCTTCTATATCATTCGGAGAAGCCAATGGTGGAGTGGCTGATGTATTAACAATTCCATTTCCATCAACGTCAAAGTTAAGAACTGGATCATTTAAAGATGTATTACCGTCAATGTTATAACCAACAACCCAATCTTGAGGGCCACACTCAGAAACGGGAATTTTGCGGCAGATTTCCATCACATACTCAGGGTATTGAGTCGTATTATTACCTACTCGGCGCTGAACAGGTGTCACTCCATTCACCAAATAAGAAGTCATAAAGTTCTTATTGGTAGTATCGGAGGTTGATGCTGTTAGTTTTCGTGGGTAGCCATCCGAGGAGGCCGCCCAGTCAGCACTGGTGACAAAATTGTTATAGAGGAAACCATTTTGGATTCGCTTCTCTATAGGAGTGGGTGATGAGAAAGTGGAATCAATATCTCGATTATTATTCAAGTCATAATCGCTGTTATTGCGGAAACCATCCCAGAAACCAAGTACATTACCGGATGTGGCAGTAGGACTAGATTGAAGAGAGATAGTATCAGCAATAATGGTGGCAGGACGCCATTGATCGCCACTTCCACTACAACCGCGCTGCTCTTTGCGACAGGCAAAAGTCTTATCAAAGCCAGGATTAGAATCAGAAGTAGAGCGACTATAGAAAGACACCCCCGTGATTAATTGGTTTGTAAACTCTTCAATAAGGGTTGTCGAACTCGGATCAGGATTTTTGTGGAGGTTAAACCCTTCTAAACCACCTGAGAGTTTTTGTGATCTGATATAAACGGGCAAATTTGTGGCTAAGACCAGCCCTCTTTCCACATCTCGATATTTATTATCATCTCCTCCACGCACTAGACTGGCACCATTAATTAAGCGGATACCATTAGGCCGTCGAGAGGGATCGAGCTTAAAGTCTGAACTACTGACTAATAAATCCTTTTGTGAGGGTGCATCAATGTCACTGGTAGAGGAACTTACATCTGGCAAGGCATCATCACGAGTCGCGTAGATTACCCCACTATTAGGCAGTAAATATTCGTCCACTCCTGCATTGATGGTGTTGGTAATTGCTTTTTTCCGTAACAGGTTGAGATCCAACTCGGTTACTCGTATTTCTGAGGGTTGACGTTGCTCTAATGGCAAAGTGTATGTGTCATTAACTGTATTGCTGCGTAAATCTCCTACTTCACCGATTCGCAACCAGTTTAACCATTGAACAGCTGTGCTAGGAGTAGTAGTAGAACGACGATGGAGTGTTTTCACTTCTCTGCCATCAAGAAAACTGCCCTCTTTAATGGCTCCATGAGGTATTATGGAATTATCAACTGTTAAAGTTCCGTTTAAGATACCGATCGCGCATTGTGCCGCGTGAATGGCAGACGCGCCCGCGTTAGTGAGAGTACCTGCGTTAGCATTGGCAATGGCATCCGCGAGGGGTTTATTGACCAAACGACCATCGGGGAATCTCAGTTTGGCTTGCTCCGTTAGTTCCGCACTAATGCTTTGATTAATACTGCTGGCACTATAGACGACTCCATTGTTTGATCGTGCATTAGGCGCACCTGTGGGCCGTGCTGTCCAATCTGTACCATCTGCTAATTTATCTGACGCGTTAATCACACCATCAGCATTTGCATCAATAACACCACTCACATCGGGTAAACCATCTTGGTTTCGGGCTGTCTCGGCATTGGTGGGATCGTAATAACTACTGATACACGCGATGGGTTTTTGAATAGGAGCTGTTGTTGTCGAAGCATTATTCGCGTAGTGATAAACCACGGTAGCCCGCATCCGCAGGTGTGGAGGCGCTGTACTTTCGTTAACACCAGTAGTTGTAGGATCATCAAGTCCCCCTGTCATGGGCATGGTGTCTGGCCAAACAACGGTGTCATCACCCGTTACAGGTTTGGGCAGAAAAGAATCAGCCTTAATTTTGGCTTCTGTAGAAAGTGGTCGATAGTAAATACCCGCGCCTGTGACAACACGCAACCCCCCGGAATTTTCATAGGGCTTGGGTGCTTTCGCGGCTTGTGTTTCCCAGAAACCTCCCCGCCCTGTGTTTCCTAAATCTGGCAAGGTATCTACGAAGCTTTGGCGGAATCGTTTGGTTGAGGTATCATCAGTGCCACCAGATGTTTGCCAATACTTATTCGGGACAGGCTGTATCGTTCCTTTCGGTGCAACAGTACCGTCATCTTTGAGCCAACGTGAGGGTAAACCGTTGCCTACCAGGACGCGATCGCCAATCAACGCTTCCGGCGCTGTGGAGACTTGTGAAGGATCTTTGGGATCTTGATTTTGTGCCTTCAAATATTGCAACGTAGGGAGATTCGTAATAGGCGTATCAGTTCCGGGTTGAACAACCCTCATCCAATCATCAGGAGGGCGGAAATCACTGGTAAAAACGCTTTGGTAATTGCTAGAAGTCAACGGTGATGGCAAGGGAGCGACCGCGTCTGCCTCTGATGCACCAACAGCAATTTCTTTAAAAGGAACCCGACGCATCCGTTCCTTAAAATAGTTTTCCAGTTGCCCTTTTAACAATTCTCTCGGATCAGCACCCGGATTAGTATCGAATTGTAGTGCAAAAGCATCAGATAATTCTTTAGGATACTTTGCAACCGCACTCACACTTGTCTTTGTCACTGGGACATTATTAGGATAATTGCCAACGGGCGTAGGCGGTGCCCCATCATGTAACCAAAGGGCTGCGGTTACTAAAGTTCCCAGACGTTGATTGTAGGCTTTTGTGTTATATCCTACGGTTGTCCCATCACTTTCAGTTGTGGTTTTGTTCGTTGAAGTAATTCCATCCGCACTAGTCTGCCCAGTTGGTGAGAGATTCGCACCATTGAAACGATGAATTTGCACATTGCCTGTATTATCCTTTGAGTCAGCTACAACACCTCCATTGGCGACATTACCCGCGACAACGATTTTGCTATTTTCTTTGGTGTAAAAACAAGACCGGGGATCACTAACTTGGAGAAACTGAATACCCTTGCTGCCCGTGTAAGTCGTCGATACCAAGAAATTACTATTGGTAAATAAACGACCATTTAAGTTAATGTTAGATACACCCGTTAACTCTACATCATCATCAAACCAGACCGCGTTATTACTGAGGGCAATTCTCGCTCGATCTTGCTCATATTCTAAAGAGGAAAAGCTATTTTTTCCTTTGGTGTACTTAGTGGGATCTTTGCCCAGGATATCTGCATCACTAAGTGGAACTGTCGCCACATAAACAAAGATACTTTTTTGTAGTTTCCCATTTAATCTAAACCAATCTGAATCCCCTGCCATTGCCGCGGCATTTCCTACCGCCGCGGCACAAAAATCACTAATATTACCCCCCGGAGGCATGGGTGGGGTTCTTGATTCTAGTGGTATTCTGGCTCTGTTAAATTGACCCGTGTTATTTCCTGTTGTCGCCCGACTCGGACTGCGAAACAAAATATTATAAAGGGTATAGCTATCAAATTTTCCATCATTATCTGTATCGACGGGAAAGCTCCACGCGGTTTTTGACACTTCATCTTGGGTGATATCTGCACTTGTCGATGGTGATAACGTTAGCTTGTTATCATTATTAATATCATAGGCGACTGCTAGTGCTGTCTCATCACCAAATTTATATATGGGACTTTTCAGGGCATTGTCGATTTGAATATCTGAAGGCGTAGCGGAAAATGAATTCATTAACTGATCGATTTTTGCCCTCGCTCTTTCAATGGCTGGTGTCGAGGCTTGTAATGTTGCTTGATCTACCTGAAAATTGCGGGCATTTTGCGCTCTATCAAAGGTCCGCATTGTCACAGCCAGTGTTAATAAAACTACTACCAACATCACCATTGTCACCGTTGGTAATACAAATCCTGCTGGCAAATTAGCCCTCCGACTGCGCCGCATCAGAGTCCGCATCAGGCTACGCGTTGCCCGCGTCGCGCTTCTTTTTGACAACCGCCCTACGGTTCTCAATAAGGATTGAACTGCTTTGACTAACTTGCGTTTTAACATATATAGACGCCTTCCTGGTTTAAGAATTAACTAATTTTTAATCTTGCGGAAAGGGATATTTCTTCTATGATAATCACCTTTTTCCTAAAAAAGGTATCTGAGAGGGATACCTCTTTTTATTAGGTATTTTCGCTTACTTTTTTCGGGTTTAATTCTATTTTAGCAAGATATTTAGGTTTACCGGTGGGGCTGGGTTTTCCCGTGAACCCCTGGGGGCGGGTTTTCTAGCTTTTCTGTTTGGTGGCAGGGAGCTGGGGGAACCGGCTCCTACTTTGGAACCCCTGGGGGCAGGTTTTCTCGCTTTTCTGTTTGGTGGCAGGGAGCTGGGTGAACCCACCTTTACAGGTGTTTACCCCTTATGCTTAAGCTTTCCCATTTTTTTTGGTAAAACGATCACCCCTTTATATTTCTTTACATTGGCTAATGGGTAATCGGTAATCGGTAATCGGTAATGGGTAATCGGTAATCGGTAATGGGATGGGGTTATTGGGTAATGAGATGATGGAAAATGCCTCTGTCGTTATGGAAAATGCCTTCGTCGTTGTCGAAAATCGCGAGTGAGGGAGACGCTCACACTATCTATAGCAATTCCATTTCAGATGTAAATGCAGGGCTTCTTCCCCGTCACAGGCAAGATGCCTGTGCCACAAGTTTTACTTCTGAAATGGAAACACTATATATCCTTATTTTTGGCTCCTCTATTACCGATTACCGATTACCCATTACCGATTACCCATTACCCAAAGGTGATTAAGTCATAAAAATTGGCTTGGCGCAGTGTTTCTAATTGTGCAATCCATTCCTGTTCCATATAGACTTGTTGATGATATTGTTCGGCTAATTCTCGCTGACTGCCCAGATCGGTTTTTTGCCACATCTCTAAGGCTACTTTCTTTCTTTTTATACTTAATATTTGCTCTAAACACGCGATCGCGGCTCTTAGGGCTAAGGGTGCGCGATAAATATCTTTTTCGGAGAGAGGATCTAAATGGAATAAGTGAGACACTTGTTTTAAGTGTTCTGGCATTTCCAATAAACTATTTTGTAATCGAGATATTAAATCAGAGGGTTCTAATTGTACCATGTTTGGTATGTCGCTGTCAAGGATTAAAATTTGTCTCCATAAAAAACGATGATGGGATAAACTAAATTGAATGTCCCTCGCGTCCATTGATTCTAATAGGGATTGACGATATTCGGGACAATGTAAATAGATTTTTAATAATGTTCCTTCGGCACGCTCTAATAAACCGCGATCGTTTTTTCCTTCTAATGTTGTCAGGTTAGTTTTCCTGTTTCGATTCTGCCCTTTAACTCGAATATTTTGAGTAGATTTGAGTTTGTTTCTAATTAATAAAGGTAAGACTAATGCTCCATCTTCATTAAGTAATTGAGTCCAATGACTAAGGACTTGATTAATCAGACTATCAACTAATAAGGAAATGCGTCTGATATCCCCTTGACTGAGGATCTCGGCACTTTTTTGTAAATAATGGGTTAATTGATTATCATCGGTAATATTATTTAATAATTTCACTATTTCCTGGGTTACTTGAGTATAGTGTTCTGCTTTTTTCAAGTCACGATTTTTGATAATTTGTTGAATTTGCCAATCTAACCACAGGGGAGCATTGTTAATTAATTCTTGATAGGCTTCTACGGAATGACTTTTGAGAAATTCATCCGCGTCTTTCCCATCGGGAATATTTAATATCCGTAATTGTATTTCTCCTCGATAGGCTAATTTTTCTATTTCGCCGATGGCGCGTGACGCTGCTTGTTGCCCCGCGTTATCGGCATCAAAATTCAGGATTATTTGTTTCGATTCTGTATAACGTAATATTTGTTTTACTTGCTCTAAGCTTAAGGCTGTCCCCAAGGACGCGACTACTTGATTTATGCCCGCTTCATGGAGCGCGATCGTGTCAAAATACCCTTCGACAACGATCGCGCTATCTTGTTTGGAGATCGCGGTTTTCGCCTTATCCAAAGCAAATAAAGTTTTGCCTTTATCAAATAATTCCGTTTCGGGTGAATTAAGATATTTAGGTAATTCATCACCTAAACTTCTCCCCCCAAAACCGATCACTCTCCCCTGGAGATCCCAAATAGGAATCATGACACGATGACGAAAGCGATCGTAATAACCACTACTACCAGATTTCCGGGGGACAATCAAACCCGCTTGTTCGACTAACTGTGCCGGAAAGTGCTTTTGCTCAACTAAATAACTATAAAGAGTTTCCCAACCTTGAGGCGCGTATCCTAATTGAAATTTTTGGATAGTTTCTTCTTTTAAGAGTCGTTTTTTTTGTAAATATTCTAAGGCGATTTTACCTTCATCTTGGCGCAAAATATGTTCATAAAATTTCGTGGTTAACGCGAGAATTTCATAAAGTTGTTCTCGCAGGGATAATTGACGTTGAAACGCGGCTCTTTGTTCGGGTTCTAATGTTTTAATGGGAACTTGATAACGCTTGGCTAAATCTAAGACTACTTCACTAAATGATCGCTTTCCTAATTCCATTAAAAACTTAATCGCGTTTCCCCCGATTCCACAGCCGAAACAATAATACATTTGTTTACTGGAACTTACGGTAAAACTGGGTGATTTTTCTTCATGGAAGGGACATAAACCGACAAAATCTTTACCCCGTTTCCGCAGAACTACAAAACCGGATATCACATCAACTATATCAACTTTTTGTTTAATTTCCTCAATAGTTTCAGGGTGTAAACGTGGTATTTCCATAAGAGAAGGAAGAGGCTAATTGGATTTATGATAATACCATTTTACTTTAATTTTGATAAAAATAGATAGCACCTCTAAATGGGTCCGCCAGGGACTTAAGTACCTGTCTCAAAGCTTAAGTCCTCTGAAGAGGACTATCACAGGAAAACTAGCTCAAACGCGGAGAATTGAGTTGATCATAATGAGGGATTGAATGACTTTCACGGCAAGATATAATAATTCCTTGAGTCGTCTTCAGACGACTTTAGCTATCAGACAGGGACTTAAGTCCCTGGTTTACTATAAAAAAAACCAGGTTTCTGGTTTGAGATTGCTTGCCGAAACTGGAGCTAATCCTCCATAAACCCGGGGTGTCTGCCTAAGTTTTTGTAATTATTTGTTTTGATTTACTAGACAAAAAATACAATTGATGTTATAGTCTTAATTAGTATTATTAAAATTATCATCTCAACGAGGAGAAATTACAGAAAATGCGAATTTTAATCATGGGCGGGACTCGCTTTATTGGTGTTTATCTTACCAAACTTCTTGTGGCACAGGGCCATGAAGTCGTCTTATTTAATCGTGGTAAAAAACCTGCTCCTGTTGAGGGACTCCGACAAATTCATGGCGATCGCGCTGATGCTAATCAAATTCAAGAAAAATTAGCTGGGGAAACCTTTGACGCGATTTTTGATAATAATGGTAGAGAATTAAGTGATACTCAACCCTTGGCTGATTTATTCAAAGGCAAGGTTAAACACTTTATTTATATGAGCTCCGCGGGGGTTTATTTAAAATCAGATCAAATGCCTCATATTGAAGGGGATGCAACTGATCCCAAAAGCCGTCATTTAGGTAAATTTGAAACGGAAACTTATTTGGCTCAAAGTGGCATCCCTTGGACTGCTATTCGTCCTACTTATATTTATGGTCCGAAAAATTATAATGATTTAGAAGCTTGGTTTTTTGATCGGATTGTCCGCGATCGCCCTATTCCTATCCCTGGTAGTGGTATTAATATTACTCAATTTGGCCACTGTTCGGATTTAGCTCACGCAATGGCGGCAGTCTTAGGTAATGATAACGCGATCAGACAAGTTTATAATGTTTCCGGCGAGCGTTATGTTACCTTTGATGGATTAGCTAAAGCTTGCGCGATCGCGGCGGGAAAAAATGTCGATAGTCTCAAAATTGTTCATTATGATCCGAAAAAATTTGACTTCGGCAAACGTAAAGCTTTCCCCCTACGCGTACAACACTTTTTCGCGTCAGTCAATAAAGCCATGACTGAATTAAACTGGAAACCCCAATATGATTTAATATCGGGCTTAACCGACTCTTTTCAAAATGATTATCTTCTCTCAGGACGCGATAAAAGCGAAATAGATTTCTCTATAGATGATGAAATTATCGCCGCGTAGAGAGGCTGGGGCGGGTTCACCTCTAATTTTTACTACCCACAAATAACCTCAATCAACTATCAACCAGCCCTACTGGTAGGGCTGTTTCAGTCTCTCTGAAAAACTGTGTCACATCTGCTCCAACCCCTTTCCTAGGAGAGGGGAGATTGAAAAATATTAATTACTCTCCCTTCTCTTGTCGGGAAGGGGATGAGGTTTTGGGATTTATCATGGAGAATCAAACAGCCCTGCCCCCAACAGGTGATATAAATCCAGGTTTTTACTATTACTTAATAGAAACAGAAAGCTTAAAACTTGCTCCGCCTCTTGTCGTACCTAAAATAATTTTATACTTACCCGATAGGAGTAATTTTCCTGAAAAACTGACTTTTTCTTTAACGATACTCTTTCCTTTTGGATCAATTATTTGAAAAACTACATTATTTTCTATTGATGTTATTGTTACACTAATACTTTGACCTTTTTTCGCCTCCAATACATAAGTATTAACGGTTCCGCGGGCGATTCCTCCTGATACGATCGCGCTATGGGAACCCGTTTTAAATTTAATTGTCTGCTCCTGTGGATTTTGGACAATTAAAATCTGAGATTTGTCTTTTTCTTGTGTTGGCATCACCTTCACATCAAGGGGTTGAGATATCGCGGAAACAGAAGGGACTAATGCTAAAGATGCGATCATTCCGCAAAGGGTATTTTTTATCATTGATTTTGCTTTAAACATTGTTTTCTCTGTCATTAAAACTCACATATTATTATAATACAAAAAATAACATTTGTCAAGGGATACAAACGGTAATAGATTTAGGGATGACACGAAAGAGAGCGGGGGTATGGGTAGTAATTTCTCCATCAGTATTAATAGGATATTGTTTCCGAGTGAAAATCTCTATTTCTTCACCTTCCAACGTCAATATACCCGGTAAATTTGCCTGATTACCGCGGATTAATGCGGGGATTAAAGCTAATATTTGCCACCATGATTTTGTTTCTATACTATATAAATCTAAGCGTTGATCATCTATTGTAGCATCATGGGCGACGGTTAATCCTCCCCCATAATGACGACCATTTCCCACCGCAATTTGAATAGTTTTGACTCTGTATTTTTTGCCTTGTACGAGAATTTCTGCCCGAAAAGGGCGGGCTTGGAAAATCACTTCGATCGCGGTTATGGCATAGGCCAAAATACCCCACTTTCGTTTAAATTGTGGTGTCAATCGTTTGCTAATATTTACACTTAACCCCAAACTGGCAACATTAAAAAAATAATGACCATTTACCCAACCTACATCAACACGGTGCATTTTTCCTTTTTTTATCACTTCGATCGCGTCCCGTAAAGTATTAGGAATTTTTAAAGTCCTAGCTAAATCATTCGCGGTTCCTAGGGGGATAATTCCTAGGGGTAATTGTGTATCAATTAATCCCGCGATCGAGGCATTAATTGTGCCATCACCGCCACCAATAATAACCAAATCAACCCGGTTTTGATGGCGACGAATAATATGGGGAATTTCCGTGGGATTTTCCGTCGATTCCTCAAAAAAGTCTAACCCTAATATTTGTAATTGATAAATCACTTCTGCGACTAATTTAGTCCCATGTCGTGCTTGACGATTGACTAAAAGCAGTGCTCTTTTTTTGGGCATACTTGTTAAGGAAGAGGAAAGACAGTTGACAGTTGACAGTTGACAGTTGACAGTTGGTTGACGGTTGACAGTTGACAAACACTTTTATGGTAAGTTTTTCATTGGTAAATAAGTTTTTCCAGGTTTTCATGAAGCCTCACTGGTTTAAGAAGTGCTATATGACACAACTATCAACTGTCAATTGTCAACTATCAACTGTCAACTTAATATTTACCCACGACTACCTACCACATAACAACAGATCAAGAAACCTAAGATATGATTATTTGAGATTAGTAATACGAGCTTTTAGGCCATTACTGATAAGTTGTTGAAGTAACTCATTTGCCTTATCAATTCTATTAAAAACTCCCGCTTGAACAAACCGTTTATTTTGCCAAACTATACTAAAGGCTTCTGGCACAATCTGATGTAATTTTGCTTCTTCCATATCCGTTGTTACTTCCACTAACACTCGATAATTTAAAGGAATCGCCGCCGATGATCGCGTTCCAGATAGAGAGGAACGAGCTAAAATACTGGGAATATACCCCCCTCTTCCCAAGGGAATATTCCCATTAGGAACCCGGAGTAACCCTTCTGATGGGACACTTGGAGCGTCTCCTCCCGTTGGTGGTGTAATCGGTGCAGATTTCATCGGTGAGGAAAAAATAGGACGTGATTCTGGTGGAGGAACCGCGATGGGAATACTCTTTTCAGGACTAGAAATCGAAGGTAAAATAGAAAGAGAAGATGGAGTTTTGGGGGGCGTTTTACTGATACTAGACGTGTTATTATTGATCGGAAGACTGGGCAGGTTGGGACGAACAGACACCACAGATCCATCGATTAAGATTGAACCCTGGGTACGATGTTTCAATAATTGATTTCCCGACGAAGAAATCGTTTGATTAGCCGCATTATGGATATCATAGCGACCATTATTACGGATAATATTCCCTCCGGGTTCTTCAATAGTGCCTAAGTTGGGAAGAGATGACGCGATCGCGACAATACCATCCCGTTGATTACGCTCTATATAATTATCGCGCAAGATGGGACGGGCAGAAGCTTGAATCACAACGCCATCTTTATTAAAAGTAATACGATTTTTGATCAGTTTAGGCTCCGCGGTTTGGGAAACATTAATACCAAATCCGGTATTTTCAAAGATGTTTTCTCTCACTTCTGCTTTAGAGTTACCAAATAGGGTGATACCATTGGCACCATTACGGGTGAAATAATTACCTTTAATAATAGGCGTGGCATAACCGACAACGGAAATTCCATCATGGGTATTTCCTGTAAAAGTATTATCGGTGATCACTGGAGTCCCCGACTCTACCCAGACTCCATAACCTCGATCAGCCCGATTGATCACGGTTAAACCACTTAAGCCAGCACGATCGCTCGTCAAGATGGTAATATTTTGTCCTGCGGCGCTGGGACTAATAAAATAACCACTACCTTCGATAATAATGCTTTGACCACGATTTTGCGGATTCCCTTGGAGAATCACATCGGGTTTGAGGATTAGGGGGAATTGTTCCCCACTGCGATTGCTATAGGTCCCTGGGGCTAATAAAATGACTGTATTGGGTTGCGCGAGTTTTAATGCTTGGGTAATGGTTTTATAGGGTGTCTCCAAAGTCCCATTCCCCTGCAAATCATTCCCTGTGGTGGGGTTGACGTGTAGTAGGTTAATTTTGATAAATTCTTGAGGGGATGGCTTTCGGGCTATTTCCCCTGGGGCGGAGCTAGAAAGGACTTCTTGCGCGATCGCGCCGGAGGATAAGCCCAAAAGGGAAAACACAAGGAAGAAGCAAGAAGGAAGAAGGAAAAAGTTAGGCACGGATGTGGTAATGGATAGGTTTTCGCTGAAGCCCCATCTCTGGGTATGATGATATGTTCCCCGGTTCGATGGTATTTGTGTCTGCTGAAGGTGTTGAGATGCTTTTAGACTGAAACTCACAGATGTCCTCCCATCTAATGATAAAAAATTTTATCAATAAATCGCTTTAATCTATATTTCCATGCCTAGGGCCTTCGGGAAATTCCATTAACGCAGGAAAACTGATCAAACTATAATCGACAAGTGGCAAAATATAAAAGGTTTCTTGTATCTTAATTTTGGCATACCGACAAAATAAACCTTCATCAAGGCTTTAGACTGAAAGATTATAGGAGTTTTTTGGCATGGGCGATCATTTAAGTTGGAGTTTATCCACACAACCAGCTATTTACCGTATCCTTGACGCGAATCTCGATAGGGCTCGCGAGGGGTTGAGAATTATTGAAGAATGGTGTCGTTTTGGTATGAATAATGCCAAGTATGCCAATGAGTGTAAAGAATTACGACAGGAGTTAGCCAAATGGCATGATTCCCAATTACGCAAGTCCCGCGATACTCCGGGTGATCCCGGTACTGACTTATCTCATCCTCAAGAGGAAACGCGATCGAGTCTGGAAGCTTTATTACAGGCGAATTTTTGTCGGATACAAGAAGCCCTACGCGTGTTGGAAGAATACGGGAAACTCTATCACCCGGATATGGGAGCCGCTTTTAAACAATTGCGCTATCGTGTTTATACTTTGGAAAGTGGTTTGTTAGCTTATCGTACTCAGGAGTTATTACTCAATTCGGGGTTATATTTGGTAACATCACCTTCGGATGATTTATATAAAATTGTGGAGGCTGCGTTACAAGGGGGATTAAGAATTGTTCAATATCGTGATAAAAATGTTGATGATTCTCTCCGATTACAACGCGCACAAAAGTTACGCCAAATTTGTCATCGTTATGGTGCTTTGTTTTTGATTAATGATCGCGTTGATCTCGCGATCGCGGTTGATGCGGATGGAGTCCATCTTGGCCAACAAGATATTCCCATCGCGTTAGCTCGTCAGTTGTTAGCTCCGGGTAAAATTATTGGCCGCTCTACCACTAATCCTGAAGAAATGAAACGCGCTATTGATGATGGTGCTGATTATATTGGTGTTGGCCCGATTTATGAAACTCCTACTAAGGCAAATAAAGCCGCGACGGGTTTGGATTATGTCCGTTATGCGGCTCAGAATTGTTCCCTTCCTTGGTTTGGCATCGGCGGCATTGATATTAATAATTTGGAGGAAGTTTTAGACGCGGGAGCCGAACGGATCGCGGTAGTTCGTGCTATTATGCAAGCAGAACAACCGACTTTAGTTACTCAATATTTTATCTCCCAACTCACCCGCATTCAGAATCTTCGCACTCAGAAAATTTTACCCGTTATTTCTGAATAGGTGATTGGGGATTAGGGATTGGGGATTAGGGATTGGGGATTGGGGATTCGGAATTGCTGTTAAGTTTTAATTCTTGATCTAATACCTACCACCTAATACCTACCACCTAATACCTACCACCTAATACCTACCACCTAATACCTACCACCTAATACCACCTACCTGATACTACCTATGATCTCATTAAAAGTTAATGGCGAAATAAAAACTTGTGCACCTCAGACAAAATTACCGGATTTTCTCCAACAATTGAACCTCAATCCGCGTCTAATCGCGATCGAATATAATGGCGAAATTCTCCATCGTCAATTTTGGGAAGAAACCGAAATGCAAGAGGGCGATCGCGTGGAAATTGTCACCATTGTCGGTGGTGGATAATACCAAATGGAGTTAAGAATGGACTAATTTTTGACAATTTCTCCCTATAGATAAAAAGAAAAAGGTGTTAGTTGGTAACTGATAAGTATTCAGTTCCATGTCTTAGGTGAAAAACAAAAAAAACATCAAAATACTAACGACATAGCAACGACACCTCATTTTTTTAAATTTTAATAGTATTTTTGAGTAACATAATTTAACTAATAATATGGGAAAATTTATCCATTAAAATAAAAGCAAGATGACTTAGATCACATATATTACCGATCCCGCTCACATTCAATTGACAGAAAAAATGTAATAATATTGCTGCATATTTGATATCTCAAAATTCAAGACAACAAGCAGAGCAACAACGATAGGGGAGCTTTATGAAAAAAGAACTAATAGATGAACAAAAATTAAGGGAAGAACAAGAAATTATACTTAAGCAAATTGATAACGCGATCGCGCTTTTTGATGAGTCCCATCATTTAATATTGTTCAATGAAAAATTAGCTAATACATGGGGAGTATCCGCGGACTGGTTAGAATCACAACCCCATGAAGATGAACTCTTAAAAGAAATTATTGCCCAAGGATATTGGTCCGAAGTGGATGGTAGAGAGTTCAAATCCGCGTTACAACAAGCAGAATTTTCCCATAATTCTTTTTATGTGGAACAAACGAATGGAGTCTGTCTGGAAATTGAACTAACTGTAACACCAAGGGGCGATCACCTCTTTATTTTTCGTGATGTGACAAGTAATCACAAAGCGCAAAAAAAATTAAACGGGGAAGTGAAACGTTTACGGTTTCTCCTAGGACTAAATGAACGTCTTCAAGACTCTAATACAGTTAAAGAAATAGGACATTTTGCCCTGGAATATCTCGTCAAGGCGATGAATGCTGCCTTTGGTGATGTCAAAGTCATTAGTGGAGAAGGAAAAAACCGACTCGCGGGTACTCTTACTAATGAAGTATCCTCTCAATTTATCGCGACTTATGGAGAACCCGCGATCGCGGAAATGCAAGAAATACTTAATAAAGGAATACCCTATGGACAAGGTTTACTTTGGCAAGTGGTAGAAACAGGTGAACCGATATTTGTAGAAGATTATCGCAATCATCCCCAAGCCGTCACCGGATTTTGTCATCCGGGGATTGCCCAATTCGCGATATTTCCCATACCCGCACCCGATGGTAGAATTATTGGAGTTTTAACCTTAGAGTCACGCGATCTCAACAAGTTGAAAACGACCCCCCATGAAGATATATTATTAGCCGCGTGTCGCACTTTGGGAATTGCCATTGAAAGAGCTCAATCTCAAGATAAATTACAGAAAATTAATCAAGAATTAGAACGTTCTTCCCAGTTAAAATCGGAATTTTTGGCATCCATGTCCCATGAATTGCGAACTCCATTAAATAGTATTTTAGGATTTTCTGATTTACTCTTGCGACAAGTATCGGGAACCTTAAGTGATCGTCAAGTTAACTATATTCAACTGATTGAAAAGAGTGGTCAACATCTTTTACAATTAATTAATGATATTCTGGATCTTTCCAAAATTGAAGCGGGTAAAGTTGATCTTAATTTAGCCCCTATTAATGTGAAAATATTAGCGACAGATTGTATGAAAATGATGCAACCAAGGGCTGATAAAAAACGCATTAATTTATCATTAAAATTTGATGAACGAGTCTCTACAGTTCTTCTGGATGAACGCCGAGTGCGACAAATTATTATTAATTTACTTTCTAACGCAGTTAAATTTACACCAGAAGGTGGTTATGTTAAATTAACTGGTCGTTTGGCTTATGGTAATGAAATAAATGGTAGTTATCGGCCGGATTGTTCTCCGATTAATGCCAGTACCCCTTATCTTTGTATAGAGGTGGAAGATTCCGGAATTGGTGTTCCCGAAGATCGTTGGCATTTATTATTTCGACCTTTTCAACAAGTTGATTCTTCTTTAACACGCCGTCACGAAGGCACAGGTTTAGGGTTAGCTTTAACTAAAAGATTAGCCGAATTACATGGTGGGACTGTCTCTTTTCAATCTGTTTGCGATTGCGGTAGTACCTTCCGTGTTTGGTTGCCCTTAACAGAAATGCGTCAAGAATTACACCAACAAACATTAACTCCGATAACGACAACGGAGATTTTGGTTCCTCCCTCGACTTCAATAGGTATGAAACGGGTGTTAGTAGTAGAAGATCAACCCTTTAATCAAATGTTAATTACGGAAGTCTTGGAATTAGAAGGTTATACGGTAGAATTAATTGCCGATGGCCAAACAATGTGGGATTGTATTCACTCTCCTATTGTGCAGAAAAGTGTCTTACCTGATTTGATTTTAATGGATATTCAATTACCCGATATTGATGGGTTTAAGTTGATGGAGGAATTAAAAAAACATCCCCTTTGGCAGTCGGTACCTATTATCGCGGTAACAGCAATGGCGATGTCTGGCGATCGCGATCGTTGTTTGGCCGCGGGGGCTGATGCTTATCTCAGTAAACCCCTCAATATTACAGACGCGATCGCGATCGTGCAATCTGTAATTACAAGTTCTAAGGTAAACTAAGAACACGGGATGCCGTAAATATAACATCAATGCTGCTTATGGAGTAATAAGTAACTCCTATAAAGAGTATGTCTAAGAATTGTCCTTGTATTTTACTGGTAGATGATGATCCGGCAAATCTCTTTTTATTGACGGAGTTATTACGTTTAAATGGTTATAATGTTTTGTCGGCTTCTTCCGGTAATCAAGCCATCGAGATCGCAAATCAAACTCCCATTGATCTCATTATTTTAGATGTAATGATGCCAGAAATGGATGGATTTGAAGTCTGTAAAATTCTCCGTCAAAATCGCCGTTTTTTATCCGTTCCAATTCTTTTTCTTACCGCGTTAGATGATGAAGAATCTCATCTCAAAGGTTTAGAAATGATGGCAGATGGTTATTTAATTAAACCTGTAAATCGCCGTCTATTTGTCGCGAAAGTAGAAAATAGTTTGCGGTTACAAAAACAGAGATTGGAACTATTAGACTCCGAAATTCGTCAACAAGTGAAACAACAAATTAAAGAACAAATTTATAGCGCATGGCAAATCAGTGAAGCCCTGTCCGAAAAGTTTCGTTTATTTGTTCCTGAACAATTTTTACAGAGAATTGCCCCCCAGGGAGTCGATTCCATTCAGTTAGGAAATGTCACAGAAGAAGAAATGACAATTTTATTTTGTGATATTCGAGATTTTACCGGCATCGCAGAATCCCAAGTCGTGAGTAAAACCTTTGAATGGTTAAACGTGTTTTTTTCACAAATGAGTGATTGTATTACCACCCATAAAGGATTTATTGATAAATTTTTAGGGGATGCCATTATGGCGATATTTACTCAATCTGAATCCCATGCAGAAGACGCGATTAATACCGCGATAATGATGCAAGACAGTTTACAACAATTTAATGAAAATCGTGAACAATTCAATCTAAAAGATCCTTTAAAAATTGGTATAGGTATTCATACAGGAATAGGCATGATTGGAACGTTAGGTTCCCATCAACGGATGGATTCTACTGTGATTGGAGATGTGGTCAATACCGCGTCACGCTTAGAAAGATTAACTAAATTTTATGGTTGTCCTATTATTGCTAGTAAAGCCGTAATTACCTCAGTTAAACATACAGATTTATTATATAGTTATCGTGAGATAGATCGAGTTAATCCCAGTGGCAAACAAAAAATTATTGAACTTTATGAAGTATTTGGTTCCCATTCCGTAAATTCGCTCCTTAAATTAGAAACATTATCAACTTTTAATAAAGGCATTCAAGCATGGCAAAATAAAAAATATGTTTCAGCATTAGGATATTTTCAAGAAGTTATTGCCAAAAATCCCACGGATTCAGTCGCGTTAATTTATCAAAAAAAGTGTCAGGAACAATTATTATATTGAATTCCATAAATATCCCCCCCATTCATGTTAAGCAATTTTTGTCGAGACCTCCGGTTGTTTTACCGTAAAAAAATCACCATTTATTTCAGATAAAGTTTCCGTCGGAGAATTTAATGTAATAAATGGTCGAGGTTTATCTAAGTAATAACCTTGACCATAATCTACTTCCATTTCTTGTAGTTTTGTCAAAATTATTTCATTTTCGACATATTCTGCAATAGTTTTAATTCCCATAACATGACCGATGCGATTAATGGCTTCTACCATTGCGAAATCAACGGGACTATCGACAATACTCTTGACAAAATTACCATCTATTTTGACAAAATCTACGGGCAGATTTTTGAGATAAGCAAAGGATGACATTCCACAGCCAAAATCATCTAAGGCAAATTGACAACCTAAGTCCTTTAATTGACGAATAAAATTCGCGGCTTTACTGAGATTAGAGATCGCGATGGTTTCCGTAATTTCAAAACAGATTAATTGAGGCGGTATTTGATAAGTAGAAAACTGTAAAGTCAAAAAATCAATAAACTGTTCATCATTAATACTGGAGCCGGAAAGATTAATCGCGTAAAGCCCCGTAGTTTCCTTCAAATTAGCAAATAAAGTCTCAATCACCCAACGATCTATGGCACTCATCAAATTATAACGTTCTGCCGCGGGCATAAAGGCCATAGGGGAAACAATTTTCCCCCCATCATCCATGCGTATGAGAATTTCATAATGCTCCCATTTTGAGTGATTTTTTAAGGGGACAATCGCCTGATAATATAAACAAAACTGATTTGTTTCTAAAGCTTGATTAATCCGCACAGCCCAATGAGCTTCTCCTTTTTGTTTCGCTAATTCGCGATCGCCTACTTGATAAATTTGTACCCTATTTCGTCCTTTATCTTTTGCGGCATAACAGGCGACATCAGCACAACTTAAAACACTAGAATGGGAGACAGTATGAGGATCGATGACGGCTAAACCAATACTAACACCAATAGTAAAGGTTTTATCCTCCCAGACAAAACGGAAAGACTGAATAGAATGCAATAACGATTCGGATACCTGTAAACCTTGATTCAGAGGACATTGATATAATAAAATGGCAAATTCATCCCCACCTAAACGAGCTAACATATCCGTTTTGCGAATACGTTGTTTAAATAATTCACTGACTTGTCGTAATAATTCATCCCCCGCGACATGGCCACAAGTATCATTAACAATTTTAAAACGGTCTAAATCTAAATAAAGTAATAAATGTTGTTGATTATGTTTTTGGGAATTTTGTACTGCCTGTTGCAATTGATATTCAAATTCTCTACGATTAACTAAACCGGTTAAAGCATCATGGGTAGCTTGCCAAGATAATTGATGGGCTTGAATGCGAATTTGGGTGACATCTCGAAATACTACTACAGCACCAATAATACGTCCATCATTGGTATGAATTGGTGACGCGCAATGATCAATAGCAAATTCATGGTTATTACGAGCAATTAAAACACTATAATCACTCATATCGACAATGCGATTTTCGGTCATGGCAATTTTGGCCGTATTTTCTATTGGAATTCCCGTGGCTTCATGGATAATTTGCATTACTTTTGTCAGGGGTAAACCCTTCGCGTTTATAGTTGACCAACCGGTAAGATTTTCCG
This sequence comes from Microcoleaceae cyanobacterium bin_387, assembly GCA_037440985.1. Classification (GTDB taxonomy): domain Bacteria; phylum Cyanobacteriota; class Cyanobacteriia; order Cyanobacteriales; family Microcoleaceae; genus JBEDKD01. The sequence continues at coordinate 48,051 of JBBITB010000028.1, forward strand.
CTACAGGATTGAGGGAAACAACTCGCCCTTCGGAGTCCGTTGTAATGACACCATCCCCAATAGATTTTAATGTGACTTGGGCTAATTCTTTTTCCTCAAATAGGGCTTTCTCCATAAATTTTCGTTCTGTAATATTGCGTTGAATAGATATCCAATGACTGAAATTACCTTGTTCATCTTTAACGGGAACACTGTTGAGTTCAACCCAATAAGGTGTTCCATCTTTGCGATAATTAATTAATTCAACACGGAGGGGTTTTTGACACTTAAAAGAAGCCTTTATCTGGTCGACTTGTAGAGGATCGGTGTCGATGCCACGCAAATAACTAGGATTTTTACCAATAATTTCTTCGGGCAAATAACCTGTCATTTCGGTAAAGGCTTCGTTGACATAAAAAATTCTCGGATCTTCGGGATCAAAGCTAGTATCATTCACGTCTCTTGATATCCCTTCCATAATTACGATCGCGTCATTGGCACTGACAACACAAGATTCTAAAAGACGAAGACGGAACTCTGCCCGTTGGCGGATCGTGATTTCCTGTTTTAATTTATTATTAGTATTAATTAAATCAATATTTGCTTTTTTTAATTCGGCTGTTTGTTCTTCAACTGCCCCATGTAAAGCATCAATAATACCAGACATTTCTATGGGATCAAGAACACTTAATAAACTGGTTTGGGTAATAATTCCCAAGAGTTCTCCCTCTTGATTAATCACAACTAAACGTCGCACATAACGCTCCTGCATGACTCGATGGGCGACCCAAAGAGACTCCTGTGGATTAATAGACGCGAGGGGATAACTCATTACGGTAGAGGCTTCTAACTGAGACAAATTTAATTCTAAGACTTTAAACTGGACAATATCCCGTTCGGTGACAATTCCGATGGGGATTAATGGAGGTTTTTTTGAGTGTCGATTTTCGGGACAGTTTTCTTTTTTTTCTTCTGTAATAACGACACAACTTACTCCATATTTACTCATTAATTGGGCTAAACCCAGGACAGAAATTGTTGGGGGGGCTTGAATGACATTTATAGTCATTACTTCTGTTACTTTTCGTAACCGTAATAGTCGGGTTGGTTGTAACATGGCATTACGAATACTATCTGGTGTGATTACCCCTAGCAGTTCCCCTTTTTCATTGAGAATAGGGAGATGACGAATGTGATGTTGACGCAGAATAATTAACGCGGTAAAAACATCTTGCCCGGGAGTTTCTGTCAGTGTCATCACGGGATAACTCATCACTTCTTTAATTTTAATTAGGCGAAAATCCCATGACGCGGCAATTAAACGCACCATATCTCTTTCGGTAAAAATTCCTTTTAACAGGCCAGATTCTACAATTAAGACATAACTAGAATTGGGGATGCTTTCGAGGGGATCAGGTGCCAAAGGTTGAGAGAGATAATACTCCTCAGAGGTGTCACTGAGCAGACAAGTAGCGCGATTTTCACCCATGAGAGTAATCACGTCTGTTAACAAGGTATCTGGCCCAACGGTTAAGGGGGAGTGATCGATGACTTGATCGAGTGTTGGCAGATACAGAGGGGATTGTTTTTTCGGCATGATTGATTCACCATTAGGGTACGAGTAATCTTGGCTATCGAGGGAAAATACAGTAGGTTTAGTCTGTAAAGGTGCAAAACATCTGTACTGAAAAGCTGATTAAGCTTTTCTCACCGGTGATCCTGACAAAGGCAACAAATTATCCTGTGTTACTTGTATTCTCAATGATAACACTTACTAAAATGTTTTGCTGATTCAACTTTTCTTGGTTTTTCCGCCTCAATTTTAACCGATTTTTCTCACTAACACAATCCCGTGTTTGATTTTTTTACCAATAAATCACTGTTTTTATTTTTTTTAAATTTGAGAAAATAGAGATTTTCAATTGTCGGTTAAGTTTGAGAAACTATCGGTAAGTCTTGGGTTAATTTTTTTTTGCATGCTCAAATCATCAATAGAAATAATAAATGGGATTTCAGAGTTAAGAATTCCCTAGAAAAATTTAATTTTGGGATTTGATTTTGTCTAATAAACAAGTAGCAATACGACGGGCTGAACCCGGATTACCCATCCGACGTTTTCCATTTTCTGCAATTAATTGCAATTGATCAGGATCAGCTAAAAGGGATTGAATGAGACTAGGAACGGCTGCGGGTGATTGTGTCAGAATGAGGGAGAGTCCTAATAAGCGACTTTGGGCTTCGGCAAACGCGGGGGTATATTGAGGCCCTTTACCAGGAATCGCGATCGCGGGTTTTCCTAAGCCAATAAATTGTTCGGTCGCTGTTCCGGCAAGGGCGATAGCGAAATCCCCTTGTTGTAAACACTCATTAAAACCTTGTTTAGTTAATAATAAGGTGGCACGTCTGAGGGTAAAAGTAACACTCATTTGCCCTTGAAACATCCCAGAGGAAAGTTCATTACTAGAGTTAAGTAAAATACTCCCTCGTTGTAGTCTTCCTGTCTTTTCCCCTTGCCATCCAAAGCTGTCTAAACCTTGATAAAATCCTTCTAAACTTAAGGAGGGCGCGATCGCGGCTAAAAATAATAATTCACGATCATAAAATGTTTGAATAATATGGTCAACGGCTTCTAAAATTAAACGCCAATTGTGATAAGCTTCTGGTATTCTCGAACCCGGAAGAAGGGTAATTACCAGGGATAAACGCGACTTGTCTTCAATTGCTAAATTTTCTCTGTCCTCCCCAGACATCATCTGTGAATGTTCGAGATCATCCATCATGGGGTTTCCCAGATCGTAAGCTGGAATCCTAAATTTTTGTAATATTTTCGTTGTCAGCGTATCTCTGGGAAATACTGCTTGACAACGCGATCGACTCATTAACCATCGTTCCCAAGGTAAATATACGGAACCTGACCAACCTTCGTAATGTTCCCACCAAGACTGACGACTGAGGGGGCCTTCCTCATCACGGATATAATATTCTGATTTCGCGGTACCGACAAAGGCATAGGGCGCCCCACTCAACCACGCGAATAATAAGGGTACAATATCGCCTACCGCGAGTATAAAACCACCTTCTCTCCCCCAAGTGCGAATAATTTTCCATTGTGTGAGGGTAAGTTGCAGTAAGCCCCCTTGAATATCGCCCCATAATTGACGACCATCCATATAAATGAAACCACCGGAGGGCATTTGTTGGACTGGCCCGATAATGGGAATTTCGCCTAAGTCTGAGTACGCGTGTCCTTCTCCGACGATGGGAAGGACTGCTAATTCGGGACAATTTGGTAGTTTTTGTAATTCTCGTAAAATGCGAACCGCGATCGCATCTTCTCCATGACCATTACTCAAACATAATAACTTCCAAGTCTTTTTACTCATAGAGGGGAAGAAGGTTAACAGTTGACAGTTGACAGTTGACAGTTGACAATTAATAGTTACCAATTATCCATTACCGATTACCGATTACCCATTACCAATTACCGATTACCCATTACCAATTACCCATTACCTATTGCGTAATGGAAAATCCAAAATCCTCAGTCCCCAGTCTATGATGAGAAAGACGCGAGTTGACTATTTGGGATGGATATATTCATCGTTGACACTCCTCGGCCTGAAGGCACGAGGATTCTTGGTTCAGTCAGTCGGCTTGCCCGTTGATGCTACCATCAACGAGTAGAGATCGTTCTGTCCCCAAGCGTTAATTCCGGTGTGCCCCACCGTATTTAAACTTAAATTAATTCCTGCTTGCTTCAATCCTTTTGCCAGAATATTCAGAGCTGCGTTATGGTCGCGGTCTAGTATCGTACCGCAACCACAAATATGAGTTCTGACCGACAGTGATTTTTTGACAGTATTGCCACAGGTTGAGCAATCTTGAGAAGTATACTGAGGAGCAACAGCAACTACTGTTTTACCGTACACTTTTCCAAAGTATTGCAACCATTGAGCAAACTGCGACCAAGCTGCATCACTAATTGATTTAGCAAGCTTATGGTTTTTCACCATATTTTTTACCTGAAGGTTTTCGTAGGCTACAAAATCGTTAGATTTCACTACGCACAACGCCGTCTTGATGGCGAAGTCTTTGCGTTGCCTACTGACTTTCAGGTGTTTTCGTCCTAACTTATTGATAGCTTTTTTGCGATTACTAGAACCTTTCTTTTTCCGAGAAACTCGTTTCTGTAACCGCTTTAAAGCTTTTTCACTTTTATGGAGGTGTCGAGGATTTGGAACTGTTGCCCCGGTACTATCGGTGTAGAAATGGTTTAAACCCACGTCCAACCCTACGGCAAAGCCTGTAGGAATTGTTTCCTCTGTCCGTTCTACGTCGATACAAAACTGAGCGTAGTAGCCATCAGCACGACGAACTACCCTGATTCGCTTAATCTCATCAGGTGCATAGAAGTGCAAATCCCGACTACCGATTAACTTGAACTTTCCAGCAGCGAAACCGTCTTTAAACGTCAAGCATCTTTTGTCGTTAGAAAGCGCCCAACCTGACTGTTTGTACTCTACTGAACGGGTGTGTTTCTTAAACTGTGGGTATCCTTTTTTCCCTGGTTTTTTAGCTTTGCAATTCGAGAAAAAACGTTGGATAGCAAAAATGGCGCGTTCAGCCGAAGCTTGACGTGCCGTTGAGTTAAGTTTGCCTGCCCATTCAAACTCTTTGGCCATGATGGCGCATTGTTTGTAATTATCGACTAACTTGACTCCTTGATTGTCGATCCAATATCTAATAGTTTTGTTTCGGACAAATTGAGATGTGCGGATCATTTCGTCTATGACCCGATATTGCTGCGCTTTGCCCTTTAACTTGAACTCTAGTACAATCATGCTATTATTCTATTGCCTTTGCAGAGCATTGTATTCGCAAAGTGCATATATTTAAGAATTGTTTACACTTTATAGAAATTAAAGCCGTCCTAGAAGGACGGGGCTTTAGACCCAAAATTTTGGTAAGACTTTGGGGGATTTAGTTGGGACGGGTAAGGTGTTACCGGAAACATTGGCTTTGCATTATATTCGTCAAATCGGTGCCGCGTTAAAGGTTGTGCATCAAAAGGGGTTATTGCATCGAGATATTAAACCCCAGAATATTATGTTACGCGAGGGTACTACTGATGTGGTGTTAATTGATTTTGGTATCGCGCGCGAGTTTACCCCAGGGATGACGCAAAATCATACAAATATGGTATCGGAAGGTTATGCTCCTTTGGAGCAGTATTTACCCCAAGGGAAGTTTACACCCGCGACGGATGTTTATGGGTTAGCCGCGACGCTTTATTCTTTGGTGACGGGACAAGTTCCGATCAGTGCCTTATTGCGCGATCGATATCCCCTTCCTGAGCCTCGGACGTTACAACCTCAATTGAGTGCCGGGTTGAATCAAGCTATTTTACGGGGAATGGCTTTGGATATCTCATATCGCCCCTCGACTATGGATGAGTGGTTATCGTTATTACCGATACTTTTTTGCTAACATTTGCTAACAAACACATAAGTTAAGATGTTCTCTCAACCAAGGCGTATCAACCAATGCACGGAGGAAAATCCCACGCGCACCATTTAGATCCCGATTCAGGACTAATCCTGTTTGAGCCGATTTAATAACTCTAGCACTACCCAAGTTTTTCACGACTTCACCAGTCCAAGAGACTGTCTTGGAAGTGAAAGCTTCATTGCAGTCAATTACAGTTTTGGACTTCTCCCAAGCTTTCCATTTCAGAAAGCACTTAAACTCATAATGACTCAAAGTTAGCATCTGACGAACCGACTTATTTCTCAGTTTTCGTCTCGACTTACTAACCATTTGGCTAGTTTCAAAAGTCGGGAGCAAAATCACATCAAAGTTGTCTGTCAGAAACTTGGCTGTCTTGTGGTGCAGTTCTTTGATTAGATGCTTAATCTGGCATCTTAATCTATCGAAGGCTCTTTTCAATCGTTTCTTTTGCTTACTAGGTGCTTTGCTAATTCGAGAAACCAGTTTATCTAATTTAAAACATAACTTCTGAATGTGTAAATTAGAACCGTTACCTAGCCAACCAAAAGAATTTTCACTTAGGAAAGTCATGAAGGTGCGAACACCGGGATCTAAGGCAACTACCCGACCTTGGCTTTCGGTCTGGAGTGGTTGCACTTCCTCAGAGACGACTAGATAATATTCGCCATAAGCTAATGTTAATCTGCCATCACTGAAGTTTTGAGGGAGTGATTCTTTCAGGGTACATTTACCCAAAACTGTATGATAAACTCCACAATCTTTAATCGCGGTCTTAGGGATAAATATTGTTTGTTGTTTATCTCTTCGACTGCGGAATCTACACTTTCTAATTTGTCCGTCTTTACCAAAACCTTTCTTAGCTGCTTTGACTGCTAGACAAGCATCTTTAATGGCAATAGACTTAATCTGAAATGGTACAGATTTCGCCCATTCAGGTAAACTATTTAAAATCTCTGTTTTTATTGCCATCCAGTTAGCTTTAGTTCCTGTTTGTTGCAAGTCTTTAATGGTTTGATTGTAAACAAACCGACTTACACCAAACCAATGTTTAAGCAGTGCTTTCTGATCAGAGTTTAGGAATATTCGGATCTTCGAGGATCTTCGCGGCTTTGCTTCTGAGGGAGTGCATCCGACAAGAGAAGACATGAAGGATGCAGAGAAGAGCGGCTGTGAGTTCGGTCTCTCGACAGTGTACAGGATTTGAGAGAACCACGATTTTTCCACCGTTTTGTTGTGCCATAAACTCGAATATTTCCAAGGAGAAACGGCACAATCTGTCTCGACAGGCAACAATAATTGTGAGCTGATCACCTCGCATAAGTCAGACCAATAGGGATTGCAGTCCTTTGCGTTTGAAGTTGAGTCGAGATCCGATGTCTTGGATGATTTCGGCTTTTGGGTAGAGGGACTGCATATAGGCGACTTGTCTGTTAAGGTCATCTCGCGGCTTGGCTGAACTGACTCGACAGTAACAAATAGTGGTAGTTCTAGTTGCAGTACGTTGGTAGGACTCGACATCGTAGAGTCTTTGCCCTGCCTCGTTTTTAAGGCTTTTGATTTTCCCTTCGTCTGCATATTTTCTCAGGGTGTGTGGATGCAGACCCAGACACTCGACCGCTTTTCTGAGTGGTATGTATGCCATAAACATACATTAGCATATATAAGTGGATATAAACAAATTAGCTACTGTTAATCGAACCTCATACAGAAACGGCTCCTCCTCTTACTCCTCAAGGTCGTTATTCGCCCAATACTGGGCCGACTGTGGCTGTTATTCCTCAAAATTCTACTCCGATACCATCGGTTTCTCCTTCCCAGGGACAGGGGATGAATCGGATCACGATCGCGCTTTTATCTTTTTTGGCGGCGATGGTGGGTTTTATCGTGGTACTTTTCACTCGTCAACCGATTCCCCAGAAGGCTGATAATATCTCGAAACCTGTGACTCCAACAGTGGAAAAACCCAAACCTACCCCGAAATCTTCTGTTTATAAGCAAGTGATAAAAACGCCTGTTATTGAGTCTCCCAAACCGTCTCCTGTTTTACCTTCTCCTTCTGCGAAATTGTCTGCGTCTCCAGTGATCGAGACTCCGAAACCTGAACCGGTGAAGGAGTCACCAAAACCCAAGGTTTCACCTTCTATTAGTCCCCAATCTATCCCAGAGAAAGAAGAAGAAAAACCAGCACAAAAACAGAAACCTGTGGAAAGTCCGACAGGGCGCGATCGCGTTCCAGTTGTACCGGGCTTCTCTGTGGGAACTTCCGAAGATGAAATTATTAAGGCATTAGGAAAACCGACGGAAGAGAAAAGTAAGGGAGATTGGCCGAATACACGCACGGCACTTTATGAGATTAAACCCTCGGAGATTACTTTGGGATATATTTACGATCACGATACGGGAAAGTTACGCCAAACGGAGGCCTCTTTTGCCCAATCTCAGGGTGAGTTATTAATGCGAACAACTTTAAATGGTATGTTACAGGGTACACCCGAAAACGTGGAAGTTGGCTTAAGGGATGTTTACGATCGCGCTTCAAAGCGTTTTGAGTTTCGTAAGGGTAAGTTAAAAGGGGTGATTGAAAGAAATAAACGCGATCGGATTTATAGAACCCATTTGGGATCTTTTCCCTCATCAAGTTATAATAATGATCTGCGATCGCTATTGCGGAGGGTGACAACACCGCTGTAAGCTCAATAGCAGTAAATGGTTTGGCATCATACACCTTCCTCTCTTATAGTAGCAATTATCACGCCTTTATTGACAATTTAGGATGGTAGCGTAGGCTCCGCCAGCCGCAGGCATCGCCACATACCCTATTCAACGAAAAGATTATGTCATATTCGACGGATTTAACAGAGGGAGAATGGTTAATTATTGAGCCATTATTACCCCCGAAGAAAAAAACTCGCACCCCAAAATGGAGTAAGAGGGAAATTTTAAATGGTATATTTTATCAACTCAAGAACGGTTGTAATTGGTGCGCTCTTCCCAAGGACTTACCACCTTATTCAACTGTTTATTGGCATTACAAGCAGTGGCGAGAACAAGGGGGAATTGAGAAAATTATGGAAACCTTACATCATCGCTTACGAGAACAATTAAAAAAAAAACCAAATGGACAACCCTAATTATCATTGATTCTCAGGCGGTTAAAAATACTTGCAATGCCAGTATCGCCTCAAAAGGATTTTGTTTTTATCAAGCCACAAATGGCATCAAGAGACATTTAGCTGTTGATATTTTAGGATTTCCTTTTTTCACTCATTGTACCAAGGCAAATGTAACTGATGACTGGGGTTTAATTGAAATGTTGATGAAAAATATTGACTATTTTCAGTCAAAACCTCTCGATATTCCTCTAATAACAATCTTACTTGACAAGGGTTATCATCCCGAAACAATTAGGAGAGAATTAGAGAAAGTTTATCCCGAAATTATGACGAAAATTCAGTTTGAACTTTCGCCAAAACCATCAAAAGTAGAAAAAAAAGCCCTGGCAAAATCAGGATTTGTGCCAGTCAAAGCTAGGTGGGTTATTGAAAGGTCAAATTCTTGGGTAGAAAGATGTAAAAGTTTAGTGAAAAATTTTGAGAGAAGTCTTGAAAATGCTACAACTAAGCTCAATCTTTGTTTGGTCAGACTCATGCTTAAAAGATTAGCCATTGCTGCGATCGCATAGATCCCAAATGGGTTCTATATCGCGGTTTGGGATCAAACGTTACATTAATTAAGGAAGAGGGAAGAGAGGGAGGAGAGGGAAGAGAGGGAAGAGAGGGAAGAAGGAAGAAAAAAACGTCCCTAATCCCTAATCCCCAATCCCCAATCCCCAATTCCCAATCCCCAATTCCCAATCCCCAATCCCTAATCCCCAATCCCTAATCCCTAATCCCCAATCCCCAACCTCCTTGACAAAAGCTAAAAAAGTATATACTATAAAAATATCACACGGGACTGTAATGGTTTCGACAGGGTGGCGAGGGCTACTTCGTGATGCAGGTCGAGAGCGGGTTGTCTCTCGTAAATATCTGACCCAAAAAAAAGTAAATGCGAACAACATTGTTCCCTTCGCTCGTAAAGCGGCTCCTGTTGCTGCCTAATAACCTCTAAGGTTCGAGCGTCTGTAGTCTGACTCCGTTAAGGGCTACGGACAAAACCCCAACGGATGCTTTAGTTAGTTTCTTCTGGTAGGCTGACTGAAAAAGACTTTACCAGTACATCCCACCATCGGGGATAAGTGATGGTTCCCGCCTTGAGGATTAGATAGGATAAACCTGTGAATGAACGGAAAGTTAATACCCATTTTGGACGGCAGTTCGATTCTGCCCAGTTCCACTAAAAAAAACCGGTTTCTTTAAGAAATCGGTTTTTTTATTAGTTTATTTTTATTTAACCGCAGATGAACGCAGATGAACACGGATGTTTTTACTTTTATTATGTCCTAATCTGTACTTCCTTACCGTTTCTGTGTTAATCACCGATTACCCACTACCTATTACCTATTTACATAAGGTATTATTTATGAGTATTATTGTCTTTGGCAGTATTAATATTGATTTAGTTGCCCAAACCCCTCGTTTACCTCTGCCTGGTGAAACTTTAATCGGTAAAAGTTTCTTTTCATCTCCCGGTGGGAAAGGTGCTAATCAGGCTGTTGCTGCATCTCGTTTAGGGGTTAATACTTATTTAATTGGACGTGTCGGTAATGATCATTTTGGTCAACAATTATTAGCTAATTTGGCACAAAATTATGTTAATACTGAGGGTGTTTTTGTGGATCAGAATACTCATTCAGGTGTAGCAATGATCGCGGTGGAAACTTCTGGACAAAATCATATTATTGTCATTCCTGGGGCTAATGGTAATATTGATGTATCGGATGTGGAACGCGTTAAAGATTTATTACCGAAGGTAAATCTGCTTTTATTACAATTAGAAATTCCCTTAGTTAGGGTAATAGACGCGGCTAAATTCGCCCAGGAATTGGGGGTAAAGGTAATTTTAGATCCGGCTCCGGCAATTGATCATTTACCCGCGGATTTTTACCCTCTTATTGATATCATAACACCGAATGAGATTGAAGCGAGTCAATTAGTGGGTTTTGCGGTACATGATGAGGAATCGGCGAGATACGCGGCTTTAGAATTATGTCGGAGGGGGGTGAAAATTGCCCTAGTCAAATTGGGCGATCGTGGTGTGATTTATGCCAGGGAAAATGAATCTTTTTTTGTCCCGGCTTTTCGGGTGGATACGGTGGATACGGTGGGCTGCGGGGACGCGTTTAGTGGGGGTTTAGCCGCGGGATTAGATCAGGGGTTATCTTTAAAAGATGCTGTGATTTGGGGGGCTGTCGCGGGCGCATTATGTGCGACTAAATCAGGAGCTCAACCCGCGATGCCCGATCGCGTTTCTTTTGATCATTTTTTGAAGGAAGAAGGTTGACAGTTGACAGTTGACAGTTGACAGTTGACAGTTGACAGT